>CAYGSO010000033.1:0-8273 GCA_964352445.1 uncultured Pseudohongiella sp. | reverse complement strand
GAACGAAACCCGTCTTGTCTCTTGCCCTGTGTGCAGGCCTAGATGAGTATCCGTCTTCTCATTTGTTCAGTGTGCAGGTCTCAACCAAAACCCACTTTCCCTTGTGCACGGCTTGCAAACATTGGGCTGCAGCTTTGATTGGCGCGCACTTAGGTAGCTAGGAGCTGTATGTTTTGGGCGAGGCTTTTACTTTTAGAGCGTGGTTTAAGTTGCGGGCTGCCAGTCTTTGATGCGGATTTTGACTTCTTCCATGTCGTGTTTGCAGACACCTGATCGTGCGATTAACTTTATTTCGCAGACGTCACAGCGTACGCACTCTTTGAAATCAATATCTGGCCCGCGAATTGCGCCGGTCGGACAGGCGTGTTCGCATACTTTACAGACTTTGCACTGCTCTACCCGTTTGATTTTAAACGGCGAGATGAATGAGACTACTCCTAGGGCTGCCCCTAAGGGGCAGGCATAGCGGCAATAGAATCTAGGCACCAAGGTGGCGCCGAGCAAAAATACTAGCAAGATGGCCCATAACAGCAGCGACTGACTAAAATAAAACAGGGTGCCAAAAGGTTCAAAGTATTGAAACAGGCTGAGTTCACTGTAGGCAAGTGCCATGACTATCAGGAAAAAAAGTACGCCGTATTTTAGGTACAGCGCCTTATCGTGAATAGCTTGGGGCACTTTACGCTGTAGTTTTTTCGGCACGAATCGGGTTATAAAATCTTGGAGTGCGCCAAACGGGCACAGTGACGAGCAAAATACTCTGCCCCAAAATAACGTAGTGACTAGCGTAAAAACAATGATTAGCAAAAGAGGTAAGTCATTCAAGAACAGTGAGGGGCCTTGCTTGATGGCGTTGGTAATATGGGAGACTGAGACAAAGTTGCCGTCAAAAAAACCAAGGTATAGCAGCGTGTAGGCCAGCGTCGCCCAGCGCAGTTTGCTGCTTTTTTTGAGAAACGAGGTCATTACTAAGATTAACAGCAGCACCATGGCGGCAACTTCAAACCAAGGTGCGTCAGCAATGAGGCTGCTGCCCACACTGTCTTGTTCTAACTCGGCAAAATCCGTGGCAGGCTGCGGCAGATATTGCTGTGGGATCGCCTCACCTGAGGCTAAAGCTAGCGCTAAGGCAGGCACTTGATAGTCTATTTGCTGATAGTTTTCGAAGCTGCCTCTGGTTTCGCTGTCATCGTAGAGAACACTGAACGGCCTCGCTAGGTCGATTGCGGTATCAAGCACTACTGCACCGGAGAACCTTACTTGATCGGCGATTAGGCCGCTATCGGCACTGCCAGCATAGACAAACCGATTTCGATTAACCAGATAACGGTTGCCGTCTTGTTCGATGGCAAGGCGTTCCTGCCTGAAAGGTCGCTTTGCGTTGCCGTCTATACCAATCAAAAACAGGTTGCCATCGGCCGCTCGATTGCTGGCCTCTCTATCGGCAATGGAGTAGTCGTCCACCCCTAGGATTAGTTCGCCCAAACCATCGTGGCCGATAAAAGCCAAATCTAGGTCTAGGACCGTATCGTTGGGTTGAGCAATTACAAAATCAACAACAAGACCCTCTTGTTTTAGTTCTGCCCAAGTTTTTTGAGCAAATAGATTGAGCACAAAGGCATCAGCGGCGGCGCCGGAAACCACCGCAGAGTCATTCATGTAAGCAGTGGCGACGCGGCGCCCGGCGTTGCGAATTCCTCGCGCAACCGCCCAGCTGCTTAGTGTGGCTCTTGACACGCCATCAACATCTCTGCCGACTCTAAAGCCGTCAGCAATGTTTTTATTGTCAAACTGATTGGGAAATCTTTCGGTTGCCAAAAAATCACCGCGAATACTTTTGTATGACTCGCGGTAGAAAAGCACCTGAATCGAGGTAATACTGCCGTCGAGTCGCATTCCAACGAGGACATTGATGGGTGCGCTGTAGCCTACTTCTTCCGGGGGTAAATCTGCTGTTTCAAAAACATAGCCAACCAACTGCTGCTCGCCAGCCTCATCTTGTGAGTAGGCTCTTATTACGGCTGGGTTACCGGATTTGTCGGAGAACTCGACTGCGTCAGGAAACAAATCTGACAGTAGCTTGGGAGTCACTGGGATAGAAGATTGAGCGTAAGCGAGGCCTGAAATGACGCAGACAAAAAACCCAAAAACAAAGCGGCTAAATTTAGCGGGGTTGGAGCATAAATCTAAGCTGAGGGAGTGGACAACTTGGCGCATTATTATTCTTATGTAAGTTTTTAAGAGGCCTAATCCTATCAACTTTTATCAAGGCAAGTCACTAACTAGTCGCAAGCTATAAAACGCTGTTTAGCATAAGTTTTAACTCATTGAAGCCAAACGGTTTGCTCAGAATATGCCAGTCACGGGTATCTTGCGCGCCTAAGAAGGCAGTTGAATCGTTGTAACCTGTAGCGAGTATTACTGGTATCGAGGGCCGCTTATCGGCGCAGGAATTAGCTATGTCCAAACCGGTGACCTCAGGCATGGAATAATCGGTTATGACCAAGTCAAATTGCTGCTGGGTATCTGCGATTATCTCCATGGCCTTTCTGGGGTCGGAGCACACAATACAGTCATGGCCCAACACCCCTAGCATCATGCCTACAGTCTCGAGAAGATCAGTTTGATCATCAACTAGTAATATGGTGGAGCGCTTAGCCTCGGGCACACTCTCAGACTGAGGTATTGACAACCCATTAGCGGCTTGGGCAGGCAAATACACAGTGATAGTAGAGCCTCGAAATGGCTTTGAGCGGAAATCTATGCCGCCGCTATGAGCCATAACGATACCTCGCGCAATCGAAAGCCCCATGCCACTGCCAAGATCTTTCGAGGTGTAAAAAGGGTCAAATATTTTGTCGATTCTGTCCTCACTAACCCCCAGGCCATTATCGCTTACCTTGATTTTGGCATACAGACCGGGCTCTAATTTACCGTGTAGGCATTCTTGTTCAGACGTAATCTCAACTTCGTGAATCGAAAAGTCAATTTCCCCTTGCTCGGCTTCTAAGGCCTCGAACGCATTGGTCAGTATGATAATGAAAACTTGGGATACTTGATTCGAGTCTGCTAGCACTGTAATAGGCTCAGCTCCTAAATTCTGTTCCAATTTCACCGACTTTGGCATACCGGATTGGATAAGCCGAAGCGAATCGGAGGCCAAATCTGCTAGATTGAACTGAACTTTATGCAAATTGCTCTGACGGCTAAACGCCAAAATTTGACCGACCAACCCTTTTGCTCTGTCGGTGATTGCCATCAATTTATCAACAATACTAACCGTAGCAGGATTATCTCCAATTTTGAGTTTTAGCAGCTCATTCAAACCAATCATCACACCAAGCATGTTATTAAAATCATGAGCAATACCGCCGGCTAGCGTGCCCAAGGACTCAAACTTTTGTGCCTGCCTAAGCTGCCCTTCCAAAGCAAGCCGCTCACTCTCCTCTCGTTTGCGTTTGCTTATGTCTCTGGTGATACCAACCCATTCATTCTTATTGGCGCCCTCCTCTGTTATCGGCTGCGCCGATAATTCGCACCAAATTTTAGAACCATCCTTGCGTATTAACTCAATCTCAAACATGCCTGAACTGCGCGAGGGTGAAAAGACTAGTGCAAGCGCATGTTCTGCCGAGCTTTCAGTCATAACCTGCCGCATACCCAAGCTCATGAACTCAGCCGCGGTATACCCTGTCAGCTGAAATATTGAAGGACTACAATAAGTTGTTTGTCGCTGATCCTGATCCCAAGTCCAAATAACATCCAAGGTGTTTTTGGTAAGCAGTTCATATCTTAACTGGCTTTCTTTGGCCAATTGTTCGCTGACCTGAAGCTGCTTTTTGGCCGACTCGGATTTCTTGAGGGCTATCAATACTTGGTAAAATGCAACACAGAAAAGTAGAAAAATGACGCCTGTGAGGTACACGGTATTGCGATAATCTTGTACTAACGAGCGGGGCTGGTTCACTACTGTGTAGGGCACATCCAAGCGATTTAACTGCAGCTTGTGACGCTGCACCTCTTCGTAGTCAAAAATATAAGAGCTGAATGCACCGCTAACAGTCCCATCATAGGGCGCGTTGTTTATCGCCGCCACAGCAGCTTCCGCACTCGCCGCGGCAAACTCCTTTGCTGTGTAAAAATACCCCCCCGCCAAGCCTGAACCTATTGAAGGCTCTGCGAACCCGTAAAGTGGCTGGGCACTGGCGGCGGATAATGACTCTAAGGCTGCTGCTGAGTTGCCTGATTGTTCCAACTCTTCAGACAGGTAAGGAAGGGCCAAAACAATTGAGTCATCTGACAATAAACTTAACGTACTGATCATCTGCGCTAACGGCTTGTTATAGTGGGTAACTAGCTCATAATCAGCAAACTCTTGCTCTATGACTTGCTCAGCCATGCGCTTGAAACTAAAAGCATCGATTGCCGAGTCGGAAAACAATTCGATAGTCGCAGCATTTGGGTGAAGCGCTGTAGCAACATTTAGGGTGTTGCGAATTGCACTGCCCGCAGTCGCTCGAACTATCCAAGAATTGTCAGCCGCCGATACTGCATTTTGAGGCAATATCGCAGGCAGAGTTAGCACCATGGGCAGGATAGTATAACTGTCCAATGTTTTGACAAAATCGACCGCAGAAGGTAACACCGCAACAATCACATCGATCCCAACCGTATCTACTATGCCGTTTACCGCTTGCCGAAAAAATTCTACTGACTGGGGATTTGCTGAGGGAGAAAGATCCAGGTTATGAAAAGAAATCTCAGCCGGTCTCCCAAGTTGTGCAGACAGCGACGTAGAAAACTGTTCATCGAAGTCCCGCTGCCATGCTCGCTCATTCCAAATTCCATGCAATACTAAAACCTGCAAAGAACCTTCAGTTTGAGCCTGACTGGGTGAACAACCAAGGAGAAAACCAAACAAAGTTAAGAGGCACACGCACGCTTTCATGGTAAGGTTGGCGAATAAGTTAGAAAGCAGATGCATGTATTACCCTGGGGCTTGACGAATGTGCAGTTAGCGGCTTAAGTGTAGTCAAGGAACCAATTCCATGCTGAATCTTTTTAAGCTAAGTGCAGCGAACCTAAGTCGGAGCTAATGGCAGCTAAATTTCATTTTAAATTATAACCTTCATCATAATACCTTGATACCATGTCACCCGAAGACTTTTTAGATACCTTAATTAACAACAGCCCTTCCTATGTCTTGGTATTGGACCTAGACGGAATGGTTCTCTTCGTCAATCGCACCACCGAGAATTTAACCAAGGATGAGGTGCTTGGCCGACCCTTCTTTAACTTTGCTGCTAATCAAGAGGAAATAGATAAACTAAAGAGCTGTTTCGAACAGGTGGCCAAAACAAGAAAGACACAGTTGCTTGAGAGCAAGGTACTGAGCAAACAGGGCGAGCTGAGTTACTGGGAATCTCGGGTAAGCCCAACGCTAGAAGCTGATCAAGTAACAGGCTTCATTGTCTTTACCAACAACGTCACAACTCGCAAAGCTGCATCAATGGAGCAGCAGGCTATTTTCGACCTGTCCGCCGATTTTCTATGTGTTTTAAATTTTGAAGGTTTCTATAGTAAGGTAAATCCAGCATTTATTCACAAGCTTGGATACTCTGAAGAAGAACTATTGACCACGCCTTATATCGAGCTTATTCATCCCGATGACCGGCAGATGACTAAAGACGCTTTCATTCGAGTCACCAAAGACAGCTACCGTTTGCCACCATTCGAAAATCGCTACATTGGAAAGCAGGGCAATGTGGTCAGTATTGAATGGCATGGAAGTCTCGATATTGAGGCCAAGCGAATGATAGGTGTCGGCCGAGACGTCACAGCGGACCGAGAATTGGAACAACAGCTGCGCCAGGCTCAAAAAATGGAAGCCATTGGTCAGCTCGCCGGTGGCATAGCTCATGATTTTAATAATTTACTCATGGCCATTTCGGCCAATGCGGAAATTGGCTTAATCAGCACGAACCTCAGTGACATTAAGGGTCGGCTAAAAGACATTGAGTCGGCATCCGCTAGGGCCGCCGCGCTAACCAATAAGCTGCTCACCTTTTCCCGCAATCAACCGCTGCAAAAGAAACCCCTTGATCTTAATCATCTCGTACAAAACTTTCTAAGACTCCTTGAGCGAGTGCTCCCAGCCTCTATAACGCTGCGCTTCTCACCGCAGATTGGATTGCCGCCTATTGCTGGAGACAAGTCCCAGTTAGAACAAGTCTTGATGAACCTCTGCGTCAACGCCCGGGACGCCATGCCCGATGGCGGCACCATTAACATAAGCACCAGCAGTCTAAGCACTGAACTCGAATCCGATAACCAGCCGGTTAATCAAGTTTACTTAAATGTGACAGATAGCGGCGGCGGCATCGCGGACGGGGTAAAAGAAAAAATTTACAACCCATTCTTTACCACCAAACCCGAGGGCCAAGGTACCGGCCTTGGCTTATCAATGGCCTACGGCATCATGCAAAAGCATGAGGGCAGTATTCGCATTTTGCACACGGGAGATACCGGGACTAAAATGCAGATCAGCTTCCCCGCCCTGAAAAAAGTCAGTTCTCCCCAGAATCTTCAGAACCAAGCACTTCCCTTTGGCGGCAGCGAAACTATATTAGTGGCTGAGGATGAGGCACTGGTTGCCAAAATAACTAAAGAGACTCTCGAAAAGGCGGGCTACACCGTGATACTTGCAGGCAACGGCATCGAGGCAGTAGAGTTTTGTGCAGTGAATAAGTCCATTGAATTAGTGTTTATGGACGTCATGATGCCAGAAATGGGAGGCCCAGAGGCGGCCAAACTTATCAAACAACAAAATCCTACTACTCCAATACTGTTTGCCAGTGGCTACGCTGCCGACTCTCACCAAGCGATTCAAGACGACTACATTTTGTTAAACAAACCTTACCGTGGCGATGAATTACTTAACACCATTCGAAGCCTGCTGGATGACAAGCTCGGCAGCTAAGCTTTTTCAATACCAACATGGAACTGTCATGACAAAGCCCCTTTTGTTAACCCGCCACATTTTATTGCTCATGGTTTTCAGCCTAGCAAGCCAATTTGCTTTTTCGCAAAACAGTGACATAAGACCCCGTGCACGAGAAGCAGGTCTAGTCGTTGGCATATTTGAACCCGGACAATTTAACGCCATTACAGATGTCCGCGGGGTCTTGGTTGGGCACGAAACTGTGATTGAGGGTGATGATATACGCACGGGAGTCACCGCCATAATCCCAGCACCGGGGAATCTTTATACCCACCCGATTCCCGCTTGGATCCATGTCGGCAATGGCTATGGCAAACTTATTGGTGAAACCCAAGTGCGGGAATTTGGCGAAATTGAAACCCCCATTCTGCTTACCTGCACCCTCTGTGTTTGGAGCGCCGCAAACGCGCTTAAGCAGTGGGTTTACTTGCAGCCCGGCATGGGTGAGCACACTGTTAACCCAATCGTCGGTGAAACTAACGATGCACGAGTTAACAATATGTGGGCCGACCCAATTCAGCGGGAGGAAGTATTTAATGCCTTAAACAACGCCGCTTCTGGTCCGGTTGCTGAAGGTAGCGTTGGGGCTGGCACCGGCACCCAGGCGTTTGGCTGGAAAGGTGGCATTGGCACAAGTTCCCGCGTGCTTCCTGAAGAATTAGGTGGCTACACTATTGGGGTACTAGTGCAAACCAATTACGGCGGTATCATGACTATCAACGGTGCCCCAGTGGGTAGAGAGCTAGGCACGTATGCGTTCTCAGAGCAGGTCCTGCCGGAGGATGAAGACCGCGAAGACGGCTCTATCATGCTCGTGGTTGCCACCGATGCGCCGTTGACTTCCCGCAGCCTCGATCGACTTGGCCTTAGAGCCATTATGGGGTTGGCGCGCACGGGCTCATACGCCAGTAACGGCTCGGGTGATTACGTTGTCGCGTTTTCAACCAGCCCCAGCGTACGCAGGCCTAGAGAGTCCAGCGCGCCCGTTGCCACCCAAAGCCTTGTTAATAGCTCTATGTCGCCTCTATTTGCCGCCGTTGCTGAGGCCACTGAGGAAGCGATCTATAACGCCATATTTAAAGCCACAACCGTAAGCAGCCGCCGCGGCACTTTAGAAGCGGTGCCGATACCACAGCTCATGGATATACTTACAAAACATCGAGCTCTGCACTGGGACACTGACGTGCCAAACTGATTCAGCCATGGCATTTGGTACATTTGCCGATAGCTTTTAGCACTCAAGGTCGCGCAGGCTTTCACTGCAGCTCTGGCC
>CAYGSO010000032.1:29083-42287 GCA_964352445.1 uncultured Pseudohongiella sp. | reverse complement strand
AACGCAAGAACTAACAATCATCTCCAGCAAAAACAAAACCGAACCAATCCAAGCAACACCAAGAACATTGCCCCCATCCAATCTAAACAGTTAGACTGGCACCACACAGCAAATACCTAGGGAAAAAAAATGAGCCAAAGCAACACCCGCAGACACTTCATTCGCAGCAGCCTTTTACTGGGTGGCGCACTCACTGCACCCCTAACCTTAGCCCAAGCAGGCGGCGGCAGAATTCAAGCTAAGCTAGATGAGCTTGGCATTGAGCTACCCCCAACACCTGCACCTGTGGCCAACTACGTCGCTTACCAAGTCGCTGGCAACATGGCCTACATCGCCGGTCAAATTCCGTTTTTGAATGGTGAGCTTATCTATCCAGGAAAAGTCCCCCAGGATGTCACCGTTGAACAGGCCCAAATCGCCGCAAGACAATGCACAATAAACATGATCGCAGCGTTAAAAGGTGCCTGTGACGGAGATTTAGATCGAGTGAAACAGTGCGTTCGCTTACAGGGGTTTGTTGCCAGCGACGATTCCTTCACCGGGCAGTCCACCGTAATCAATGGCGCATCCAATCTCATGGTTGATGTCTTTGGTGAGGCTGGCAAACACACACGCTTGGCTCTAGGGGTTAATACCTTGCCACTAAACGCTTGCGTAGAAATCTCAGGAATATTTTACATTGAGTAGAGCAGATGGGCTGGCCGTGTAGTTACTTAATACACTCGTAAACAAAGGCCGGAGGCAGGTTTCGAAGCGTGAACCTGAGCTTAACATTGCTAAACCGAGGCTTCATATCCGAGTAATTTTTTAGCGTGTATTGATACTGCTGAAACCGACCGCCGGTTTTTAGATTATTGCCCACACTGCACAAAATAGTATCAACCATTACCGCGTCGATAAGGGCCAGCGGCAAACTAGACACAACATGGTCTATCGTCCCGATCCCAAGCCTGTCTAGTTCTACCCGTATAGATGATGCACAGGCATTGACGACACGCAGTCTTGGGTCGACGATTAGTTCTAACTGCTCAACGAAAGTTGAATTTAATTCAAAACAAACCAGCAAACAGTCTGGGTGCAATTTTTTCAAGATCGCCTTCGTTACACAACCGTTGCCGGGGCCTAGCTCAACGATACATCTAGCCGAAGCAAAATCTATAGGCGCCAGCAGGCGGCTAATAAGGCGCGGCGAGCTAGGAGTAATTGTGCCAGATGTCTTAAAGCTCTTGATGAGACGAAGAGAGTCTCTGAATGTAAGTTGCGCTGTCATACTCTGAGCCATTCCCCTAGTTCAACGCCGGCAAAGACATAAAATGTGACAATAGGAAATTCTCCTATGATTACCGCTGCTGCTAGTTTTTTTAGAGGCATTTTGGCAATGCCAGCCACGTAGCTTATTAAGTCTGTTGGTACTAACGGAAAAAACGACCAGCCGACTACTATCCAAAACGAATACCGACCCTGCATTTTTTCTTTGATCTGTCCTATCTGTTTCGGGTATTTCTCTTCCAAATACTCGTCGTAGCTGCCAAATGACGGAAACTTGTAGATCAGCAAAGTTCCAGCCACCACACCAATATAGGAAATTACGTACACTAGAACCGGCACCTGGGGAAAAGCCACCGCGCCCGCCAAGATAAACGGCGTCGATGGCATCATCATTAGTGCCCTCGCCAAGGATATTCCTAGATAAACCACTACTGCTGTCGGGCCCAAACCATCTAAGAACCTAGCTATACTATCTCGATTCAGCAACTCAGGATTCAACGCTATTACGATCAAAACTAAGGCCACCGCGACTAACCACAGCGTATTGAGATGTTTTACCACAACTACTAATGCCCTATTCTTTCTTAGGTTGCAGGAGTGTAGAGCTCGCGCTGTACCGGCGCAAGAAGTGATTTGCCCTTTTATCTGACGTTCAAGCCCGAGACTTCCCTCTAGCTCATCAACAGCCGCCTAATTATCGCCCTGCAGTTCCTCATAGACGATAGGAATTACATCAGCCGCGCTCCAGCTAGGCACTGAACCCCAACGCTCATCCAGATCAGCCAACGGTTGAGCCGATAGGACATCGGCAAGCGTGTTGCCGCCATTAATCAAATTCTGCACCCTGTCTTTGATAGTTGTCAGCATAGTTAATACCTCCACCATCCCTGCTCGGTCCGACACGCCCACACCATGGCCGGGAATAACTTTAGTGTCCGGCCCTGCCAGCGAGATTGCTATCTCCATTGCTGCAATCATGCCCAGAAAGCTACCGCCATTGAACTTGTCGATAATCGGATACATATTAGTTCTAAACACATCACCTAGATGCAATACGTCCGACTGCATAAAGTGCACAAAGCTATCACCATCGGTATGGGCTGGAGGCGCAAGAAATACTCGCACTTCCTCACCATTGAGATGAAAACTGATGGCATCACTGTAGGTGATAACCGGGCGAGCTTGCTCTGGGGGTTGGGGGAAATTTATTCCACCGCGCCGCGGTATGCGCAGCTCAGTCAACATTTTCAAGCGCACGCTGTCGTGAGCCAAGATCGTGACCCCGTATGCGGCTAGGTTGTTGTTGCCACCAATATGGTCTGGATGAATATGAGTATTCACCAAAAAACGAATATCAGCATCGGAAATAGTTTTCAGTGCTGCCAACAATGCCGGTGTGTCTTGATCCCAGCGATCATCAATCAACAGAATGCCATCTTCGCCACTAAAGACACCAATATTGCCGCCCGCATCGGGCGCTTCTAGCATATGCACTTTGCCGGCCACTGGATAAACGCGAAAAAACGGATCGCGGGTTTGCCCGTGGACGGTAGCGACAGCGAACAGTGCTGCCAGCAAAATCGCTTTTGCACCTGTTTCAATGATTTTTTTAGTCATGGCCTAATACCCCACTATTGAACTTAAGCTCGCTGGAACGAAAGGTTCTTCATTTCAGTGCCAGCGCTAACCCCGGTGCGACTTGCGTTTGCCCCTTGAAACGAAGGTTAGCATTGCCTAACTGGAATACCCTAACGCTGGCCTGACTATCTCATCGCTTTTTTCAGGTTCCATGATACTCCCTGCTGTTATAGACTCAGGTCATGCTACAACATCGCTTTATTGAATCAGCTCTGGCAAGCCCCAAAAAAATTGCATTTGTTGACCGTACAACCGGCCGCGATGTGACTTTCGCACAGTCGCTGCTGGGATCCTTGATTTTGGCCCGCCGATTTAAAAAACTCGAACGCGGCAGAATCGGCATCATGTTGCCGACGTCGTCCGGGGCGGCGCTTGCGATTACCGGCGCTGTGATGGCAGGGCTCACACCGGTGATGATCAACTATTCAACCGGAGCCAAGAGCAACTGTCAGTATGCGCGCCAGCAATGCGATTTTAAAACTATTGTAACGGCGCGGGCTTTGCTTGAAAAAACCGGCTGCCCCGAACTGCCCAATATGGTATTCCTTGAGGAGATCATGGCGGGGCTCGGCAAAACAGAAAAAGCGCTAGCCCTGCTCAAGACAAAATTACCTAAATCTATGCTTAAGCGGCTAAGTGGCCGTGAAGACCTCGAGCAAGCCGCCGTTATTTTATTTACCAGCGGCAGCGAAAAAGAGCCCAAAGCCGTTCAGCTGTCGCAGAAAAACATTTTGTCCAATATCGATGCCTTCTGCGACATGATGGATGTGCACAGCATGGACCGGCTACTCGCCATATTGCCCTATTTCCACGTATTCGGCCTCACAATCAATCTATGGACGCCCCTGTGCCTAGGTATGACCTCCATTACCTATGCTAATCCGCTAGAATTTAAAACAGTCGCCAACATCATCAAAGAAACCAAGCCTGAGCTTTTAGTTGGCACCCCGCTGTTTCTAGAGGGCTATGCCAAACAGGCTAAGCCCGGTGACTTTGCCAGTGTCGTGCTCACTGTTTCTGGCGCCGACAAATGTCCAGAGTCACTGCGAACCCTATACCGTGAAAAACACCAGCTAGAGATTTTTGAAGGTTATGGCGCCACCGAAACCGCCCCTGTGATATCGGTTAACCCACGAGATAAAAACCGGCCTGGCAGCATTGGCATACCTATACCCGGCACTAGGGTTAAAATAGAAAGCTATGAAACCGGCATGGAATGCTCAACTGGAGAGGTAGGCAAAATTCTGGTCAAGGGCGACGGCGTCATGAAAGGTTATTTAAATAATTTGGAAGAGTCGTCACTGCGCATAAAGTCTGGCTGGTACGACACCGGCGATCTAGGTTGCATCGACGCGGATGGGTATATTTGGCATAAAGGCCGGCTGAAACGCTTCGTAAAAATTGGCGGCGAGATGGTGTCGTTAGTCATGGTCGAAGAAAGGCTAAATCAGGTAACGGATGCTGCCATTGAATGCTGCGTTGTGGAGTTGCCCGACGCAAAACGAGGTTCGCTTATTGTTGCCGTCACCAGCCACGCCGTGGATCAAAGCCACGTCAGTAAAAAGTTAGCCAAGGAAATACCTAACCTAGCCCTGCCGCGGAAATACGTGATAGTGACTGATTTCCCCCGCATGGGAAGTGGCAAAACGGATTTTCGAACTCTCACTGAGCAAGTTCGAAAACAGGTGTTAAAGGCCGAAGGCTCCCACTAAGAATACAGATGGCAAGCCACTTGCCTATCCACGTTTGTCAGCTGAATTAGCTGTGGCGTGACACTTCTGCACACGTCCATGACTTTATCGCAGCGATTAGCAAACCGGCAGCCAGCTGGCACATTAACCGGCGAAGGGATTTCACCGCGAATACCAGTGGATGGGCGACTGCGCTCTAACTCCGGGTCTGGTTCTGGATTCGACCCTACCAGAACTTCAGTGTAGGGATGCTTCGGATCGAAATACACGTCATCGGCTTTGCCAATTTCGACCAAGGATCCAAGGTACATCACCGCCATTCGGTTGCTGACATAGCGCACCATCGAAAGGTCATGGGCAATAAACAAAAGGGTAAGACCCATACGATCTTTTAGCTCGCCAAGTAAATTAATTACTTGGGCTTGCACCGACACATCAAGCGCTGAGATCGGCTCATCACAGACCACAAACTCAGGCTCCATAATCAGTGCCCGCGCAATACCGATCCGCTGCCTCTGCCCGCCCGAAAACTCATGGGGGTAGCGCGACATGTGATCAGCCTGCAGACCGACAAGTGTTAGCCAATCGGCCACCTTCTCTTTTATCAGCGACCTTTTATCCTTGCTGTTAAGGTAAAGCCCTTCGCCCACAATCTCCCCCACCGTCATTCTTGGGTTAAGCGAAGAATACGGATCTTGAAAGATCATTTGCATATTTTTTGCGTGGGTTTGAAAATCTCTGGAACCGTATTTCTGGGGCAGCTGCTCTCCCCGATAAGTCACACTGCCGGAGGTTTTGTCATACAGCCCGAGAAGAGTTTTACCTAAAGTCGATTTGCCTGATCCGCTCTCTCCTACCAAGCCAACAATTTCTTTTTCGCCAACGCAGAGGGACACATTTTCAACCGCATGCACTCGCTGGTCTTTCGACAAATAGAAATATTTAGTCAGCTGGTTTATCTCAATTAAATCTTTCATGGCGTGAGGTCTTTGAAATACAGATCTTGAGGCTTTATTGGCGCATCGGGGTGATGCAGCCAGCAGCAAGCAAAGTGCGAATCACTCAAAAATGATTCTCCGGGGCTGGTGGTGTCACAGACCGTCATCGCGCTTGGACAGCGGGCGCAATAACCACAGCCGGCCGGTGGCGCAAATAAATCTGGCGGGCTGCCTTCGATAGGCTGCAGCGCATGCTGTTTGGCCGGATCATTGGTGGGCATCGCCGCTTTCAGGCCTAAGGTATAAGGATGGGCAGAACGGTAAAACACATCGTCCACGCTGCCATACTCCACTACTTTGCCGGCATACATAACAGCCACATCATCTGCCATCCGCGCCACCACCCCAAGGTCATGGGTAATCAAAACGATTGCCATGCCGGTCTCACCCTGCAAGTCTCGCAATAAGTCCAAAATCTGCGCTTGGATGGTAACGTCTAAGGCCGTAGTGGGCTCGTCTGCAATTAAGATCGCGGGCTTACAGGCGATGGCCATAGCGATCATCGCGCGCTGCAGCATGCCGCCGGAAAATTCGAATGGGTACTGTTTGGCCCGTTTTGCCGGCTCAGGAATTTTGCTCAGCTCTAGCAGCTCGATAGCAGCCGCAAATGCCCGTTTGTAGCTATAGTTTTTATGCACCTGCAAAGGCTCGGCAATTTGATCGCCAATGGTCATAGTTGGATTTAACGATGTCATGGGGTCTTGAAAAATCATACCGATCTCGGCACCGCGAATATCTTTGCCATCGATATGACTTTGGCCAAGAATATTCTGCCCACGCAGCTTAGCGGTACCCGATGTAATACGCCCAGGCGGCGTAGGTATTAGCCCCATAATACTTTGTACCGTAACCGACTTGCCGCAGCCAGACTCGCCTACAATCGCTAAAGTTTTACCTGCCTGCACATCGAAGTTAACGCCCCTGACAGCTTTTACAATGCCACCATAGGTATCAAACTCCACCGCAAGGTCCTTCACTTCTAAAAGCGGCGTCATCGAGCCGGGATGCAGCGCGGTCATTCTTGGTTCCTCATGCGAGCATCGAGGGAATCCCGCAAACCATCACCTAATAAGTTAAAGGCAAGAACCGTGATGCTAATTAAAAGGGCCGGCAATATTAATTCGTGGGGCGTAGTCAGCATGGTTTTGATGCCTTCATTGGACATCGAACCCCATGAGGGTGTGGGCGGTGCTACGCCCATGCCAATAAAAGACAAAAACGCCTCAGTAAAAATTGCGCTAGGGATAGCGAAGGTCAGAGTCACCAGCACAACCCCTAAAGTATTAGGGATCATATGGCGCAGAATTAAATAGTTTGTCTTGGCACCTAACAATTTGGAAGCGCTAATATAGGCCTGCTCTCTAATCTGCAATATTTGGCCCCGTACGAGCCTCGCCGTCGCTGGCCACATCAGCACCACCAAAGCCACCAGCAGCGGCAGTACGCCGCTCTCCCCTGGCCCGACGCCAAAGGCTATTTTAAACAGAATCATGAACAGCAAAAAAGGCAGTGCCACAACAAAGTCAGCAAAACGCATCATAACTTGGTCTATCTTGCCGCCCAGAAAACCAGATAACGAGCCGTAGAAAACGCCAAACAGCACGAACAAGAACGGCGCGCCAATGCCAATAAATAAAGACACGCGCGCCCCCGCCATTAGCCGCGCTAACATATCCCGCCCTAGGTAATCGGTTCCTAAGGGATGCCAGTCTAGAGTGATAGAGTCATCCAATGCGACTTTACTAACATCTGCAATCAAGCCCTTCTCAAGAGCTTCAAGCGGGGTTATCACCAGCTCTACCTCAACTTCGATCGACTCATAGTTCTCCAACAGCTGCCCTTGCTCGCCTCGGGGCACAATGCTGTAGTAATAATTGCGCGGCGCAAGATCGAAGCGGTCTTCAAAATAGCGAATGGAGTTGTCAAAATACTCGGCGATAGGAATCCCGTAGGCCCGCTCCGGCCCCACCGGATACAGATTGCGATACACCCGATAGCCATTGGCTCCGGCCAAATCGGGCCACTGCAGCCTAACCGCTTGGGTGGTTGGGTTGCCAATGACGGTAACCCGATCCACTGCCAAAGCGGGATCACCAATCCAAGGCTCAATTTCTGCCACTATCCGGGCTGAAAGCGCAGCACGAGGCGGCTGGCTGACCTGATCAAGGTCTTGAGCCGACGGGTCTACTGACCAGACGAACGGGCCAACTAGGGTAAACAGCAATAAGGCTACCACCACATACAGTGAGGCTATTGCGCGCCTATTGGCGTTGAGTCTGATCCATGCATCTTGCCAATAGGACAGCGAAGGCCGGCTTATTGCTTGGGTAGCCTGCCGATCTTGAAGGGGAGAAAAATCCGGTGCTAGGGTTTCGCTCACGACATCTCCAACCTGACCCGCGGATCAATAAACCCGTATGCCACGTCAACAACAATCACCATAAAAACCAGAAAAGCCCCATAAAACACGGTGGTTCCCATAATCACCGTATAATCCAGTTGCTGCACCGCCTCAACAAAAAACCGCCCAAGGCCAGGAATCGCAAACACCAGCTCAACCACAAACCCGCCGGTGGTTATGGCGGCGATGGCAGGGCCAAGCACGGTCACTACCGGCAGAATGGCGTTTCTAAACTGGTGCTTGGCGAAAATTCGAGACGCTGGCAAGCCTTTGGATTTTGCGGTGCGCACGAAATCGGAATTTACGATCTCGAGCATTGACGAGCGCATGAGACGGGTAAGATAGGCCATCGTGCCCATGCCCAAAACCAACGACGGCACCAGCATATGCAGTATTGTGCCCCAGCCAGCAACCGGCAGCAGAGTGCGACCAGCGATGCTGTTAATGCTAACTAAAGACAATTGGCTAAGGGCCGCAATCACGAAACTCGGTACAGAAATCCCCAGTATCACCAAAAACATAATGATGTAGTCGGGCAGGCGGTTTCGGTATATCGCAGTTAAGGCGCCGAATAAAATACCGCCAGAGGCCGCAAACAAAACCGCCAGCACCCCAAGTATGGCCGACACCGGAAAGTGCTCGCGGATAATGTCGTTTACTTCGCGGTTTTCTTGGGTAAAGGAAATACCGAAATCACCGCGGGAAATGTTTCTTAAATAGATAAGGTATTGAATTCCCAGCGGCTGATCTAAGCCGTATTTGGCTTCGAGGTTGGCTCGAATAGTGTCGGTAGTTGCCCGCTCATTGAGAAGTGGGTCACCCGGCACACTGTGCATAGCAAAAAAGGTTGCTGTGGCAATAAACCAAACCGTTAGCACGCCTTGAAGCAGCCTTTTAATCGTATAAAGCCACACTTAGCTCAATTTCCTTTTAGTAGGTGAAGGCTGCCGCATCATTGCACAGCGCTTTTGTCGATGTAGGCATAGTTGTAATCAACTTCAGGGCCAACCTGACGGCGAATCAGCCCTTTAAGGCGAGAGTCGACGACAAAGGACCAGCCGCGCTCGTACATGGGAATAATCACTACCTCTTCACTAACGATCCGCTGAATCTCGCCAAAGGCATTTATGCGGGTTTGCGGATCAAGTTCAGTTTGGCCGATGCGGATAAAGGCATCTAGCTCGGGGTTGTTATAGCGGCCTCGGTTGTTGAGGTTCCAAGATGAAAACAGATCGCCGAAGGTTAAGGCATCAAAATAATCAGGACCCCAACCGCTCATCACCATGTCAAAATCCCCTGATGTCATCTTCGCCAAGCGCTGCTTAAAGATTTGGATATCAATACGGATTTCGAGCCCCAGATTTTTCGCAAACAGCTGCTGATAATATTCGGCGCTTAGCACCGAGACAGGCGTATCACCCGTCAGCAAGACGATTGGTGGAAACTCATCAAGGCCAAGCTCGATACGCGCCAGCTCTAGATGCTCGCGAGCTTTGGCGACGTTTAATTGATGCACGATGGGAGGGTGTTCCTTGCGAAAAGCCTCGTTCACGCCCTGAATCCAAACGGGGAACAAACTCTCCGCCTTCACATAGGCTGGTTCTTTTAGCACCTTGAACACAAGCTCTGTGGGGTCTTGTGCCAGCTTTATCGCCTTACGGAAATTTAGGTTGCCCGAGATGCGACCCTCGCGATGATTAAACTCCATGTAAAACACGCCACCATCCATCACCCTGTCTATATGCCACTTGCGCAGCATGGCTTGGGGTAGCATCGGAGAAACTAAATCGGTGTCGGCAATTTGACCGTCTTTAAACAAATTGAGTTTGGCATTCACATCGGATGTTATATAGGCCACGTTGATTTGGTCTAACAGGCCTTTCTCTTCACTCCAATAGTAGGGGTTGTTGTCCCATACCATGCTAGAACCATGCACCCAGTCGGTCAGAACATAGGGGCCGTTGGCGAGCAGCATGTCGGCATCGGCGCCATAGCGGCCATTGGTAGATTCGAAGAAGTCTTGCCTGATGGGGAAGAAGGTGATGAAGGCGGTTAACTTATCAAAGAAAGGTGTGGGCTGTTCAAATTCAACATCGAGAATAAAATCGCTGGTTGCGCGCACTCCCAAGGTCTCGACCGGCAGCTGGCCGGTATTGATTGCCTCAGCGTTTTTTATTGAGTACATAATAAAGGAATATTGGGAGGCGGTTGCGGGGTCTACGACCCGGCGCCAAGCAAAGACGAAATCGTGTGCTGTGACTGGCTTGCCATCGCTCCACTTGGCATCTTCCCGCAGATAAAAAGTTGCGCCATCGGCTCGTATATCCCAACGTTCGGCAACCCCTGGAATCAATTGGTTAGTTGGGCTGTAGGCGGTAAGCCCTTCCATAACGTGGCTTAACACGCCGAAGCTCGAGGAGTCCGATGCTCTGCCGGCATCTAGCTGCGGCGGCTCCTGCCGCACGGTAACTGTGATGGTGTTGTTAGCGACATCAATACCGCCGCTGCTGGCCTCATCCCCCGACAGCAGTGAGATCGCATATAGCGCGGCAATGAAGAACAAGACAGCGGCAGCAAAGTAAAAAGCGAGCTGTTTACCTGCGCTGCGAGTGGCATCTTCGATAGTCGACATTAGGCGCAAAGACTCGGTGGCTGTTGAGGTGCTTGAGAATACCTCAGCGCAAGAGCAGCGACAAGGTGGGGATTGTTGCTGGGGAACCGGCGCTTAGCAAAAGCCGCCAAGACCTTAAACAGAGCCTTTTTAGCGAGCTTGGCTGATTTGCTGGCAGCTAGGAAGAGCGTCCGCAAAGCAGCCTTACCCGCACACCTTACAGCAGAGACATTACTCCATGAAATAAACTGCCAAATAGCACAAAAGCAGTGGCAAGAAAGCCCACCAAAAAGCCTTTGCCGCGAGCACTGGGGTCTGCCACATACCCGGTCAAATACAAGAGTCGTCCGATAAAGAAAACAACCCCAGCGCCGGCTGCGTACAGTGGGTTTGCCAAGTAGGCGAACATAAACATAGACGGCAGAAATATGATCAGCTGCTCCATGGTATTGCCGTGTACACGGGCATAACGCTCAAAAATTGGATCACCTGTTGTGGCAGGAGCAGGCACGTTGTATTTACCTCTCGCTCTGCCAACCAGCACGCCAAACGCAAAATACTGAATCAACAGTAAACAGGCGACAACCATTACGTATTCCATATCCCTCTCCTTTTTCTTAGATGATTCGAATGAATCAATTTTCTAATTTTTTAGTGCGGCGATGCTGACTCTAGTCTTGCCTCATTGGTTCATGAATTCCTGCAGATAGGCCTTAGAATTTGTTCCAACTAGAGGTTTAAACTTGATGCTCGGGTGCAGTTCTCGCATTCGCGAATCCAACAGCCCATGGGCGGAATAAAGCATGGAATCAAGAATTATATTGTCTGTGTCACAGCCTCTTGCCAGCTTGATAAGTCGATCGAAACCGACAAGGAAATTCTCAGTATGGGTCCGTCTAATTTCTGTGCCGTAGAATAAATCGGCATAATCAACATCGGCGTTGGCAGCCATTACAAGGAACATGCGTGAGAATACTTCGATGTCTCCGCCGGCAAATTGCCGCCAAAGCTCTGAAGATTTTTCCGAATCGATATTATTGTTGCCGACGGTGCCTTGGCTTGAGATAAGTAAGAGGCCCGATACAGATCCGAGCTGGCGACGAGTTGACTGGGAGATTTTAAAAAAAGTCTCTTGTCTGGCATTCATTTCGGTGGCCGCAATGGCCTGAGTTTGTTTTTCTGAATGTAGGTTGTTTCTGCGCAGCTCTTCATTGTTCTCGGCCAGCACCGACTGTTGAATAAACAGCCCAATGACCAACCACAAAAACGCCAGAAACGCGAACGCGCCCTCAAGAAAAGTGCCCATTTCTTCTATGGGCAGATCAAGAAAGTTCCCCCACCCAACGTTACGCGAGACATAGATTGCCAGGAACAAAAACCACAGTATCGTAAGTATGATTGCTGCTGCTATGCGCCAGTCTTTCGGCCACAGAGATAGTTGAGTTTGATTAGTTTCCATGGAGCTTATACCGGCGAGACGTTCAAAAAAGAAGTTAGAGTAGTTGGCGGATCACTCTACGTCAATTAGATGAAGCACTATTGCTCAAATAGAGTGGAAGCCCTACATTTACTGGTCTACGCTTAGAGAGCAAGAATTTGACAAAAGGAAGCTGAAAGTGCAACAACGTAAGCGTGGCTGGGAAAAATCCGAACTAGAGGCTATCAATGCCTCTGCTATGGATGTTGGTCGGATTCAGAATATGATAGGAAACATTGAAAACAACTTAAAGGCATTGCAAACCAGCCCTATAGATGAACGTAAGCTGCGAGACTTAAAGGCGTTTTTTGAAAGAGAACTGCGCAAGCGAGGGGTCTGACGGCCTCAAAAATGGTAATGAACCTGTCATAGTTTTCTGAAAGGGTCTGCGCTAAACTACTAGCCAAAATCCTACAAAGACCCAGTAAATGTCGCAAAAATTGAAAGAAATCGCGCTTCTTGAGGACGTCAGCTCTCTTCCTAGCGGTATGCAGCTGGTCTACATGCAGCTGGTGTCCGCAATTGATAGCGCCTTAACTAAATTACGGGCTTTTGGTGCGGAGCCTGAGCAGCTTAGTGAAGAGTTTATCGAAACTGTTGTCACTGCATTAATTGACAAGGAGCTGAGTCAAAAAGCGCTAGAGGTCTGTGTGGAGCAGGAATTTCAAAAAAGAATTCTTGAAGACGCTAATTTTTCGGTAGTTTGTTAGTTTCCCGCCAGCTTTTCATATTTGACTGATTTCTCTTCCTAGTTATCGACAATTCTTTTTAGTATCGACTGGTTATTTTTGCTTTGGCATGACTGTTCGTGCTTTGGCATGATTTTTCGTGCTTGAGCCCCAGCCCCTCACCAAATTCATTGACACGCAGTGAATACTTCCCTGTAGGCTTGGCGCCAGCATCCATGCTGGCGAGCGTCACTGAATTCGGCGAGCGTCTAGGGCTTTCAGGGTCAGTGCTGCTTTAAAAGTTTGCTTTTGCTTTGGGTGTTTGGCGGTAGGTTTAATGTTGGGAATTCTAGGCTATTTTTTCATGCCAAGCCCCAGCACCTCGCCACATTCATTACACGCAGTGAATACTTCCCTGTAGGCTTGGCGCCAGCATCCATGCTGGCGAGCG
>CAYGSO010000032.1:0-28983 GCA_964352445.1 uncultured Pseudohongiella sp. | reverse complement strand
TGGCGAGCGTCACTGAATTCGGCGAGCGTCTAGGGCTTTCAGGGTCAGTGCTGCTCTGCAGGTTTGAATTGTTTTGAGTGTTTGACTGCAGGATTAATGTTGGGATTCCGGGCTGATGTGGCCAGTGCTCCTGAGGGTCGGGTGGCCTATTTTTCCAGGCGGCGAGATTTTAGCAACGCACCTTGGCGCTTGACGAGGTATTGAATTAGAAACTCGCTGATGTGCTCGTTCATTTCTACGAAAGTAACTCGAACAATATGGGTTAAGCTGAGGTCTTCATCATTGAGTGAGCTGGCATCGTTATCGCAGCCAATGACTTTTGCTAACAGCTTCAGGTGTTGGCGGCCTGATTGTAAGAGTAGATCAAGGTGAAGGTATTGGCCGGGACTCACCGCGCAATGGGCAGGAAATGCCACGCCCGTGGCGCTAATGTCTACTTGGCGCTGGGGGAACTTGTTTGTATCAGGCAGGCCGCTAGCCAGGTTTGAATGGCGCACAATCAGATCGATTTTTTTGTTCAGCAAATCGCTTAGGTCAGCCGCATCGGGCTGCCGTATTTTTAGCCTATCAATTACGAGCTGAATTTGCTGATCCAGTACTGCAAGCTCATCTAGTGGCGGCACTTCGGCATGTTTGTTGGCTGCAACCAGGCGCGCAAATTCGGCCTGTTCTAACACGCGATAGTCGAGGCCGATAAAGTCGACTATGCGAAAATAGCCGCGCTCATCTTTTTGTTGATTATGTGTATCCATGGTTTAACTCTAGACTATAGATTGACTAAAAAATACTGGAAGGTGGCAAGCTGTAGAGAGCGGTTTCTGCCTCTAGCTGAAAGCTGCGGTAAAGGGCTGGATCAACGTCTTTTAGTACGTCAATTTGCTCCTGTAAATCTGGATCTATAGCCTGTCTGATAACTATTTCGACCCGCCGGTTGCGGTCTCTATTTTGGGCAGAATTATTTGCCACAAGTGGTTGAGTGTCTGCAAAGCCGGTGACTGAGAAACGGCTTGAGTCCAACACATTTTCGATGAACAGCTCTTGGGCTACAGTCACCGCACGCAAAGCAGAAAGATCCCAGTTGGAGCGGAAGCGGCTGTTACTTATCGAGGTGTCGTCGGTATGGCCCTCAACGTTGACCGCGCCTTCGCGCTTGGCAATGGTCTCTCGAATAATCGCCAAGATAGGATAATAGTCGGCAGAGAGCTCGGCGGTGCCGGGTCTAAATGAACCACGCTCTTTGATGCGCACCACTATTTTTCGGCCCTCGGTTTCGATCTCTAGCTCACCGCGGACGATCTGAACTTCTAATTCATCTGCCAAGGCGTCAGCGTCAGATTGAGTTTCTCTAATTAATTCTTCCAGCTTTTCAACGATGGGCATGGTGACGCCTTGGGTCTGATTCTCGGTGCCCTGCTCGACGTCAAAGATTTGAGTTTCGTTGAAGTCTAATGTGCTTTCGGTGATCTCTCTGGTTGACTGGTAAATCTCATTGATAGGGGTTGGCTTGGGAATACCTGGGCTAAACTCTTGGGCGATGATGCTAGTGCCTTTAGGGATATCATCAACGTCGAGCTGGTTTTGCACGCCAAAGGCCTGGGCCATGGAGCCTGCTAGGCGTTTGAACTTCAAGGCGTCCATTTCGGAGAACGAAAGCAACAGCACAAAGAAGCACATCAAAAGCGACATGAGGTCGGCGAATGTCATTACCCAGGCTGGAATTCCCGCCGGACACTCTGGGCATGCTTCTTCTTCCATAGTTACCGATCCTAGGCGTCAGCCGTCGTCGCACGTTGGGACACCGGCAAATAGGTGCGTAGCATGGTGTCGATTACTCTAGGGTTTTGCCCGGCTTGAATTCCCAACAAGGCATCTATCACCAGCGACTTAATTTTTTCCTCTTCTGAACTGCGTAGTTTCAGTTTGTCGCAAATGGGTAGCGCGATCATATTCGCCATCATGGCGCCGTACAGGGTTGTTAACAAAGCAACAGCCATGGAAGGACCAATTGACGCTGGGTCGTCCATGCTGGCAAGCATACCCACAAGACCAATTAGGGTTCCGATCATACCCATCGCAGGGCCAACATCGCCGACTTGCTGCCAGACCTTCTGACTCCAATCGTGGCGTGCAACGGCTTGCTTCATGTCGCGGGTCAGCAGGGTTTTAACCACTTCCGGATCGTGGCCATCCACCAGCAATTGAATGCCATTTTGTAAAAACTCATTGCCTACCTCTTTGCCCTCAAGTGACAACAGCCCTCCTTTACGCGCTGCATCAGCAAGTTCTACGATTTCAGAAATAAGATCTTCTGGTTTGTCTAACTTATCTGAGAAGACTTTCGCAGATGTTTTCAACGCGCCTAAGAACAGGCCCATACCAAATTTCGCCATAACCACCAAAAGCGAGCCCGCAACCACGATTAGGATGGACGGGATATTGACGAACATGTATGCCGATCCACCCATCAAGATGGTGACGACAATTAACAACCAGACTCCCAAAATGCCAATTAATGTTGCTAAATCCATTGCCTGTAACGTCCTTAACTCACTATTTGATAGTTCAATTGAGCTGATACAGAGGCCCAGCAAGGTCTAATAACACGTAGTTATAAGCACCGAAGCTTGAGCTCTAATCAACTCTGTCTTTTTCCTATTTAAAGTCTAGTTGGCTTTTTGCCCAAGAGAGTCAAATCTTTAACAACGGTTTAAGTGCAGGATAAGTGAGGGTTGTGAGATGCAATGCCCGCGAGTTGACGTATAATCTTCCGACCAAACGAATAACTTGTTGGAACTAGTAATCATGGCCAAGCCAAAGTCAGACAGTTTTGATTTCGAGAAAGCGCTGGAGAACCTCGAAACCTTAGTCACTTCGATGGAAGAAGGTGATTTAAGTCTTGAAGACTCTTTGAAAGCCTTTGAAACAGGGATCAAGCTGACTCGAGAATGCCAAGGAGCCCTAAAAGCCGCCGAACAGAAGGTGCAGGTGCTGATCAACGAAAGTGGCGATACCCGGGACCTGGACTTTGCTGAGGGTGAAGACTAATCGATGGTTACCATCAATGGGCCTGATTTAGCGCTGCAGACATTTCTTGAGACCCACCAGCAGCGCAGTAATCTCGCGCTTAAAGGCGCGCTTGATCTTAAATACCCCAATTCACGCCTAGGCGAAGCCATGGCCTATGCCTGCCTGAGCGGCGGCAAGCGGCTGCGTCCGATATTGGTATACGCCGCAGCTGCGGCTGTTGGCGCAGCGCCGGAGCTAGCCGATACGCCTGCGGTTGCTGTCGAGCTGATACACTGTTATTCCCTTGCCCACGACGATCTGCCGGCAATGGATGATGATGATCTGCGCCGGGGCCAACCCACTGTGCACAAAGCCTTTGATGAGGCGACGGCTATTTTGGTGGGCGACGCTTTGCAAAGTCTTGCGTTTGAAGTGTTATCTGCGCCTAGTGCTGACCTTGCACCCGCGATAAAACTGCAAATGGTCAGGCTATTGAGCGAAGCCGCTGGCGCCCAGGGCATGGTTGGCGGCCAAGCCACTGATTTCGCTGCCAGCGGCAAGAATCTCAACGTCGAACAGCTCACATCCATGCACAATATGAAAACTGGTGCGCTTATTTCTTGCTCGGTAAAGCTTGGCGCTCTGTGTAACCCCACAGTCAGCGAAAGCCAGCTGCAGGCCCTGCATGACTATGGGGCCAACATCGGCCTAGCCTTTCAGGTGCAAGACGACATCCTAGATGTCACGGCCGACACGCAAACCCTCGGCAAGCCCCAAGGCTCGGATAAGGCTCTGGATAAACCCACATTTGTCTCTCTGCTTGGCGTTGACGCGGCGGCAGCCCATGCCAACCAGCTTAGCTCTGCGGCCATTGCTGCCCTTGCTGGGTTTGACAGTGCCGCAGACCCACTGCGAGCCTTGGCCCGCCATATCGTTAAGCGAAGTTTTTAGCTTTTAATTGACTGAGCCACAGCAATAGCAAAAAACTGACAGTCAATTTCCCGCTAAATTGCTGAAAACCTTGAAAAATGGCTCTTGGAGAGTTGAAATAGCACAATGTTAGATGAAATCCCTGTTACACGGCCAGAAACTCCCCTGCTGGATGAGATCAATTCCCCGGCGGACCTTAAACTTCTAGCCATAGATCAACTCGAAGAATTAGCCGAGGAACTGCGGCTGTTCTTGCTTTACTCTGTCGGCCAAACAGGCGGCCATTTCGGCGCTGGCTTGGGCGTAGTCGAACTCACTATCGCCCTTCACTATGTCTTTAATACTCCAACCGACCGTCTGGTTTGGGATGTTGGTCACCAGGCCTATCCCCACAAGATTCTCACGGGCCGACGAGATGAGATGCTCACTATGCGCCAGGCTGGCGGGCTGGCTGCTTTTCCTAGCCGTAAAGAAAGCGAATACGACACCTTTGGCGTTGGCCACTCCAGCACCTCTATCAGCGCCGCCTTGGGCATGATGATTGGATCGAGCATGAAGCAGCTCGATAATTATCAAATCGCCGTGATTGGCGATGGCGCCATGACTGCCGGCATGGCGTTTGAAGCTCTCAACCACGCCGGCCACTTGGATGACAATCTGTTAGTTATTCTCAATGATAACAACATGTCTATCTCTAAAAATGTTGGCGGGCTGTCCAGTTACTTTGCCAGAATGTGGGCTAGCAAACCCTATAACTTTATCCGCAAAGGCACTAAAAAAGTTCTTTCCACTATACCGCCTGTGTTGAAAGCCGCCCACCGCACCGAAGAATACATGAAAGGCATGGTGTCACCTGGCACTCTTTTTGAAGAAATTGGCTTTAACTATATCGGCCTAGTCGATGGTCATGACACGGCGGGGTTAGTCGAGATTTTAAGCAATATCCGCTCGCTTCGAGGCCCGCAGCTTTTGCATGTAGTCACCCAAAAAGGCAAAGGCTATACCGCCTCAGAAAAAGACCCGTTTGGGATGCACGCCTTAAGCAAGATCGAAACCCATAAAGAACAGCAAAGCCAGCAGATGCTAAAACCCAGCAGCCCCACTTATTCTAAAGTGTTTGGCGACTGGCTTTGCCTGGCCGCCGCAGCGGACCCATTGGTGGTTGGCATCACCCCGGCTATGGGCGAAGGCTCTGGCATGAGAGAGTTTGCTGAGAAATACCCCGAGCGTTTTCATGATGTGGCAATTGCCGAGCAGCATGCGGTGACGTTCGCTGCGGGCATGGCGTGCGAAGGTTTAAAGCCAGTGGTGGCGATATACTCTACTTTTTTACAGCGCGCCTATGACCAGCTGATTCACGATGTGGCGCTACAAAATCTCGATGTTTTGTTTGCATTAGACCGCGCCGGACTTGTCGGTGAAGATGGCCCAACCCATGCCGGTAGTTTCGACGTGAGCTATCTACGCTGCATCCCTAATATGCTAGTCATGGCACCTAGTGATGAAGACGAAACCTACAAGCTACTGTCGACAGGCTACTCCTACCAAGGCCCAGCTGCCGTGCGTTACCCACGAGGCAAAGGCCCGGGAACTGCAATACAAGCCTCACTTGAGCCAGTGGCCATTGGCAAGGCCAAGCCGCGGCGCAAAGGCCATTCGGTTGCCATTCTTGCCTTCGGCTCCATGGTGCAAGCAGCCCTCACTGCAGGCGATGAATTAGACGCAACGGTGGTTGATATGCGCTTTATAAAGCCACTGGATGAGCAGCTTATTGGTGATATGGCAACCGGCCATCAGCTAATTGTCACCGTTGAGGAAAGTGCAGTAATGGGAGGCGCTGGGTCTGCGGTGAATGAATTTCTACTGCGGGAGAATTATCAAATTCCGGTGCTAAACTTGGGCCTACCCGATAGCTTTGTTGAGCATGGTAAAGCGCCGCAGATGCTTGCAGATGTGGGTTTGGACGCCACCGGTATTACCAAATCAATTCGGCAAAAGCTACTGGCCTGTAAAATCAGATCGCGGGCTGTCTAGAACCCAAACCCAAAGGCCAGCCCAGCAACTAAAGCGCTCTCACCCTCCGCGTGGTAGTCCCAATGCAGCTGCGGCGATAACGTGAATCTACCAAATTCAAACTCATAAAGTACTCCAACGCGGGCGACAAAAATCTGCTCTGAGTCATGATTTTCGAAGCCTGGACCTACCTGCATAATAAGGCCACTTGCAAAATGAATATCAGCAACAGCCAAGGCGGTTGTTGCATCAATCTCTCCGCCTGCCCGTTCAACCACAACACCAAGACCAAGCAGCTCGCTCACGCGGTATTCATAGTCTAGGCCGATGGTGGCATTGTTGCCTTCGCCGTCAATGTGGGTATCTCCCAAAAAAATTGACACATGATGAGGAGCCTCAAACCCATAAGGCTCAGCAACGCTGATCGTCTGTCCATGGAGGGTGCCGGCGAGAAGAAAAAGTAATAAAGCTGAAGCTAACTTCATGAAAACCCCTTTAGCTGTAACCTGTTTTATTGGAATAGTCTGCGGCGACATTTGGCACTTTGCGCCCTAGCGAGCAGAGTCTAGTATCTCGCACATCCTTTCGGCACCAAGCATAATCCTTAAGGAGTTACGCTGCAAAAGATCTGGTGGAATGAAATGCAATTGCTGATTTTTTGTAGCAGCCAGACTTGTCCAACGCGCCCACTCATCCAGCCAAGCGGGGCGTTTATCATCCATCCCGCTCACTACTATGACATCAGGGTTGGCATTGAGTACCGACTCGATGTTGACAACCGGCGCAATAGGAATCACATCGGCGAAGATGTTTCTGCCACCACATAGCCTAATGACGTCCGACACTAAATGGGAGCCGTTGAGCGTGGTAATCGGATCGTTCCATACCTGATAAAATACATCTATCGTGGTTTTTTCAGCATTGGCGTCACGCAGGATAGTTAGTGCTTTGGTAAACCTTGCGGCTTCAATTTTGGTTTCTGGCTCCCGCCCAACGAGCTGGCCAAAGCGCAGCAGCGACTGTGGAATATCTTCTATCTTTCGCGGCTCATCCAAATACACAGTTAAACCCAAAGACTTCAACCGCGCTACAATCTCATCACCATTGCCACTGGCCCAAGCAATAACCAAATCAGGGGCCAGCGCCAGGAGTGATTCATAGGCTACTGCATTGTGAGTGCCAATCACCGGAATGTCTTTTGCTACTGGGGGAAAGTCACTGTACATCACTGTCGCTACAATTCGATCGCCAGCGCCTGCCGCATACAGCATCTCAGTAATATGTGGCGACAGACTGACTATCCTCTGGGCTGGCTTCGCCAAAGTGACGGTGTTGCCCATATCATCCTCTACTGTAATTTGCGCCTGCACCAAGCCGCCACTAAGACTTATGGCCATGGACAAAAACAGCAGGGCAATTCGCTTCAAGTAGTTTCTCCGCATAGTGTTAAAGTCTCTATCCCACAGCTCGTTTTACTCATGTGATGATCAGCGGGGTGCCGCTGATGGGGTTTTTCTGCACTAAGGCTGCGGTATTAAACACCTCTCTAAGCAAAGCCGCGGTCATTACTTGTTCAGGCGTTCCAGAAGCCGCCACTTTACCATCATCAAGCACAAGTATTTCGCTGGCACACTTCGCCGCCAGGTTAAGGTCATGCAGCACGACAAGAATAGCAACGCCTTGCAGAGTAAAATAGCGAAACAGCTGCACCACCATCTCTTGATGGGCTAAATCCAGGGAGGCTGAAGGCTCATCCAAAATCAAACAGCGCTGGCCAATGTCAACCGGCTCCCAAATCTGAGCTGCCACCCGAGCAAGCTGCACTCTTTGTTTCTCGCCGCCCGACAAGGTTAGGTAAGACCGTGTGGCCAGGTGTTGGCAATCCACCAAAGCCAGCGCTTGATCGACAATCTCTGAGTTGCGCTTCGCTGAGGTGCTGTGGGGAATGCGGCCCATATTGACTACTTCATGAGCATTGAATGGAAAATCCAATGGGGAGTGCTGCGGCAAAACAGCGGTGCACAGTGCTTTATCTTGCACCGACCAAAGGTGAGTGTCTTTGCCGTTCAGCAAGATCTCGCCGGAACTTATAGCTAGATCACCGCAAATTGTACGCAGCAGTGATGTCTTGCCGGCGCCGTTAGGGCCAATAATGGCGGTGACGCCGCCCTCAATAAGATCGAACCCGATATTTTGCAGGCCATAGGCACTGCTGATAGGGGCAGATACATTAATGAGCTGAAGAGTCATCATAAGTTTCTAATCTTCACTACAGTTTTTCTGGGTTGCTGGAGTCATTTCCGCGAATGAGTAAATAGAAAAACACCGGCGCTCCCACTAGCGCTGTGAGAATTCCGGCGGGTAACTCAGCGGGGGCTATGACCGTGCGGGCTATCATGTCGGCTATCACTAATAGTATCGCGCCGGCCAATGCTGAACTGGGTAACAGGTAACGATGATCGGGGCCAATAAAGCCCCGTAGAATATGGGGCACTACTAGGCCTACAAAGGCAATATTGCCAGAAATAACGACTGAAATGCCAACGGCTAGCGCAGTCAGCAACACCAGCTCGAGTTTCACTTTGTTCACGGCGATACCCAAATGCCGAGCTTCAGACTCCCCTAGCAGAAAGGCATTAAGCGCAAGACTGTGGCGCGGTAATCGCAGTAACAAAACCACACCAACAAAGGCAATAAGGCCAAACCTTTCCCAGTTGGCGCCGTCTAGGTTGCCCATTTGCCATACGCTGATCCGCCTTAGCATTTCACTGTCAGCGAAATACCCAAATAAATTATTCAGGGCGCTGGCGACGGCTCCAATTGCCACTCCAGAGAGCAGCATAGTAACCACTGAAGTGCCGTAGCTGTTAGTCGCCAAACGATAGACTAAAGATACAGCTACCACTGCCCCCGCCACGGCGCCAAGGCTCACAATCGATAAACCAAGAACGGAGCTGCTATCAAGATAGGCAAGGCCAAAAACAATCATAAAGCTTGCGCCGGCGGATGCGCCGCTAGAGACACCAATCAGCGAAGGATCCGCGAGTGGGTTTCTGAAAAGCCCCTGCATTGCCGCGCCGCAGCAGGCTAAGCAGGCACCTATTAAGGCAGCGACCAGAACCCGTGGCAGCCTTATAGAAGTAAGTATTACAACATCTAAGGATTGGCCGGCGGCACTGGTGCTTGGCTGACCGATTAAAAACAGGTTTAACGGCGAAATGAAACTCGGGCCTACCGACAAATACACCAGCATCACAGCGGGCAAAGCCCACAGCAATACTGTCATCACCGTTCGGTGGTTTAAACGATTCACAGACTTAAACCAGCGCCGTAATCAATAGCATCGGTCAGCCCAAACCCAAGCGGTCGTGTTGTCATAAATCTCTGCCGTTTTTTGGCACGTGGTGTAAAAAGTAACTAAAGTTTTTATAACCGAAGAGTAAAAAATAACGGCTTCGAGCTATAAAATCAGACAGAGAGGAAAATCAGATTGGCAGTTGCCCAGACCGATTCAGATAAGCCCTCCGCTTATTCACCGTACTGAAAACCCACACCATTGGCATCGGGTTAACCGCTCTAGGCAGGTATCGGGCTTCGCTGAATAACATAAAAAGTATCAGCGCTACCGTTGCGGGGGCAGCCCAGGACTTAGCAAGCAGAAAACCTGCTCTACTACACCTGCGTTCCCTTTTAACTCACATCGAGGTTCGATGGTGGGCACCTAAAGTGGCTCGATTATAGAGAGTAGCTTCTAGCGATGTCAAAGCGCTTTGAAATTAGCGACGGCTTAAATTGACTCGATAGTAGTAACTGGATAGACTGCGCCCCGTTGAGCTTGGGTCTTTCAGACTGGTCTCAACACTCTTTTACAGGTATCAGCACGAAGTGCTGAATTAAATGGGAAGTTGGTTAAATGCCAACGCTGCCCCCGCAACGGTAAGCAAGACGTCGCTAAGTTCTGCGATAGTCGGTAAGCCCGATACCAGCCTGAGAAGACGCAATACTCGATGCAGCGGAGGGCTACATCAGTAGAAGATGCCCTTGCTCGTTTGGGGTACTCGTCTGCCTCCCCCTCCCTCTTGAAACTGAACTATTTGTTCGCCTTTTGGCGAAGCAGATTCAATGGGACTACAAAAAATGAAAAACCAATTTACACACCCTGCCAAGCTTGCCTGCTTAGCGCTGTGTATCAATGCAGCTCAAGCACAGGACTCCGGCAATCCTCTAGAAGAGTTAATCGTTGTCGCCAATCGGGTACCGGTTAGCGCCAAGCAATTGGGCACCTCTGTTTCGGTACTTAATGAGGCTGACATCATTGCTCACAGCAACGTATCCATCACCGACATTATCCGCCAGCTACCCTCGGTGGGGGCGTCGAGAAACGGTCCAGTCGGTTCAGCGACCTCGCTGCGTATTCGCGGCGAAGAAGGTTTTAGAACCCTCACCCGCTTTGACGGCATAAAGCTGTCTGACCCAAGTGGACCTCAAGTACAGCCTCAGCTTCAGCACATTGTCAGCAGCGGCATCGCACGGGTTGAAGTGCTCCGGGGCCCGCAGGGCTTAAGTTTCGGCGCGGATGCGGGAGGGGTTATCAACATTACCTCAAGGCAAGGCGCCGGGCCTTTATCGGGCAGCATTGACGGCCACGGCGGTAGCTTTGGCACCAATCAGGTGGCAATGAATATTGGCGCCGGCTCCGAGCGGGCCGATTTCTATGTGTCTGCCTCTAGTTTTGAAACCGAAGGGTTCAACGCGCGGGAAAGCGACACCAACCCGGGTGATAAAGACGGCTATGATAACGAAAGCTTTCATGGCCGAGTGGGTATAAATCTTAACCAGCAGTGGCGACTAGATTTAGTCCATCGCTATAACGAAGGCGATACCGAATTTGATGGCTGCACGTTTACCATCAATGACTGCAATTCTCTGTATGAATTGGACGCCAGTAGGGTGCAACTAAAATACTCTGGTGCAGAAATGAATCACAGCTTGGCCTATGCGCAAACTAATAGCGATAACGACAGCTTGACCGAAGGGGTGTCGGCGTTTAGCGCCATAGGCAAACTGGAACGAATTGAATATATAGGCCAGCTCACTGAGCTTAACGGCTTTGACCTAGTGTTTGGCTTTGATCTTGAAGAAGAGTCCAACAACGCCATTAACCGCGACAACATCGGCTACTACGGCGAATTTCTAAGCGACTTCTCCGAGACCCTGTTCTTTACGGCGGGCGTGCGAGTTGATGACAATGATGATTTTGGTCAGCACACTAGCTTTAGAGTGAGCAGCGCCTATTTAGTCGAGCTTGGCAATAGCAACACACTCAAGCTGAAGGCCAGCGCCGGCACTGGGTTCAGAGCGCCGAGCACGGCAGAAATTGCCTACAACGCTGGCGCATTTGCCCGCCCACCGGCCTCTAATGTGCAGCTTAGCGAAGAGACCAGTGAAGGCTTTGAAATTGGGGTCGAGTACTTTGCAGGCACCCAGTTAAAACTTGAAGCCGTGTACTTTTCCCAAGATGTGGAAGACGCGATTTTCTTCGATCTAGAGCTATTCAGTGGCTACCTGCAAGATGTTGGCGACAGCACCAGTTCAGGTGTGGAACTCATCGCCGACTACGCCCTCACAGCCAATTGGAGATTGAAGGGAAACTACACTTTCAATGAAACCGAACGCCCCAATGGCTTACAGCGCATACGCCGCCCCGAGCATCTAGCCAACTTAGGTGTGAGCTATCGCAGTGACGACGGTAAATTGTCGTTTAACGCATTCTACCGAAGCTCAGCAAACGCCATTGATGGCAATACGGTACTAGTCCCACTTGATGATTTCGACGTAGTAGATATCAACGCCCGCTATCAGATCAATCAAAACGTTGAGCTTTATGCTCGCGTAGAGAACGCACTTGATGAGGACTACCAAGAGATTAATGGGTTTAACTCAGCCCAACGCGGCTCTTATATCGGTGCCAAGCTGAGCTTTTAAGCGGTAGACTTTCGATAATTATTACTTACAGCAGGAGATAAAACGTGTCAGCTGATACAGATAGAAACGAACGCCACAAACGAGCCATGCAGCGCAAGAAAGAACACATCGATGGCAATATCGCGAAAGCCACAATCGACAAAGGGCTGATGGTAGTTTTAACCGGTAACGGCAAGGGCAAAAGTTCGTCTGCATTTGGCATGTTGGCGCGCAGCGTAGGCCATGGCCTGCGCTGCGGCGTTGTGCAGTTCATAAAGGGCGTATGGGAAACTGGCGAACACCTGCTGTTCCAAGATCATCCCCTAGTTGAATTTCACGTCATGAACACCGGTTTCACTTGGGAAACCCAGGACCGCGAAGCCGATATTGCCGCGGCCAAAGCCACCTGGGAAAAAGCCGCCGAGCTTTTAAACAACAAAGACATAGACGTGGTCATACTGGACGAACTGACCTATATGCTCACCTATGGCTATCTAGATAGAGACACAGTAATCGACACGCTGGACAACCGCCCTGAAATGCAACATGTCATTGTGACCGGGCGCAATGCTAGCAAAGAGCTGATCGAAATTGCCGACACCGTCACTGAACTGGGTGAAACCAAACATGCGTTTTACGATGGCGTAAAGGTGCAAAAAGGCATCGACTATTAAACAGTTTCTCTAAGGAGCATACAGCGCTCCACCTGCTGCATACTCTGCGCCGTTGTGAAACACAAGCGCGCAGTGCATGCGGCCATCGACCACATCGATACTCACCCTGCTGAAACAAGCAAACGGAATGTGCAGGGGAAAACTTTTATTTAAAGGCATACCTAACACCGTTGGCAGCACCACGCGCAAAACTCCACCGTGGGTTACAACCAGCACGTGGCTGTCGTTAGGCAGCTCGGCCAAAGATTCAAAGGCAGCGGTAATACGGTTCTTAAAACTCAAATAGTCTTCACCGTTAGGTGGCGATAACGCCGACAAATCACTCCTAAACGCCTTAAACTGATCTGCCGCGACAACGCGCCAATCCTTGATCAACATGCCGTCCCAATCGCCGTAGTCAATTTCCTGCCACTGATCTTCAACCAAAGGCGTCAGCTGTACCTTCTCGCTAGTACGCTCAGCAAAATCACGGCAGCGGGAAAGAGACGACGACACAATATGGGTCCATTGGGGAGTGATGAGTGTCGGCTCATGAGCATCGTTTAGTGCCGTAGCGGTTCTCATCTGCGCCCACCCCAGCGGCGTTAGCAGCGGGTTAACCCGCCCCCGCAGAATGTCCCCGCCTGCGGGCTCACCGTGGCGGATAAAATCGATGATGATTTGTTTCTTAAGGGTTGAATCGACTTTGTCCAAAGCTAACCACTCCAAGACTTTAAGCATTAAGCATATCACCAAGACTATTCGATGAAACGCGAAAAACGGCGAAAGCTTATCGGATAATCGGTGTTGGAGTTAGCGACGGCGACCGTCGTGAGAGGGATAGGGATCCGGGCGCCAAGCCTACAGGGACGTATTCACGGCGCGTCGCAGAAGTAAATTCCAACGCCTTGGCCGTCTCAGCCCAAAACAGCTCGAAGCAAGTCAAAACAGATCAAAAATAAATCTGTCCCTATTACTTCTATTGTTCCATTGATCAACTGCCGTTTGCACTGAACTGCCAGTCAAGGCGGTGGAGTTTGCTGCTGCGACCGTCGTCCGCAGGGATGCGGGCGCCAAGCCTACAGGGATGTATTCACGGCGTGTCGCAGAAGTAAATTACAGCTCCTTGGCCGACTCAGGCCAAAAGGAAATCTATCTCCATTTGCCCTACTTAATATGCCCCAGCTTATCCACCTTAACAGCCAGATAGCTTTCATTGTGGGGATTAGCGCCGGTACGAATGGGCACGATTTCGGTAACCGCCACACCCATGTTCTCGAGCGCATTTACCTTACGCGGATTATTCGTCATCAACCTCACGTTGCTGATAGAAAAATGATCAAACATCGGTTTACAGATTTCGTATTCACGACCATCTGCATCAAAGCCAAGCTGTTCATTTGCTTCAACGGTGTCAGCCCCTGAGTCTTGAAGTGAGTAAGCGCGTATTTTATTTAGCAGGCCAATACCGCGCCCCTCTTGCCGCAGATACAAAATAATGCCGCTGCCTTCAGCCACGATTGACTGCATTGCATATTGCAGCTGAGGCCCACAGTCACAGCGCAGACTGAACAGACAGTCCCCCGTCAGACACTCAGAGTGGACTCGGCATAGAATTGCGGAATCCGACTTCAATTCTCCATGCACCAGCGCCACATGCTCTTTCCCAGTGGCTTCGTCGTTAAAGCCATAAATTGTAAACTGGCCCCATTGGGTAGGTAATTGCGCCGATGCGGCAAACTTAACAGACAACAGATTTTCCTCTTTTCCAACAACCATCCTAGATGACTGTAAAGCTTCAACTTAAATAAGTGATTTTACAGCACGAATACCAAGGCCTGCAGACACAGGGCCGCCATTATACCTGCTAAAACGTCATCTAGCATGATTCCAAGCCCGCCTTGTACCTTCTCATCCGCCCACTTAATCGGCCAAGGCTTGGCAATGTCGAAGACCCTGAACAGACCGAAGCCTATAAGTATCCAAAGCCAGCCCGCTGGGGCCATAAACATAGTAATCCAGTAGCCAACGAATTCGTCCCAGACGATACCGCCGTGGTCGTGCACTTTAATATCTTCCGCGGTCTTGCCGCAAAGCCAAACCCCGAATACAAAGGTAACAACCAAAAACCCGAGGTAGACCAAAGCCGGCATCGCTGGCAGCAGCAGATAGATGCCTGCGCCCATAGCTGTGCCAAATGTCCCGGGGGCTTTGGGCGCCGCGCCGCTGCCTAGGCCAAACGCCAAAAAGTGGATTGGATTGCGCCACACTGATTTAGGGGTGAAATTACTCACGCGGCAGGCTCTTTAAAGTGATCATAGCCATGGCTCGAAACAGGCAACGGCTGGCCTTGGCCGTCTACTACTGTTAAACCTGTTCCCTCAACCATCTTGCCAATCTTAGTCACCGGTAAGCCTAAATCGGAGGCTATTGCCATAATGTGATCTTCTTTATTGCTGGGCGCTGTGAAGCACAGCTCGTAATCGTCACCGCCAAACAGTGCGGCGCGAAGGCAGGAATCTTGGGAAACAAGGCGTCGTGCGTGGGCTGAGTATGGCAAGCTTTCTCCCTCAATTACAGCGCCAAGCTTGCTGGCCTGCAAAATATGGCCCAGATCAGCTGCTAAACCATCCGAGATATCGATAGCGGCATTGAGCGAATCGGCGAGGGCCAACGCTAGTTTGATTCTCGGCTCGGGTTTATAGAACGCCTCAGAAAAATAAGTTTTGTCGCCCGCGCTCACCGTGTCGAGCGAATTATTCAGGGCCAAGTCTAGATGTGATTTTAGGCCCAAAGTTAACAGAGCAAGCGCACCGTCGCCAAGGGTGCCGGAGACATAGATATCGTCAGCCACTTTTGCGCCGCTTCGAAGTACCGGTTTGGTTTGTCGGTGCAGACCGTGCACCTGAATGGCAATGGTTACAGCCCCTGTCGCCGCGCACTTAGTTAAGTCTCCTCCCACCAAAGGACAGCAATAGCGCTGCGCCATTTCAGCTAAACCTTCGCTAAATTCCTCCAGCCACGCCTCATTGATATTGGGCAAGGCTAAGCCGAGAGTAAAACACAGGGGAGTGGCGGCCATAGCCGCAAGATCGCTTAGATTTACCGCGAGGGCTCGTGTGGCAATTGCCCTGGCCGGGGCATCACTGGGAAAGTGCACATCCCCAACCAATAAATCCATCGACATACTCAATGGGGCGTTTGCGGTTGCAGTGAGTACAGCGCCATCATCGCCGATACCAACGGTCACACCCTCGGTGGCAAAGCCAAGGGCCGCTTTAGAAAAATAGCGGGTGATGATGTCGAATTCAGAACGGCTCATAGAAGGGCTCTAACTAATAGAGGGGCTCTAGCAAATAGACAGGCTCCAGCGAACTCTTTTAGCTCTTTAATTTGTCAGCTCATTGCGGCGACCGTGGCAAGCTGGGTTACCTCGCAGCAAATTCAATTGCCCTCAGCTTCTTCGCCAGCTTATCAAGCACGCCGTTAATGTATTTATGGCCATCGGTCGCGCCAAACACTTTCGCCAGCTCAACACATTCGTTGATGACGACTCGGTAAGGCACGTCAATGCGGAACGCCAGTTCGTAACAGCCCAAATACAGCAGAGATTTCTCAATCGGGTCTAGCGCTTCAGGCTTGCGGTCTAACAGGGGGTTTAAATGTTCGTCTAAGATTTCCACACACTTGGGAATTTCAGGAAAGACTTCGTTAAAATATTCCCACTCAATCTTACCGGGAGTGTCTTCCTGATACTGCTTGGCAATTCCCGCCGGCGCGTCATTGGTTATAATCCACTGATAAAGTGCCTGCAGAATAACCCGGCGCGCTTTGCGGCGCTGGGCCAGCGGTACACGCTTAGGATGGCTGCGCTCCTCAGAAGCTGAGGCCGTGGCTTTTTCGTCTGTCACTTAAGGTGCCAATTGACGAGACAAGCTCACCATTTCCATTGCCGTGAGTGCTGCCTCCTCGCCTTTGTTGCCTGCCTTGGTGCCGGCGCGTTCAATCGCCTGCTCGATAGAGTCAACAGTTAGAACACCAAAAGTTACTGGGGTGGATGTATTGAGACTAACCATGCCCAAGCCTTTGACACATTCGCCGGCGACATAGTCAAAGTGTGGCGTGCCGCCGCGTATTACTGCGCCAAGGGCTATCACAGCATCGTAAGAATCAGATTTAAGCAGCTTCTGCACAGCCAGTGGCAATTCAAAGGCACCTGGCACTTTAATGATAGTGATGTCTTTATCAGCAACACCGTGCATCTTCAGCGCTTGAAGCGCACCATCGAGCAGACGGTCGACAATAAAGCTATTCCATCGTGTTACCGTGATCGCATATTTTGCCGATGCATTTTGGTAGTTACCTTCAATCATTTTTATGCTCATGACTCATTCCTAAATAATTCTAATTTCTATCGACGGAGGTACCGCGACGGCTTAGTCTTCAAATCCAACGAAATCGACAACTTCTAAATCAAACCCGGTCACGGCATTGAACCTAGCCGGGTAGCTCAACAGCCGCATTTTTCCTACGCCAATATCGCGCAGTATCTGCGAGCCAGTGCCAATCGTAAGATCACTGCCTGGGCGACCGCCCTGCACGTTGTCACCTTTTTTCGCTACGGCAGCGGCCAAGTTGTAGGCAAGATCTTGCCCATAGTCTGCTTCAGATAAAAGCACAGCCGCACCACTTTCTTCTTTGCTAATGCGCTCCAGTGCCGCATTAAAAGACCAGCTAGTACGGTCTTCATTGTACACATTACACACATCGCGAATAGTATTGGGTATATGTACCCGCACAAGGGTCGCCTCATCCGCCTTGATGTCACCCTTGACGAAGGCCAAGTGCAAACTGCCGCTCAGTGAGTCTTTATAGCTGTGCACCGTAAATTCTCCGTGCTCAGTATTTAGCACGTTAGTTTCTGTGCGCACTACCGTGTGCTCATTAGCGATACGGTAGTGAATAAGATCAACGATAGTGCCAATTTTTAGATTGTGCTTTTGGGCGAACTTCTCAAGATCAGGCCGGCGCGCCATCGTGCCATCTTCGTTCATGATCTCAACGATTGCTGCCGAGGGCTCATAGCCAGCCATGCGGGCTAGATCGCAGCCAGCCTCGGTATGCCCGGCCCGGCGTAACACGCCCCCTGGCTGAGCCATAATCGGGAACACATGGCCCGGTTGAACAATGTCATTTGGCTGACTGTCACGGCCAACCGCCACAGCAATTGTGCGGGCACGATCAGCCGCTGAAATACCGGTTGTAACGCCGGTTGCGGCTTCGATCGACACCGTAAAATTAGTCTCATAAGGCGTGTGATTTTCATTCACCATTAACGGCAATTTCAAAAATTTACACCGCTCTGGAGTCAGGGTTAAACAAATCAGGCCGCGGGCGTAAGTCGCCATAAAGTTGACGTCTTCCGTCTTAACCCGCTCCGCCGCGATAATTAAGTCACCTTCGTTTTCGCGATCCTCATCGTCCATCAAGATAACCATCTTGCCTTGGCGGATGTCATCGATGATTTCTTCTACTGTATTTAATTCCATAATGCTCAACTATTGGCGTTCTGTGTAAGAATTAGTAAAACCCATTCTGTTTGAGGGTTTCTTCTGTGATGCCTGACCCGGCCTTGCCAGCTTGAGGCGACATGAGGCGCTCTAAATAGCGTGCCACCAAATCAACTTCTAAATTCACCACGCGGCCAATGTCATATTCACCCACGATGGTTTCCACCTGGGTGTGAGGAATCACATTGATTGAGAACTCGTTGCCGCTAACCTCATTGACAGTAAGGCTGGTGCCGTCAATGCAAATTGAACCTTTGGCAGCAATGTATTTACTCAGCTCATCCGGCACATGAAACGTCAGCTTGACGCTCTGACCTTCCGGGGAGGACTGCGCCAGCGTACCAACTCCATCAACATGGCCGCTCACAATATGACCACCAAAGCGGTCTGTGGCCAACATGGCTTTTTCCAAATTCACCCGGGAGCCAGGTTTTAGGGACCCTAGAGAGGTGCAGCGCAGGGTCTCGTTAGAAACATCGGCAGCAAAGCTATTGGCGGTCATTTCAACCACTGTCAGACAGCAGCCGCTGACGGCAATAGAGTCGCCAATCTTCACATCAGACATATCCAGCGCATTGGTTTCAAGCACCAAACGCCATTCAGAGCGGATCTCGGTCAGGCTTTTGACCCGCCCGATAGCTTCGATAATTCCTGTAAACATCTATTCAAACTCACTTTGGCAGGCCACTGTTGCCCGCCTTACTGTTCATTCAAAGGTGTCATGGTCAGCTTGATATCATTATCAAACTGCGCCAATGCTTTAATCTCAAATTGCTGCACATCTGCCATCGACGAGATGCCAGTCTTAGTCAGCAAGGGCATAGCGTCGGCGCCCATAAATTTAGCCGCCAGATACACAACTAGCTCATCCACCCAGCCCTGCTCGATAAAAGCAGAGCTGACCACAGTGCCAGACTCTACCAATACGTCGTTACACTGCATTTGGGCGAGGGATTCTAACACAAAACGCAGATCGACTCCCCGTGACGGGTTTGAGGCACTGTCTTTCGCCTGCACTACCTGTACTTGATGCCCCTCCCAAAGCTTAGCTAAAAAATCCGAACAGGTGGATTGATCCGCCTTAGTGAAAATAACCACCTTTCCCGAGGTCAATAATTGCGCTGTGGCTGGGGTTCGCAGCGCGCTGTCCAGCACCACCTTGAGCGGCTGCAGGGCCAAACTGCGCTTATAGAGCCGGCGCTCGTTGTCTGTGAGATCCAGCTCATCCGGTCTTACATTCAGGCGTGGGTCATCTTTGAGCACCGAATTAACCCCCGTAATGATGGCGCTGCTGGCTAGCCGCATTTTTTGCACGTCGCGTCGGGCTTTGGGGCCTGTGATCCACTTACTCTCGCCATTGTTCAATGCCGTGCGGCCGTCTAGGCTGCTGGCAAGCTTAAGCCTTACCCAAGGCAGGCCGAGTTCGTGGCGCTTATGAAAGCCGGGGTTGAGCGCTTTGGCCTGAGCTTCAAATTCGCTGAGGTGGAAAACCTCAATGCCGGCGGCCTCCAGTATCTCAATACCTTTACCGGACACTTCAGGGTTGGGATCCTTGCAGGCAATCACGACTCGGGCAATTTGCGCATTCACCATCGCCACCGCGCAGGGCCCTGTTCTGCCAAAGTGGGCACAGGGCTCTAGGGAGACGAAGGCGGTAGCGCCAATAACACAATGCTGCCTGAGGCGGGCATCTTCAAGTGCTGCGATTTCAGCGTGAGGCTCGCCCGGAAACACATGCCAACCCTGGCCAATAAGCTGGCAAGCGCCTGAAGAGGCGAGCGGTGTAGATGGCGTTGTGTTTGTGTTTGTGGTTGTGGTTGTGGATATAGCTGTGGCTGTCGTAGCCGCCGGCACAATTAGTCCAGCAGCACCGGGTGCGGCGCCAACGTAACTGCCATTCACTAAGACACACCCCACCCGCGGGTTTGGGTTGGTGTTGATAACGCTGGCGGCAAGCTCTATGGCTCTGGCCATGTAAACCGGCCAGTCCATAAACTCATCACCAAGCTGTGAATTAGCTAAGGTTTTCATGATTTCGTGAACTGCTGCTAGTTATGGGTACCCGGGCAAAGCAAGCGAGATCCTTTGCGGTCGGAGAGTGATTACATACGGAGCCTAGCCGTGGCCTTATTCAGGCTTGCCTTGGGACAGGCGATCTATTTCCTCGCGGAATTCATTTAGATCTTTAAAAGAACGATAAACCGAGGCAAAGCGCACGAAGGCTACTTCATCTAAGATTCGAAGTTCTTTCATCACTTCCTCGCCGACATCGCGGGAGCGCACTTCGCGCTCACCGGTTGAGCGCAAGTTGGCTTTAATGCGGGTCACAGCTTCTTCCAGCTTTTCGATGCTGACAGGCCGCTTTTCTAAGGCTTTAGATAGACCCGCCATTAGCTTGTCTTCGTTGAAAGGTTCTCTAATCCCATTGCTTTTGATGATGCGCGGCATCACCAGTTCGGCTGACTCATAGGTGGTAAAACGTTCTTGACAGGTAATACACTCACGCCGTCTGCGCACATGATTACCCTCAGTCACCAGCCTGGAGTCAATTACCTTGGTGTCAATGGCGCTACAAAACGGACAATGCATAAATAACCTTTCGTTCTTTTTGATGTTCTCAAGCGCCGCCTACATAGCCGGCGCGCTAGCGTTAGTTGATCGGTTTTTAACTGGCTCGATACACAGGAAAACGTGCACACAGCTCCAGCACTTTACCTTTCACCTGATCGATGACCGACTCATTTTCTAAATCGTCTAGGACATCGCAGATCCAATTCGTCAGCTGGGATATTTCTGCTTCCTTAAACCCGCGAGTCGTAATTGCCGGTGTTCCAATGCGCAAACCGCTGGTAACAAACGGTGGCTTAGGATCATTAGGGACTGCATTTTTGTTGACAGTAATATTGGCTCGACCCAACGCGGCGTCGGCATCTTTGCCAGTAATACCCTGCTTGATCAGGCTAACCAAAAACAGATGATCGTCAGTACCGCCAGACACCACATCGTAGCCGCGATCTATAAAACCTTTTGCCATCAGCTGAGCATTGACAACCACCTGCTTCTGATAGGCTTTAAACTCATCTGTCATGGCTTCTTTGAAGCAAATAGCCTTGGCGGCAATCACATGCATTAACGGCCCACCCTGACTTTCGGGAAACACCGCAAAGTTTAATTTCTTCTCCAGCTCTGGGTTTGATTTGGCCAGAATTATACCGCCCCGTGGACCACGCAGAGTCTTATGCGTGGTCGAGGTGGTCACATCGGCAATGTTCACCGGGCTTGGGTAAACCCCTGCTGCAACCAGGCCTGAAATGTGCGCCATATCCACTAAAAAGTAGGCGCCGATGCTGTCGGCGATATCGCGAAAGCGCTGCCAGTCAATGATACGTGAATAAGCTGAAAAACCCGCAATGATGAGCTTTGGCTTATGCTCCTGCGCCAGTGCGTTCACCTCATCGTAATCGATCTCACCGGTCTCTTCATTGATGCCGTACTGCACGGCATTGTAGATGCGGCCAGAGAAACTGACGCTAGCGCCGTGGGTTAAGTGGCCGCCGTGGGCTAGGCTCATACCGAGAATGGTGTCGCCGGGCTTGATCATTGCCATAAAAGCGGCCGCATTGGCTTGAGAGCCGGAATGGGGCTGCACATTGGCGTAGTCGGCGCCGTACAGTTCTTTAACTCGGGCAATGGCCAGATTCTCTACTACGTCAACATGTTCACAGCCGCCATAATAACGCTTACCCGGGTATCCTTCGGCGTATTTATTGGTGAGGACCGAACCTTGGGCCTCCATAACCAAAGGGCTAGCGTGATTCTCAGAGGCGATGAGCTCGATATGCTCTTCTTGTCGAGTTCGCTCAGCTTCAATGGCGGCACTGATCTCAGGATCAGCTTCAGAAATGCTCACAGAGGTGTTAAACATCCAGATCTCCGTAGGGTTTGGGGATTTTAAGAAGGCGTCATTCTACATGATGAGCCCCCTTGGATCATCACAATTATGGCCGCTCAAGGGCTTTTTTGACCTCCAAATTGCACTGCGCTGTGGCATAATCGGCGTTCATTTATCCTTAAGGTTTAGGCAATGGCTCAGTTTGTATACACCATGGATCGGGTTGGCAAAATCGTCCCCCCCAAGCGCGAAATACTTAAAGACATCTCGCTGTCATTTTTCCCAGGCGCCAAAATTGGCGTGCTAGGCCTGAACGGCTCCGGCAAATCCACCCTACTTCGAATTATGGCCGGCCTAGACAAAGAACATAACGGCGAAGCTAGGCCCCAGGCCGACCTTAAAATAGGCTACTTGCCCCAAGAACCGGAATTGGACGAGACCCAAGATGTACGTGGCAATGTACAAGACGGCATGAAAGAAGTGGTTGCCCTGTTGGATCGATTCAATGCCATATCAGATCGCTTTGCCGAACCCATGAGCGATGATGAAATGACTGCCTTGCTCGAAGAGCAGGGCACGCTGCAAAACGAGATCGATGCAGTGGATGGCTGGCAGCTGGATAGAACTCTAGAAAGAGCAGCCGACGCCCTGCGCCTGCCGCCTTGGGAGGCCAGCGTGAGCCATCTGTCAGGCGGCGAAAAGCGCCGAGTTGCGCTGTGCCGGTTATTGCTGTCCAAACCGGACATGCTGCTGCTGGACGAGCCGACTAACCACCTTGACGCCGCCAGTGTAGCTTGGCTAGAACGCTTTCTGCAGGACTACGCTGGCACCGTGGTTGCCATCACCCACGACCGCTATTTCCTAGACAATGCCGCCGGCTGGATTCTCGAGCTTGACCGCGGCCACGGCATTCCTTACGAAGGCAACTACACCACGTGGCTGGAAACCAAAGAAAAACGCCTTGAAACCGAAGCCAAACAGGAAGCGGCTCACGAGCGCACTATCAAATCTGAATTGGAATGGGTGCGCTCTAACCCCAAGGGGAGGCAGTCAAAAAGCAAGGCCCGCCTGTCCCGCTTTGAGGAGCTAAATTCCCAAGACTTTCAGAAGCGCAATGAAACCCAAGAGCTCTATATTCCACCTGGGCCGCGGCTTGGCGACAAAGTTGTTGAGGTTAAAAATCTCAGCAAATCCTTTGACGACAAAGCCCTGATCAATGACCTCAGCTTTTCAATTCCTAAAGGCAGTATTGTCGGTATTATTGGTGGTAACGGCGCCGGTAAAACGACGTTTCTGCGGATGCTGGTGGGTGACGAAACCCCCGATAGCGGCAGCATTGAATTGGGCACAACGGTTGAGCTTGCCTATGTCGATCAAAGCCGCGACACGCTGAACGGCGAGAACACCGTGTGGGAAGAGATCTCCGACGGCCAAGACTTTCTGCAAATCGGCAAATACGAAGTTGCTTCCCGCGCCTACGCCAGCCGCTTTAATTTTCGTGGCGGCGATCAGCAAAAATTTGTCAAAGACCTCTCCGGCGGTGAACGTAACCGGCTGCATATGGCGAAGCTGCTGCGCCGCGGCGGCAACGTGCTGCTGCTGGATGAGCCGACCAACGATTTGGATGTGGAAACCCTGCGCGCCTTAGAAGAAGGGATATTAACTTTTCCTGGCTGCGCAATTGTGGTGTCCCACGATCGCTGGTTTCTAGACCGAATCTGCACCCATATTCTGGCTTTTGAAGGCGACAGTGAAGTGATATGGCATGAAGGCAACTACTCAGACTATGAGGCAGAGCGTAAGAAACGGCTTGGCGAAAATGCCGAGCCCACCCGCATCAAGTATAAAAAGTTGGGTGGTTGAGGTTTAGCAAACCCCGCTACAGGCCAAGGGTCTCTCTGAGCTTGGCCATGCGGGATTTTTTCTCCGCTGTTGAAAGTTTTGTCTGAGTTTTTTCAGGGATCGCCACCGGCGTGGCAACCTCGAGGGTCTCGCCGGTTACCACACGGCGGCAAAGTATTTCGTAGTGGTAGCGAAAAATCGGCAAGGCTTTTGCCTCACTCTCATTCGCCAACAAAAACCAGCCGGCGGCCTTTCCTGCCAAATAAACCGCCTCATGACTCCAAGGGAAATCAATTTTTGGTGACGGCGCCCCGCAGGCCTGAACATAGGCCTCTTGGGTGCTGGGCAAGCCGAACAGATCTTGGCCCTGTTCACAGGCGCGAATAAAGGCCGCAATCGAAGGCAGATAATCCTGGGTGCTGATAACTCGCTTGCCCGCCAACACAATTTGCCGAGGGCTGTAAGTCTCTAAGCTGCTAAGCCAATACTTCTTGGCAATGACTAAGGACTCGCGACTGGCGAACGCCTTGTGAAACTGATTGTGATAGGCAAACTCAAACTCAGCAAAAACCTGATTAATTGCATCAACGTGATCAAGTGACGACCCCGGCCCTGAGTTTGGCTCATCGTAGCCCGCCTCTCGCTCTCGCACACTGCCAGCGGCGACTGACTGCACAGCCTTACTCCGCCCAGCTGCGATCTTTGATTTGCTCGAAGCGGTCTTTAACTCTTTGTTGGCTCGATCCAATAAAGGATTGATCTTCTCCATAACTCTCTTCAGTGGGGTTAGTTGATTTCAAACGCCTTGCCCAATCATGCTTAATATACTGCAAAAATACTGTATTCCAAGAAGACTTAACCTGCTGGCTGTCTTTCCAATACAGCACAAACTCTGCCACTTTATCGGCGGCGTAGCGCTCATCGATTTCGGCCAACGCCAAAATTTCAAAACAGTCTGCGCTAGGCTGCCAATCATCGGGGATGATCCGCGGCGTAGAGTCATGACCAAACGACGCTGAATACTTGGCCCACTGACGGCGAATGTGTTCGATGAACTTGGTGTTCCAAGCACCGTGAACTAAACCCCGTTCGCGCCAGTACAGGACAAACTCGGGAATCGCGTCCTCAAGAAAACTGCCGCTCACCCCAGAGTTTTCTAGAATCTCAATGGCGTCCTGACTAGGCCGCCAGCTTTCAGACATTTCAGTGGAAAGCTCATACTTACTGGTGCGGGTCTGTTCATTGCGCCACTCTTTTAGCACATGCTTGAAAAAAGCATTGCCCCAAGAGAACCGCGCTTGCCCCCGGTCGCGCCAGTAGGCGATAAACTCGGGCACCAAACGCAGAATAAATTCATCTGGAATATTATGCTGTTTGCACTGCGACACCCAAGTGCTATCGGGCTGCCAGTTAGGGGGTATCAAAGTTGCGCCGCTAGACGCGGTGGCTTTTTGCGGCCGCGGTGGCGCCTTGTTAGCACTAACTTTTTCGCGTTTAACCGCTGGCGCCGGCTGTGAACCGGCCTCTTCAATAGCTATGAAAAACTCATCCTCGGTGCCGGTTACCGCATCAATAGAGATAAGCCCTAGGGTTTGCAGGCTGCGCTGATTGCGGCGCACATCAATAGGCGCCCAAAACGGAAACAGCGCCGCTATCTCACCTAGGCTGCAGCGCACCCAGCGCTTACCCTGAGTCGCCGACCTTGCCGCCTCGGGGCGAAAGCCAATAAAATCGGCCAAGGTTTGCAGCATAACTGCTTCTTCTAGCCCAATAGTTGCAGCCAACGTCGGGGATATAACTAACGGACGTTCGGGCAAGAGTGATGTTGACATAAGTGTTGTCTGAGCTGAGGCGAATATTATTTAGCAGTTTAAGAGCAGGCGGCTGTAGAGACCTGCCAAGGGGTTGATCCTATCAAAGAACCCAAGTCATCACATGCAAACTTAGGGAAATTTCAGGATAAAACTGCTTAATTTCAGTTAAGCTTAGCCCAGTTTTAGAGACAAAAAGTTATCATGAAGCCGAACACAGATTATCCACAACTTATTCGACAGTTCATCCTTGATGAAAAGCTGCCGCCGACTTATTTCGATGATGCAGTTGAATGGTTGCTGCCGCTCAAAGATCAGATCATCGCCAAGCTTCGAAGCCGCGCCTCTGCATTGCAAGTAGTAGGGATTAACGGCGCCCAAGGCACGGGTAAGTCGACTCTGGCCAAATTGCTGCAGTGCCTTATCACGGCGGATGGCTTTAACGTGGTCAACCTCTCCATCGATGACTTCTATTACCCCAGCGCAAAACGCGAGCACCTAGCCCAAACCGTGCACCCATTGCTGCGGGCCCGTGGCGTGCCTGGCACCCATGATGTGGCGCTGGCACTGGAGATTGTTGAGTCTTTAAGAACCCTCTCTAACATCGAGCAGCTTATCTTGCCTGCTTTCGACAAAGCCATGGATGAGCCGGTGGCGGCGGATGAACGCGTGAGTGTTTATGGCCCGGTGCATCTTTTGTTACTCGAAGGCTGGTTTCTTGGCGCCCAACCGGAAACAACCCAGGCGCTGGACACCCCGGTAAATGAGTTAGAAAAAACCCAAGACCCGCAAAAAAGTTGGCGTAGTTTTGTAAACACTGAATTGGCAGGAGGCTATCAAAAACTATTTGCCATGCTGGACATGCTGGTGCTGCTCAAAGCACCCAGCTTTGAGCAGGTCTATGAATGGCGCACGCTGCAGGAACACAAGCTAATAGCCAAACAGCAAGCAGGCACAGCCACGATGACCGACGCTGAACTGGTTGATTTTATCCAGCGCTTTGAACGGCTCACCCGTCACTGCTTGAAAACCTTACCGGCCAGAGCCGACGTGGTGCTGCACCTCAATACCGAGCACCGCATTATCAAACCGGCAGCGCGTTAAGAACTTACGCCGTTTGCTGAGCCGCAGGTGCGCCCCGCGTAAACAAAGGCTGCACATACACCCGAACGACTAAAGCCACCAGCACAATCGCCGCAAGTTGACGCCACAGTGGATAGGCCTCGCCATGGGCCATCATGGACAGCTGCAGAGTCCAACCAAACTGGTCATACAGCCCATTCAAGATTAGTCCGCTGACGATTGCCGAGCCAATCACCGCCACCAAATAAGCAAGCAGCGAGCGCGTGCCCAGCTGCTCTCTGATCACGCCCATGGTGGCAATGTTAGTCGCCGGCCCGGTCAGCATAAACACTAGGGCAGCACCGGGCGAGACCCCAGCAAACAATAAACTGGCAGCCACAGGGGTCGACGCTGTCGCACAAATATACATAGGCAGGCCCACCACAACCATGACGATCATCGCGAGCAAACCGTCACCCCACTGCAGGAAAAAAGACTGGGGCACGTAGGCAGTAATGACGGTTGCGGCCACCAGGCCAATGGTCAGCCACTTGGCGGTATCGGAGATCATATTGCCATAGCCATATTTCACTGCCCCGACTAATTTGGCTGACAGGGAAAGCTCTTTCTCCGCGTCTGCTTTTTTGGCGCTGCAGCAACTGCCTGCGGCCTTCACCACCGGCTGCACGGCGTCTTCTTTATCAAATGCGGAAACCATGACACCGGCTAAAATAGCGCTTATCAAGGCACTGATTGGCCTGGCTATAGCAAAGACTGGCCCCAGCACGGCGTAAGAAAATGAAATGGAATCTACCCCGGTTTCAGGTGTCGCCACTAAAAAAGCAGAGGTGGCACCTTTAGAGGCTCCAGCTTTACGCACAGCCAATGCCGTGGGGATTACGCCGCAGGAGCAAAGGGGCAGCGGCGCGCCAATAAAGGCGGCCTTAACGATTGAGACAAACCCCGGGGAAGACAGCTGCTTCTCAACCATCGAGCTCGGCAAAATCTGCTTAATGACCCCAGCAAGAAAATAGCCCAACAATAACCAAGGTGCGCTCTCTATAACCAGATTCCAAAACACAGTTAACAGATTCATCATGATTTTTTCCTCGCGGCTCTAACCTCGCCTTCTTCTAACGCTTCCAATATAGAGCAGTGAATGGCTTTTTCTGGGCCACCACAGCAGCTGTCTAACAATATGCCGAGCGTGCTCTGCATCGAACGCAGCTCCGCAATTTTTTCATTCACTTGATCTAATTTGTGCCGAGTAATATCGGTCACGTCTTGGCAGCTATGGCTGTCTTTGTCCACCCGAATGGAAAGCAGCTGACCTATGTCTTCTAAAGAAAAACCAATATTACGGGCGGTTTTTACAAACTCCGCCCGCCGCACATCAGCCTCATTGTAATACCGATAACCCGCCTCACTGCGATCAGAGGCGGTGATTAAGCCATTCTTTTCATAGAAGCGCAGAGTGTGGGGGGATAAGCCTGTTTTCTCTGCTAGCTGACTAATTTTTAGCATTTTGGTTTCTCTGTGTTTGGTGCATTCACGTTTATCAGGCTTGAGCTAAATGTTCTTCGTTTGGATCTTTGTTTGATGCATTTTGGAGACTAGTTATGGTGCCGGGTCGGAGTGCGCTATTTACCTCAGTGACCCGCCGTAAATACGTCCATGTAGGCTTGGAGCCCGCATCCATGCGGGCTACAGTCACTTCGGCAAACATCACACTCCGCCCCTCAATCTCTGAGTTGAATTCAACTAAAAATCTAAACCCTTTTAAGACAGTATCGAGCCCAATTACTAGGCCAACGTTTTTATTCAGCAGTTTTGTCATACGTAGCCGGTTTAGTTCGCCGCCGTAGCAGCACGCTGCTTCTAATTCACCCCCATGGGCCGAAGACGTAAACCCTATCTTGCCGACTGGCCTCAAAACCTGCGAAGCGGAGCTAGGGATTTTGCGTCAAAGGTTGAAAAGCGTATAGGCGTATTCACCGCAGGTCTCTCGCTCTAAGTCCCAATTCAACCCCGCCTGTTTAACCAATCCCCCGCATCCAACTAATCACTAATTTAACTAAAGAACACAGTCTAACCTTAGAGTCATCTCTAAGCTCAAGCATTTTGACAAAAATCTTTCGCCTCCCTAATACCAACGCTATAACACTACCTAGCAGGCAGGCCTCAAGACCTGCGAGTCGGAGCTGGGGGTTTGCGGCAGAGACTGTAGCCCCCATGGATGC
>CAYGSO010000031.1:0-43008 GCA_964352445.1 uncultured Pseudohongiella sp. | reverse complement strand
TGCCTTTATGACACGCTCACAGTACTACAGCACAGGGGGCAAGATGCAGCTGGGATAATGACTTGTGATAACGGCAAGCTGAATCTTAGAAAGGACAACGGCCTCGTCAAAGATGTATTTAGTACCCGCCATATGCGCCGTCTAACCGGTCAAATGGGCATAGGCCATGTTCGCTATCCTACAGCCGGCAGTTCCAGCCCGGCTTTGGCGCAACCTTTCTATGTCAACTCTCCCTATGGTATCTCACTGGCACACAACGGCAATCTAACTAACACAGCAGAGCTCACCAGAGATCTGTTTGAAGAAGACCTGCGGCATATGAACACCGACTCAGACTCAGAGGTGTTGCTAAATGTCTTCGCCCATGAACTGCGGCTGCAGGCAAAAATTAAACCCCAGGCTGAAGACATCTTCGCTGCAGTTGCTGGTGTCAACAAGCGCTGCCGCGGCGGCTATGTAGCGGTGGTAATGATTACCGGGTATGGAATCGTTGGGTTTAGAGATCCCAATGGGATACGTCCATTGGTATTCGGCTCTAGGCGCAAAAAAGGCGGCGGAAAAGAATACATGATTGCCTCGGAAAGCGTCGCTTTAGACTCTCAAGGCTTTGAGCTCGAAAGAGATGTGGCGCCAGGGGAAGCTGTCTATATCGATATTGACAATAATATTCATACACAGGTGTGCGGTGAGACTGGGCTGCATACGCCCTGTATTTTTGAGCACGTTTACTTCGCCAGGCCAGACTCGTTAATGGATGGCATTTCAGTCTATAAAGCACGTCTGAGGATGGGTGAAAAGCTGGGCGATAAGCTGCTTGCCATGCGCCCTGATCACGACATCGATGTGGTCATTCCCATCCCCGATACCAGTCGCACCTCGGCGCTGGAGCTGGCTAATCGCCTAGGCATTAAGTACCGAGAAGGCTTTGTTAAGAACCGCTACATTGGCCGAACGTTTATCATGCCAGGTCAGCAGCAGCGCAAAAAATCGGTGAAGCAAAAGCTCAATGCAATTGATTTGGAATTTAGAGGCAAAACCGTGTTGCTAGTGGATGACTCTATTGTTCGCGGCACTACCTGCAGACAGATCATTCAGATGGCTCGTGATGCTGGCGCCAAGAAGGTATATTTTGCCTCGGCTGCACCAGCGATTCGTTACCCCAATGTCTATGGCATCGATATGCCAGCAGCCTCTGAGTTGATTGCTGCCGGCAAAACGGATCAAGAAGTTCAGGAACTTATCGGTGCCGATTGGCTAATCTATCAGGATATCGAAGACCTAATTTCTGCCGCCAAAGAGGGCAATCCTAGTATCGATAAATTTGAATGCTCGGTGTTTGACGGTCACTATGTGACAGGCGATGTTGACCAGCTGTATTTGCGTCGATTGGAATTTGCGCGCAGTGACCAGGCCAAGAAATCAAAGCGCAAAAAGTCCCAGTCAAAGCAACAAAACTTAGTGGCTGATTTTCACAATGAGTCTTAAAACCGCTCACTTATGACGGTTGCTCTTGTAGCGATCTTACCGAAAACTTTTGATGACCACTGTAAATTAAATGTACTCATTAGACTCAAATAAAACCGATAGTAAGGCTGTCTTCCAAGAGAAGGCTTATTACGATAAGGTTCAGCTTACGATCAGTGAAGTGAGCAAAGCCTTACTTGGAAAAGAACACCAAATACGTCTAGCCCTATGCTGCCTGTTTTCTGGTGGTCATCTTTTAATCGAAGATCTACCGGGTATGGGTAAAACCACCTTGTCCTACGCACTAGCCAAGGCCCTTGGCCTGGATTTTAACAGAATACAGTTTACCAGCGATTTATTGCCCGCAGATATTCTAGGCATCTCCATTTTTGACCAAGCCAATGCAAGCTTCCAGTTTCACCCCGGACCGATATTTAGTCAGCTAGTGCTAGCCGATGAAATTAATCGCACGACTCCTAAAACACAAAGTGCGTTGTTGGAAGCTATGGAAGAACGGCAAGTAACAGTGGATGGTGAGACTAGAGCGCTGCCAGATCCTTTCTTCGTTATCGCCACGCAAAACCCAGTCTCTCTTTCCGGTACCTATCCACTACCTGAGTCCCAGTTAGACCGGTTTTTAATGCGCCTGCATTTGGGCTATCCAGATCAAAGGGCAGAGCGGGCGCTGCTGGAAATGTCCACTGAGCGAGACAAAGTTGAAACAGTAAACCAGTGCTTAAGCATGGCGGAAATTGAACAGTTTAGAAAAAAATCGGCAGAGGTAGTGGCCAGTGAGTCTTTGCTAGATTACGCCCAGCGCCTGATCGCGTTTACCAGGCAAATGGAAGACACACATTTCGGACTCTCTCCAAGAGGAAGTTTGGCGATGATGCGGGCCGCTAAAACCTGGGCACTAATGTCGGGTCGCAATCATGTGGTGCCGGAAGACCTGCAGGCAATTTTGCCAGCCGTGGTCGAGCACAGGCTTAGAACCAGTATTGATGAAGACGGTCGCAGCGGGGCATCGGCGGTGCAGCGGATGCTCAATGAAGTAGATGTCATAAAATAGTGGCTCATAGCCACTAGCACAAACAAAGGCTGACAATGACCCTAGCATTCGGAAGTCTCCGCAGCGCACTAAAATCCAAATTCGATGCTTGGCTTGCAGCCAGAGTGCCGCCGAAAAAATCAGTAATCCTCAACCGCCGTATTATCTATATTCTGCCAACTCGCAATGGCCTGATGTTTGTGCTCGCGTCGGCTTTGGTGTTTATTGCGGCGATAAACTATGCGGTTAGCTTAGCATTCGGTTTGGCGTTTTTAATGGTAAGCATTTTTATCCTCGCCATTTTGTATAGCTTCAATAATTTGAATCGGCTGCAGCTAGCAGGCCTTGCAGCAAGCCCAGTGTTTTGCGGCGAACAGGCAGGCTTTCAACTGCAGCTCAGCCGCAATAAAAACCGCCGCCACGAAGCCTTAGAATTCAATTTTCCCCATTGCCACAGTTCACATGCTGATCTTTTTGATAATGACCAATTAAGACTTACTGTATTTACGGATACTGCTAAACGAGGTTTGGTTAAAGCACCGCTGCTAAAAATTACCACGTTCTTCCCCTTAGGGCTTTGCCGGGCATGGTCTGTGGTAGATTTAGATATGCACTGCCTGATCTATCCAAAGCCCATGCCATTTACCATGACGCAGTTTAGTGGTGGCTCATCTGGAAACGATGATACTGCGATTAGCGTCACCGGCAGTGAAGATTTTTACGGCTTAAGAGACTACGTGCCAGGTGACTCATTGAAACAAGTCGCTTGGAAAAATGTTGCCCGCGGCCAAGGCATGCAGCTTAAACAGTTTGTTGACTATGTTGACAGTCAAGTCTGGTTAGACTGGGACATGTTCTATGGCTTTAGTGTTGAAGACCGATTGAGCAGACTCTGTTATTGCGTACTTCAGCTAAGTAAAAAAGGCAGCCCGTTTGGTTTAAAAATACCCGGGGTTGAGATCGCGCCAGCGATAGGTGCGGAACATCGAAACAAAATGCTTAAAGCCTTAGCCTTGCATCAGCTGGAGCATTGACGAGCATGGATATTAGCTATCAAATTCCCCGCGCCGCGCTAGTTTGGATTTTAGTGTCGGTTACTGCGGTAGTGCTGCCACAAAGTCTCAGAATGCCCCTGTGGATTTCAATCATTGCTGCGCTGTGTATCGTTTGGCGTATTCTCATTCATACCGGCAAGCTCAATTATCCTGGGCGTGCAGTACGGGTTTTGGTCGTGGTATTTACCCTAGTGGTATCGATTTCTCAAATGCGCAACATAGGCATCGGGTTAGATAGCGCGGCGGCACTCTTGACCTTGGGGTTTGTTTTCAAGTTAATTGAAATGCAGCAAAAACGCGATATCTATGTCGTGATCTGTCTGTGCTTTGTAATGTCGATGGTGGGATTTCTCTACTCCCAAAGCGTCCTGTCGACGCTCTATGTTTTGTTGTGCATTATGGTTATCGTCAGCGCGATGATCGCAATGAACCGCTCACCAGCACAGAGTGATCATTTTCGAACCACAAAAATGGCTAGCCTGATTATGCTGCAAGCCTTACCCCTAACAGTGGTTCTGTTCGTTGTCTTTCCTCGTATAGCGCCGCTATGGGCGGTTCCTATTCAAAGTACAGGTAACACCACAGGTGTCAGTGACGAAATGTCACCGGGGGATATTAGTCGATTGGGCCGGTCAGGCGATTTGGCCTTTAGGGTTCAGTTTGACGGTGCCGAACCATTGAATCATGAGCAGCTATATTGGCGTGGGCTAGTGCTGTCTGAGTTCGATGGTACAACTTGGCGAAGGGGCCGTTCTCGATCGGCTTTTTCCGTAGCAACCGCAAAAGCGGATATGCAGATGCAGTGGAATGGTCGCATTGAAAAGCTCAATGACCCAGTTAAATATAACGTCATTTTGGAGCCTACTCAGAAGCCATGGCTCTATGGTCTGCATCTCGCCGAATCATTCAATGAAAGCATGTATCAAAGCCGTAATTTTGAACTATTTAATGATGGCCTGGTTACTCAGCGAAAAAGTTATGATCTACAGTCATATTTAAGCAATCGAACCGATGTGCAGTTATTTGATAGCGCACGGCAGCAGGCACTGGAACTGCCCGAGAGTGGTAATTCCCGCAGTCAAGAGTTTGCACGGTCACTGCGAGAGTCAGTGACGACTGATCAAGACTATGCTTTGGCAGTGCTTTCGTATTTTGCGCAAAATGAGTTCTACTACAGCCTAAACCCTCCGCTATTGGGTGACAATAGAATAGACGAATTCTTGTTCGAATCCCTTGAGGGGTTTTGTGAACACTATGCCAGCACCTTCACCTATCTGATGCGAGCGGCTGGAATTCCGGCTCGTGTGGTTATTGGCTATCAAGGTGCCGAATACAACCCTTTTGAAAACTATTTAATGGTTTATCAATACAATGCCCATGCGTGGAGTGAGGTGTGGATTGACGGCCAAGGTTGGATGCGCTTCGATCCAACCGGCGCTGTTTCGCCCGATCGCATAAGTCTTGGGGTTGAAGCAGCGTTGCGTGATGATCCGGCGTTCATGCAAGAGTCACTTTTTTCCTCAAGTGCGCTGGGCCGCCTCGATTGGATTAGAACCTTAAGACTGAGGCTGGATGCCTTGGAATATGAGTGGAATCGGCGTGTTGTTAATTATGACGAAGATGTGCAGCTTGAATTTTTTGAGAAACTGTTTGGCCAAGTAACCGAGCAAAAAATTCTGCTGTTACTCATGGGCTTAGCCTCGATAGCCATACTTGCTGTGGCTCTGTCGGTGATTCGCATTGATTTCGGTTCACGCCAAGATCCAATTAACAAACAATATGCAAGACTCAGCAAGGAGTTGGCAAAGATAGGTCTACACAGGCTGAAGGGAGAGGGGCCGCTTGACTATCGCGATAGGGTCACTAGCAGCAGACCTGAGCTAAGACTTGTCATGAGTGAGCTTACAGCGACCTATATCGACGCCGTGTACAAAAGCAAAACGGTTCCTAATGACAGGCTAGATAAGGCTGTTACGAGTTTAAGGCAAGGCATTAGAAACCTTAAAGCGGATCTGTTTAAAAAGCCTTCGCGTTCGAGTTAAAAACCTTGGCAGCCAATGAAAGCCATTTAGCCGCCAGAGAGTTTGACTGTATGCTCTGGCTCCAGAGTTGCCTTTAGCAATGTGCGGTGGTCACCTTGGATTTCAATTACGCCATCTTTAATGGTACCGCCTGAACTGCAGCTTGCTTTAAGTCGCTTGGCCATCAGCTTGAGCTCTTCGGGTGGCAAATTGAAGCCAGTAACTAAGGTCACGCCTTTGCCTTTTCTGCCTTTAGTTTCAAGCGCCAAGCGAATAATGCCATCGCTAGTTGGCTGAGTCGGCGTTTTGGCAGTGCAGTGGCATTTGTGGAGGGGTTTTCCGCAAGCGCCACATACATTGTTGCCCTCGGAAGAGTAGACCAAACGAGAATTTGCAGTCACGGGTGGTTAAGTTCGGTAAAGAGGAGGCAACGCGTATTTTTTCTCCTGTGCGCTGACTTTCAGCTGTAGGTTTTTGTTCGCTCGCAGTTGTTGAACTAATTTGAGGAGTGACTTGACTGACCAAGAGTCGTCAGTGGCTGAGGTGAAAAGTTGTTCTTGAATGCGTGCTGCGGCATTAGCAAGTTCTAGGTTCTGATGCTGATTGAGTATGTCTTCCATCGTGGTGACGTTGAGGTTAACAAAATAGTGATTGCACCAAACAATTAGTGACCTGCGTACCTGTTTTAAATCACCGCCAGCCACTGCTTGGGCTAGCTGGCGGTAAGCTGTCTTTTCATTGTTATCTGCGCTGTAATTCGCCGCCAGCGCCGCTCGGCGATTGGCGATGTAGCGCGCTATATCACCGTGGCGCGGGCTTATAACTAGGCGATAGATGCTAAGCAACACTATCGCGATAGCGGCGGCAATTAAGCCATTGAACCATGAAGCCCCAACTTCTATATATTCAGTTTGGTTTTGAGCATCGATCTCTTCTTGGGTGAGAGCGGGGGCCAAGGCTATTACGTCTTGAATGTTCTGCGTGCTCACTACGCTTTGCTCTGCTGGCACAACGCCATCAACGGTGGCGACGTTCAAGCGGGTAGCGGGGATAACGGATACTTCTTGCTGATCGGTATCAACATTCCACCAGGTCACGGCTATTTCGGGGATCTCAATGCTGCCGGCTGCGGTTGGCACTAGTGATAGTGTTTCTATTCGTGTGCCAACGATATTGCCATCGACAAATGTTCGTTGAATATCAGCAGGGTCGGGGTACTGATTAACACCATCAATTTCAGCGCCGGTGATTGGCGGCAACACGGCACCATCAAGTCCGGCAGCAGTCATAGTGACGGTGCGAACTATGGAGTCGCCCACTTTAACGTCGGCTAGGTCGGTACTGAATGTTTCGGTTAGTGTAAGCTCAGTCACGGGTAACCAAACATCACCTCTTTGGGCGGCGGCTGGCCTGGCCTTAACATCAACGGTAGTGCCTTCGATAAATGCTGTAACGCGGCGGGTGTTCAAGTTTCTAAATACAAAATTACTAGAGCCGTCTGTCACTTCACCACGGAACAAGATGTCAGGGATCTCCAGTGGACCGCTGCGCTGAGGGAATATCACATAGCGCTTCTCGTAAACGCCATAGCGAATCCCATCAATAAGCTTTTCGTACTGATTCGGTGAGCCTATAAGCTGGATAACTGAGTCAGGCATCTCCAGTTCTGTGAACTGGGGGTTTCGAATGCCATTAATGGTATAAAAAAGTCTGACACTAAACAGCAGCTGCTCCTGCACGTAAACAGCGTCTTTGTTGACCTCTATTTCGAGGAATAGCTCCTCGCTTGATTGGTTAGACCTGGGACCTTGATTCAATACAGTAATAGCAACTGGGTCGGTAACTGCATTGTTTATGGTAAGGGCTGGAATAGTTAGCTCGCCTTCCGTTAGTGGAAAGAGGGTGACAATGTAATCTGTCCAAGCTTCAACCGCTCCATTAATGCTGCGAATTTGACTAGAGGTTCGTGTGCCTAGAACATCGAAGTCTGAAGTAAGTGGGGTCAGGTCTAACTGCATCCCCTGGCGCTGATCAAACACGCGAATCGTAAAGGTAAGAGTTTCGCCGCGGGCCAATTCAGTGCGATCAACTGTAACTTCAACTTCTTGGGCAACACTGGTAGCCGCACAAATCAAAAGGGTCAGAGTAACTAGCAGTTGGGTAAATAATCTCACCAGATTTGGCCTCCATTAACAGTCGCAGTGCCATTAAGCTGGCGCTGGCGATACTGGTAGCGAAATTTGCGTCTTAGCAATTCGCCTGGGTCATCTTCGATGCGGCGCAGCCACTGCTCGAGGGATTGCTGTTCCTCGAACTCTTCATTAGTCGATTCGCTTGGGGTATTTTGTTCGCTGTTAGACTCAGAGCTTTCCTGCTCTTCCGGCGGTTGGTTTTGCTGTTGCTGTTCTTGCTGATCCTCATTGCCTTCTTGGCTTTGCTGATCTTCTTGCTCACTGTTCTCAGACTGCTCTTCAGATTCACTCTCGGAATTTTGCTCCGATTGGTTTTCTTGGCTATCGCCTTCTTGGTTCTCACCGTTCTCAGCTTCTTGCTGTTCTAACAGCTGCTCAACGATTTCTTTGTTTTTTATCGCATCACTGTGATTGCTATCCAATGCGATAGCGGCGTCGTAGGCCGCTATCGCTTCCTGATAACTGCCTGCCATAGCCAGTGAGTTACCGCGGTTGTAGTTGCCATCGGCGCTTGCATCGGCGGCAAATGCGGCAACAGCGGCTTCGTAGTTTTCAGACTTGTAGTTTGCGGCCCCTTGCCAACTGGTTGATTCGAAGAGGGCGGCGGCAACCTCATGATTCTCGGCCGCGAAGGCCTCAGCAGCCTGCTGATCTTTAGTCTTCCAAAAATCTAACCATTCAATGGCCTGAGCTTCTTGAGCGGGAAGCATGAGTCCAGCTCCAAAGGTTAGGGCAACAGCAAACAGCCAGCCACGACGAAAGCTTAGTGCCGCGATAGGCAATACGAGTAGCAGTAGCCAAGGCCCAGCTTCGTACCAGACATCAAACTGCTCCTCGACTTCAGCAAGGTCATTGTCCTCGAGTATATCAATGTCACTTAGTAAATAAGCCAAGTCAGAATCCGATAGCTGGATGTCGTGGTAACGGCCATTAGCTCTGTTTGCCAATGACTGCAGCAAGTTTTTGTTGAGTCTGGGAACTATGATAGTACCGGCGTCGTCGGTCAGTAAACTGCCATCATTGGTTCTGATTGGGGCACCTTCTTCGGTGCCAATGCCCATCACCAACAATTCGTAATCTGTGTTCTCTAATCGGCTTGCAAGCAGCGCTTCTTCGTCAAAGCCGCTAATACCATCGGTCATTAGCAGGATTTTACCGCGGTTAGTAGCCACTTCATCTAACAGTTCAATAGAAGCATCAATGGCAAGGACCGGGTTACTGCCAAACAGGGGCATGATATTGGGGCTCAGTGACGGCACCAGTGCAGCAATGGTAACCACATCGTCGGTCAGTGGTGTCACTGTGTGAGCGTCGCCAGCATAGACGACTAATGCCGTCTGGCCTTCTTTTCGCAGCTCCAGTATGTCGCGAAGCTTGCGTTTAGCCAGATCAAGCCGGCTTGGTTCATGATCTGGCGCGAACATGGATAAAGACAAATCTAAAACAATCACCAAGGCGTCTTCGCGCTTTTGCACCGGTTGCGGCAGCTTTTCCCAAACCGGGCCAGCCAGCGCTATCAGCGTTAGTGACCAAGTCGCAAACAGCAAAAATAAAGGGGTTCGTTGGGCAGCGTTTTTACTGCGGTCCAGTAGATAAGGTAGCAAGCTTTTGTCGATTGCTTTATCCCAAGCGGTGACAACCGAGTTAATTCGCCACATAGCCAGAAAAAAGAGTAGGGCAGGGATTAGCCCGAGCAGCCATAGGGGTCTTAGAAACTGAAATTCTTCAAAAATGTTGGTGGGAATCAGCAGTTCCATTAGTTGGCATTCCCTGCAGCGGGTTGTTCATCGGCTGGGTCGTCTGCGGCTGCCATACGGGCTCTGCCGGTTAATGACAGCCAAGGAATCGACACTAGGGCTAGCAGAAAGCTAATAAGCAGTGCCGATCCTAGAGGCCAGTAAAACAGCACTCTGGTGGGGCGATAAGTCTGGTCATCTTGTTCAATAGTTTCCAGTCTATCTAGCTCTTCGTAAATCTCTACCAAGTCATTGACATCACGAGCCCGAAAATAGCGTCCTCCGGTGGACTCGGCAATTTGGGTTAATACCGCCTCATCTAATTCTGCTGAGGGATTTATGGCTCGGGCACCGAAAAACGTTCGCTGCACCACTTGGTCGGCGCCAATACCGATCGTGTAAATCTTGATGTTTTCGGTTTTGGCCAATTCACCCGCTTGCTCTGGAGACACAGCACCGGCATTGTTAACACCGTCTGTGAGCAACACCAGAACCCGGCTGTTTTCTGGTCGTGTTCTCAAGTGGATAACCCCAAGGCCAATAGCGTCGCCGATTGCAGTGGCGGATTCTTCGATAATGCCAATGTCTGCCTCGGCCAGCAGTTTGCCGACGGTTTCCCTGTCAAAAGTTAGAGGGGCCTGCACATACGCGTGAGCGGCAAACAGTATTAGGCCTAATCTATCTCCCTCACGGCGTTCGACGAAATCGCCAACCACGGCCTTAACCACGTCGATGCGGGAGGCTTGGCGATTGCCGACCACCATATCTTGGGCTTCCATGCTGCCAGAGATATCCACCGACAGCATGAGATCTCGACCCGTGGAGGGCAGTTGTACCGGATCGCCCAGCCATTGTGGCCTGCTGGCGGCAACAACCAATAACAGCCACATTAACGAGCAGCAGATCAGGTTGAGGAGTCGACCACTGGATATGTTTTCGTTCTCGGACTGCAGTCGGGTAAGAACGCTGAAGAAAGGGACATACAGCGCCGCATCTTGTCTGGGGGCACGGGCCCATAGACGATAGACCAAAAACGGCAGAGGCAGCGCTACAAAAACCCATGGCCAGGTAAACTCTAGCATTATTGCCTCACTTCGCTGGGCATTGGGTCAGCTGCCGGTTGCGGTTTGGAGCTGCTTGGCGGGGCGAGGTATAGACTGGCAATCCACTGCTTACCAAACTCATAAAATTTGTCGACATCTACGTCGATTTTGGTTCTAAATCGGCCAAAGCTTAAGGCTTCTGCTATTTGATCGTCAAGCAGCTGGGCATTGCCGGCGCGTTTCATAAAATCCACCCAGCGGCTGCCGCCAAGGCTTGCAATCTCAGCGTTATCAAAGTGGTACAGGGCAACACGCTTGAACACAGAGTTAGCGTCATTGACAAACTGAAGCTGGAGGATGTTCTGCTCTAAGTCTGAGTTTGCTGCGTAGCTTTGATAACAGCGGTCTAGCTCAGCAAGGGCGTGGGCTTTAATCTTTCGATAGCGGGATGCCGCCAGGCCCTTAGTGACACCCCAAATAGCTAGCGCCAATAGCAGGGCGGCCAGAATCCACCACCCGGGTGCGGGCGGCCAGAAACTCACCGGCTCAGGCAAATGTATGTCAGCTAATTGGGCTAAGAGGTCTTCGCTATCCATTTTCTAACTTGTTCTACCACTAGTTGATTGGTTCGCATCTTAATAAGTCTGATCTGAAGTTTATCCAGTTCTGATTCAAGGTCTGCGACACGTTTTCTGAATAAGTCTCTATAATTGGCGCGGGCTTTCGGGTTATGAGTATTAAGCGCGCCTTTCCGGCCACCATCGGTAATACTGTAAATCCCAGGCACCGGCAGAGTTTCTTCCAATGCATCATAAACGAAACAGCACACCACGTTGTTATGACGGGACAGCTGACTCAAATATTGCAGGGCCTTCTCGTCCAGCGTTAAAAAGTCGGAGATGACATACAAGGTGCTACCGGGCTTAGTAATGCGCCTAATTTGCCCCAAGGCGTGGGACAGACCCGGCTGAAATGCAGGGTCTTGGGGCACTAGCGCCTGTGGATCTTTCATTTCCTGTAAATGCTGATTGTACTCATGCACTTGGCTTAATAGGTGCAGCGCAGAGCGTCGACTGCGTTTAGGTCGCACCAAGCTAGATTTAACGTCGGAAAACACTAAGCCGCCGACTCTGTCGCCGTTATCAATTGCCAGCCAGCACAGCAGCGCCGCGGCCTGTGCGGCGATGACCGATTTAAAGGCAACTTGCGAGCCAAAAAACATGTTGTGGGTTTGGTCTACTGCAATTATGACGGGTCTTTCACGCTCTTCGCGGAAGACTTTAGTAAACGGTCTGTTGGTTCGCGCGGTGACCCGCCAGTCGATTAGGCGAATATCATCACCCGGCTGATACGGTCTGAACTCTTCGAAGTCCAGGCCGCGACCGCGCATTTTCGACAGGTGCAGCCCTGAGATGCCAGCGATAGAGCGAGACTGCAGGAAGTAGTCTAAGGTTTTCGCGGCATAACGCTGCAAAAGCAACTGTTGCAGGGAGACCACCGCTCCTTTCGCAGCGAAGCTTAATTGTTTTGATTCTATAGCGTGGGGCACGGACATTGTCTCGCCTGCTGCTAATTAGGCTGTGGGTACGCGTCGACGGATTGTTTCCAATACTTGATCAGGGGTGACGCCACCGGCCTCAGCCTCAAAGCTCAAAAGTATGCGGTGACGCAGGGCGTCGAAGAGGATTTCTTGGACATCATCAGGGCTCACGAAATCTCGGCCTTGGATCCATGCATATGCACGGGAGCAGCGATCTAGGGCGATAGTGCCGCGGGGGCTGGCCCCGTATTCAAGCCAGGCCGCAAGGTCTTCCCCGTAAAGCTCGGGCTGTCTTGTGGCCATAATCAACTGAATTATATATTCCTCTACTTCAGGTGCCATATGCATGGCTAAAATTTCTTGGCGCGCGGCAAATAGCGCCTCTTGAGGTACCTGTTTAGGCACTTCGGTCTCAAGTTTCTGGGCTTCGCTGCGCACTAAATGTAGAATGTCGCGCTCAGACTGAACATCTGGGTAGCCGATGGTCACATGCATTAAAAATCGGTCCAATTGGGCCTCAGGCAGAGGATAGGTGCCTTCCTGTTCAATTGGGTTCTGAGTCGCCATAACAAGGAATAAATCGGGTAAAGCAAAGGATTCCCGGCCGACACTCACTTGATTCTCGCCCATGGCCTCCAGTAGTGCCGACTGCACCTTAGCTGGGGCTCGGTTAATCTCATCGGCAAGTACTAAGTTATGGAAAATAGGACCCGGCTGAAACCTAAAGGAGCCGTCTTCAGGCCGATATACTTCAGTACCAGTAATGTCACTGGGCAACAGGTCAGGGGTGAACTGAATGCGATGGAAGTCGCCTTCAATAGCACGGGATAAATCTTTAATGGCTTTGGTTTTCGCAAGACCAGGGGCGCCTTCTACCAGAAGGTGTCCGTCAGCAAGCAGGGCAATTAATAACCGATCAATTAAGCGCTCTTGGCCTATAATTTGTAGAGATAGCCAATTTTTAAGGTCTGTTATTATTGCGTGGTGGCTCATAATTAAGAGTTCTCGACGGTCGCTGCGTATGTGGACAAAGCCAGTGATTGTAAACGTTTTAGATGGGATGTCTAGGCGAACATTGTAGCGGATTGTGGCGTCTATAACTGGAGTGGCAACGACTGGAATAGTTTCAAAGCCCTCTGCTCCCATCACCCTAGTTTTAATCAACTTAACTGTAAGTGTTTTGTAGAAAAATCTCCTGGAGAGACAGTAAATGCCAAGTAAACCCATCAAGGATAATGCTTTTCTTAGCTCGGTGCTGTCACAGATCGAAGAGAAGTTTCCTAAAACCCGTGCCGCGGACATCACACTATTTGTGAGTCGTTTCTATGCCAGCACGCCTAAATCCGAACTAGCTAAGCGTTCTACCGATGAGTTAGTCGAAGCAGCGCTGCAGGCTTGGCATTTTTTAAATCAGCGCAGTGGCCCGGCCCCAAAAATCGAATTCGAACATCTGCACCCCAAGCAAGGTAGCACACAGCAAGCTGCCACTAAAATTTACATATTAGTCAACGATATGCCTTTCATAGTCGATTCTATTCGGCAGGCGGTTAATCGCTGCAACATCAATATAAGAACTGTCAACAATACAGTGGTCCAAGTACTCAGAGGCGCGCGCAACAGCAAAAACCCCGGCCAACTTACCGCCATAAAAGGCAGCGCGACAAAAGGCTACAAAGGCGAGGCCCTTTGCTGTGTAACCTGTGGGCTGGTTAGCGAAGCGCAGTTCAGCGATATCGAAAAAGAACTTCGAGACACTCTGAAGTTAGTTGCCGTTGCGGTTAAAGACTATCGAGGAATCTGCGCGCGGGCCGAGGACGTGCGAGAGCGGCTTGTCAGTAATGCCGATTCGCTGCCAATTTCCCCTGATGAAGTGCAGGAGTCCAGTGAGTTCATTCATTGGTTGCTGGATAACCATTTTACGTTTCTAGGCTACGAAGAATACCGCATCAAAAAGCTCAAAGGCGGTCCGGTGATAGAACTGCAAAAAGACTCCAAGCTGGGCATCTCAAAATATAAATCCGGGCTCAAGCACCAAGTTCAATTGAAGTCGCTGCCTAAGGGTACGGCGGACGTGATTTTGAAAAAACAGATTTGCGGTTTTGCAAAATCTGCCAACAAGTCGAAGGTGCATCGCTCGGTGCATTTGGATTACGTGCTTATCAAGGAATTCGACAGCAAGGGTAATCTCAGTGTGGAGCATCGTTTTGTGGGGCTGTACACCTCGTCCGTGTACTACCAAACCGCATTAGATATTCCATTGATAAGGAAAAAAGTAAATAGCGTCCTAGAGCATTCAGGCTTTTCACCCAATGGCCACAGCATTAAAGATTTATTGCAGGTGATTAACGTTTTTCCAAGGGATGAATTGTTTCAATCCAGCCTTGAGCAATTATATTCTACAGCGCTTGAGATAACGCAAATACAAGAAACTAGAACATCAAAGCTTTTTATCCGCAAAGATTCTTACGGCAAGTTCTTTTCATGTTTAGTGTATATGCCGCGGGATATTTATAACACCCGGGCCCGACAGCAGGTTCAAGCGTTCCTTAAGCAGGAGTTAGGCGCGACCGAAATAGAGTTTAATACTTATTTATCCGAATCAACCTTAGCTCGGATCCATTTCGTGCTGCACGTACCGACCATTCAAAAAATTAAATTCAATCAGGCTAGTTTAGAAACTCAAATGATTGAGCTGATCAAGCCATGGGATGATTATTTTATTGAGGCGCTGCAGGAGCACTACCCAGATAGCGAGGCAGATCAGCTTTTTTCCATCTACTCATCATGCTATTCCGCGGCGTACAAAGAAACTTACACTGCTGACGAGGGCGTGAAAGACATTCAGCGGGTTGCTAAGGTTGTCGATGACCGGCAATTAGGGCTGGATCTAGATTCTTGCACCTCTGTCGTTGGCGCAGAACTTAGCTTTAAAATATTTAGTTATGGCCACCAGCTATTTTTATCTGATGTGGCCCCGATATTAGAAAACCTTGGCCTGAATATAATCAGCGAGAAAGCCTTTCGCTTAAAGCCTGCGGGCGAGGCTGAAATTTGGCTGCATGATTTTTCGCTGTTTAGGAAAAACACGGCCGATAAACTGCCTGGCAATATTGAAGAAATATTTGAAAGTGCCTTTGCCGCAGTTTGGCAGCAAAAAACTGAGGACGATAGTTTCAATCAGTTAGTTATAGCCGCAGAGTTGCCTTGGCGAGATGTTGCATTACTGCGAGCCTATGGCGCCTATTTAAAGCAAATTCAGTTTGGCTACAGTGCTGCGTATATTGCCGATACCCTCGCACTGTATAAAACCACTAGCCGTAAGTTAGTTGAATATTTTTATGCGCAATTTGATCCGAACAATACAAACTCAGCGAACAAAGTAAAAACCATTCGCAGAAAAATCCTAGCCGAGATAGATACCGTATCAAATCTTGCCGAGGATAGCGTGCTGCGGTCTTATTTAGAGCTTATGGATGCCACGCTGCGCACCAATTATTTCCAGCAGCAGGTAGATGGGTCAGCCAAAGAGTATTTTTCGTTTAAGTTTAATAGCGCAAAAATCTCTGGGCTGCCGTTACCTAAGCCGATGTTTGAAATATTCGTCTTTTCCAGACTTGTCGAAGGGGTGCATTTGCGCGGCGGCAAGGTGGCCCGAGGCGGGTTACGCTGGTCTGACCGTAGCGAAGACTATAGAACAGAAGTATTGGGCCTCGTGAAGGCTCAGCAGGTGAAAAATTCTGTCATTGTTCCTGTCGGCGCCAAAGGCGGTTTCATTGTTAAGCAGGCAACGCCTCCCGGTGATCGCGAGACGTTTATGCGGGTTGGTATAGACTGTTATAAAACCTTTATCAGTGGGCTGCTGGATATTACAGACAACATCGTTTCAGGTAACACTCTGCCACCTACCATGGTGGTGCGTAAAGACGAGGACGATCCTTACCTAGTGGTCGCCGCCGACAAAGGAACCGCGACTTTTTCCGACATTGCCAATGGCTTGGCTGAAAAATACGGGTTTTGGCTTGGCGATGGTTTTGCCTCTGGTGGCAGCAATGGTTATGACCATAAAGCGATGGGTATCACGGCGAAGGGCGCGTGGATATCGGTTCAGCGCCATTTCAGAGAAATTGGTAAAGATATTCAGAACCAAGATTTTACTGTTATAGGCATCGGCGACATGTCCGGTGACGTGTTTGGTAACGGCATGCTTTTATCGAAGCACACATGCTTAGTTGCAGCCTTCAATCATTTGCATATCTTTATCGACCCTAACCCAGATGCGGCGGCAAGCTTTAAAGAACGCGCTAGACTGTTCAAGCTGCCTCGCTCTAATTGGGCTGACTATGAATCGTCATTGATCTCACAGGGCGGGGGCATATTTCCTCGATCTGCAAAATCGATTGCCCTGACACCCCAAATGAAGGAACGTTTTGGGATAGATGTTAATAGCGCATCACCGGACCAACTGATTTCATTGTTACTAAAAGCTCCGGTTGATCTGCTGTGGAACGGGGGTATCGGGACTTACGTTAAGGCCTCTACTGAAAGTCACTCGGCGGTTGGTGATAAGGGCAATGATTCACTGCGTGTCGATGGCAATGAGCTTCGTTGTAAGGTTATAGGCGAGGGCGGTAACCTGGGGTTTACGCAGTTGGGTAGAATAGAGTATGCCCTCAATGGTGGTGTCTCACTTACCGACTTCATTGACAATTCGGCCGGCGTGGATTGTTCTGATCATGAAGTGAACATTAAGATTTTGCTTAACGAGCTAAAGAACAAGGACAAGCTGACCGAGCAAAAGCGACGGACAATTTTGGTTGGTATGACGTCTGAAGTCGCTGCATTGGTTTTGGACAATAATTACAGTCAGGTTCAATCAGTTGGCGTCGCCAACGCGCAAATGGGTTCACGAGGAAAAGAATTCAGCGGCCTCGTTGGGTATCTAGAAAAACATGCCGGTTTGAACCGTAAGCTAGAATTTCTTCCTAGCAACGACGTCTTAGATGACCGGGAGAAAAAAGGGCAGTTTTTGACTCGGCCTGAACTTTCCGTCCTAACTTCGTACATGAAAATGTTTCTGAAGAAGGAACTGGTAGTAGCAGACTATATTGCTGACGACTATCTAGAGCCTTATCTGAACAGTGCGTTTCCACAGTCTCTAGTGAAGACACACCGTGCGGAAATCGCCAGTCATCAGCTGCGTAAAGAGATCACTTCGACCCAGGTGGCAAACTCCATAGTGAACCTATTCGGCGCTAGCTTTATTTATCGCCTAGTAGATAGCTCTGGGGCTAGTCCTCGCGAAGTTGTGAAAGCCGCGATTATTGCCAAAGATATTTATCAGATAGACGCAACATGGGCTGAAGTTGAAGCGCTAGATTACAAAGTGGAATCAGCGACTCAAGATGCGATGATGTTTCAGCTGATCAGATTAGCGCGAAGAACCACTCGATGGCTGCTGCGTAATCGCCGCAGCAGTTTGGATTTCAAGCAGTCCTGCACCTTGTTTGCTAAGAAAATAATAGAAGCTAGGGCGATGATACCCAGAAAGCTACCTGCGGCTTCCCAAACTGTGTTTAATCGTAAACATGACGCCTTGGTCGAAAAAGGCGTGCCAGAATCTTTGGCGCGACAAATCGCTAGCTGCCAGTTCCTAGTGCCAATTACCAGCTTTGTTGAAGTTGCGCAATCGACTAACGAAGGCTTAGGAACCATTCTTGATGTTTACTATTCAGTGGGTGAAGAGCTGCAGCTTAATTGGCTGGGCGAGTTAATCAACAACCTAGATGTGAGCAATTATTGGGAAGCCCTAGCGCGAGAAAGTTTCCTAGATGATATGACCTGGCAGCAGCGGGCCTTAACCTGCAATGTCTTGGCTTGGAGCACAAAGAAAGGCTCTGCGGATTCACTGGTAAAGACTTGGGCAGAAGAGAATGCTGCGGCCGTGGATCGGGCAAAAGCAATGCTGGCAACTTTGCAAGCAGAGCCCAAGCCGGATTATTCAATGTTCTCTGTTGTGCTTAGAGAGCTGCTAAACCTGGCTCAAACCACTGTCTTCACTAAGGGCTAAGGTATGCCTACGCACCGTTTAATGCTCTGCATTCCAGCGGAAAAATACACGGCTCTTTATGCGGGTCGAGTTAAGAACGTCAGTGCAGTCAGTGAAACTGGCCTGCGGGTAGTGTTTCCCGGCAATATTCTCCATCGCTTTGTGACCCACGATGGAGTCTATGGCCGGTTCGAACTTTGCATTGATACCAACAATCGACTGCAGTCTATTGAGCGGCTCTAACCTAGAAGAAGCATTGCTATGAACCTTGTTTTTTATACCACCGCCGGCTGCCATTTGTGCGAAGAGGCCAAGGCGCTGCTGGATGTGCTGAAAACTCAACACGAAGTGAATATCCAAACTATAGACATTAGTAGTTCCCAGGCGCTGGTTGAGCTTTATGGGATCCGTATCCCGGTGATTAAAAACCAAACCACAGGTGAGGAGCTAGGGTGGCCATTTGGCTATGATGAGCTATTTAGCCTAATTTAATATGCCAAGGTTCGAAGCGTACACCAAACAGATTGTCTGTTGGGTAGCGAATATCGACGTAACCTAATTCAGCAATTCGCTTGTATTCTGCGGTATCTGAAAAGTCTGATGAAAAGTTCTTTTCACCGTAGCCTATTTTGCCAATATCGAAATCGCCGATGCCATGGTAAGAATGGCCGGGAGGGGCTAGGGAGCGCGAGGCTCTGGAGAGATTGCCCTCGGCTTCGATGGTTTTCGCGAGGAACAGATGCATCTGCTTGACGTTGCTGCGAACGCCAGAGGTGAGTATTACGTTGTTACCAACGTCCTTGCGAATTTGGTTGTACAGGTTTAGCGACTCTCCCTTAAGCAAAAAGTGCCCAGAATTGGAAATTTTTGCGACGTCTTTTTTGGGAATATAGTCAGTAATGTCGCGGCTTATCTTCTTACCAAAGAAGCCGTAGCGATTAGGGTTAGCAAAAAAGATCTCTTCTAAAAAATTAAGCTCATCGGCTTTAAACGCGCCAATTTTGGGAAAGGCTTTTCCCGCTCTTAGCATTTCATCAAAGCTCATGAGATTAAAATTGCCGTGACCTATGTAGTTTTCCACTGCCGCTAGATGCTTTGCAGTTCGCAGCAATAAAGTTTCATAGCGTGGGTCTAGATAAATGTCGCTAGCAAAAATAGCGTCGAAATTACGAATTTTCTTCAGATAAGTCTCAACCTGAACGTCATCCAAGTCGGCAATGGAAAATTCAGAATCTAGCTGAGCAGTCGGGACCGGGTTTGGAATGCCAGCCACTGGCGAGGCAAGCTTGACGTCAACTGGAGTAAATTTAAACGCCTCAGGCGCTGAGGCTAAAGGCGCTGGTGCAAAGCTTGGATTTGCGGGGTCGATCGAGCGGGCAACCAGAATCTCTGACTGCTTGAGTTTTTGCCACATGAAAAGTCCACCGAAGGCCATTGTGCTAGCCGTCATAAACCCTTCTAAGAACGCCCTCTTGTTCAAACTAAACCCTAAACCCTTGGTAAAAGCCTGTTATTGGCTAAAATATAGCAAAAACAGAGAAAATGTTTAATATTCATTGCCCTAAACCTGCAAATTAAACAGATTCTTAGCATTATTTGTCGTCGCATTGGCAATTTCATTGATACTTAATTGCTGGCAAAGGGCAATTTTTTTTGCAACCTCCATAAGATACTTAGGTTCATTGCGCCGGCTCTTGGGCTTGGGCGATAGGGTCCGGGGCAACAAATACGGCGCATCAGTCTCAATCAGCAGCCTATCCAGCGGAATAATGGGTACCAGCGCGGCAAGCTCTAGCCCGCGTCGCTCATCACAAACCCAGCCGGTAATGCCGATATACATATCTAGCTCGAGGTAGTCACGCAAAGCCTTTTCATTGTCAGTAAAACAGTGCACTACGCCGCCAACGATGGATGGTCGGTAGCGCTTTAGTAATTTTAAAAAGTCGTCGTGAGCCTCTCTTTGATGAAGGAATAGGGGCAGCTTTAGTTCCGCCGCCAGTTCTAAATGCTGTTCAAATGCTTTTAACTGTGCAGCCCTTGGCGAAAAGTCACGATTGTAGTCTAGTCCTGTTTCGCCAACAGCGATAACACCCGGGCGCTGACAAATCTGACGAATCTGGGCAAACCCAGAGTCGTCCATAGTCGCTGCCACATGGGGGTGGAAGCCAGCGGTGGAGGTATGGAATCCTGCACTAGCGTTAGCCAGAGCAGCTGCCTCGATACTGCTCGCAAGGTCGGTGCCGGTTAAGATTATGTGATCTACGGCAGCTAGTTTAGCCTGTGTAACGACTTGACTATAGTCTTGGGCAAAAGACTCATGGGTCAAATTTGCACCAATATCGATTAATTTCATTACAGCGTTTCTATCTCTCTTTCACTCGCGCCGAAGTCTAGCGGATAGTCTAATCAGATAATAGTGTGGACTTAGCTGTAGGGGGCATGAAATCTAGCTATTGAGCTGCAATTCCAAGATAATGCTGGCTTGTTTTACTAATGAGAAAAGAGTGTGGACGGGAAAGTAGCTAAGCAAGATTTAGATTGGTCAGAATTAGGTTTCGTTTATCGAAAAACGGATTACCGCTTTAGAGCACTGTTTAAAGACGGTCGCTGGAATGACGGCGAGTTGATCTCAGATGAGATGATAAGCATTCACGAGGGAGCCCCCTCAATCCATTATGCTCAACAGTGCTTTGAAGGCATGAAGGCGCAAACGGCGGCCGATGGCTCGATACTATTGTTCAGACCTGATCTCAACAGCGACCGTATGAATTCAGCCGCACCAAGACTGCTAATGCCTCCAGTGCCACGTGAGCTATTCATTCGCGGGGTAGAGGAGGCAGTACGGGCCAACCAATCGTGGGTGCCTCCTTACGGCTCAGGGGCGTCGCTGTACATCAGGCCTATGCTGCTTGGTGTGGGTGAGAACCTAGGTTTAAGACCCGCCAAGAGTTTTGAATTTAGAGTCTTTGTCAGCCCGGTTGGTCCTTACTATAAAGAAGCGGGTATGGCGGTGATCTCGCTTGCAGTGTCTGATATCGACCGCGCGGCTCCAAACGGAACTGGCGCCTTCAAAGTAGGCGCTAATTATGCAGGTGGTTTGTTGGCCACGAAGTTAGCGCAAGAGCTTGGCGCTAACGAAGCGCTATACCTCGATGCTAAGGAAAAGCGATTCATCGATGAAGCGGGTTCGGCAAACATATTGGTGGTCATGAAAGATGGCTCCCTAGTCACACCGAAATCTTCAGCCATACTGCCTAGTATTACGCGGCGCTCAATAATGGAGTTTGCTAAAACAAAGTTCGGTATCACTACCGATGAGCGACCTATTGATCTGCGTAAAGAGCTGCCAAACTTTCAGGAGATGGCTGCTTGTGGCACGGCCGCTGTGCTATCGCCTGTGGGTCAACTGTACTTCGATAAAACTTGGCACAAGATTTTCGAAGACGGCATGACGGTGGGGCCAGTAATGCAAAAAATGTACGATACGTTGGTGGGTATTCAGAAAGGTGAGCTAGAAGATGAATTTGCTTGGACCCATGAAGTAAAAGTCTAATTTAACGAAAACTGCCCTCGTATTTCTTAAAACTAAAAATAGTGCCAAATGGCACTATTTTTTTTGTTAGCCGAAAACTTGATAAGACAAGTTTTGCGCGGGTGCAGCCAAGCGCAAAACCGTGGCAGCTATATCCTATAACTCCTGCAAAAACACCAACCTAGGGACGTCTTGGGTTTTAGATTAGGCAGCTAATTCCTAGCAAGGTGCTGTTTAAGCAAGAGCCTTCCCGGGCTGCTCTTAAAATCAATGATCCAGCAAGTGGTACCCCTTGCCAGAAAAATTAATTGCCAAGAAAACTTGACCCATCTGCAACTAGCCCTTATATATGTGCGCACTTGAAGCCCCTACAAATGGAATTTACTCAGGACACATGGCCAAATCACTAGTAATCGTTGAATCACCAGCCAAAGCCAAGACTATTAACAAATACCTTGGCCCGGACTTTATAGTTAAGTCCAGCGTTGGCCACATACGTGATCTGCCCACTAGTGGTAGCGGTAAGCCTGTAGATCCTAAAGCACGCGCGGCGGCAGCGGCTATTACGCGAAAAATGCAAGACGCTGAGAAAGTTGTCTATAAAAAGAAGAAAGCCAAAGAGCAGTTAGTTGCGAGAATGGGCATCGACCCTGAACACGATTGGCAAGCGAACTATCAAATCTTACCTGGCAAAGAAAAAGTAGTTTCAGAGCTGCAAAAGCTTGCTAAGAATGCTGAAACAATTTATCTGGCAACGGATTTGGATAGAGAAGGGGAGGCAATTGCCTGGCATTTAAAAGAAGCCATCGGCGGTGACCCAGATAGATACAAGCGAGTCGTGTTCAATGAGATCACCAAGCGGGCGATAACTGACGCCTTTTCAGTCCCTGGTGAATTAGACATGCGCTATGTGGAAGCCCAGCAAGCGCGGCGCTTTCTCGACCGTGTCGTTGGCTTTATGGTTTCTCCTTTGCTGTGGGCAAAAGTTGCCCGCGGCCTGTCAGCTGGTAGAGTGCAGTCGGTGGCCATGCGGCTTGTGGTTGAGCGAGAACAGGAAATTCGCGCGTTTATCCCAGAAGAATTTTGGGAAGTATTTGTCGATTTAAAATCGGCTAAAAAGCAGGGATTGCGCTGCCAAGTCACTAAGCAAGCCGGGGCTAACTTTAGACCTAATAATCAAGCAGATACCGAGGCGGCGCTGAGGGTTCTCGAAGCCGCCGACTATTCTGTGTTAAAGCGGGAAGACCGGCCAACGTCTTCCAAGCCCAAAGCGCCATTGATTACATCGACCCTGCAGCAGGCGGCCAGCACGCGGCTAGGCTTTGGCGTTAAAAAGACCATGATGATGGCTCAGCGGCTCTATGAGGCTGGCTACATCACCTACATGAGAACAGATTCAACCCATCTTAGCGCCGACTCGATAGCTCAGTGTAGAGGGTTTATTGAAAAGAGTTTCGGCAGCCAATACTTGCCTGAAAAACCCTTGTACTACAGTTCCAAAGACGGCGCTCAGGAAGCTCACGAGGCTATCAGGCCCTCTGATGTGAATACTAAAGCAGATAGACTCATGGGTATGGAATCAGACGCTGTGCGCCTGTACAGCCTGATCTGGCAGTATTTTGTTGCCTGCCAAATGCCTCCGGCTCGGTATTTAAGCAGCAGCATAACAATCGCTGCGGCGGAGTTTGAAATGCGCACCAAAGGGCGGATCATGCAATTTGATGGTTACCTCAAGGTCATGCCCTCCAAAGAAGAAGATGTGGTGTTGCCTGATGTTGAGGTCGGCAGCAAACTGGCCTTGGAAAAACTTGATCCTGCGCAAAACTTCACCAAACCGCCGGCGCGTTTCACTGAAGCAAGCTTGGTTAAAGAACTCGAAAAGAAAGGCATCGGCCGACCATCTACCTACGCCGCAATCATCTCGACTATTCAAGACCGTGGCTATGTGCGAGTCGAGAGTAAACGCTTCTATGCGTTAAAAATGGGCGACATAGTTGCCGAACGTCTACAAGAAAGTTTTACTGAGCTGATGGATTATGATTTCACGGCAAAGATGGAAGAGTCTTTAGATGAGGTTGCCGGTGGCAGCAAAAATTGGAAGAACCTCCTCAACGAGTTTTACGCTTCATTCACATCGCAATTAGCCATAGCTGAGTCTGCATCCGGTGGCATGCGTACTAATGATCCCTCTGAAACAGACATTAAATGCCCGCTTTGTGGTCGCAACATGCAGATTCGGACAGCGTCCACCGGGGTTTTCTTAGGCTGTTCTGGCTACTCACTGCCTCCCAAAGAGCGGTGCAAGTCGACTATAAATTTGACGCCAGGCGATGAGGCCATTCGCACCGACACAGCCGAAGAAGCTGAGCTGCGAGAAAACATACTGCTGCGCAAGAAGCACCGCTGCTCAATTTGTAATACGGCAATGGATGCTTACTTGATTGACGAGAAGCGCAAACTTCACGTCTGTGGCAACAACCCTGATTGCTCTGGGTTTGAGATCGAGCATGGCGAATTCAAGATAAAAGGCTATGACGGCCCAGTCTTGGAGTGCGACAAGTGTAGCGCCGAGATGCAGCTGAAAACCGGCCGCTTTGGCAAGTACTTTGGCTGCACCAATACCGAGTGCAAGAATACCCGGAAGCTATTGCGCAACGGCGAAGCAGCGCCGCCGAAAATGGACCCTGTGCCAATGCCGGAGCTTGCCTGCGAAACTGTGGATGATCACTATATCCTTCGAGACGGTGCGGCGGGCCTATTTTTAGCGGCCAGCAAGTTTCCTAAGAACCGCGAAACTAGGGCACCTTTGGTCACTGAAATACTGCCTCATAAAGATGAAATAGACCCTAAGCACAGCTATTTATTTGATGCGCCAATTGCCGATGAAGATGGCAATCCGGCTATCATTCGCTACGCGCGCAAAACCAAAGAGGTCTACGTTCAGAGCGAAATCGACAAAAAGGCGACCGGCTGGAAAGCGTTTTACAATAACGGCAAGTGGGAGATCACCAAGCCTGAAGCGCGAGCCGCCAAAAAAGCCAAAGCCCCCGGGAAAGTCGCCAAGAAGGCTGTTAAAAAGGTCTCGAAGAAGAAGGTTGCTAAGAAGGTCGCTAGCAAGAAAGCCGCTAAATAACGGCTGGGTTAACTTGATTTACCGTCCCGGGCAGCAACTCTCGCTGCCCAAGGGCAGCTGGTTTACATGTTGCGTCGAATAATGCCGACACTAATGCCTTCAATAGAAAAACTCGTGGTTCTGAGATCTACCACTATAGGCGAGAACTCTGGATTTTCAGCAATCAAAGTAACGGTCTTGGATTTTGCGTTGGTTTGCAGACGCTTAACGGTAACCTCGTCATCGATTCTTGCGACCACAATGTCGCCGTCATTGGCGCGGTCTGTCTTGTGAACCACCAATAAGTCATCCTCATAAATTCCCACGTCAATCATACTCGTGCCTTTTACGGACAGCAGGTAGTCGGCTCTGGGTGAAAACATATCTGGCGGGATATTGCAGTAATCGGCAATGGATTCTTCGGCAAGAATAGGGCTACCTGCTGCCACTTGGCCGATAATCGGCAGGCCAAGCTGTTCGGTCATTGGCAGCTTAATGCCCCTGGATGTTCCGGGCTGCATTTCTATTGCACCTTTGCGAGCTAGCGCCCGTAAATGCTCTTCAGCCGCGTTCGGTGAGCGATACCCCATTTTTGTAGCAATTTCTGATCGGGTGGGGGGAAAGCCAGTTTCCTGCAAATAGTCCTTAATATACGCAAGAATCTCTTCCTGCCGGGCTGTTAGCTTGTTCATCAGAATATCCTCGAAGTCGAAACAACTGTAATTATATACAGTTATCTGTTGATCTCAAGAATTCTTTAGCCCAGATAGCACATTATGGGTTTTGTCATAGAGCAGTCGATTTAGACCGCTCTAGGCTTAATAAGGCTAAGCCAAGTAAGCGTCGTCGTCGAAATCTGGCAAATCACGCTCGTAATCCACAAACGCCGCTGAGTAATCATCTGGCTCAAGCTCTTCATCGCTTGAGAAATCTGTGTCTGTTAGCTCGTCAAACTCGGCATTCCAGTCCGTTGGCTGCGCGGTGCGTTTTAGCTTGAGCGAATCCCATGTGGCATGGTCGAATTCCCCGACTTCGCCGTCTATGAGCTGATACTCAATGCTGTCAGCCTCTTCATCTATCCCTATAACCTCGAAAATATCCCCACTGCTGGGTTCTGTATACCAAGCCGAAATCTTGGGTTTTATCTGCTTCATTTTTTAGTCTCCTTACCCACAATTAAACGATGTCTTATTTTTATTACGCCTAAATAAAGTGATGCTCTCTTTAGAGACCGAGCCATGACCCGATAACTCAAACTACGCTAATAACTATAAGTCGGTTTTTCGCTAAAAAGGAAGAGGGCTACAAGGCTTTTTTTAGCCTGATCCTTTGTCTGTTTAAACCAATTTTGTATAAGGCTTAGATTCATACTAAAGTTTGCTGCACATTCGGCGTGTATCACGCCCAGTTTATTGCATCGGAAATCGCCATGACCAACCATAGCCCGCCATTGGGGCCTTTAATGCTGGATATAGAAGGCCTGTGCCTGAGCCCCGCGGACGAAGAATTGCTCCGCAGTTCAACGGTGGGCGGAATTATCCTGTTTACTCGCAACTACACCGACACCACCCAACTGCGCGCGTTGGTGGGCTCTATCCGAAGGATTCGGCCCAACTTACTTATTGCGGTTGACCAAGAAGGGGGGCGGGTGCAACGGTTTCGAAGTGAGTTTCTGCCTCTGCCAGCGCTGCGATTAATTGGCAAGGCCTATGAGCAAAATCCTCAGCAGGGCCTCGCTCTGGCTCAATCCTGCGGCTGGGCCATGGCGGCAGAGATTATTCACCACGGTTTAGATTTTAGCTTTGCGCCGGTTATGGATTTGTATAACAGCGAAAGTGAGGTAATCAAAGATAGAGCATTTGGGGCGGATGTTGACACTGTCTGCGCTTTATTAGACGCTTATATTCAGGGAATGAATGATGCTGGTATGCAGGCAACTGGCAAGCATTTCCCGGGCCATGGCTCTGTTCGCGCCGACTCCCATATAGAATTGCCGATCGATAGTCGCAGTGCTGCTGACATATTGGACAACGACTATGAGGTGTTTTCTCGCTGCATCGATAAATTGGTGGGCATCATGCCAGCCCATGTAAAGTATCCGGCGCTCGATGCACACTGTGCCGGCTACTCCCACTATTGGATCCAAACTAAGCTACGGCAAGAGCTAAGGTTTGGCGGAGTCGTCTTCAGCGATGACTTAACCATGGCGGCTGCCACTGATGCGGGCAGCGTAACAGAACGCGCGCAATTAGCGCTGGCAGCGGGCTGTAACATGGTGTTGGTGTGCAATGACCGAGCCGCGGCCTTACAAACTAAAGAGTTTCTGGCTGATAGGCCGGATCTTGTGCAAACAGACAATGCTCAGACTCTGGCTCGAATGTCAGCCAAGCAAGTTAAGAGCAATCTCGATCTGTACAATACACCCCAATGGCGCAGTGCAAAGTCTGCAATTCTGACGCTAATAGAAACTAATAAGGACACGTAATGGAAGCCATTTTTGACATGGACAGTATTCTCCAGCTGAGTTGGGGGGTTGAGCTGTTGGTCATCGTCACGATGACTCTATTTATTCGCTTCGTCGCTATTCGAGCGCTTAACATTTTAGGCAGGCGGCTAGAGCAGACTGAGAATGTATGGGACGACGCGCTGTTTGAGGCAGCTCGAGGCCCATTGAGTTGGGTGATACTTGTCATTGGCCTGCTCTATGCGATTCAGCTTAGTGCGTCTCACATCGAGTTTGCGCTGTTTTCTGCCGCCAATTTACAAATAGCCAGGCAGCTAGCATTCATCATCATAGTGATGGTTTTTCTGGTGCGCTTCATTAGCCTAGCTGAAGCTAGAATTTTAGAAAAGCTAACCCTTCAAGCCCGCACAGATCAAACTAAACTTGACCCAACCACGCTCCATGCGCTGGCGAAACTGATTCGGCTATCTGTGGTGATTTCATCGGTTCTAGTAGCTTTACCTACTATCGGAATCGAAATAACCGCGCTTTTGGCCTTTGGTGGGGTGGGTGGTATCGCAGTCGGCTTTGCTGCCCAAGATTTACTCGCCAACTTTTTTGGTGGACTGATGATTTATTTAGATCGGCCATTCGCCATCGGTGACTGGGTCAGGTCTCCAGATAGAGAGATAGAAGGCTCGGTAGAAACAATTGGCTGGCGCCTCACCGTTATTCGAACATTCGACAAACGCCCGCTGTACATTCCAAACTCTATTTTCAACAAAATTGCTTTAGAAAATCCTTCACGGATGACGAATCGCCGCATCAAAGAAACTATTGGTATTAGATACAAAGATTCGGAAAAAATGTCGACCATAGTGCGCGCGGTAAAAGAGATGTTGCAGTCTCATCCGGACATCGATACTAATCAGACCCTAATCGTAAACTTTAATGGCTACGGCGCCTCATCCCTGGATTTCTTTATCTACACCTTTACCAAAACGACTAACTGGATTGAGTTTCACGATGTGAAACAGGATGTCCTACTGAAAATAATAAAAATCGTGCATGACAATAAGGCTGACTTTGCGTTTCCAACTCGAACTATCGATGGGCTTGGTGGGTTAACCCTAGGGCCTGTTAATGAGTAAAACCGACGGCCAATTTAGTGCCGCTCAAGCCGCGGCCGTTTACGCTCGCGCACGGCTACTGTTAAGCGGGGCAGAGGTCGATGACGCCATAAAGAAAATGGCGCAGGCTATTACCAGCCAACTCAGTCAGACTAATCCAATAGTGGTCTGTATTATGAATGGTGGGTTAATAACTACCGGCAAGCTAGTGACTCAACTAAACTTCCCGCTGCAAATTGATTATCTGCATGCGACTCGCTACCGTAACACAACTTCTGGGCATGCACTCGACTGGATAAAGTATCCAACTCTGTCCCTGCAAGGCCGTACAGTTTTAGTTGTAGATGACATTCTTGACGAGGGCGCAACTCTGGCGGCGGTGATCGAGTACTGCAAACAGCAGCAGGCCGAGAACGTGTTTTCGGCGGTATTAACCCACAAGCAGCATCAAAGAAAAATCTCCTCTATTAAAGCCGATTTTGTAGGGCTTGAAATTGAAGACGCCTATGTCTTTGGCTATGGTTTAGACTACAAAGGTTATTTGAGAAACGCCCCGGGTATTTACGCGATCGACGCGTCTGACTACTAGCTGCTGCTTACAAAACTGCCAGTTGATTGATCCCGGTTAGCAGTAATGCCATTTTAATTGGGTTATCTTCCATAGCGGCAAATAGGCCTTGGTAGCTTTCTAGCTGCTCGCGATATCTGTCTTTCATCGTCGCGATAAAACTCTCTTCCGATTGACCCTGTCTGGGGGTGCCGGTTTTAAAATCTATCAGCCAGCGTACCCCTTGCTCATCAATTAGAGTTCTGTCTATGACCTTAATTTTTTGTTTAGCATCGGTGACCTGAAGCTCCGAGCGCGCTGTGGCGTTATCTGGCGAGAAGATCCAGCTAAACTCAGGGTTGGCGACAGTGCCAACGACGGCCTGCTTAACGAGCTCAAGTGCCGCATTAAGTTCAGATTCGTTGGCAATGACGTCCCGCAGTTTTAGGGCCCAGTACTTTTTTTGTGACTCTAGTGTTTCTAGGTATTGGGGGTTGCAGCCAGTGAGAGTGTAGACCTCTAGGCAGCGGTGGATCACGGTGCCGATTTCTGCCGCTTTTTTATCGTCGTACTCGGGCGGAAAGCGTTCTGTTTCTATCGGAATTTCTAATTCGAGCTGCAGGCGGTCCATCGCGGCGGTTGCATTGTGCTCTATCTGTAGCGGTCTCTCTGCCCGGCGTAAAGGCGTGATGGAGGGCTTAGCGGTCATGGATGGATGTAATTCAGCCGCAGATGCCTCAACGGTAGTCACCTTATTCAGCATATTGGCGCCGTCAAGTTGGTCCCAAACCCGACCGAGCAGGCTGCTAGTAGGAAACACCCGCTTGCCATCCCCTTTATCGCTGATAACACCTATGAGAAGCGCCGAGGTTTTGGCTCGGGTAACCGCGATATAAAGCAGTCTAGTGTCCTCTAGCAAACTTTTGGCTTTAGACTCAGAACGAATGAGTTTGTATAAATCGTCTTCATCTTTACCAGTGGCAGTCAGGGCTGCTAGAAATAGCTTGTTTTCTCCGCTGCCATTTAATCTTTCATACCACTGCAATAAGGGTTTGTCGTCGCTTACTGGCTGCCGGGTGAGGCCCGGTAATATAACGTGGTCGTATTCCAAGCCTTTAGCTTTATGCATCGTCAGCACGTTTATGCTGTTAGCTTGGGCCGTGTTTTTAGCCGAGGCAACGAAGGACTGTTTCACCTGTTCTTCAAACTTCAATAAATCGACTATGCCTTGGCTTACTTCAAATTGCTCAACAAGATCAAAAAAGTGAGCCGCCGAATCTAGCTCAGCTGCATTCTTGATAAGGTCGTAACCTTGCAGAAGCGTCCATGTGCTTTCTACTAAGCGGCGCAGAGGCACACGGCGATTACTCGCCATTGCAAATGCTAAGACTTTAACAACAGGCCTCAGGCGCATTAGACCATCAACACTCAAATTGTCGATAGCGGCATCATCGCTGTTAGCGATGGTAGCAAGGCCTTGCCAGACGCCCTGTAAACCAACGTGTTTGGCGACGGCCAATAAATCGGCACTGGTTAGCCCACACCAAGGTCCCCTGAGGACGGAAAACCAGGCCAGCCGGTCGGATGTATTGGCCAACGCCTTGGTTAGGCTGAGCAGGTCTTCAATCACAGGCAAGGTGCCAAGTCGATCAATGTCAGTGGCCTGCCAGTTGATGCCGGCTTCCTTCAGGCGAGGAATGATTTGGGCCAGATGAGAACGGCTGCGGACAAGAATCGCTATACTCGCGTCTGGGTCTGTTTTTTGTAAGGTCTCAATATGTTCAACCACCAGCTCAGCTTCTCGGTCTTTTGCTTGGCTTTTGGCACTGCCGTCATGGCTTACTAACACAGCGTTTACACCATAGGCGTTGGCTGCCTCATGGATTGGTACCGAGGGCGCATAGGGCACAGCACCGCGGGAGCTGTCAGCCACATTTGGGAAAGCGCCGGAAAATATTTTGTTAACCCAAGACACAACCCTTTCTTGGGAGCGAAAGTTGGTTTGCAGCAACAAAGGAGTGAGACTGACATCGCCAATGCCATTAGCCTGCACATTGAGATAAATGCCCACATTCGCGTTTCTAAATCCATAGCAGGATTGCATCGCATCGCCGACCAAAAACAGAGTGCGACCATCACCTTGCTGCCAGCCTAAGGTTAGCTGCTGTAAAATCTCCAGCTGCAGTTGGCTAGTATCTTGAAATTCATCCACTAGAATGTGTTGAATCTTATGATCTAAGGTCAGGGCTAAATCTGTAGGCGCGTCCGGGGAGCCTAGCGCACTGCGCGCCGCTGCTCCTGCTTGGGTATAATCCATGACTCCAAAATGTGCAAACGCCAAAAGTAATTCGCCGCTAAGCTGAATTAAAATTCTCGTGACTGAGCCCAGTAGCTGCCATTGATAGCTGTTGATGTCGGGGAAGGGCAGTTTTCGAATATAATCCAGTTGCTCCAATAAACCCTCATGCTGTTTGAGTATTGCAACAAGTTCAGTGAACTCATCCTTGCGTTGCTTACACAAGGCTTTAAATTCCTTGTCGGTACTGTCACCCGGTGGAAAGCCATTTCGAACATCCACTTTAGAGCGCCATTGAGGTTTTTGGATAAGCAGTATATTGACCAAATAGGACCACTGAGGCAGCGCCTCAACTGAAATATCCGGCAGCTGGGTTACAAGCTCTAACTGTTCAGTGAGCGGTGTTTTCTTGCCAATATTTTGGGCTGAAAATCGCAGCAAGGGAGCTATGGTATCGCTGTACGGAGTCAAATAGTCCGCGAGCTTGAACAGCGACTCTTCCACAAGTTCGACTAAATTTTCTCGCAAATAATCTTGAGCTTGATCAAATTCTGATTGGATCAGTAAAACATGGGAGATCCATTGGTCTCGCTTGTTTAACAGTTCAAATAAAAGCTTTTCGACTTTGCCTACGTTGTTGTCTAAATGACCTAACAGCAGTGCTATGTCATCGCTTAAGCTGTCTGTGGAATTTAGTTTTTCCAAGGTATTTTGGATCGCAAACTCGTAAACTTCGGTTACATCATCACTAAGCACCGGGTTGCCGCCGACTCTGGATAAAATCGGTAGCTGGCTGGCCAAATAGAAACAAAAACTGTCAATGGTTTGAACCCGAAGCCTTGAAGGGTTTTTTAATAAATTCCAAGAATGCGCTTGATCTGCCTCCAGCACGGTTAGCGCAATTTTTAATCGTTGTTTTTCAAAGCTCTTGCTTGGCACGGTGTTTTCAGCGACCACCTGTGTCGCCCACTGCAAGGTTGAGACGATCCGGTCACGCATCTCGCTGGCGGCTTTCTTGGTAAAGGTGATAGCCAAAACCTCTTCAGGTTCTGCTGCTAGGCTCAAAAGTTTTAGATAGCGCAAGGTCAAAAGCTCAGTTTTGCCTGAGCCGGCTGGAGCTTGCACGATGCAAGACTGGCTGGTGTCTAATGCCTGCTCTCTGGCCAGGGCATCGGGTAACAGTTGTTCCACTAGTAACCACCTTCATCAAAAACATTGGCGGCAGCGGTAAACTCTTCTTCGTCCAACCACTTAGTAGCGCCAATCTCGTTGATCCGGCACAGGGGCTGCAGTTTGCAATACAGGCAGGTCTTATTCCCGTTGACAGGATCGACGGCGGCAGCGCCAGCGATAAACTCGTCAGCCATATGGGCAACACGTTGCTGCCATGCTGCAGTGAGTTCATCCCAAGTTAGGTTAAAACTTGGGTCATCGCCCACAGGGGTTAAGTTCTCTGTAAAGTTTTCAGCAGCAGCGAGAGCCGAGTACTGCAGCTTTTCAATATTGACATGGGCAATGGCGAGCGCTTCAACTGCAGAGTTTTCTTCTGCACAGGCTACCGCATAATAAAAAGGCAGCTGCATGTCTTCAGGCCTGGCATCGAGCCAGGACTCTCTTCGCGGTGCAGTCTTGCCAGTTTTATAGTCGATTAGTGCGAGAGCACCGTTGTCTAACTTATCTATGCGGTCGACCTTAATGGTCAGCGTTAACTCGCCGTGCTGCCACACATACTTTTTCTCTTGGGCTAAAATACTGAATGAAACGCGGCCTCGATCAACTTCTAGAAAAAGTGAAAGCAAGGCCCCTATGCGCACTTTTTCTAGCTCGGTAAAGCGCGGGGTCATCACTGGCTTGTAGTTTTTTTGCAGGTAGCTCACGGCCTGTTCTGCGGCATTTCTCACCAGCAGCTGAATTTCATCGTCACCAAGTTTTGTTATTGAGTCTAGGTTTTCAAAGTTTTTGTAGAGTTGCTCTAAGCCGATATGAATGGCGATGCCTCTGGCCATACTATTGAGCCCCCGACCAAAATTTTCCAGTGGCGCAATGTTAAGTCGATGAATGGCGAATGCTCTAAATGGGCAGCTTGACTGATTGCTAATAACACTTTGGCCGCCTCTAATAATTTCATCTTTATCAAGCGCGGGTGGCGCAAGGTCATCGGCTTGCACGCATCGGGCCTGACCCTTATGGGCCCCACTGTAACTGTTTAATGGCCACGAGGTGCTTGAACTAACTATCTCCAAAGGGGGCTCATCTAACAGTCTACTGGGCCTGAAATGCTGATCACCCTCGCTGGCGAAATAACTGACTACCAATTGTTTAGAGACCGCGCCTTTTAGCGCAAGCATACTGGCGTTTGCCATTGTCAGCTGTGTTTCGGCATGGGCTCCTGGCATTTGATAGCGCCGCTGCAGGTCATAGGGCAGAAAAGGTGAGGGTGATGCCGAAGGTGGCCAGCTTTGATCATCGAACCCTAATAGCCAAACTCTATCAAAATACAGGCCTTGGGCTTCGGCCACCGTAAAAGCTGAAATTTGTCGCCGAGATGAGAACCCACTGCGCAGTGCAGTATTAGCGACTAATTGTTTTAGTCTTGCGAGCAAAACCGGGTACGGCTGACTGCCAGTACTTTTGTTAAAGCTAGCAAACTGATCGAGGCAGTCGTCCCATGCCTGCAAGGCTTTTTTCTGGCCTGCGCTGAGCTGTTCACCTGGCCATTTAATTTCCTCCAGTAGCGTCCTGAACAGAGCGACAGCTTGCTTGGGCGTTGCAACAGCGGCTGCTTGGCGAATAAGCGTACGGCAGTTGAGCAGCACGCGGGCGAGCTCAGGGCTGTAAGAAGGTAATAGCGGGTTATCCAATATCTGTGACAGTTCGAACTGGGCGCAGGTGGTGGAGAAGCGCTGGCGCATGATTAGCTCGGCCTGCATTCTTGCGCTGGTCTCCTCTAGGCCAGGCAATACGTAATTGCTGCGCAGTAATCGGCAAATATCAAGACTGTTAGCGTCCCGCCAAAAGCTGCTCAAAAACTGTATTGCATCATTGACGAAGGCTTCATCGCTTAGCGCTTGGTCTGTGCCGCCGCTGTTGAACAACGGCTCAACGGCGGCAAACTCTAGTATTTGGGCCGGTCGAAAGCTGTCGTCAAAATAGCGTTTGATGGTGTCGGCATCGCTAGGGGTCGCAGGGGTAATTATGCCGATATGGTCATCTGGGTGTTCGGCGGCTATCTTCTGAGCCCAAGCGGCGCAGGCCCGGATCTCGTCAGTTCGAGTTTCAAACTGATAGCGCTGTATTGCCACCTCGGTATTAAGCTGTGGCATTTCGCTGAAAGTGATGGCGGTAAGTTTGGCCATCGCTGCAAACAATTTGGCATAAAGTGGTGGCGGGTTGTCAAAATTGCTAAGCGTAATAGCTTGGGGCAAGAACAGCCGATTGCCCCCTAGATAGCACTCCACGAGAGATTGAATACTGTCGACCAGACTGATGAGGCTGCGCAGGGCACAGTAGTCTTGAAATGCCAATGCCCATTGTTTAAACACAGCCACATCTGGGTTGCCGGCATAGTGCTGTGAATCAGACTGAATATGTTGCCATAACCCCCACTGCTTGGCATCTTGATAGCTTTGAGAAATCCCAGCGGCGGTGTCGGTGGGATTGAGCAGAGGCAATTGCTCTCTGCTAGCCTCGATGATCGAGGTCCAGATAAACAATTCTTCGGCGCCAGCTAGCACTTGGATATCACAAAAAGGGCTGACCCCAGCAAAGGCCAGTTTGTCCCATTGATCTTTAACCCAGACATCAATGGGCACTACGTTGGGTGTGAGGTAGGTCTTGTTGCTTTGGTTTGCGTGATATTCGGCTAAAATAGCATCCTTAATACGTAGGCTCGGTACTAAAATAGTGGCATTGGCATCAATAGACGCCGCAAGCGGCTCAAGCTTGAAACGGGAGATCGCCATTAGGTGCTCGTGTTGTTGAGTGAGGTTGCCCAGCGTAAAAACTCGTCGCTATCACCACGGAACATAATTCTGTGGTGCTTTTTTGACAACTGGTATTCATACATTGGGTCGTAGTACTTTTGCAGCAATAAATCGATCCATTGCCGGTGGCCTGAACTGTCGTTTGCACTGAACTGGGCTCGAAGGGCTTGGTGCATGATTTGTTCAATCTCACGATGCAGCTCCCCACCTAGTCGGCGCTGAATTTTAGCCAGGCTATCCAGCAACGACTGCGAGAAAAGACTGGGGGCGTTTTGTCTGTCTAAGTTCAAAAAATCAGTGTAGTTGCTCAAAATATAGTCATTGAAGATCGTAGTGACTCTTTCTTCAAAAGGCACTTCAATTATGGCAAGCGGCGCCGCGTTCATTTTGTTGTAGAGGGAGCGGGGCAGGTGCAGCGAGCCAATCGAGTGGCTTTCGTCTTCGAGCACCACTCGATTAATGGAGGCTAGTGGCAGCTTAATAAAATCCACCGCTAGCGCGTTCTCGAAGTCGATTTGGGTCGGTTGCGGCGTAGTTCGCAGCCCAAACGCTGACCCTCGATGATTCGCTCTTCCTTCAAGGTCGACCCTGAAAGGCAATGCGTTTATTAAATGGGTTTTACCCGAGCCTGTTTTGCCGCCGGCTATTAATAGTTGGGTGGTTGCGGCAACTTGCTCTAGCACGCCCAATAAATAGCTTCGCAGCGCCTTATAGCCACCGTCAATACGTGGCACTGAACAACCAGCTTCGGCCAGCCACTGCTGAGAAAACCGAGATCGCTGGCCGCCGCGGTAGCAATACAGCGCGGCGCCTTCGTGATTGGCGATGTAGTCTAGCCAGCGCTCTAGTAATTGTTGACGGTCATTGGGTGCTACTAGCTCATGGCCAAGAGCAAGCGCGGATTCATGTCCGTGTTGTTTATAGTCGATACCGATGAGTCGGCGCTGCTCGTCATTGATTAAAGCAATGTTGGTACTAGTTGGAAAACTGCCCTTGCTGACTTCTACAGGTGCACGGACATCCAATAGAGGCGTATCGTTTGCGAATAGAATTGGAAATTGTGCTGGGGGTATGATTGCAGTCATTGGGTTGGAAGCGACGGTTACTGTGCAGCGAAAGATGCTGCAAGTGTAACACCCGCTGAAGTCTTAACCCTAGTGCAGAGCACCTCCAATCCTTGGAGGTAAGCTCTGTGTCACTAGAGACCGATTCATCCTGAATCTTTACTGCGCTTCCTTTGCCACATCCTGTGGCGGTGTGAATCATCCTTGAATGAAACATCCTTGTAATACTCCAGCGGTGATTGCCACTTGAGCGTCGGCTTTTTCTATCAGCAAAAGCCGAACTTGTTTTTAACTATAGCAGCAGATTTCAAAAAGTAAGGATTAATTGCGCTTTAATAAAAATTATTTATCGGTGTAAAAACTTAGCGCCGTTCTATACTGAAAATAGGCGAGTTTTTTAAAATACAGCCGCAAAACTTTAAGCCGGTTCCGCCGCATTGCCGACGTCGATTGGCGGAAATATGTCCGGTTATTAAAAGGAATTTTTATATGGCAACTCGTTTAATTATTGTGTCATTTGCCCTGCTGGCCGGATGCACGAGTCTTAGCGAGGTTTATTTACAAAGCAGTGAACTGGTGAAGAATAGCTACTTGTTTACCACAGCAGAAACCTCTCGCTCAAGTGCCTGGGTTCTACCGCGGCAAACCCACTTCTATCTAGCCCGCAACAGTGAGCTAACCGAATTGAACTCCCTGCATTCACAAGCACTCACTGAGGTTATTGCTCAGGCGATTGCGAATAACTTTCGCAATCCAACAGTTGGGGGGTTACCTGAATCGTTGGCTCAGGCGCTGACGAGCGCCGATGCAGTAGCAGCAGATTTCTTAGTCTTCCCCAGCATCCTTATCTGGGATGACCGAGTCAGTACTTGGCAGGAAACGTTTGATTCACTTCGCTATCGGGGCAGCATTGAGGTGGCGGAATTTGGCTTAGACAAAACTCGCCTGCAATTAGTGGTGATGCATGCGGCAACGGGTAAAGTGATGGATGTGGTGAGAATAGACAGCAGTAGTGGGGTGCTCACACTTTATGAAGACACACCAGATAAGGTAGTATATCCCTCACTTAAATCTTTTTTCGCCGGCCTTGTGGCGGCATCAGGGTAGTTAAATCGTCGATCAATCCAACACTGTCAAAGATCCTTTTAAGTTAATCCAAAAAATTAAAACTAAAGGGCCAGCTCCAGTGCATCTGTGGGACCCCCCGTTCTGTGGCGATATTGACTTGCGCATCACTAAAGATGGAACCTGGGTACACGAAGGCACGCCTATTCGCAGGCAAGCAATGGTAAAACTGTTCGCCTCGGTTCTGAAGCGCGAGAACGACACCGACTATTTTCTGGTGACCCCAGTAGAAAAGGTCGGTATTCAGGTGGAAGACTGCCCATTTTTTGTGGCAGAAATGGACGTCTCAGGCGCCGGCCAAGACCAAATTCTGCGTTTTAAAACCACCACAGAAGAAACCGTCGAGGCGGGGCTTGATCACAAACTAATGATGGGCACTGCAAAAGATGGGGAGCCTCATCCGACCTTGCATATCCGCTCAAGCTTGAACGGACTGATTAATCGCGCCGTGTTCTACCGACTAGTGGAAATGGCCAGCGAGAAAATCATCGATGGTACGCCTAAACTCGGTGTATGGAGCAACGGCGTGTTCTTCGAATTTGACTAATTTGCAGGTGGCGGCTGCTCGTCAGCCATGATTGATTGCCGGGTGAACTGGGTGCCATCCACAAGCCTGGTTAATTCACTGGCGGGGTAGAGCGTTACTCCGGTGGATACCTCAATTGATTGTGTAAGTTTTGGCGCTGGCTCAACTCCTGCAAGGTTATCACTGACAGCACCTTCGCTAATTAGCTGTCTATCAAACTCTTTAACCACAGCGCTGAGTGCTCCAGCCGTCACTAATTCGATCGGCGCCAGCACAAAGCCGCAGCCGGTGAGTGACAGAACTGTCAAGCCTAGGCAAACGCACCGGGTCGGCAATGAGTAAGCGGCTCTGCTGCAACTTAATAATTGGTTTTGTAACATCCCTTCGACTCACTTCTGACGTATCGATACTAAGTATAGTTGGCAAAGGTCAGGGCTGGGTTATATTGACCTAGGCCGCCAAAAACGTCATCATTAGGCCCCATTTTTTGGCCACCACATGTTGGTCTCGGTTCTGTTACGGCTCTGTTTGAGTGCGTCTGGACCAGTAAATCAGACTAACAATCCGTTCAGTTAAGTCATATCAGTTGGAGAATCCATGAAGGTTCTTGTTGGAGTAAAGCGCGTCGTCGATGCGTATGTCAGGGTCAGAGTAAAGTCTGACGGCACAGGAGTAGATCTTGCTAATGCAAAAATGGCGATCAATCCTTTTTGCGAAATTGCGGTCGAAGAAGCCATTAGGCTAAAAGAAGCAGGAACTGCAACTGAAATCATTGCGGTGTCAGTCGGCCCCCAAAGCGCTCAAGAGCAGATTCGTACTGCCTTAGCACTGGGAGCCGACCGCGGCATCTTGGTGGCAACAGACGATGTTGTAGAGCCGCTTGCAGTTGCTAAGATATTAAAAGCAATTGTCGAGAAAGAAGGCATTGATCTGGTGATCTTGGGCAAACAGTCTATCGATACTGACAACAACCAAGTTGGCCAAATGCTGGCGGCGCTGTGCAATATGCCGCAGGGTACATTCGCCTGTGATGCCGAAGTCAAAGACGGCAAAATTGAAGTAACCCGCGAAGTTGATGGCGGCGAACAAACAGTGTCCTTATCGCTGCCCGCAGTTGTTACTACTGATTTACGCTTAAACGAACCTCGCTATGCGTCATTGCCAAATATAATGAAGGCTAAAAAGAAGCCTATCGACGCGCTGAGTGCAGCTGATCTAGGAGTTGATATTAGCTCAAAGCTCAAAACACTGAGCGTTGCCGCACCAGCCGAGAGATCAGCGGGAGTGAAGGTCGAATCAGTTGCCGAACTGGTCGAAAAACTTAAATCTGAAGCAAAGGTAATATAAGGAACTTTATGTCTATTTTAGTCCTCGCTGAACACGATAATAGTTCACTTAAACCTGCAACCAAGGTTGCAATATCAGCAGCTGTCGCCATTGGCGGCGATATTACTGTCCTCGTTGCCGGTTTGGGCTGCGACGCTGCTGCCAAAGCCGCCGCCAGCGTCGATGGTGTTAGCAAAGTTGTACTGGCTGATGCAGCCTGTTTTGAACATCAACTGCCGGAAGCAATCGCCCCCTTAGTGGTCGAAGTTGCCGCCGGTGCTAGCCATATTCTGGCAGCAGCAACAACCAACGGTAAAAATATATTGCCAAGAGTGGCGGCGCTTTTAGATGTTGCGCAACTCTCAGATATTACTGAGGTTATATCAGCCGATACGTTTGTTCGGCCTATCTACGCTGGTAACGCGTTGGCAACGGTACAGTCATCAGATGCCGTAAAGGTGTTGACCGTTAGAACGACAGCCTTTGCTGAGGCCGGTGAGGGTGGCAGTGCAACAATTGAGTCTAGTGATTTTACGGTAGACCAACAGTTGGCTCAATTTGTTAAAGAGGAGCTCTCAGTATCAGAGCGCCCTGAGTTAACGGCGGCGTCGATTATTATCTCTGGTGGTCGCGGCATGCAAAATGGTGAAAACTTTGTGTTGCTGGAAAAAGTCGCCGATAAACTCGGTGCAGCCATAGGCGCATCCCGGGCGGCGGTTGATGCCGGCTTTGTGCCCAATGATTATCAAGTGGGGCAAACCGGTAAAATCGTGGCCCCTGATTTGTACATAGCGGTGGGTATTTCTGGCGCCATTCAGCATTTGGCGGGCATGAAAGACTCGAAAGTGATTGTTGCCATAAACAAAGACGAAGAAGCGCCTATTTTTCAGGTTGCTGATTATGGCTTGGTTGCTGACCTGTTTAAGGTCTTGCCAGAGCTAGAGGCGGCGCTGTAGTAGCTATCTAGTTCTTGTTAACGGTATAGCCGTCGCAATGCAGTGAGCGGCAACATCGGTTAAACCAAAACAAAAAAAAGCCCGACTAGTCGGGCTTTTTTTGTGCTCTATAAACGGGCTTTACTGATTATTTTGCTCAGCTAACTCGCGCTTGCGAACCTCTCGTGGGTCGTTGGAGGCGCGACCTTTAGTTACCACTGGAGTGACAGGTGCCTCAACTGGTTTAGGCTCCGCCTGTGGTTTGGGTTCGGCAACAGCCGCAGGGCTAACCTCTACCTTCTTCGCAGCTTTCTCTGGCGCTGGCTTGGGCGCGGACTCAACTGGTTGGGCCTGGACTGCAGGGGCTTTTTCTACCGGTGCAGGTGTCGGCTTGGCCGAGGCTATTGGTGCAGCGTCTTGCTTCACCACAGCGGTTTCAATCGCTGGCGAAGAAGCAGCCGTTGTGCCGCCACTGTTAGCGTTGGATTGCTTATTCACATCTGCTGCAGTTTCTTGACTCATAGGCGTTGCTGCCGGCCTCTGAGATGATGGCGTATTGTCCTGAGCCGAATCTACAGCGGCAGGTTTACTATTGCTGGCAGCTGTTTCGCCGCGGTCTTGAGCAGCTACGTTGCCTGATTCCGATGAATCTGCCGTTGAATTCGGTGCATCCTTGGAGCGATCTCGGTTTTGCGAACGCCGTCTAGGTTCCCGCTTCGGTGCCGGTGCCGCTTCTTGATTGTCTTTAGGGCTCTCGGCCGATTCGGCAGTGGCGAGGGTTACCGCTTCGTCAGTAGTCTCGGTTTCAGTCGCTGCGTCAGGTCGTGGGCCGCGGCGACGCTGATTATTGTTGCGGGTTCGCTTAGACGCTGGCCGTCTTTGGCTGCCACCTTCAGGCGCGGTCGGATTAGCGCCAGTGGTTTGCTCGGTCTCGGTCGACGCGGCTGCTTTGCTAGGTCTGCTGGCTTTGTCCTCGGTTGATCGGGGCTTGTTGCCAGATCTACTTTGGTTACGGCGCTGTGCCTGGGCCGGCGTGCCGTCACCTGCTTCGCGCTTATCACCGCTCTGGGCTGAGCGCGCATTGCCACCGCGAGATTGACCGCCGCGGGGCTTTTGGTTGCTTCTGGTGCGGCTGCGAGTAGCCGAAGGTTTTGCAGGCTCTTTTTTGGCTTCGCTGTCTGGGGCTGAACCGAACAGGCTTGCAAGCAACTTTGCGAAGAAGCCTTTCTTAGCCGGTACCGGCGGAGGTGTTCTTGGTGTCGGAGAATTGCCCACTGAAGGGCTCTGTACTGCCGCTGCCTCGGGCACAGGCGGCTTCATATTGACAGAAGGTTCTGGCTCAGAGGTCGCATCTACCTCATATTCTTCGAGGTTTTGATTCAACGCGATAATTTCATAATGAGGCGTGAGCATATCAGGCACTGGATTGATAATAATGCGGGTATTACTTTGCTCCTCGATCGCAGTGAGGGTTGCTCGCTTCTCATTCAGAATATAAGAAGACACCACTAGCGGCACTCGAGCCTTAACTTCTTGGCTCTTCGGCTTGTTGGCTTCTTCTTGGATAATCCGCAAGATAGATAAACACAATGACTCAACATCGCGGATAGTGCCTCTGCCCGAACAACGAGGGCAGACAATGGCGCTGGTTTCACCCAGTGAAGGGCGCAAGCGCTGGCGTGACATTTCCAATAAACCAAAGCGAGAGATGCGGCCAACTTGCACCCGGGCGCGATCTGACTCTAAGGCTTCCTTCATTCGTGTTTCTACATCACGTTGATTGCGAGTCGATGTCATATCGATGAAGTCGATAACAACCAAGCCTCCCATATCACGCAGGCGGAGCTGCCGGGCAATTTCGTCGGCAGCCTCTAAATTGGTGTTCAGCGCAGTTTCTTCGATGTCAGCTCCGCGCGTCGCTCTTGAGGAGTTGATGTCAATGGAGATAAGGGCCTCAGTTGTATCTATAACAACCGAGCCACCCGATGGCAGCTTCACCTCGCGCTCAAATGCGCTCTCGATTTGAGCTTCAATCTGGTAGCGATTGAACAGCGGTAATTTGTCATCATAAAGCTTGATACGGTTTTCGTATTGGGGCATCACTTGGCGCACGAAGTTAATCGCCTCGTCAAAAGACTCCTGCGTATCAAACAGCACTTCGCCAATGTCTTTGCGCAGATAATCGCGAATCATGCGGATAATGACATTGCTCTCTTGGTAAATAAGAAAAGGCGCAGCGCGTTCTGTGGAGGCCTCTTCAATAGATTTCCAAAGGGCTAACAAATAGTCTAAATCCCACTGCAGTTCTACTGGGTCTTTGCCGACGCCAGCAGTGCGGACGATAAGCCCCATGCCCTCAGGGATGGTCAGTGTGCGCAAAGCGTCTCTAAGCTCAGATCTGTCATCACCTTCGATGCGGCGCGAAATACCGCCAGCCTTAGGGTTGTTAGGCATTAATACCAGATAACGGCCGGCCAAACTCACGTAAGTCGTGAGAGCGGCGCCCTTGTTGCCGCGTTCTTCTTTCTCTACCTGAACCACAACTTCTGTGCCTTCGGCGACTTGGTCACGCATATTGGCGCGATCACCGCCTTTGCCAGAAGTCGAATGATAATGCTTGGCGATTTCTTTTAGAGGCAAAAAGCCATGGCGTTCGGCGCCAAAGTCAACAAACGCTGCTTCCAAGCTAGGTTCAACACGTGTGACCTTGCCTTTATACAGGTTGGCTTTCTTTTGCACTCGGGTTCTATTTTCGATGTCCAGATCGTAAAGACGTTGACCATCGACGAGGGCAACTCGAAGTTCTTCTTCTTGAGTTGCATTGATAAGCATTCTTTTCATGAT
>CAYGSO010000030.1:0-45507 GCA_964352445.1 uncultured Pseudohongiella sp. | reverse complement strand
AACGTCTTATCACTTTAACCAGTTTGATCTGCTTGTTAGTTAGTCAAAGTTTGTTTGCTCAAACTACAGCCCCTGCCACAGTGCCGGCATCCTTTGTCGGAACATACGACCTCACGTTTTCTCCGGGTTTCGTTTCAGGTGGGCCGTTTGCTAATGGTGATAAAGTAACCGTGGTTGTCGGTAGCGATAACAGCATGTGCGTTAATGGCGCCGTACTTACAAACCCTGTGTTTCAAAATGGCAATGCTGCCGAGGCTATCTGGTCTGACACGCCCAGCAGCGTGGCCTACGCCATGTCTAACTTCTTAGGTACATTCAACGAAGTTAACGTACTAGGCATAGTCGCCGGCGGTTCTTTTTCATTTTATGGCCAATTGAAGGGCTCGAAAGTGAGTGATAGCACTGCGTGTTCATCAACGCCAACTACACCGCCAACTACGTCTGGCCCAGTAATTACAGATGTTATGAACCAGGTATTCGCTCTAGCGGAAACCAAACTGCCTGAGTTTTTCCCAGGTAATGCAATTACTTTGACTTTCGAAAACTACGTTTACCGGTTCTATCCACAGAGCTCGATTTATTTGGCATTTGCCAATGATACTGTGTTCTTGCTTGGCGGCGCTTTTGGTGAAGCCATCGTAAATGTCGGCCCACTAAGCACAGTTTTATCAACCTTAGAAACTTACCCAACACCAAGTGGTGGTGGAACAGTGACTCAACCGCCGGCGACGACGCTTTGGAATTTGAGTATTTCGGGCTCATTCAACTCGTCTTTCATCCAGAATATTGCATTTTCCAATATCACACTTTCCAATATTCCTGCGCCAGATCTGAATGACACCAATGCGATTAATTCGGAAATAACGTCGTCTCTTTCAGGGGTAGCGTCTGGTATTTCATCAATCGCCATCACTGTGGTAAACAATTCTGACTCCCGTCGGACGTTTGATGTTCAATTCAATGCAACGCTTACCGGACTTGGCGCTGTAACCTATAACTTGCGATATGACTACACCCGTTAGCTGCAGCTTATGTAGTTAAGTGACATAAAAAACCCGGCTATTGCCGGGTTTTTTATTGATTCAGAACGTCGCTTTTTTGCTTCGCTCGCTTAGCAACTAGAACCGCTTAAGAATCAACCTCAACATAGCTAAATCGGCTCTGCAGCTTGCCATCTCTATCAACCTGCTCAAAAAACATCGCCATGGGGCGAACCCACAGCTCTTTGTCGCCGTAGAGAGCTCGATACAGTACTAATGGTTCTTGAGTTTCGCTGTGATAAACAATATCTACCAGTTCGTAGTCCATACCCTTGAAATGACGGTAATGGCCGAATTGGATTTTAGTCTTGTCTACTGGATTCATTAATTTGGTCCGTTGTTGGGTCTAGGCCGGGTTTGGGGTTCACCGTTAGGGCCAGGAGGTCTGGATTGAAATTGGCCTCGCTCGGAACCGCCGCCCCTAGGCCCTCGACGCTCTATAAATTCCTGCGCTAGTTTGCGTTCCGTTTCCGATAGTCGGCTAAGAATGTCCACGGTTTGCTGATGAGACACAGCTTGGTAATCTGCGCTGGTGCTTCTAAGCTGAGCAAAAGCGCTATTAAGTGCAGCACTATCAAAATTACTACTAACCATTAGTTCATTAACACGGCGCTGGGCATTAAAAATTTCGCGCCGCAGGGCCTCAGATTGCTGCCGGTTATTTTCCAGCAAAGGTTGGAGCTCTTGCTGTCTGGCATCTGAGAGATCGCGGACCAACCAGCCCACATTTCTCGGCATGGGGGGAGGGCCAAACGCTGAATGCAAAGTCACTCGATAGATAATCCCGCCAACTAGGAAGAGGTTAACTCCCACTGATAGCAATAGAGCTAAAAGTAGTAATTTGCTTTTCGAAGTTTTCACAATTCAGACTCGATCAGGGGATTGGATAGATCGGTAAGAGAGAGTAAAACCAACTCCTCGTCCCAAGTTTCAAGTGCAATGGTTTCGTTGTTCACGCCGAAACTGAAGTAATTGCCTACTGCGATACCAAACACTAGGGGCAAGCAAGCTGCAGTCAGCGGGCGCCACAGCTGAACCCCTGAGGTTGTTGGCAATAACCAATTTATTAGCGTATCTAAAGCTGACACCGGCTGAGGAGGCAGTGATTGATTCAGTATCGAAGCTTCTAGCCGGGTGAAATCAGGCACAGCAATGCTGTCTAGCATTGACTCAAGATGCTGGTGCTGTTTGAGAAAGTGTTGAGCGCTAGGGTCAGTGCTGACGAAGCTCTCGCAAGCAGCCCTAACTGAGTCAGGCCAATTAGAGGGCTTACTGCCATAGGTCTCAATTACTTGGGTAAATTGTTTACTATTCATTTTATTGCCTGTGCAGTTCTCATTTACTGCTGCTCAAGATCTTCTGATTGGCTAGTTACTGAGTCCTTGAGCGATCGCTTAGCTCTGGATATCAAGGATTCTAGGGCTTTTACTGAAACGCCCATAATAGCAGCCGCTTCTTTATTGGAGAAATTCTGGTAGTGACACAGGGCTAAAGCACTGCGCTGACTCTCAGGTAGTCTCCTAATGGCGTTAGACAGAAAAGCAATTCTGTCATCGCCGCCGCTTGCATTATCCGGGCTGGCAGCAACGCTTGAATACTCTTCAAAACTTTCCTGGGTCTGGATCCGGCCATGTTTGCGTAAATAATCAATGCACAGATTATGGGCAATTCGGTGCATCCAAGTGGACAACATGGCTTGGTCAGCCCGCCATTTGCTTGCGTTTAACCATACTCTCAAAAACGTTTCTTGCGTAATATCTTCAGTGTCTTTTCGATTGCCCAGCAAGCGGAAGGCGTAATGACTGATAGAGGTTGCAAAACGCTTAACCAAGGTTTGATAAGCCAATTGGTCGCCATTGCAAATTGCATCCATGAGTTCCTCGTCAGTCATTAGGCTTTTTTATTACCTTATTGGGCCCCGCTCGAGCGCCGCTGTTTGCCGCCCCGATTATCCCGCGGCCCGTTGCCCCTTGGTGGCCGTAACTCCTCGCTATCCAGTGCGCCATTGTTGTCTCGATCCATTCTCAAAAACTGAGCCTCTTGCAGCTCGAGGGTCGATAGTAAGTCATCGCCATCTAAATCCATTTCTTGAAATTGGTCGGTCATCCTCGCCATGAATTGCTCTCGGCGCTGCTCGTGGCCTGCGGGAGCTGCATCATCTGCACCATGCTGCGCATCGGGCGGGGGGCGTTTGCCTGGGCGCTGGCTCAGAAACTCATCGAGAGAAACAAAGCCATTGTCGTCAGCGTCCATTCTAGCGCCTAAGTTGGGGCCGAGCTCTTGGAATTCGGCGAAGCTTACACTGCCGTTGCCGTCGCTATCCATCATTTCGAGGGGGTTCTTGTGGTCTTGGGCTGCTGCGGCTTGAGACAAGCCGCCAAGCAGAACTAATACAGTTAATTTTTTCATTGCTATATGCTCCGTTTAAATTTGGTTGGTACATCTACTTCTACGGTGTATCTTGCTAAATCCTTCTCGCTGTAGCGTAAATAAGCAGTGAGACTGAAAAACAACTGAAACCTATTGATGCTTGAAATGCTTATTGATAAGAAGATTGACGGGTCTGCTTGCTGAGCTGTATGCACTGGTTTTTAAGCATTTTGACCTACCCGTCGCTGCACAGGCGCAGGGCTGGACAACTGCCGCCAAGGGATAACTATGACTGATAAAGATAAGATCCAATCTGAGGCCATCCGCGCTGATATACCTAGTTCAGTTTCTAGGCGTGATCTGTTGAAAGGGGTTGGGGCTTTGGGAGTGGGCGCGCTAAGCAGTGCTGCAACTGGGCAGCCAGGGCGCCACACTGCCGCAAGTGCGGTGGTTGCGCCACTTCCGCTGCGGGAGGCGCTAGAGGTGTTAACCGCCGAAGAAGCAGCTACCCTTGAGGCTATCTGCGACTGTTTGATACCGTCCGATGAGCATGGCCCGGGCGCAAAAGAAGCGCGCGCCGTGCATTATATCGATCATTCCTTGGCGAGCCATAACAATGGCAGTCGGCAGGATTATCTGATTGGCCTGAGCGCATTGAATGACTACAGTCGCCGCACCCGAGGCAAGGCATTTTATGATTTGATTCTTGATGTGCAAAATTCAATTCTGTTGGCGCTGCAGCAGAATAAGTTGGAGGGTTTTTCGCCAAGCTCAGCCGGGTTTTTTAATCTCCTTAGAGGCCATGTTATAGACGGTACGTTTTGTGATCCCTACTACGGTGGCAATCAGCATTTTGTGGGTTGGGATATGCTGAAGTATCCGGGCATTAGGCTCAGCGTCAGCGAAACCGAGGTGGCTTTGGGCTCTGCTTTGCCCCCCACCCATCAGTCGGCCTATGATCATACTACTTACACCAAGATGGAAAGTAATCGACTAATTGTGGCCTCCGACAGGGCTGGCAAGCGCGGAGGTGAGCATGCCTAAAAGCTTGCCTAAAACAGATGTTGTTATTGTAGGTATGGGTGCCGCTGGCGGGGCGGCCGCACTGCCGCTAACCAATGCTGGGCTGAAGGTAATTGGCATTGAGGCTGGGGGCTGGTTGAGCCCGCGGGATTTTGCGCCGGATGAGTTAAGAAATACATCGCGCAATTGGCCGCAGACTGTCCAGAAGGCGGCAACTGAGGCGATGACCGTGCGGCCAGATGAGCAGGCGGAGGCGGTCCAAGGCGGACACCCGATGATGAACGCGGTGGGTGGCACAACTATGCACTATTGGGCGCAAAGCTGGCGTTTAAACCCATGGGATTTCAAGGTGGTCAGCGCGACTAAAGCGCGCTACGGCCAACATCGGATTCCCAGTGATTCAACGGTTGAGGATTGGCCTTTTGGCTACGGGGAATTGGAGCCATTCTACGACAAGATAGAAACAGTGATTGGCATTTCGGGGCAGGCCGGAAACATAAACGGCAAACTCAATAAGGCGGGCAATATCTTCGAAGGACCCCGACAAAATGAGTATCCGATGCAGCCGCTGCGCAGCTCGCCGTTCACGGATTTTATGGGGGAAGCGGCGCGGCGCTTGGGCTGGAATCCATTTCAAGGCCCGGCGGCGATTGCCACCGAGGTCTATGATGGCCGCGCTCCCTGTCAGTATCATGGGTTCTGTAACAAGGGTGGCTGTCACGTCCAGGCCAAAAGCTCTACCGCCGTGACGGTGATTCCTAAAGCGGTTGAGACCGGCAATCTGGATGTGGTGACCTTTGCCCGAGTCACTGAAATAGTGACTGACAACGCTGGCAAAGTGATAGGGGTTGATTACATTAGAGGTAATGAAACCTTTCATCAGCCGGCAGATGTGGTGTTACTCGGCAGCTATGCTTACGAGAACGTCAGGTTGTTGCTGCTTTCAAAATCTCGGGCTTTTCCTAATGGCTTAGCCAATAATTCTGGCCAAGTAGGGCGTCACTATTTTAGTCATCATCAGGGGGCTGGGGTAACTGCGCTGTTTGATCGGGATTTACATAACTGGTACGGCTTGCCAGCGCAAGGAGTGGCTGTTGACGAGTGGGCCGATGATAATTTCGATCACAGTGAATTAGACTTTATCGGCGGCGCCAACCTGTGGGTGCATACTGATCGCAAGCCCATTAGCGCCGCAAAAATGCCGACCTTTGGCAAGGTCAAAAACTGGGGCTCCGATTGGAAAGCTTTTGTCATGAAAAACGCAGACAGAACTAACTCCGCTTATATTCAAAAAACAACCTTGCCCTATGAATCAAATTACTTGGACCTTGATCCTGCCATTAAAGACCCCCTTGGATTACCTGTAACGCGGATAACAGCGCACTACCGAGAAAACGAAAAGCGCATTGTGGAGTATTCCCAAGCTAAGATGGAGCAGTGGTATTTAGAGGCTGGCGCGATTGAAATTATAAAGTCTGGGCCCGGACATACTATGACGGCTTCCACCCATGCCTATGGCGGCACGCGGATGGGTAACAACAGCGAAACCAATGTTGTGGACCAATGGGGGTTTACCCATGAGGTGCCGAATTTAGGTGTACTTGGCGCTTCAGTGATGGGCACTTCCGGTTCCCGTAACCCTACTTTGACAGTGCAGGCGCTGGCGTGGCGCAGCGCAGAGCACCTGGTGCAAAACTGGCAATCTATTACCGCTTAACTTGGCGATGCTGATAGCGCGAGGCGAGCACTCTTAGCGACATAGTCCACACAGCCAGCGCCGAGCAAAAAGTATACTGGACGGTGATTTGGCTGTGATTTTCTGAGGCACATCACTTATTATGCCTACCTGTCGCCAGCTTATTCAGTGGCAGCTAGTTTGTTGCCCAACAATTCAACCTGAGATTGCTCCATGCTAATAGACGTTACCAGCCACTCTAGGGCGTTGGCATTCATTGTGATCGTTGTTCTAATCGACGCCATTAGCTTTGGTATCATTTTACCTGTCATGCCATCGCTAATTATGAGCCTATCCGATGTGGGCTTGTCCGAGGCTTCCCGAGTGGGAGGCTATTTGATGTTCACTTACGCGGCGATTCAATTTTTTTCAGCGCCAATTTTGGGTAATTTAGGGGACCGATTCGGCCGCCGTCCAATTTTGCTATTCTCACTGACAGCGCTAGGTCTGGACTACTTAGTAATGGGTTTGGCGCCGTCCTTGCTGTGGCTGTTTCTGGCCCGAATGGTTGCTGGGGTGGCCAGTTCTACCTTCTCAATTGCCTACGCCTACGTTACCGATATCACTCCTGAAGAAAAACGTGCCCAACGCTTTGGAATGGTTGGGGCAGCGTTTGGTGGCGGCTTTGTACTGGGGCCTGTGATAGGCGGCCTGTTGGCTGAATTTGGCGAGCGCGTGCCTTTCTTTGTCGCTGCCGGCTTAGCGCTGTTGAATGTTATTTACGGTTATTTTGTATTGGGCGAATCGCTGGCCATTGAGAATCGCCGACCGTTTCAGTTTGTTAGGGCGAATCCTATCGGCGCTGTAATGCAGCTAAAAACTTACCCTTTGGTTTTCGGCTTGGCATTTGCCTATTTTCTCTACATGTTGGGTCATCTGTCTCTGCCTAGTACGTGGACCTACTACACCATTGAAAAATTCGCTTGGTCTGAAAGGCAAATCGGCCTATCACTGGGGTTTGCTGGCATCTTTATGATCCTCGTGCAGGCACTGCTAATACGGTGGGTGATACCCGCGCTAGGGGCTTACTATGCAGGCATAGTGGGCATGGTAGCGATCATCGTTGGTTTTTGTGGCTATGCCTTTGCGGCGCAAAGCTGGCAGCTTTATCCTTGGCTCGCGCTTGCAGCTTTATCTGGCTTCGTCAGTCCAGCATTTCAAACCATTATGACCAGTCAAATCCCGGCTAATGCGCAGGGTGAGCTGCAGGGAGCTTTAAGCAGCGTCAACAGCCTCACGGCTATTATTGGCCCTTTGCTTATGACTCAGCTGTTTGCCGTCTTTACTGGGTCAGATGCCCCTTTTTATTTTCCAGGGGTGCCTTTTATCGCAGCGGCGCTGCTTTCCCTAGTTTGCTTGGTTATTTTCATTCCAGTAGTTAAGAAGCACGGCTTGACCCGTTTAGGCAGGGTAGCGGCCTAGCATCTGATGCCTATTCGCCGCCTACACAAACTGATTGGTGTTGCACTGCTGCTGCCGGTACTGGCATGGGCAGCCACTGGGATGTTCTTTTTATTTCGTCCAGCCTATACCGATGCCTATGCATCCTTGGCGGTCAAAGCCTACCCGGTCAGCGGCCAGCTTGAATTGCCGAGCTCGGCCCAGTGGCTGGAGTTTCGCTATCTTGAGACCATATTAGGCCGGCATTTACTGGTTAGAAGCGCAGCAGGTTGGCAGCATTTACGGGCTGAATCGGGTGCAGTGTTTGAAATGCCTGGGGAGGCTGCTTTAACAACTTTGATCACGGATGCCATCAGCCAATACCCTGCCCGCTACGGCGAGATATCTCAGATGCAAGGCGATAATTTTCTGACTTCCACCGGTGTGTCTATTGCAGTGGACTGGTCGACCTTAAGTCTGACACAGCTTGGCAATGACACCCGCTGGATCAATCAGATCTATGATATTCACTATTTACGCTGGACCGGCATTGGGTGGCTTGACGAGCTAGTTGGTGGCTTTGGACTGATCCTGTTGATCCTGATGGCGATTACCGGCGCCAGACTACTTTTTTGGCCGCAAAAGCAGTAGTCTTGGCTATCTCTGTATTGGCTTGCAGGCTTGATGAGCAGGCGTGTTTGGCTTGACACACCCATACCTAGATGGTTTCATCTTGGCTCCTACGGGACACCATACTAATTAAAGCAAAAAGGTAGAACTATGAAGATTCAATGGCTGCTTTTGGCAATTCCAGCGTTCGTATTAAGTTGTTCGCCATCAGAAACAACCACTCCCACTCAACCAATGCAGGTCGCGGTAGCCGCTGAAGCTTCCAGCAGCGATATTCCGCGTGGGCCCAACGGTAAGCCTGATTTTAATGGCATTTGGCAAGTATTGATGAATGCCAATGATAATGTCGAAGCAGCACCGCCGAAAGCGGCCTATCAATTGGTTCCCGGGGATTTTGTTTCTGTGCCAGCACCAGAGGTGGTGGCGATGGGGGCTGTTGGTGCCGTCCCAGCGAGCTTTGGCGTAGTGGAAGGCGGGACTATCCCTTACAAGCCCGAGGCATTGGCGGTGCGTGATGAAAACGCTGCTAACTGGCTAACCCGCGATCCTGAGATTAAGTGCTACATGCCGGGCGTGCCAAGAGCGACCTACACCCCGCATCCTTTTCAAATATTCCAAAGTGAGAGCGCGTTTTTCATCGCTTACTCGTTCGCGGGCGCTGTGCGCAACGTATTCTTAGAAGATCCGGGGCCAGCCCCATTGGATTCGTGGATGGGCCAATCTTTTGGCTATTGGGATGGCGACACTTGGGTAGTAGAAGTTGTTGGTCTCGATGACCGTACTTGGTTTGACCGAGCGGGTAACTACCACACCTATCAATTGAAAGTGACCGAGAGATACACTCTGGTCAGCGAGAACGTGATCGAATACGAAGCCACCATGGAAGATCCTGACATCTTTGAACGTCCTTGGACCATCAAAATGCCTATCTACCGCAGACTAGAGCAGGGCTATGAACTGCCCCAATTCAAGTGTGTAGAATTTGTAGAAGAGCTAATGTACGGCAAATATCGCAAAGGAAGAGAATCTGAATTGGGTTTTTAAGGTCGGTAAACCTAGTTAGATCAAGAAAAAGGGCTCGTTTCAGCGTTTTAGACTTTGAATTGAGGCGGGCCCACGGTTAGAATAAAAACTGACTATCCGCTTAACTAGATTGACTGCAAAGGAGAAGCATTCTCCAAGCGCTCAATTGATACAAAGGGTGAACCTTATGAAGATCAAATTACTCGCATTGGCAGCTGTTACAGCTGTAGGGGTTGTCGCTATCAACCAGCCAACTGTTGCGCACCACGCATTCTCGGCTGAGTTCGATGCGAATCTACCCGTCCGTTTGGGTGGTCCCATTACTCGGGTGGAGTGGATTAACCCCCACACTTGGATCCACTTAGACAACAACGATCCTGAAGCAACGCGTGATCCGGGTCCTTGGATGGTAGAAGGCGGCACGCCAAATACCTTGCTTCGACGCGGTATTAACAGAAACACTTTGGTACTGGGCACAGATATCGTAGTAACCGGCTACCAAAGCAAAGACCGTCTATGCGCACCCACCTGCCGCGCTAACGGCCGCGACATCACATTCCCTGATGGCCGTAAACTGTTCATGGGCTCATCTGGAACAGGCGCCCCACGGGACGGTTCAGACCAAACCGAGCAGTAAAATTTGCCAAACCCAAAAAAGCCCGCTCCAAGCGGGCTTTTTTGTGCCCGCCAACCCAAGCAAAGGGGTCAGAGGAAGCAAAGGGGTCAGAGTAACTTGAAATCTTTGGAGCAGCATACGGTGCTTTATGGCGAGTATTCTTGGTGTTTAGCAAGGGTATGGTGCTGAAAAGCCCGGTTATAGCTCAGATGAATCTGTCTTAAAGGCTAAGTTCGCAGGCAGAGGCTTACGGTTAGCTTGCGTAAGTGAATGCATAGGCATGAGCTAAAACGCTGCAGCTTAATCTAAGGCTCGCTTGGTGCAGGCGCTGTACAAAGTTGGGATTGATTTTTTAGACCTACATAACCGGCTCAATTGCCTTCTCATAACTGCCACCGTCGGCGAACACCGTTGAATTGACATAGAACCCTGCGCTATAGAGCCTTACGACCACGGTGTCGAGGGTGCGGTTCTCCCAAAACCAGCCGTGGATACCCGTGAAGGGGGCATGGAAGGAGCCCGTTTTTCGATCTGCATTACCTATTTCGTAGCTCTCTGCGTATTCCTCGCCCAAACCAGCAGGCTCCGCGTGCATGTCGTAATAAACTTCCCCATCGGCAACCCAGCTGAATACCATTGAAGTATCGAGATCCATCAAATACTTATACTCAACCGACTGAAAAGCTTCCAGCACGAATTCAACGTAGTCCTGGCGATGAACTTCCAGCTGCTCCTCAAATGGGTTTTCACCCTTGGCGAGAACATTCAAGCCAGTGACTTGGCCGATGCGCAGGGGATCGATGCCAAACTCCGCTGGCAGAATCGCGCCAACGAGAACCACGATGGCGACAACCAGCGCGCCAAGTGTGGCCAACAAAATTGTTTTAGGGCTTGCTGGGGTGGCATTTTCCAAATCCGCCAAGGGGTGTCTCCTAGTCTTACTTTGAAGTGTTATGGCTGCAGCAGCAGCGCTGTTAGTTGAAAGCCAGCCAGCATAAAGCCGCCAGACATTAATGCGGTATTGGTGATAAACGCGTGCCGCAGATAGCTGTGACTGGCACGCCATAGGCTAAGAATGATGAGTATCAGTGAGAGCGCTAACACCTGACCAATTTCAACGCCAATGTTAAAACTAATGATATTGATCACCAGCCCATTATCCGAGAGGTCGAATTCCTGCAGTTTGGTGGCAAGGCCTAAGCCGTGAAACAGGCCAAAAACGAAGACGGCGATTTTGGTGTTGGGCGCGAACCCTAGCACCTTTTTGAAACCATCGATATTCTCAAAAGCTTTGTAAACGATCGAAAGGCCAATAACGGCATCGATGAAATAGGCGTTTACCTGTAGGTCGGCTAGCACTCCTAGTAGCAGAGTTATGGAATGACCTATTGCAAACAGTGTGACATATTGAACGATGTGCTTAGGGCGGTACAGGAAAAAGATCACTCCAACAAGAAACAGCAGGTGATCGTAACCTGTGACCATATGCTTGGCCCCCAGATATATAAACGGAAAAATGGCTGGCCCATCGATGGCTTCAACAAAGCTCGCATCACTGCCTGCAATAGTATGAGCAAAGCACAACGCCGGCAGCAGCGAAATAAACAGGCCCGCCACTAATCGGATGATGCTACTTAACCTGAATTGGGGCATACAAGTTTACTCAGCAAACCTGCTAACGATGTCTGGATTGTAGGCCTGATGGCAGGCAGTGCAAACGCTATACAGCTGGGCACCGGCCTGGAAAAAGTCTTCCTCGTTTTGGGCTGCCGCTGCCGTCATTGCGTTGATACCCGCCTCGCTTAGGCCCTGGGAATAAATCATCCAAGCATCATTGTCCTCGGCGCGGCCGGGTAGGGCTAGCATATTGCCTGTTTCGACGATGACGGCAGCCTGTGCGCGTACAAAAGCCCAGCCCTCATCAGTGGTTGGATACAGCTCTTCATAGCCAGCTGAGTCCAGCACCCAGCCGCCAGAATCCCAAAGGGTGTCGGCCGCAGGCTCTAGAACTAATGACATGAGTTGTTTCATATCTAGCGTGGTATTAAATTGCTCGCTCATTGCAGTGGAACTGTCGTCTTCTGGCGGGGCTGAGCAAGAAAAAAGTGAGCCCAACGCGAAGGCGATTGCTGCCGTTTTTAAAGTTTGCATGATGCTGCCTCTGTGGATTGCGTCGGCGATTTTTTTGCCGCTGACACTTGAATTTCGATTCTGTATGTTTCAGCTGCTATGATGGAGAACAGCGTGGAAGTTAGGCTCCAAGTCTGCCCTAAATAGGGTTTTTTATCCATAGCTCACCGGTAGCGGCGGTCAAATAAGGAATGTCATGAGGCAAATGAATTCGATGGTTATCTGCGGTATTCAAGCTCTATTAGCGGGGGGTGCGGCTCTTGCTAGGCCTATCCTGTTAGCCCAATTGGTGCTTATTTTAAGTCTGCTTGGGAATTTGGCCGTCGCCCAGAACGTTAGCGTGCAGCTGGTTCCTGATAACGGTCTCCAGCCCCGTCTGATTGCCGATGCCGAGGGTGCAATTCATCTGCTGTACTTCAAAAAACGCCTAGACCGGCCGGATGCCAGAGAAGGCAATTTATACTACCGCCAGTGGCAGCAAGACGCGGCTGCGTTTGGCAATCCGGTCAAGGTATCGTCTGAAGCATTTCCTCTGCAAACAGTCTCTATATCCCGAGCCGCCATGGCAATAGACGGCCGCGGACGCGCTCATGTTGTGTGGTATCGCCCCAAGGACAATCAGTACTATTACGCCCGCTCAAACGAGCAGCGCTCCGAGTTTTCCACCCAGCTTGAGGTGGTGCATGAGTTTTCAGAAGGCTTGGATGCCGGCGCTGACATCGCGGCGCTGGATGATAAAGTGGCAATCGTCTGGGGCGCGGGAGATCTTAGTCGGGAGTTCGAGCGCACGGTATATGCCAGATACTCCGAAGACGGTGGGGCCACATTCGGTGCCGAAATTCAGCTGGGTAACCCGGACCTTGGCGCCTGTGGCTGCTGTTCCCTTGCAACAAACTTTGCCGATGAGGACAGCTTGGTCGTTGCCTACAGGTCGGCCTTAGGGGGCGTCGGAAGGCATATGCAGCTGCTGACAGTAGAGGGGCTAAGCGCTGGCGTAAGCGCCGCCTTCTATGGGGAAACAGCACAGCTGCAGCTGTGGGAAGCCTCTTACTGCCCCCTAAGTACCAATGATATTGCCTTAGACCAACAGGGCCGGGCCTGGCTGGTATTCGAAACCCAAGCCCGGGTGGTGCAAAAACTACTGACTAAAGACAGCCTGCCCACATTAGTGGGGGAGCCATTTAAAGAGACGCGGCAAAAAAACCCAGCCGTGGCCATTAACAGTCAAGGCGATCGTTTAGTGGTTTGGGCCGAAGCCATCAGCCACACTAAAGGTGGGCGGCTTAATATGCGGCTGGTTGATGCTAGTGGCAGCGATCAGCCACAGCGTTTAGAGGAGGAGATCAATTTACGGGATTTCAGTTTCCCGGCGGCAGTGGCATTGCCGGGCGGTGACTTTTTAGTGCTTCACTAAAGAGCACTTGCCGAGGATTATCGGTTATTGATTTGCTGGCGAATCAGTTCGTTTTCGATATCACGAAACTGATTTTGTGTCGCTTGTTCGCGCTGCAGGCGCTGGTTGTCAATTGCTCTTTGTAGGGCGCGCCTCTCCCGGTCTATAAACATTTGTTGTTCCAGTTCAGACAGTCGACGCTCGAAGGATTGAGTTGCAGCCTGATTCAGAAGAGTCCCCTTAGCGAGGGTATTGAAGGCTGTTGTCACATAGGTGGTGTGCTTTTGCAGGGCGCCCTTATCACAGTAGCTGTCGATAGTTGTCTGCAGCTGCCGCGCGGCATCGGTTTCTGATGCTGTGTTAGCTGCAAGGCTCTCAGCGCTAAACCCATCCCGCCAAGTCTTGGCTACGGAGCAGTCTTCCAGATACGATGCGAGCAATTCACCGTCGATCGCGCGCATGAACTCATCACACAGCAGGGCAGCAGCTTCCCCAAGATTCAGACTAAAGCTGCTTATACAGGTCAGCGCCTTGTCGTCTAGTTCAGCGAGCACTTGTTGGGCGTGGGTAACACGGCTGTTAATGGCAGGGAGGGGGTCGATCTGAGCAGCGCTCGGGCTGCTAGCTGCCAGCAATGAGACGGTTAGGCCCATTGTAAGGATGATGATTTGCCAGTTTTTATTCATAGAGTTCGAAACGACGGTCCCACTTTTTAAAGCGCTTGCGGCAATATTTTTCGAGCTTTTTAGGTGAGGCAAAAAAGTACTCGCTGGCCTGTTCTATGCTTTCATCGAACTCGCAGAAGTCATTGTCGTATTCACGGCAGACCCATGGCCGTGTGTCGTAGATTCCGCAGGCGCCGTTGTCACCTAAGTGCATACAGCGAGTTTGAATGTGAAGAAACCAGCCGTCTGAATCTTTGAATACATTGATATTCTCGTGGGCGACCTGCCAAATTAAATGGTCAAAGTCTTCTTTGGATTTTGGCGTAGGTATTTTTTGATTAATAGAATTGCAGCAAATAGATTTTTTGCACTTAGAGCACTTCTTGTCGATTGCGATATCACCAGCAGCAGTGACATCCTGAATCTTTATTGAGTCTTTAGCGTTCATTCAGTTCCTCGACCTTCAATCCGTAATGCGGTGTCTGCATTATCTATGGCTGAGGCAATGATTGCCACACTATGTCAGAGAAATTGCTAGAATCTCTAAGAATTAATAGCTTTTCTTTACAAGAAGCAATCACAACTTCAAAATGGATTGATAGGTGCCAGCGTACTTAATATTAAATCCGCCCGGGTGGGTTGTATCCTCAAGCGCTGCCAAACCTTAAATCTAAGTCGGCGTTAGCAAAAACAAAATCAAGCTCAGGAAATTAGGGACAACACATGAATCGAGTTTTAACTAGGGTGATGCCTGCGCTTTTCGTATTGGCAACGGCTGCTTGCTCAACGGAGGAGCCCATTAGTTCCTCAGGCACTCTAGCGCTGACGCCTGGCTCTTCAGGCATTACCATCACAACGCTTTCCACTAAGCCTTGGCTGGTGACCGGCGGCAACGTGCTTATTGAAATTTCCCTCGCCGCAAACGTGGCCAACACCCCCCTGAGTGTCACCGTCAATGGTGAGGAAGTAGCGGATCAATTCATCAATGTCTCGTCAACCGCAAAGCAAGCGGTCCTGAGAAACCTGCCAATTGGTGACAGCGTCATCGCCGCAAAATCAGGTCCAGATGGAGCGGTGGAGCAGATAACGCTGACCAACTATCCCCGATCAGGGCCAATCATATCGGGTGCTCATCAATCGCCCTATGCCTGCCAGACGGATGAGTTCAAAACCGTCGTTGGCGCAACCTTGGGCCCGGCGCTGAATTTGAACTGCGCCATTACTACCGAGATCGACTATGTGTACCTGTCCGATGATGGTGTTTTTAAGCCGTTTGATATCGATAGTCCGCAGCTTCCGGCGGACCTCGCATTCCTAACGGTCAATGACGAGCCAGAGCCGTTCGTGGTGCAAGTTGAAACCGGAACGGTAAACCGAGCAATCTATGAAATTGCCATGTTAGTTGATCCTACTGCTGGGCCATTGAGTCCTTGGCAGCGCAGCAGACTGTGGAATAACAAACTCGTGTACACCCATGGCGGTGGCTGCCGCAGCGGCTGGCATCAGCAAGGGGTGACGACGGGCGGTGTGCTGAACCAAGGCTTGCTGCAACAAGGGTATGCGTTGGCATCGTCGACGCTGAATGTCTTTGGGCAGAACTGCAATGACCTGTTGGCATCCGAGACGCATATCATGCTTAAAGAATTGTTTATTGAGCACTACGGGGTGCCTAGCTACACCATTGCCACCGGTGTCTCGGGGGGCTCCTATCAATCCCAGCAAACAGCCGACAATTACCCCGGGGTTTTCGATGGCATTATTGTTGGCTTAAGTTTTCCGGATGTGACCTCGGCCACTATCTTTACACTAGCCGACGCCAGGTTATTACACTACTACTTCGACCAGACCAACCCGGAAGCCTTTACTGTCGAGCAGCAGCGCGCTGTTTCTGGGTTTAGAGTGTATGAGAGTATCGCCAACCTTAGCCGCGGCGCGGCGCGACTGGATCCCTTGTTAGCCGAAGGCGTGGCGGCTGAAGAACAGGGTGGCGAGATTAGCGTCGACACTCTCAAGCAGCAGCTTTACAGCGCGGAAAATCCCGAGGGCATTCGAGCGACGGTTTACGATCACACGGTGAATGTCTACGGCCGAGTGGATGGCAGCAGCATCGCACGACGGCCCCTTGATAATGTAGGGGTTCAATACGGATTGGCGGCGCTCAATGCAGGCGTTATTTCAGCGCGCCAGTTTGTCGATCTTAACCGGGATATTGGTGGCTTTGATCGTGATTTTAACCACTCCAGCCAACGACACCAAGCTGACGCAAAAGCCACCAAGGCCGCCGTAGAATCTGGCCGCATACTTTTTGGCGGCGCAGGCTTGGCGACAACACCGATCATCGACTATCGCAGCTACATGGACGATCGCGATGGCGGGGATATTCACATGCTAGTGCATCAATTTTCGACCCGAGCCAGATTGCTCAAAGCCAACGGTCACGCCCTCAATCAGATAATGCAAATTGGCGGGCGGTGGGGCTTTACTGAGTCGGCACCAGACTTAGGCCAGCTGTTTCGACAGATGGACAGCTGGATCACAGCGATTCAGGCAGACCGCTCTGAGCTTGATGCAGCTGAAAAAGTGGTGCGCAATAAGCCCGCTGATTTAGTAGATGGATGTTGGGACAACCGCGGCCCCGAGCGAGTGCGGATAAATCAAAATTTGAGTTTTGCCGACACTGCGGATTGCGGGCAACTCTATCCTGCTTTCCCAACGCCGCGGCAGGTTGCCGGTGCTGGGCTTAGCAACCACATAGTGAGCTGCCCACTAAAATCCATAAACTCGTCTGACTATGCAATCGAGTTTTCTGCCGAAGAATGGCTGGAGTTAGCCGCTGTGTTTCCAGCAGGTGTTTGCGATTGGCAAAGCTCCATTGAAAATGGCAGCTATCATCAGGGCACTTGGTTATCTTTTGGACCATCAGCAGTCAACTTGATTCAATAGGCACTTCTGCGCGCTATTTGGAGAGTTTCATAACTCTCATCTCTAGGCGTTTTATTTCTCGCATTAATTCTAGGTGCAGCATGTTTTGCCAGCCTATGATTTTGACTATGACTAAAATCAAAACGCATACGTTAATACCAACGGCATAGGTGATGCTGGTTTTGATGTCAGCAGTGGCGAGGAAATTCACCGTAAGATAAACCGCGGCAAAAAAGGCAGCAAACCCTATGATGTAAATGTAATAGGTAAGCCATGCCCCAGACCCTAAGAAACTGAGCTTGATCATATCTACAAGGCCGCCTTCCTCGCTCATCTCAGTTACCGTGCTTTGGTCTTGGGGGCTTAATTTTTTCTTTAGGTCTTCATCAATTCTAGTCATGGCACTTTCTCCCAATAGTCTGGCGCTACATATTCCCAACCCCTAGTATAGTGAGTCTTGGCGGCGGGACTTCGAGTGACGTTTTGTGTTGGTCACTGGCCTTTCACACTACCATTTTCTTGTGCGAAATGGCCTTGTTTAATGTCCCAATTGACTTGATCTAAGTCATCGAGTGGTTTACTTTCGAGCTATAAGGTTCTAATAAAAGGTCGCAAAGCAATGCAAGGCCTAGGGGAAATCGAATATGCGCACAGTTATCAAGCTCTTAGGTTACGTGGTCGTAACCATTTCTAGTGTTCAATTAATCGCTCAAACCTATGAGCCACCCCGCACCGCATCAGGCAAGCCAGATTTGCAGGGCAATTGGACCAATGCATCCTTAACCACTATGCAGCGGGCGTCGACCTACGAAGCCGTTGGTTTAGTGATTCCCCCGGCTCGGATCGAAGAGCTCACTGCCAATCACCATCAAAATGTGAGGCAGGCTACAGACGACAATCAGGTTCAGGGTGAATTGCCGGACGGTCAAGATTTAGGCGAAGGCCGTGGCTATAACGCCTTTTGGGTAGACCCAGGCACTCGGTTTGGCCGGGTTCGTGGTGAGGCAAGAACCTCTTGGATCACGTCTCCAGAGACTGGGCGAATCCCTTTTTCAGCTGAAGGCAATCGCCTGCGCCAAGAAAATCGCGCTAAGTTCTCCAGCAACGATGGTCCTGAAGGCCGTGCGCTTGGTGAGCGCTGTTTGATCGGTTTTGGCAGCACCGGTGGTCCGCCAATGAACAATGTGCTGTACAACAACCTCTACCAGATTGTACAAACTGAAGACTATGTAATGATCCTAGTAGAAATGGTTCACGATGCGCGCATTATTCCCATCGATAAAGAGCATCGCCCCGAAGCGTTAGAGCCTTGGCTAGGGGATTCGGTCGCCCACTGGGAAGGCGACACTTTAGTGGTCGAAACAATTAATCTACACCCGCAGCAAGCGCCGCGAAATGCCGCGCCACTATCAAAGCAAGGTCGAATTATTGAACGCTTTAGCCGGGTATCCGACGAGCAAATATTAATCGAGTTTGAAGTGCAGGATCCGGTTTACTACACTGCTGACTGGCGTGGCGAAATGACGTTTAATGCCACAGAAACCAAGCCCTATGAGTATGCCTGTCATGAAGGTAACTATGGCTTGCCAGGAATTTTAGGTGGGGCCCGCCGGCTAGAGATGGACGCAAGCGACTAAGCTGTCGCAGCACTGCAGCTTAGCTAGTTCTATTGTACTTAGCCAGCCGGTTTGCCGCAGTAGTTTGATCGGCTTATTGTTCTTTCCAAAAAATCGTCATCTCCATAAACATGAATGACGCCGACCAGGTGATCAAGCAAAGGCCAGTAATGGCCTCTAGCCCTGCAGTAAAACGCAGCAGCCCAAGTGGTGCGATATCGCCATAGCCCACTGTGGTATAGTTGGTGAAAGAGAAGTAGACACAGTCTAATAGACTGCCATCAAAATTGCCTTCAAGAGCGCCGAAGGTGCCAGTGCTAAGCATTAAGAAAAACGCAATACCAAATAACCAAATTTCTGCCACATGGGCGCAAATCGTGCCAAACACACCGACTAAAACACGAAGCCTGTGCCTGATTTTTAGTTTAGGAATGATGATCGAAAGCAAACGCAATATCTCGTAGTGTATGATCACGGCAATCGCAATGAGCAGTGAATTGATGATGAAAGCCTGTATCATTATTGATATGAACACTTTTTGGTGGAAAGGGTAAATGGCGAGTCGTGCCACTGCTTACTTTGGCCAAGTAAAGTCGAGATCGCCTAATCGCGCCATTATGGCCCGGGGAAGCTTAGATGTTCAACCAGCAGTCTAATAAGTTTGTGTGAACTAGATTTGCGGCGCTGGAGTGAGGGTGGCGCACATAAAATTGGCAGTGAACGCCGTGTTATTGCGCTTTTTACTGCTCGACAAAGAACCGGCTTCGAACTATTTTAGAAGCCGCTACTCAATAGAAATAGGCCTCTTGCTGTTGCCTATTATTAACTGTTTAGAATTAATTTAATGAAACGATCATTACTTAACTGCTTTTTTTTAGTGTTCGCTGGCAGCGTTAGCGTTGCCCAAGACGGCGCTGTGTCAAGCTTTGATCAGAGTCAAGCTCTGCTGGTGGAGAAGTCTCGCATTGAGAATATGATTGCTGAGCTAGAATCTGAGTATGGTCCTTACGATGTAAGGCTGCTTGAGCCCTTGGAGGGCTTAGCAGAGCTTTACTTGCGGTCGGAAGAATTCACCGCGCTTGAGCTAGTGTATGGCCGCCAGCTCCAGCTAATGCGCACCGACAAGGGCTTGGACCATCCGGACAACATTCCGATTGTGCGGCTTATGTTTGAAAACCAGATTAGGTTAGGCAACTGGTCGGATGCTTCCGACAATCTCGAACATATTCGCTATTTGCGCAGTGCAAACTCCGCCTCCGACTCCTCACCCGACGCTTTGGTGGCAGCTATTGCTGAACAGGCGGATTGGCTTTTGGCCCGTGTCTATCTCGATGAGCCAAATCTGCGGGCGCGTCATTTGTTCGCAGTAAGAGAGCTATTCGATGAAGCCGAAGATTTAGTAGAAGGCCACTACGGGGAGGATAGCCTAGAGTTAGTGCCAGTGCTCTATCGCCAAGCGGTGATTCTTTACCAGTTGGTAGCTTTCCTTAACTCCGCTGATGGCCTGGGTGGCGAGACCATTGATAGGCTAGTCTTCGAGGATGGTATCGGCAGACTGCAAGTAGCTGGCGCTAATCGGCAGGGGCTTGTCACAGGGTTGCTGGGTTCTGGCTTTAATATACCGGTAGTGGATGGGAATGCGTTAATCGGCGAAACCTACCTGCGTGAAGCCCTGTCGAAAATAGACAATGTGCGCGATATTTTTGAGGCAACATCAAATCAAGAAGCCTTAGCGATGGCCAATATTGCCTACGGAGATTTTCAAATACTGCTGGGGCGAAGCTCCGGCGCAAAGAGCTTTGCAAAGGCACACAGCCTACTAATAGAGGCAAACGTGCCGCTGCAGAAAATTGAGGCGTATTTCGAGAGCCCACAAATTATTCCCATGGAGACGTTGCCGTTAACTCTCAAGCAGGCTTTGGCTGAAAAGAACGCCCAGATCACATTGCTGCCAGAGATAGAACCAAATGGAATGTCAGTTGGTGAATTCGTGTCTTTGCAAGAATCGGCCGCGATTGTGAGGATGTCTGGGGCGGTTCGTCGCTTCGAATTCCTTGAGCCAATCAATACAGTGGATCTGCAGTTTCACATCAGCAGTCGTGGCAACAGTTCCTCAGTGAAGGTGTTAAATGCACAGCCCAATGAAGGCTTTATTCGCAGCAGAGCAATGAAAGCAGTGCGCCGCATGCAGTTTAGACCTATCTTCGATGGCCGCAAAACTCAGCGGGTTCGAGACGTAACTATTCGCTACCGCTTCTCTGATGGCTAAGATGAGTTAGACGGGTGAGATCATTTAGTGGGAATCGATGTCTTCGGTGAGCAAGCTTTTCCTAGTTAAAGAGCACTGGGAAGAGAGATAAAACCAATAGAAACGCCATGGTGTAATTGAACACCGTTAGCCGCCGCTCATTGATGAGTAATGCCCTGACTCGAGTGCCTAGCAGGGTCCAGATACTAATAGACGGCAGATTCACAAGACCGAACACCGATGCCACAAGAGCACTCGCAGTGATGGTATGGCTAGGCGAATACACTGCCGATGCCGTTAAAGCCATTGTCCACGCTTTCGGGTTTACCCATTGAAATAAAGCAGCCTGTATAAACGTAAAGGGTTTGCCGCTTGCAGTGCGAGTGCTGTGTGGCGCCGCCGCATTGGCTATTTTGTAGGCAAGAAACAATAAATAAACCACAGAGCAGACCTTCAGAATGTCATAGCTAATGGGGTAGATATCGAATATCTGTGCGAGGCCTATGCCTACCAAGGCCACCATCAAGGTAAAGCCAAGGGCGACTCCCAGCATATGGGGAATAGTTCGCTTAAACCCAAAATTAACGCCGGAGGTCATTAGCATCAGGTTATTTGGCCCCGGGGTTATCGAGGACACTAGTGCGAACAAAGTAAGCGCTATTAAGAGGTCAAGAGTCATAGTCGGAGGCCGAAGTTGAGCGAGCAACTATAATCGATTTTGAGCGAAATAGTATTGCTTAATCGGCGTGGATAAAGGAATAATCACAATCTATGACGAATATTGATAGATTAAATGAAAATATATTGCGCGAACTCTTAGCCAATGGCCGCATCAGCAATACGGACCTCGCAGAAAAAGTGGGTTTGTCAGCATCTGCCTGCTTGCGGCGGGTGCAGGAGCTAGAGCGAATTGGTGTAATTAAAGGCTACCGTGCAGTCTTGGACTTTGCGGCCCTAGGAGTGGGCTTCACTGCCTATGTCTCGGTGGGGTTGTCGGACCACACCTCTAAATCCCAACTGGCCTTTGAAAAAGCCGTTGCCAAGTCTGCTCAGGTAAGTGAGTGTCATAATATCACCGGCTCTGTCGAATATTTGCTGCGTATCGAAACCAAAGACCTTGCGGCCTACAAGCTATTTCACCGCGATACCCTGGGCCAACTGCCCCAGGTGAGATCGATAGAAACCTTCGTAGTGATGGATTCGCCCAAAGACCAGCGGGCCTAGCCGACTCATGCCACCGGTGTACCAGCGCCCCGATTAGTGCTAATTTCTTGCCTGTTATGTTCACCTTGTTAGCGGCTATCAACATTGAATCCCAACGAAATCACTGCAACCTTGCTGAGCTGTATCTTCTTCATGGGGTTGGTGGCTTGGTATTCCTACCGTAAAACCCGCGGCGAGGTTGACTCTAAAGACGGCTACTTTCTAGCCGGGAGAGGGCTAACCGGAGTATTCATCGCGGGTTCGATGTTGCTCACCAACCTCTCGGCCGAGCAGCTGATAGGTCTTAACGGCTCTGCCTATGGCTTTAACCTGTCGAGTATGGCCTGGGAGGTTACGGCTGCTTTCGCCACTGTCTGTATGGCGTTTATTTTTCTGCCGCGCTACTTGGCCGGTGCTTTTGCAACCCTGCCGCAGTTCCTCGCCGATAGATTTGACGGCAGTGTGCGGCGCATGTCTGTGATTTTGTTTATGGTGGGCTATGGCTTTGTCACCATTCCTTCAGTGCTTTACTCCGGTTCCATTGCGGTGATGCAGCTGTTTGATGTGCCCGCCCTGTTTAATTTAAGTTACCCAATAGCGCTGTCATTGACCATTGTCACCATTGGCTGTGTTGGCTCGCTGTATGCCATCTTTGGTGGTCTGAAAGCGGTTGCTGTATCGGATACTCTCAACGCTTTTGGGCTTCTCATCATTGGTGTTGCAGTGCCACTGTTGGGTCTTTCTGCGTTGGGTGAAGGCAGCATTAGCGCCGGCTTAGCAACGATCACCACAGTGGATACCGAAAAGTTAAATGCCATTGGCGGGCCCGCCGATCCGATTCCGTTTGGCACGATTTTCACTGGGATGATTTTTGCGAACCTGTTTTACTGGTGTACGAATCAATATGTCATTCAACGTACTTTAGGTGCGCGTAATTTAGCCGAAGGCCAGAAAGGCGTTTTGTTTTCTGGGTTTTTCAAAACCTTGGTGCCATTTATGATGATGTTTCCTGGCATCATTGCCTATCATCTCTATGGCCCCGGCTTGGCCTCTATTGATTTAGCTTACCCTCGCCTGATTAAAGACGTCTTGCCCGTCTACGCCACGGGATTTTTCCTTGCGGTGTTATTGGGCGCGGTGTTTTCTTCATTTAACTCTCTGCTCAACAGCGCGGCCACCTTGTTTTGCTTGGACGTCTATCTGCCCATGAGTAAGCAGGCACTGTCGGATCATCAGCTTGTGCGAGTGGCAAAAATTGCGAGTGTTGTTATCGCCGTATTTTCGTTTGCGGTGGCGCCGCTGCTGCAGTTTGCACCGGAAGGCCTGTGGCAGATTATTCGAATATTCACCGGGTTTTACAATATCCCCATCATCGCCGTCGTCATCGTCGGCCTATTTACTAAGCGCGTACCGGCCTTAGGCGCCAAGATCGCCATCGTTTTTCATATTTTCGCGTACGGTATTTTGCAGTTCGGTTTAAGCGACTATGTGTCGATCCATTTTTTGCATTTGTACGCTATTTTATTTGTGCTGGAAGTCTCTATTATGCTGTTGGTGGGGGTTATACTGCCGGTTGAAAGACCCTGGACCTATTCCTCAAAAAGTGTGGTCGATATGACCCCATGGCGGTTTGCCGTGCCTTGCAGTGTGAGCCTGCTGTCCTGTGTTATCGCACTGTACCTGCTGTTTTCCGAAGTGGGTTTAGTCGGCGGGCTTAGCCAGTTGTTTTGGCCTTTACTAAGTGTGTTGCTAGGATTTAATTTGCTGGTGTGGTGGTTAGCAGTTAGTAACCGTTTGACTGTGGTGACAATGAAGCGTTTGGAGTAACACGTAAAACATGAAAACAAAGTCTCAATCAACCCCTAGGTTCTTTGACAATCCTCAGGCCCAACGCGGTTTAGCGGCCGCCCATCAGCAAGCTCAAGGCGGCTCCCCCGAATATAAGTTCAACATCATAGGCTGCGGCATGATTGGCCGCGAGCATATGGGCGTAATAAATCTTTTGGGCGAGGCCGCAGTCCATGGCATTTACGACACGGACAAAGGCAGTGTCGATCTCGCAAAGGCGGCCTTTTCCGCTTACTCCAGTGAGCCATTGATCAACTATAAGGATTTGGAGTCGGCCTGCAATGATGAGGTTGATGCACTGTTTATCTGTACGCCAAACTTCACCCATTACGATGTGCTAAAAACTGCCATGAAATCGGGAAAGCCGATTTTTCTCGAAAAGCCAATGGCGACCAACCTGCCCCATGCGGCGGAGCTTGTCCGCTTAGAGAAAAGCTATGCCAGTTTTATCCAGCTAGGCATGCAGTATCGATTTAAATCCCAATACAGCGAAGCGTTTAATTTGGTGCAGGCACAGGGCCTGATTGGCGAGGTGAAAACCATTTCCATGTCTGAATACCGGCCACCGTTTCTTGATAAAGTGAATCAATGGAATAAATTTAATGAAAATACAGGTGGCACCTTAGTCGAAAAATGCTGCCACTATTTCGATTTGATTAATCTCATGGCCCAAGCTCGGCCAAAGCGGGTGTTTGCCACCGGCGGCCAAGCGGTAAATTTTCTTGATTTCAAGCTCGATGGCAAGGCGTCCGATATTGCCGACCATGGCTTTGTGCTAATTGACTATTCAAATGGCATAAGGGCGAGTTTTACTCTGAATATGTTTTGCCCCGAGCTGTATGAAGAAATAATTGTCACCGGGCCAAAGGGTAGAGTGGTAGCATCAGAAATCTCAAGTTTTGAAGCTGGCACCAGTTCTAAGGCAACTGTGGTTTTGGAAAACAATCCAAAGCTAGGCGCCATAGCGAGGGACGTTACCTATGCGCCTTTGGTTGAGCGTAGCGGCCACCATGGTGCGACGTTTTTCGAACATAGGGCTTTTATAGATAGGCTTAAGGGCAGGGCGACCGACAGCGCTACCCCGCTACAAGGGCTGTGGTCAATTATTGTGGCAGCGGCCGCGCAAGAATCGATGGCCACCGGCTTGCCCATCGACGTTTCCGATTTTTTAATTAAGTCAGGTTTAGAGGATTTTAATCAGTGACAAAAGCAATGATGCAGGTAGGCGCCGGGCAGATGCCTACTGTTGGGCTGGGGCTATGGAAAATCGATCAGGCCGACGCTAGCGACGCCGTTTACGATGCTGTCAAAGCAGGCTATCGCCACTTAGACAGCGCAGCCGACTACGGCAACGAAATCCAAGTTGGGGCTGGAATCAACAGGGTTATCCAAGATGGGCTGTGTTCGAGGCAGGAGCTGTGGCTCACCTCTAAACTATGGAACACCTTTCATCGACCTGAGCACGTAATGGACGCCTGCAAGCGCTCCTTACAGGAGCTGCAGGTGGACTATCTGGATCTCTACCTGATCCACTTTCCTATCTCTCTAAAGTATGTGGATTTTGATACTCGCTATCCGCCTGAGTGGTTTTTCGATCCCGCGAGTACAAATCCCCGCATGGAGATAGACCCAGTTCCCCTGCATGAAACTTGGGCCGCCATGGAGGGTTTGGTTGATGCTGGTTTGGTCAAAAATATCGGGGTCTGTAATTACAATTCAGCGCTGCTGCATGATCTGATGGCCTATGCGCGAATTAAGCCAGCCATGCTGCAAATTGAGAGCCACCCCTACCTGACCCAGGAACGCTTAATCCGCTTGGCTCATAACTACGAGCTGCCGGTTACGGCGTTCTCGCCTTTAGGCGCCCTGTCTTACTTGGCCTTGGACATGGCCACTGAGAATGAGTCTGTGCTACTGCAGGAGCCGGTACTAAAAGCGGCAAGCCGACACAACAAAACGCCAGCACAAATAGTCTTGCGCTGGGGCGTGCAGCGAGGCCTAGCTATCATTCCAAAAACCAGCAAGCTTGAGCGACTTAAGGAGAATATTGCCCTGTATGACTTTGTATTGAGCGACGCTGAAATGAACAGTATCTCTGCCTTAAATTTGAATCGTCGATTTAACGACCCCGCGGTATTCTGTGATTTAGCATTCAATACATTTTATCCAATTTATGACTAAACGAGTGTGGCTATGGATTTTAAAGAATTAGCAGTTGAGGGGCAGAAGCAACATGAAGGAGTTGTATTTCCGTTGGTGTTGGCAGGGCAGGCTCGGGATTTAGCTCAGGCTCTGCAACAAATAAAAGCCCAGTCCAAAGCACTGCAACAGCGCCTGCAAACCCATGGCGCAATTTTGTTTCGGGGTCTGCCGATTGTCTCCGACATGGACTTCGATAAGTTTGTGACCGCGTTTGATCTGCCGAATTTTACTTACTCTGAATCTTTATCCAACGCTGTGCGCAGAAACCGCACCGAACGAGTGTTTACTGCCAACGAAGCGCCGGCAGATGTCTCAATTTTCTTGCATCACGAGATGGCCCAGACACCAATCTTTCCCAGTAAGCTGTTCTTTTTTTGTGAGCTCGCTGCCAGCGCTGGTGGGGCGACTCCGCTGTGCCGGTCAGACAGGCTGTTAGCGCTGTTAACTGAACGTGATCCAGAGTTTGTCGCACAGTGTGAAGCTAAAGGCGTGCGCTATACCAACACCATGCCCTATTCAGACGATGCGGGTTCTGGCCAAGGCCGCAGTTGGCGCAGCACACTGAGCGCGGAAACGACGGCTGCTGCAGAAGCCCGGCTCTCCCAGCTAAACTATCAATGGCAGTGGTTGCCCAACCAAAGTCTTACGGTAACCTCGCCGGTGTTGCCTGCCGTGAAACAAATGCCAAACGGGCAGAAGGTGTTTTTTAACCAATTGATTGCGGCGTTTCGAGGTTGGAAAGATCGGCACAATGCAATGAATAAGACCATTATGTTTGGCGATGGCACAGAAATTTCAGGCAGTGCCATGGCCGTGGCAATTGAGCTGTCGGATCAGCTTAGTTTTGATGTGCCTTGGCAGACGGGTGATGTGGCGCTAGTGGATAATTATTTAGTCATGCATGGGCGCAGACCATTTCAAGGCGAGAGGCGGGTTCTCGCTTCCCTGATAGCAGCCTAAGCCGCTAGCAGGTTGCGAGACACTCTAGGTTTTTAAATCTTAAGCCTGTAGGCTTTTAGTGTCAGTGTCGTTAATGATTTGGCCTAAGATATCAACTATCTCGGGGTCAAATTTACCTGAACGGACATACTTGCCGATTTCATTGAAAGCCGCATTGCCATCCCAAGGATCGCGATAAGATCTTTTTGAAGTGAGGCTTATGTAGGCTTCAGCTACCGCTAAAATGCGGGCGCCGACAGGTATGTTTTCACCTTTAATGCCTGCTGGGTAACCAGAGCCGTCATAGTTCTCATGATGGCACTCTATCAGCTCTAACATTCGCTCGTTTTCATAGCCAGCATTGCGCAGTTTGCGCACGCCTTCTCGCGGATGCATATGAATGTGAGTGAAGTCATCTTCAGTGAGGCCGCCGTTGCGGTTAAGAATGTTCTCCGGCACGATGGTTTTACCGAATTCGGCTAAGTAGCCGGCTTCCAAGATGTCATGCTTTTCTTGGTCGACTAAGCCCATACGGGTAGCCATTAAGAAAGCAGTGACACCGGTCAATCGGGCAAAGCCAACCGAGCCGTCGATACATTCCACCGGGGCAATCATGTCCTCGGGGAAAGTCACGAGCTTGTCGAGTTTCGCTTCAATGCCTTTGAGGAGATGGGCTGGCAGCTGTTTGCAGCCTGTTATTGGATTTTTAAAACCAATCAGCTCGAATAGATGCACAGTGCTGCGACGGCCGCGCACAGTAACTTCGCGCTGACTGTCTAAAAAGACCGAGTTTTCAGCATAGGCAACTTTCACACTGTCGTTTGAGGGGTCTAGGCTCATTGCCACTTTTAAATGGATGCTGGCCTGCTCGGGGTCTTTTGCTTCTAAAAGCAGCTTAGCAACAGCTACCCGCAGCTCTACCGATTTAGGTTCGGCCTCGACTTCACCCAGCAGCCGGTTAATTTCTTCGACGATATTGGCATTGTCGAACTGGGTGTACGACGCCAGCCCAGACACCGGCCTAAAATCGAAGAAGTCTTTACAGTCTTTGTAGGTTGCCTCGCAAACCGTGACATGGCCCGGCTCACACATGCCTTCAATGCGGGAGGCTAAGTTTACCGTGTCGCCAAATGCGGTGAAGGACTGTCGTTTGGCGCCAATAATGCCGGTGGTTGCGACTCCGGTTGATATGCCGATACGTAGTTTGAAAGGGTAATTGGACTTGCGCATCCTTTCCTGCATCTTGCAGGCTGACGCCACGGCCAAGAGTGAGTGTTTCTCATATCTGATGGGCGCACCAAACTCAGACATGATGCCGTCACCCATGTATTTGTCGATATGGGCATTGTAGTTAAGCAGGATGGTTTCCATATCGGCGAGGTATTTGTTCAGCTCAGTAATAACCACTTCTGCTGAATGTTCTTCGGAATAATTAGTGAAACCCTTCAGATCTGAAAACATGACGCTGATACGTCGGTTTTCGGTCCTGATGCGGTTTTCGATCATCAGTTTTACAACCGCTGGGTCCATGGTCGAATACAGCGCTTCCTCAACCTTTTCTTTGTGGGCCCGCATGGACTTGGTCTTTTCCTCTAGAACCCGGGTTCTTTCTTCTACTTTGTAGTCCAGTTCAGACTCGAATTCGCGGATGGTGCTCATGGTCTGCTCAAGCAGTTCTGCGTTGCCTGTGGCTTCGGCTCGGGCTCTGAGCGCCTCGGTCATTTTGTCCTGTAGCTCTCGATGGGTAAAACCAACGATAACGGCCGTTAGAATCAAGAAGCCAGCCCAAGTTAGCACTGAGGCCCATAGTCCGAAAACGTCGGTTGGGCCAACAAATCTTTCAGGGTAGATACTGGCGAAGATGACAATCACCAAGAAGGTAAAGAAAGCCCCGAGTACCCCAGAGCGGATGCCGAGATAATAGGAGCTCAGCAGGACGGGCAAATAGAAAAAGTTTAAAAATGACAGTTTTGAGTCCACCACCCACACGATGGCGCTGACCACCAAAAGAATGACGAGTATGAAGACACCTTCGAAATTATCGATTAGGTACTTTTTGATATTATCCATATGAGGTTCGATGTCCCTAAAGAGGAATGTGCAAGGATTGTTTTAATTATAGTTCGTGGAGTATAACAAGCTTCGCTCTAGCATGATCTTTATTTCCGGGACAGCCGTGGCCAGTAGTGGGAAATGTAGGGTAGGATTTAAGCAAATTTGCCTCAGCCTAACAACCAAATAATGGGCTATTGAAATTGATCCACTGGCAGTAGTCCTCAGGCGAAGATTTGCCCATTGCGGCGGTCTTAACGTAGATGAGGTCAGATTAAGCAGTTAAACTGCGCTTTGATGAATCGACGCGCAGCAACCGTGCGTAGTGACCTTAATGACTAATTCGCTAGTAGCTACTTTAACAAGGGGTTTCACATGGTAGTTGGGTACAGCCCTTGGCGGCTCATTGCGCTTGGCGTGACATTTTCAATTCTAAATGCTTGCTCGTTGAGCAGCATTGAAGACTGGCCTGATGATCTGCCTGCTGTAGATCACTTCGTGACCGCCTATGAGGCGGATCCAGTCAATCAGCAATACCAAGAGCTCAACGTATATCTGTATTGGGTTGCCGCTTTTTACCAAGGCAACATCGCCTATCCCACTGGCTGGCGCGACGTCGAAGAAATAATTTTGGACCAGACTGGGGAGCACATCGACCCTGAATTTTCGAGTGAGCTGTATAGTCTTGGCATTGCCATTGGCTCTGAATGGGCCAAGGAAAACCCCATTCGCAAGATCGATAACCGGATGCTCTCCATGTGGGCATCCATACTGCAGATCGCCCTAGCATCGGATTTGCACAGGGAAGCGGTTGCCCAAGTATCGCAAGACGTAGAAGGGCTATTTGCTGAACAGCTACAAAGCCAAGATCTGGTGGACGCCAGGTACGAAGAGCTCTTGGGGCTTGAGCTGTTTGGGAGTTTCTAAGTACTTCGGCAGCTTCCAAATTTCGCCCTGTCTATTTTTTTCCGTGTTTTACCTTCTCGCGCTTCTATTGTCGGTGCACATGACTATAATTGGTAATACCAATTTGGTCTGACCAATCTTAATCACAGCAATTATCTGTCCCACACTGCGTCTATGCCTCTATCGCCGTCGATTGCCCATGAAATTGCCGCAGCTCTGCGCACGGATATACTGAGTGGCCGCTATCAGCCCCAGGACCGGATTCCGTCCGAGAGAGATTTGGCGAGCCGGTTTAATGCGAGTCGAGGCGCTGTTAGAGAAGGCTTTTCGCAATTAGAGCAACTGGGTCTGATCAGAATTCTCCCAGGCGGCGCCCGGGTGCAGGCTGTTGAAGACGCCAGCTTAGCCATTCTTGGGCCATTGCTAGAGCTTGATCCGGTCCCTGATCCTGAGCTGGTAGATCAGTTTTTGGAAACCATGGGTGCGCTTGCATCATTGACGCTAAAAGCCGCAGTGACCAAGGCCACGCCGGCTCAATTGAGCCACCTGCAGCAAATGGCTGTAGCGCTGGCAAAAAACTCAACCGATTTCGAGTCTATGCAGCCCCAATGGCGTGAGTTTTTGCTCTACATGGCTGATATAGCAGACAACTTAGTTGTTCGCTTAATCAGCAATGATCTCAGGTCACAGTTTCTTGAGCACATGATGAATTTGGGTATCAAGCCGGAATTTAAGCAACGTGCAGTGGCAAAAACCTTGAATGCCTTGAGCGATAGTTTGGCAGCACGGGACAGTGAAATGGCGGCCGCTGCGATCCAGTCGCATTTTGATGACATTAGAGAAGCTGCTCTGGCTGCAATTAACAGTAAGCTGGCAGTGTTGAAGCGTAAGGCAGGGTGAAATTGACTCCACTTACCAGTGAAACCACGGCTTTTATCGTTTTTCGCAGCGCTAGCAGATTGGAATTCCAATTAGTGGCGTATAGGTATGAGCGTCTGCCGGTGAAGACCGAAGCTGACCGCATGTGTAAATAACAATGGCCTCTAAGAAGGCCGCAGGTCAACGCAGCAAAGCTTAGCTGCCTGACAATTTTTAGGGAACGAACAGGAGCATTTGGATGAAACGGGTTTTATTGCCAATTGGCATATTGGTGGGCTGTATCGTGTTTGCGCTAATTATCGTGCGCTCGCCAAAACAGGTTGAAGAAGCCGCAACTGAAATTATCCCGGTGGCTGTTCGGGTGATAGAAGCTGAGTTAAATTCAGTTCAGCTGATTGTGGAATCCCAAGGCAAAGTTCAACCTGCCCGCACCGCGTCCCTTTCCGCCGCTGTCGATGGCCCTGTGGCTTGGATATCGCCCGCCATGGAAGCCGGCGGATACGTCGCCGCCGGGGCGCCCCTGCTAAGGCTAGACGCCACTGATTTTGAAACCGCCCTCGAGCGCAGCAGAGCCAGCATGCAGCAAGCTGAGGCGGAAGCTGACTTTGCCAGTAGCGAGCTTGAACGTTTTAAAGAACTTGCAGCCAAGAGCCTTGCCAGCGCCTCACAGCTGCAAAGCACTAAACGTGGAGCTGACGTCGCTATCTCTTTGCTTGCTAATGCCCAAGCGAGCTATAACCAAGCACAATTAGATCTGCAGCGCACCGAAATCAGAGCTCCCTTTAACGCGATCATCGAGTCCCGCGACGTGGAATTGGGTCAGTATGTAAACAGGGCACAAGCCGTGGCAGTGGTTCATGGCGCCGACGAGGTCGAAGTGCGGGTGCCTCTGGCGATTAGACAGTTAGGCTATTTAGATATACCGCTGGGTTCACGGGGCCAGCTGACCCCGGAACAAGCGCCGGACGTGACTCTAATGGGTTACTACGGAGGCCAAGAGCATAACTGGATTGGTGATCTCGTGCGTACCGAAGCCGTGATAGATGCCGACAGCAATACGGTGCAAACTATTATTCGCGTTACCCAGCCTGTGGCTGATGTTAACGCCGTCATGGGCTCTAAAAAAACTAGCATTCCATTACCCATCGGGCTGTTCGTCCAAGCCAAAATTCAGGGTCGGATGGTGGATGATTTAATCAGCTTGCCGCGCTCTGTGATTCGCAATAATAACCAGGTGCTGGTGGTGGATGCGGAGAACAAAATGCATTACCGCGATGTCGAGATCTATCGTCTTGAGGAGTCTCGCGTATTGATCAGTGCGGGCTTGTTGCCTGGCGAGCTAATCTGTATCTCTCCTATTCAAGCAGTGGTTGAAGGGATGTCTGTTCAACCAGTGCGAACGGCTATCTAGTGCTCCGCCCCAATGCCTTATTAGGCCAGCTTTTACCGAGGTAAGTCGTGCGAACTCCAATTACATGGTTTGTCCAAAATCCCGTTGCTACCAATTTGCTGATGTTCATTTTTTTGGTGTCAGGGTTTGTCTCTTACAATTCGATTAATCAGGAAGAATTTCCTGACATCGAATTTGGTCTTATTCAGGTTAGCGTACAGTATCTGGGTGCGACCCCGGAGGAGGCTGAATCGGCGGTTTGTCTGCGTCTTGAAGAGGCTCTTGAAGGCACTGAAAATATCGATGAATTCACAAGCACAGCGCGGGAAGGTGGCTGCGACGCCACGCTGTCCCTCGCCACAGGTGCTGATCTAAACCGCGTGCTCAACGACGTTAAGGGTAAAGTAGACGCTATCCAAACTTTCCCCGTGGAAGTTGAGCGGCCAATCGTTAGGTCGTTTAGCGCCTCGGGTAATGTGATGACCATGGCGCTTTCGTCTAGTACAGACGATAGCAACTTGAAAGTTATTGCCGAAGAAATTCGCAATGACCTGCTGGATCTTGATGAGGTATCAACTGTCACCGTTGAGTACATCCGTCCGTTTGAAATATCAATTGAGGTATCGGAGTATTCCCTTAGGCAATACGGACTGACCCTCGATCAGATTGCTACAGCGATTGATAGAGCTTCCTTAGATTTGCCTGGTGGCACTATTCGCACCGATTCGGGCGAAATATTGGTACGTACTAAAGGCCAAGTGTATGCGGGGTCAGAATATGCCGACGTAGTTGTTCGATCATACCCTGATGGCACTCAGCTGCGCTTGGGCGAGATAGCGACAGTAAAAGACGGCTTCGAGGAAGGTTACCTGGATGCGCGCTTAAACGGAGTCAATGCGGCAATTATTGATGTGTTGCGGGTTGGCGATGAAGACATCGTGCGCTCGGCCAGCCAAGTCCGAGAGTTTATGAGCTCTTCTGAGTTTAACCTGCCCGAAGGCATGCGCCTAGATATCGTGACAGATTCCTCCATCAGCACTCAAACTCGAATCTCTACCGTTGCCAACAATGCCTACACCGGCTTGATGCTGGTGTTGATCATCCTAGCCCTATTTTTAAAATTCCGCTTGGCGGTATGGGTGGCGGCGGGGATACCTATCGCCATCGCTGGTGCATTAGCAGTGTTTCCCTCGCAAGATTTAACGATAAGTTCTCTTACTGTGATGGGCTTTATCTTGGTGCTTGGCATTGTGGTGGATGACGCCATCGTGGTCGGTGAAAGAATCTACTACTTTGAGCGGCAAGGTTTAAGCAAAGAACAGGCTGCGATTGAAGGCACGGTTGAGGTGTCTGTTCCGGTAATATTTGGGGTACTGACAACCATCGCCGCGTTTCTGCCGCTGTTATTGCAAACCGGTCAGTTTGGCGCGTTTTCAAATGTGATTGGCGGGGTGGTGGTGTTTTGCTTGTTGGCAAGCCTTATCGAATCTCAACTGATTTTACCGGGGCACATTGCTCACCGCAAAACCGAAGGCTATTTCCTTGAAGGTAGCTATTTTGTTGTTATGTGGCAAAAGTTCCAAACCAAAATTTCAGATGGCATGGAGCTGTTTGCTGAGCGCGGCTATCGCCGTGCGCTGCGTAAAGTGCTTAAGTACCGTTATTCGGCGTGGGCGGCCTCCTCGGGCATTGTGATAATTACTATGGCGCTGTTGATCAGCGGCAGAGTTTCCCTGCAGTTTTTCCCTTCCATCGAAGGCGACACAGTGTTTGCAACCGTAAAAATGCCGGTGGGTGTCCCGGGGTACATAACCGAAGAAGCTATTACCTTTATCGAGGCTAAAGCCATCGAGCTGAGGGCTGAACTTGACGCCGAATTACCGGCACTAAAGGCGGCAGGGCGAGCTCCCGAGGCGATTCCAAGCATCGTTAAAAGCATTCTAACTATTGTGGGCGGTCAGGCACCTCGTGGTGGTCCCGGCGGCGGTGGACAAAACTCTGGCAGCAGCGAAATAGCCGAAGTCGTGATGTACTTGGAGCCTTTCTATGACAGAGGTGAAATGAGTTCCGCTGACATTAGAAACCGGTGGCGTGAGAAGGTGGGTACCATAGCCGATGCCTTGGAGCTGACGTTTGTGTCGGACGCTTTCTCTGCCGGTGAAGCGATTAACTTTCGCTTGGAAGGGCGGGATGAAGAAAATTTGAAGATGGCATCGACTCAGCTACGCGAAGAACTGATGCAGTTTCCGGGGGTGTTTGACGTATCCGATTCATTTCGCGCCGGCAAGCAGGAAGTACAGATTCAAATTTTAGATCAAGGCAAAACCCTTGGCCTGACTCTGAACGATATCGCGACCCAAGTTAGGCAGGCTTTCTTTGGTGCAGAAGCCCAGCGAATCCAGCGAGGCTCTGACGATATCCGGGTCATGGTGCGCTACCCCGAGGAGGAAAGGCAGTCCTTGGGTAATTTAGAAGATCTCTTGATTCGAACCCCTACAGGAGCTGAAGTGCCGTTCTTGAGCATAGCGACCTACTCCTTGGGTAACAGCTATTCTTCGATTCGGCGGCAAGATGGGCGCCGAGTTATTACCGTTGTTGGTGACGTCGATAGAGCTGTTATCACCCCAGAAGAAATCCGCCGCGAAATTACCCGAAAGTACCGAGCTCAGTGGGCTCAAGAGTTGGACGTAGATCTGGTTGTTGGCGGTGAGGGCGAGCGTCAAGCCGAGTCCTTTGGCGAGCTGCTACAAACCTTTCCTATTGCCATGCTGGTAATTTTCGCTCTACTGGCGATTCCATTAAAGTCTTACGCCCAGCCGCTGATCATTATGAGCGTGATTCCCTTTGGTGCTATCGGCGCTATTTTTGGCCACTTCATTATGGGCGCCGATCTAGTGTTCTTTTCTATTTTAGGCATTATTGCGCTCTCGGGTGTGGTGGTGAATGCAAGCCTTGTACTGGTAATCACTATTAACCGGTTAAGGGAAGAAGGTGTTGGTATGGTGGATGCGGTCTCCCGAGCTGGGATGATGCGATTTCGGCCGATCTTTCTTACGTCAGTCACTACGTTTATTGGCTTAGTGCCATTAATGGTAACTGCCAATCCAGCCACCTTTTTCATTGTGCCAATGGCAATCTCACTCTCATTCGGCGTGTTATTTGCGACGGTCATCACCATGTTTTTGGTGCCTGCCCTGTATTTGATACTGGCAGATTTTGCCGGCCATACTGATACTGCCGAGGAGAGAGAGCTGGCTTACTCTAGATAAAAGCCTTAGTCTTCAATCTAGGTTTTGCTGCATGCCCTGAATGGGCATGCAAAATTTTTAGAAGAGGACTCGAACATGATCCGGCTGGCATGGGGGTTTATCCCCGCAGTTTTTTCCCTATCTGTAGTAGCACAAGTGAATCGAATCGATATCGTGCGCCCCGATGCGCCTGAGCTTGCTAGCTATGGCAGCTATGACATCGGTGTTCGCACCACGACCGTGGTGGACAGCGGCCGCATCGATATTTTGAACACCGCCAAAGGTGGCGACACAGCCCACTACGATCGCTCCTTAACCCTAGAGATCTGGTATCCCGCTGCGTTGAGCAGCAGCCAAACACCGGGTGGGCAGTACCAAGCGATTACCAGAAATCCAGCCATAACTGCGACACTCCATGGCAAAGCCGTGAGAGACGCCGCGCCGTTAGCCAGCGACGGCAAATTTCCTTTGGTCATCATCTCCCACGGCTATCCTGGCAACCGGTATTTGCTTAGCCATTTAGGCGAAAACCTGGCCAGCAAAGGCTATGTAGTGGCATCGATCGACCACACCGACAGTACCTATGATGATCAGCAGGCGTTTTCTAGCACCCTTTACAATAGACCCTTAGATCAGCGCTTTGTGCTTAACTCCATGGCGGGTTTTGGCCAAGATGCCAATCATTTCCTGTTTGGGCTAGTCGATGATCAATCCACCGGTGTGGTGGGCTATTCCATGGGCGGTTACGGCTTGGTGAACAACCTGGGCGGGGGCTATGCCGACAGCATTATCTCGGCGTTCATGGCGCCCCCAAACGATTTGTTAAAAGAGCACGGCACTAGCGATCCTGACTACCGATCTAATTTGGATAGCCGGATTAAGGCGGGTGTTGCAGTTGCGCCGTGGGGCATGAACGCTAATTTTTGGACCGAGAAAGATTTGGCGGAAATCTCTGTGCCTGCGCTTTATATTGCTGGCGATGCCGATACTGTCGCTGGCTATGAAAATGGGCCACGGGCTATTTATGAGCATGCCAAGAAAAGCGATCGCTACATGCTGACCTTTAAGAATGCTGGCCACAATGCCGCCGCGCCATACCCACTGCCCAATGAAATTTTAAACAGCGAAGACACCATGGGCGCCTCCCACTACACCGACCCCGTGTGGGACACCGTGAGGATGAATAATATTATGGACCACTTTGTGACGGCGTATTTGGATTACTACCTTAAAGGCGATGAATCCAAAATGAAATTTTTGACCCTTATACCTGATGGCGCCGATGGCAAGTATTCTGTTTCTAGCGGTCAAGAAAACGCTGACCACACCTATTGGCAGGGGTTTCAATCCGGCACAGCAGTTGGCTTGAAGATGGAGTTTTTGCCTGCAGGGCAGTAACTGGATCCGAGAAATGTTGAACGAAAAAAGGCGATTTACAATCGCCTTTTTTATTGGAGTTGTTTTTCAATGGGGTTTGTTTACTAGGCGCTATGAATAAACAAGGCTACGGCTTTACGGCAAGTTTAATTGGCAAAACGTTTACGTCCTTCCAAACCCCTTCTATGACGTAGGGATCATTCTGCAGCCACTGGTTGAGCTCTGCCCGCGTTGCAAAGTTTACGTAGAGAGTTGAACCGATCATCTTATTGTCATCGTCTAAAATCGCGCCGCCCGCAATGAGTTTGCCAGCCGCTTTCAGCTGATCGGCACCTTCTAGGTGAGCGGGGCGAGCCGCCATTCGTCGCTGCAGGGCGTTCTCGTCAGTATCATCAAACGCGGTAATCAAGTATTCCATGTTCTCCCTCCATGTCCCTGCAAACGTGCTAATGAGTTGCTCACCACGGTACGCTTACAGCTCTTGAGTAGACAGCCGATGCAGTAACACTGCCGCCCGTTTAGCTTGAATTCCCATGGATTCCAAATCGCCAGTTTCATTGATGGTGTGATCGTTGGCGCCGCCCATGCCTAGGCCATCAATGGCCATCTCGACGAAGTCGCCCACATAGGAAATATCAGCCGCACCGGCGCGGCTGGGGTCCACCGCAGTGACCTCGCCAAATCCTAAGTCTTGGCTGGTTTGGCTAAACAGCTGCAGCAAACGGCGGTTGCCTGGAGAATCGGGAAAGGGCGGCATGCCTGCATCGAAAAGAAACTCAGCACCTGTGAGGGGCAGGTTTTCGCTGACGATGCGTTCCATTGTCGCTTTAGCGTTAGCGGTTTGGTCTCTTGATATCATCCGCAGGTCGCCGCGAGCGATGGCCTGCTGGGGCACGACGTTTGTTAAGCCGAAAGCGGTGCCGCGGCCCTCATCGCTGTTTAGGTTCAGCTGCGTGCCGCCCATAATGACTCCGGGGTTGAAGGTCAGGTATTGCTGGCTGCTGAGCTCTTCATAAAACTGATTCAGTATGCGGCTGATCTCGAAAATTGCACCAGCGCCAACTTCTGGCTGAAAGATTTGTGACGAGTGGGCGGCGTTGCCGGTTACCCGAAGTTCCCAGCTGGCAAAGCCCCTGCGTGCGGGTATTGCAGTGGCTGGGTTGCCATCGCCGTTCTCAAAACCTAGGGCAATATCAGCCTCCATAGCTGCTGCCTGCATGTGTGCGCGAGCGAGGGTCTGATTGCCGCTGGATTCTTCATCCCCGGTCATATACACCGTCACGTTCATCGCCTCTAACAGGCCAGCGGATTGCAGCGCCGCCAGCGCCTGCAGGATAATCACGTCGCCACCCTTCATGTCGGCAACCCCAGGGCCCTTGGCGATGTTGTTGCCAAGGTACTCGTAGGTTTGGAACGGGCTATCACTTTGAAATACGGTGTCTAGATGTCCTATTAGCAACAGATGTGGCGCAGTGCTGTTGCTATTTAGAGATGTTGCGACTAAGTGGCCAGCTCTGTCCCAAGCGGCTCCATCAATCCACTGGGTCTCCATACCTAGGGCCTCGAATTCCGCGGCGAAAATATCGCCAACCGCTTTTACGCCGGCAAAATTTTGGGTGCCACTGTTAATGTTGACTACTTTTTCTAACAGCGCTATCGCTTCACTTTGGTGATCGTCAATATAGCGCGCAAGTTTGGTTTCATCGGGCGATAGCTGAGCAACAAGGCAAGCTGGCATGAGTAAAACTAACAACGTTAATAGGCGAGCCATTGATTTCTCCTTGGTGGCGGTGTGTCGAAGTTTATGGAGCGCTTGAGGGTTGCCCGGGCAATAAGCTTGAGCGTCGAGGTTATTGCGGTGCTTTGCCTACAGCGCTTTGCCATCTTCGCTTTGCGATAAGATAGTAGTGGTGAACGCTTTCATTTCCAATACTCGGGTCTTGCCGTACTGCTTTGCGGTTTCGGTAATTAGCGCAGGCGGCAACTGTTCGGCAAAGTTTTGCAATGTAGCAACAGCTGTTTGCAAATCCTCCGCCCAAGGGTGGCGATTGGTTAGTGAGAGGATTCGAGTTACCCCGATGGTGCCCAAAAAATCTAAGGTGTCAGCGTCATGATGCACTTGAGCTGTGGGGTCATCTGGCACCTGAGCATAGTACATGTGAGCAAGAATAACCGTTTTTACCGCGTCCAGTTTAGCCATGGGGAAGCCAGTGGGTGCCAATACGCTTGCAATATTTTCGGCTGCGGTTTGCGAGTGCTCAGCGTCGGCCACCACATAAGGTTCGAATACGCCCATGTCGTGCAAGAAGGCGGCAGCAAATAATACGTCGTGATCAATTTTGAGCGCCTCTAAGCGGGCCAGTTCTTCTGCCATTAAATAATTGCGCTCATAGTGCTGCAATCCCCAAGCGCTGTGCTGAAGGTTTGCCGCTGCAAATTCGTATACGTGTCGCTTCCAAGGGGCATCCAATTCAATGCCAGCCGCAGTGAGGGTTGTTTGGGCATGGCTTGAGCCCATAAGCGTCAGAGCGATGCAGATAAAAAATGAGTATTTAAGGCGGCCCAAAACGGCATCTCCGATGCTAGCTGGTTGCTGTAATTGTGAAACTAGCATAAATCCCTGCGTTAATACTATCGGGGGCAAACTACGACGAAATAAGTTAGCCCTAAATTGGTCAATCCAATGGCGTCGTACTGGTATTAGCCCGGACCTACAGTTAGACTGCCGCCATGATTTTACCAGCCCTCCTGCCAATTTTTGGCATTATTTTGATTGGCTTCGGCTTAAGCCGCCTGCCGATGTCGTCACCTGCGGGCTGGCTCGAGATTGAGCGCTTCACTTACTATATTTTTTTCCCCTCGCTGTTAATTCTCAGGTTGGCTGATTCGAATTTTGACTGGGATGAGTTGGTCAGCATAGCAACCGTTGCTGTGGCCGCGTTGGCTATTTTGACTATTTTGATAGTAGGCCTGAGAGAATTCATTGCCCGCGACCTTGCTAGTATGAGTTCAATCTACCAAGGCAGTATTCGTTTTAATACCTACATTGGCCTCGCCATAATTGACAGTTTGTACGGCAGTCGCGGCCTAGCCGCCGCAGCCCTGTGTTTGGCGGTGTACGTGCCAATGGTTAATATTCTTAGCGTAATTTCCCTTAGTTTAAAGGGGGAAACTGGACCCAAGCGGACTTATATTATCGTGGGATCGGTGGTCAGTAACCCCTTGGTGCTGGCGTGCGCGATTGGCATATCACTCAGCTATACCAATTTTAATCTTCCTGATTTAGCAAGATCACTCTTACAAATTTTAAGCCAGCCCGCTTTACCCCTAGGGCTGTTGGCGGTGGGCGCAGGCATTCGTTTTATCAGCATTGGCGAACAAAGCTGGCAGCTGGCGATAGCCACTTTGAACAAACTGGTGATCCTGCCAGGGTTGGTGATGTTGGCCTGCATTGTTATGGAGCTAGATACCCTGCTCGCCACGGTGCTAGTACTGCTGGCGGCACTGCCTGCGCCGCCTTCGGCCTATATTCTGGCGCGGCAGCTAGGCGGCAATGAAGGTCTTATGGCTAATATTATTACCATTCAAACCCTTGCTGCTTTCTTGATGATACCAGTGTGGATAGAGCTTATTAGGCGCTATCTTTAATTTTGTTAACCGCGCAGAAGACAGATGAACCCTAACCATAAAGATTTTGTTTTTGTCCCCCTCGGCGGCTGCGGCGAGATAGGCATGAATCTCAATTTGTTCGGTCACGGGGGAAAGTGGCTGATGGTTGACTGCGGCATAACCTTTGAGAAAGATGAGAATTCGGCGGCGACCGGCAATCGGGTCGAAATGCCTGATCCCAGTTTCATTAGTAATCGCAGTGAGGCATTAGTGGGGATCATCGCAACCCATGCCCACGAAGACCATATCGGTGCTATCGCTCACTTGTGGGAGCAGTTCGGCTGCCCAATTTACACAACGCCCTTCACGCGCAATGTGCTGCTCAGAAAATTAAGGCAAAAAGGCATCGCTGCACCGATCATCACAGTCAGCGAAGGGGACACCCTAGAGCTGGGGCCGTTCACGGTAACCTGGGTTCCCATTACTCATTCGACTCCGGAAACCAATGCGCTGCTTATCCGCACCGCAATTGGCTCGGTTCTGCATACCGCCGATTGGAAAATTGACAGCGCGCCCATAGTGGGTGAACCGATCAGGCCTGAGTCTTACCGGCGCATCGGTGCTTTGGGCGTTGATGCCATCGTCTGTGACTCAACCAACGCAACAGTTGGCGGCAGTTCTTATTCCGAATCTGAATTGTTCGCGGGGCTTTTAGACGCGGTTAGACACTCCCAAGGCAGGGTAGTGGTGGGCTGCTTCTCCAGCAACGTGGCGAGAATGCAAACCCTAGGCAATGTGGCTAAAGTGGCCGGAAGATATCTCGGTTTGCTAGGGCGTTCTATGGAGGCAATGGTGCAAAGCGCAAAGATGGCTGGGTACCTGGATGAAAATTTTGAGGTGGTCGACAGTTTTAATTTGGGCTACTTACTGCCTCAAGAAATGTTGCTTATAGCAACCGGTAGCCAAGGCGAATCCAGAGCGGCGCTGCAGCGTTTGGCCCTGGACACGCACCCAGATATCAACCTGTCTGCAGGAGATCATGTGGTCTTTAGCGCCAAAACTATTCCAGGCAATGAACTAGATGTGGCTAAACTCGTGAATGCCTTCGAGGCGCGTGGCATAAAAGTCACTCAAGCCCATGCCAGCGCAAAACCTATCCACGCCACCGGCCACCCCTGTGCCGATGAGCTGCGGCAGATGTACGAATGGGTGAAACCTAGAATCGCCATTCCAGTACACGGCGAGGACCGGCATATGCAAAGCAATGCAAAAATTGCCAAGGCAGCGGGGGTTCCGCTGCAATTGCTTGGCCGCAATGGCGATGTATTCGATTTGATTCAGGGCAAGAAACGCCGGGAAACTGTGCCAGTTGGTCGGCTGTGGTTGGATGAGCGTGAGCGGGTGGCAGTCTTAAGACCGGTAGTATGATGCTACATTTTTGGTTTTAGGCGAACTACCTGACCTTGGTTTAGGTGCCAAGTAAACTCGCAGTTGGCAGTCTCGAGCTACTGCTTGATATGTAAACGTCGATAGTTTCGGGGCCGCTTAGGTTTCGATTTGTGGCTGGGTCTCAAACCATTTATACATCACCAGCGCGTCAATGAAGCCCAGTATGGGGTGGTTAAACGCTTTAGGCAGAATGCCTACTGTTTCAAATCCAAGTTTGCTCCAGAGCCGAATAGCGCCGGCATTTGACGAGGCAACAAAGTTGAATTGCATAGCCTTATACCCTAGCTGTTTGGCAAGCTCTTGCGAGTGCTCGCACATTGAAGTAGCGAGACCTCTTCCTCTAGCGTTTGCAGAAACCATGTACCCACAGTTGCAGACATGATCGCCAGGGCCTGAATGGTTTGTAACTATATAATACGTCCCCAATATTTCGCCGTTTTCTTCAAAAACGAAAGTCTTTCGGGGATATTCCATCCACAATTTAAACGCTTTTTTCTTCGTAATGTTTTTGTCGTAGGCATAGGTTTCGCCAGTCGAGGCAATCTCGTAAAAAATTGACCAGATGGAATCAAAATCCTTATCAGTTGCTTCCCTAATTTCCAACGCCTAACTCCCAACTCTCAATAAGAAATACGGCGCTAATATCGAGTGTGGCAGCGAGCAAAGCCGCTTCGTTTTTGATTCACCTGTATGTGCTGCCCAGTATGAGACTTTATTGTTGTAAAAATTGGTCAGAAACAGAAACAGGGAATAATTGGCCCGTCTTCATCATTTCTTGGGATTCGATGTGGAATTGAGAGTGGTTTGTTCCTTCGATTGCCAGCCTGTCGTTTATAGCATCTCGAAATTCAGGGTACTGGTTTAGAAACCCATCTTGAGAACCAGCCCACCATCTAAGTGAGGTTTCGTTGCCAAGAAAAGTAAATGTCCATCTCACTACTTCTGACTCAAAATTTCGCTCTTTTAAACCCGTTAAAGACACATCACGATCACGCATTGATCGATACCATTCTCTCATTAAGAAAGCTTGCACAATCGCATGATCCTCGCCAGATAGATTGGACATGTTCGACGAGGCTTTTCCCCAAGCTGAAGGCAGGCTTTCGCCAATTCTTAGATCAAAAGAAGCCATCGTCGCGTCATGTTCTTCGGCTATGAATTGAGCATTGGCAATTCTGTTGGTTTCAGAAATTTGGACCCCGACCAAAATAAGGCCCAACAGTATGCCAATGTTGGCACCAGTTTGCAGTAGTTGGTTGGTTCGATTCGCACTCATCTAATTTAGACAGTTCCCATCAAATATTGCGATTTTTATTGGTTTGAAGCATATAACTGTTTTAACAGTAGAAGAAGGTCTTAACACTGTTGCTTTATTAATTTTCATGTGTTGGCTGAACCTGCTACTTAACAATTCGACAGCACTTGGTTATCCAAGTATTCACCGAACTCACCTGCGTAACTTTCTTCATTTTCTTTGAAAAACCTGACATACCCCGGTGTGCATGACAAATTGACGAAGTAAGGTTCAAATGCCAGCCACTGTGAGCTACTTACGCCGCCCAAATCTCTGCTGAGGAATAGGTATTCCCATATCCCAAGTCTTGGATAAATGAAATGTGTAAATCTAGACCATTCTTCCTGAGTAAGTTCATCTGGACTTGCCTTGCCTACTGAGACGATTTTGTGCAACTCGCTGCTCTGCGCAACTGCCAAATCCAAGGAGGTTAGTTTGCTCAGTGTATCTTGGTAGGAGGAGAGTTGAAGGGCTGTTGTGTTTTGATTCAGCTCCAGGCCAACATAAGCAAGAGACACAACAATTACAAAGGACGCAATTATCTCAGCAACATTTGCCCATTCAGATAGCTTAAGTTTCACGAATTATTGTCCTCAAAAGTTTCAAAACGCAAAATAGCTGAACACTAGGCCCGCTGCGCCCGATCTTATTGCTTTGTTATGCCTCGCCGACCCTCATCAGTTGGTATTCACCCTCGGCACTAATACCCTCTGTTACAGTTTTCCATCCCTAGATTGGTAGAACATTAACGCATTTGAGTTGCGTGCGTCCTTTTAATTTTGATTGTTATGTTTCTTTTGCACAATATCAATTTCCCCTTTTTCTTACATCCCACATAAACTTTATGGAACCCAATATTCCAAGAAGTCCCATTGGCAAAGATATTATTGCTGGATTCAAGCCCACGTGATTCAGCTCTATATAGTCGGTTGGATTGTGCTCTCTAAATGCTAAGTCAGTCAAATACCCAGAGGTCCAATACTGACCAACTCCCCATAAAGAGTACAATGCGAAGACAACAAATAGAGCAGACACAAACAAGACTTGAGATTTAGTGAGTTGAGCACCTATCAAGTAGGCGACGATAAGATATCCGCTCGTCACGGTTATGTATAACATCAATGCTTGAACGCCCATTTCCTGCGCGCCCCAGAACATAGAAATATAGTCGGCTGCTTCCAAGTAAAGCCTCCTTTTCAGGCAGTATAAAAAATCTTGAACGTTCTACTGAGTTCATGCAGCAACATGTAGCCCTAGTAATAGGTGTGCTAAGCACATCCTTAGATTCGATACTGAATATTTAATCTTGAGGAGCGATAGCCTTTCCACTTCACGAACAAGGATTCATCATGGAATCCTTTTATCGCGCAGAGGCCAATTGGCCCAGAAATCGAAACGATATCTTTCCATTTTTCGTAGCGCTTCAATACATCGGATGGTGCTGAAGCTAAGCACTTCGATAGTCTTTTGTGTTCGTAAATAGCCTACATACCAAAAATAGTATATATACTATGTATGATATGACAATACTGGGCTGCGGGCGGCACTCTATAGGCTGCATAACGCTTTGAATAATAGTCATGCATAGCATGTCCTTTTTGATTTGATTGATATGTGTACGCATGGCACTATACACACACATATCGGCGATTATACACATAGGTGATATTAATGCGAACTAATATAGAAATAGACGACAAGCTTATGAATGACGTACTCAAAGCTACAGGGGCCCGCACCAAGAAAGAAGCTGTTGAGCTTGGGCTTAAGACATTGATTAAATTGAAGAAACAAGAAGGTATTAAAGCTTTTAAAGGCAAGCTAAGCTGGACAGGAGACTTGGACGATATGAGAAAAGCTCCATGATTCTTGTGGATTCTAGTGTATGGATAGATTATTTCACGGGAGTTAACAGCTCGCAGGTTAACAAGCTGGATGATTGTCTGGGGCTTCAGCCAGTCGCAATTGGGGACTTGATTCTTACGGAAGTTCTTCAAGGATTTAGGCTCGATAAAGAATTTAAGACAGCAAAATCATTGCTCGATGAATTGGTCCTCTTTGAATTGCTTGGGAAAGAAATGGCATTGAAAAGCGCTGGGAATTTCCGAGCTCTGAGGAAAAAAGGGATAACAATCAGGAAAACAGCTGATGTGATTATTGCTACATTTTGCATTGACCGAAAAATTCCTTTGCTCTTTTCAGATAAAGACTTCAAGCCATTTGTAAGACATCTCGGGTTGCAGGAAGTCTGATGTCACACATAACGCCTGTATTAATAGGGAAACCGCGTAGCGGCTTATCCTTTTTGATTTGTTTGTTA
>CAYGSO010000029.1:0-48059 GCA_964352445.1 uncultured Pseudohongiella sp. | reverse complement strand
TGCCTGCGGCCCTCCGGGCTTCCCTCTCTCCAGAAAAAGCCCTGAAAAACGGTCTGTATCCAAGCTCGGCGTGCGGCTTTAATGTGGTTTCCGTTAACTGTCTGCATCTCGACTGATTGGTGATTAACGACGATATCTGTGGCTTCGACGCTGTGTATCTCAATAATGTTTGTGGCTCTGTAATGGTGTGGCGTGATTGATAATGTGCTGAATTCCCAATTACTCGATAGTCGCAGCAAGGTGGTGCGTGCTTGGTTGGGTTGGGCAGTGAGGTCGGTTCAGGAAAGGGGTGGGGGATAGTTGGAACCTTAAACCTTAAACCTTTGGCCTCTATGCTTGCGGGAGATATCGCAGGCTTTTAACGGTTTGTTCGGTTGCAGATGAAATGCATAAACCAGATAATACCGGCCTTTGTAATTTTGAGTAAATCTGAGGGTTTTTTGTGAATCGACCGAGTGTAGATGATTACTTTGGTGACTGGAAACAGCGCGAAGCGTTAGTGCAGGAAATGATTCCCGTGTTGGGGCGCTTTTTTAGTCAGCGTAACGTTGGAACATTCATATACGGGCGCCCGCTGCATAATCGCTCCGTGACTTTCATCATGAAGTCTCACCGCTTTGTGCGCCAGGTCGAGCGCAATGAGATGTCCGAGTTCGAATCCCACCCAGTCCTCATGGCAATGGCCAAGCTCGATTTGTGGCATGCGCAGATCGACTTGGGCAAGCTCACTGTGCGATTTATGCAGCATCAGGAAGCGGCTGGCGAGTCGGCCATGAATGTTGACGATTTCGTGCGCAGTGAGTTAGGGCATTTAGACGGCCTCAAAGACAAGCCCATTGCCAAATCCCAAGACGTGGTGCTTTACGGCTTTGGTCGCATCGGACGCCTGATGGCGCGCATCTTGATTGAGCGCACCAGTACCGGAGAAGTTATGCGGCTCAAGGCCATTGTAGTGCGGCCTGGTGATGAGGGTGATTTAGAAAAACGAGCAAATCTGTTTACTTCAGATTCTGTCCATGGGGCATTTCAAGGCACACTGCGTATCGATAAAGAGAACCGTAGCCTGATCGCCAACGGCAATGTTATTAAAGTAATTTATGCCAATAATCCCGAAGAAATTAACTATAACGACTACGGCATCGATGACGCGCTGATTATCGACAATACCGGCAAATGGCGTGACAAAGAGGGGTTATCGCGGCATTTGCAGGCGCAGGGCGCTTCCAAGGTGTTGCTAACGGCGCCCGGTAAAGGCGACTTGAAGAACATCGTTTATGGCATCAACGACGATCAAATTACGCCTGAAGATACCATTATTACAGCAGCATCGTGCACCACCAACGCCATAGCGCCGGTATTGAAAGTCGTGAACGACAAATTCGGCATCGTTAACGGCCATGTCGAGACAGTTCACGCTTATACCAACGATCAGAACTTAATTGACAATTACCACCCGGGCAGCCGGCGTGGTCGCAGTGCGGCGCTTAATATGGTGCTAACAGAGACCGGTGCCGCCAAAGCCGTGGTGAAAGCGGTGCCTGAGCTTGAAGGCAAGCTGACCGGTAATGCGATTCGGGTGCCTATCCCCAATGTCTCCATGGCAATTATGACTTTGACTCTTGAGAAGGAGACGACCAAAGTTGAGCTAAATGAATTTCTGCGCCAGATAGCCTTGCATTCAAAACTGCAAAATCAAATCAGTTACACAGAATCATCTGATGCTGTGTCGTCGGATTTCGTGGGCACTCGAGAGGCGGGCGTAGTCGATTCTAACGCTACGATTGTGAACGGTAATCGCTGCGTGTTGTACCTGTGGTATGACAACGAATTTGGCTACTGCTGTCAGGTTGGGCGCATGGTTTACAAAATGGCAGGGGTGTCTTACAAGGAATACCCTATCGAAGGCTAGAGGCGGCAAAAATTGCCTAGATGTTGTCGTTTATGCTAGCAAGATAAGGGCCGAAGTCCTATAATTCGGGCCTTCGAAACCGAGTAGTATTCGAACAACGTTGAAAACCCATTCCATTGTCTATACTCATAATTGTTACGGCTCAACTTGTAACGTTAACCTTTTCTTGTTTGTTTATGAGCAGCCCCGTAAGTGGGAGCTGAAAATGATTGATGATTAGAATCAAACGTGGCTTGGATTTGCCACTTTCTGGCGCTCCCGTGCAAGCTCTCGGCAGTTCTCTTTCTATTCGCTCTGTGGCTCTCTTGGGTCGTGACTACGTGGGAATGAAGCCCACGATGAGTGTGGCTGTTGGTGATCGCGTGATCGCCGGCCAAGAGCTATTTACAGACAAGAAAAACCCTGCGGTTCGCTACACGTCACCAGGTTGTGGGGTTGTTGCATCGATCAATCGCGGCCATCAGCGTGTTTTCCAGTCCATCATCATCGAATTAGATGGGGAAGAGTCGGCACAGTTTGCCGCGTATTCCGAATCCGCAGCGCAGGCGCTTGGCGCCGATGAAGTGGTTGCTAATCTTGTTGATTCAGGGCTTTGGACTGCGCTACGCAGTCGGCCCTTTAGCAAAGTTGCAGACCCGCAGTCACGGCCCTATGCCTTATTTATAAATGCTATGGATACCAATCCTTTGGCGGCAGACCCCAACGTGGTCATTGCTGGCCATGAAGCAGAATTTGCACTCGGCGTCAATTTGCTGGCTAGCCTGCCTGAGAACGGCACTCACTTGATTATTGGTGAGAACGATCCGCTGGGCTTGCAGCAGCTCGCTTATAAAGATTCAGTCCAATTGTCCCAGTTTTCAGGCCCCCATCCTGCAGGTCTTGCCGGGACCCATATTCATACTTTGGCGCCTGCTGGGCTTAATCGACATATTTGGACCATAAATTACCAAGATGTTATTGCCGTAGGGCAGCTATTCCTCAGCGGTAAACTGTCGCTTGAGCGAGTTATCGCTTTGGGCGGTCCGCAGTTGGCTGAACCGCGTTTAGTGAAGACCCGTTTAGGCGCCAGCCTAGAGGAGCTGTTAGCAGGGCAACTGCTTGCTGATGAGAGCCGAGTTGTGTCCGGTAGTGTGTTAGGTGGCCGCAAAGCGGTCGGCGTCGAGGCATTCCTCGGGCGTTACCACTTGCAGGTTACTGCTCTCAGAGAAGGGCGGGAACGTCCGGTCTTGGGCTACCTCTCACCAGGGCTTAACCGACACTCAGTCATGGGCATTTACCTGTCACAGTTTTTTAAAGGTAAGAAGTTGCCACTTTCCACCAGCACCCAGGGTAGTGAAAGGGCCATGGTGCCGATTGGCGCGTATGAAAAAATAATGCCGCTGGATATATTGCCTACCCAGCTACTGCGCGCACTCATCGTAGGCGATATCGAAACTGCGACTAATCTTGGCGCGCTGGAATTGGAAGAAGAAGATTTAGCCCTGTGTAGCTATGTTTGCCCAGGGAAGTACGAATTCGGCCCTATTCTTAGGGATAATTTGACTCGCATAGAGAAGGAAGGCTAACCCGTGGGTCTACGCAGAGTTCTTGACGACATAGAGCCCCATTTCAAGCCAGGCGGAAAGTTTGCCTCTTGGTACGCGCTGTATGAAGCTGTTGATACTATTTTCTACACCCCAAGCAGGGTAACTGTTGCTGAGCCTCATGTCAGAGATGGCATCGATCTGAAGCGCGTTATGATCACCGTGTGGCTGGCCGCTTTTTTCCCCATGTTTTATGGCATGTACAACATTGGTTTCCAAGCCAATATGGCCATTGAGGCGATGAACCTGCAGGGCAGCGGGGATTGGCATGAAGCGATTATTAGTCTGTTTGCTGGGCATGATCCGCAGAGCGTCTGGGACAACGTGGTTTATGGCGCCTCTCACTACATCCCAATTTATCTTGTCGTCTTCGTGGCCGGTGGTTTTTGGGAAGTGCTGTTCGCCATGAAGCGTGGCCATGAGATTAACGAGGGGTTCTTCGTTACCTCAATTCTGTTTACTCTAATCGTACCACCCGATATACCGCTGTGGCAGGCCGCGCTAGGCATCAGCTTTGGTATTGTCGTTGGCAAAGAAGTGTTCGGCGGCACCGGTAAGAACTTTCTCAACCCTGCACTCACTGGCAGGGCATTTCTGTATTTCGCCTATGCCCCACAGCTGTCTGGTGATGCAGTATGGACTGCCGTTGACGGCTACAGCGGGGCGACTGCGCTGAGTCAAATCGCGACTTCAGGTCTGCCCGCCATTGCGCAAAATACTGGGTTAGAGCTTACCTGGATGAATGCTTTCTTAGGTCAAATGCAGGGCTCTATCGGTGAGACCTCAACCATTGCGATCCTGCTCGGCGGCTGTGTCTTGCTGTTTACTCGAATCGCATCATGGCGAATTATGCTGGGCGTTTTGCTGGGCATGGTAGCTACTGCAACCTTATTCAATACCATTGGCTCTGATACTAACCCTGCCTTTGCAACGCCATGGTACTGGCACTTTGTGCTGGGCGGCTTTGCTTTTGGCATGGTGTATATGGCAACGGATCCGGTATCGGCGGCGATGACTAACACCGGTAAGCTTATTTTTGGCGGCTTGATCGGGTTAATGACGGTGGTGATTCGGGTGGTGAACCCAGCCTATCCAGAGGGAGTTATGTTGGCGATTCTGTTTGCTAATCTGTTCGCACCTACGGTGGACTATTACGTCATCAAAGCCAATGTAGCAAGAAGGAGGGCGCGCGGTGTCCTCTAACAAAGACTCAATAAAAAGCACTCTTATCGTCACACTGCTGCTGTGCGTGGTGTGCTCAATCTTGGTCTCCAGCGCGGCGGTTGTTCTTAAGCCGATGCAGGATGCCAATCGAATTCTGGACAGAAACAAAAACATTTTGGCCGCGGCCGGGCTTTACGACCCTGAGGTTAATACTGATAGCGAAGTCGATGCTTTGTTTAGTCAATTTAGCCCTCGGTTAGTGGATATCCGCAGCGGCGAATTGCTTTCAAGCGAAGAAGTCGATCGTTTGGGGATCGACATAGCGAGCTATGATCAGCGCCTAGTTATTAACGATCCTGAGTTGTCGCAAGCAATTCCCGCCGAGTTGGATGAAGCCAAAATCAAGCGTCGAGCGCTGTATCAAATGGTGTATTTGGTAGAGCAGGCCAACCAATTGGAAACTATAGTACTGCCAATATCGGGTTACGGTTTGTGGGGTATTCTCTATGGCTATCTAGCTTTAGAAGGTGACGCCAATACGGTGAAGGGGCTGGCTTACTACGAGCTTAAAGAAACCCCTGGGCTGGGCGCAGAGGTTAGAAACCCACGTTGGACAGCACTGTGGCCGGGTAAAAAGGTATTCACGCCTGATGGCGACGTTGGCCTCTCGGTGGTGAAGGGTGCCGGTGCTGGCCCCTACGAAATTGATGGCCTTGCTGGTGCGACACTCACCAGCCGAGGCGTGGACGACATGCTCAAGTATTGGTTAGGCGAAAACGGCTTTGGGCCGTTTCTAAAAGGACTCACGCAGTCTTAAGGCGGCAAGTGATCGCTAGGTTATCCAAGCTACAAACAGGAATGTAAACATGGCTACGGCAACTGCTAAAGAAGTACTATTGTCTCCGTTGGTAGAGAACAACCCTATTGCCCTGCAAATATTGGGTGTGTGTTCTGCGCTTGCGGTGACCACACAATTGAGCGTTACCCTGGTTATGTGTGTGGCGTTGACTACGGTTACCGCATTTTCGAATTTCTTTATTTCGTCGATTCGAAACCACATGCCTTCAAGTATTCGTATCATCATTCAGATGACAATAATCGCGTCGTTGGTCATAACGGTGGATCAGTTTCTGCAGGCATTCGCCTTTGAAATAAGCAAAAGTCTCAGTGTGTTTGTGGGTTTGATTATCACTAACTGCATTGTGATGGGCCGAGCTGAAGCCTTCGCCATGAAAAATCCGCCGATGATTAGTTTTCTTGACGGCATTGGTAATGGTCTCGGCTACAGTTTGATTCTTATCTGTGTTGCAAGCGTTCGAGAGCTGTTCGGCTCCGGCAGTTTGCTAGGCATTGAGATTATGCCACTGGTTGAAAACGGCGGTTGGTATCAGGGTAATGGCTTAATGCTGCTGTCACCGAGTGCCTTTTTTATTATCGGATTTCTAATTTGGGCACTGCGCTCTACCCGCAAAGAGCAGGTTGAGGCTAAAGAATTCCGTATGGCGCCCCATGTACAAAGCGAGAGCCCAATCTAATGGAACAATTGCTTAGTTTATTTGTAAAGGCGGTCTTCATTGAGAACATGGCGCTGCAGATGTTCCTTGGTATGTGCACGTTCTTGGCAGTTTCTAAAAAAGTTGAGACTGCACTTGGGCTGGGGATTGCCGTAATTGTTGTGCAGGCTATTACTATTCCGGTGAACAATATCATTTTCAATGATTTGCTCAGAGAGGGTGCTCTTGACTGGTTGGGTTTTCCGAATCTTTCCTTAGAGTTTTTAGGCTTTCTTTGTTACATCGGCGTAATTGCAGCCATGGTGCAAATCCTAGAAATGTTTTTGGATAAATTCGTTCCAGCACTGTACAACGCGCTGGGAGTTTTCCTGCCATTAATCACCGTAAACTGCGCCATCTTAGGCGGTTCGTTATTTATGGTAGAGCGTGACTATACCTTTCCTGAAAGCGTAGTTTTTGGCTTGGGTTCGGGCTTTGGCTGGGCTTTGGCCATCGTTGCTTTGGCGGGAATACGAGAAAAGTTAAAGTACAGTGATGTTCCTGAAGGGCTACGCGGTTTGGGAATTACATTCATTACAGTAGGTTTAATGTCCTTAGGATTTATGTCCCTCAGCGGCGTTTCTTTGTAGTAGGTAGATTAGATGATTGATGTGACAACTATAGTGGGCGGTGTGGCCCTGTTTACCGTGGTGGTAATGCTGCTTGTCAGCATGATTTTGGTTGCCCGCTCTAAACTTGTTAGCAGCGGCAATGTGTCGATTGAAATTAACGGCGACCCTGAAAAAACAATCGAGGTACCAGCTGGTGGAAAATTACTCAACACCCTAGCTGATGCCGGCATATTTTTGTCTTCGGCCTGTGGTGGCGGCGGTACCTGCGCCCAGTGTCGCTGCCAAATCGTTGATGGTGGCGGCTCAATGCTGCCAACTGAGGAAGGTCACTTCACTCGCGGCGAAGCAAAAGCTAACTGGCGCCTTTCTTGCCAAGTTGCCGTTAAACAAGACATGAAAATTGAAGTGGCTCCAGAGTTCTTCGGCGTTAAGAAATGGGAATGTACCGTTCTCTCCAACGACAATGTGGCAACTTTCATCAAAGAACTTGTGCTAGAAATTCCAGCAGGTGAGAGCGTAAACTTTCGCGCCGGAGGCTATGTGCAATTGGAAGTGCCACCCCATGAGGTGCGTTACAAAGATTTCGATATTGGCGAAGAGTACCGCGGCGACTGGGAAAAATTTGGCCTGTTTAACGTGGTATCTAAGGTGCCGGACACCACTATTCGCGCTTACTCTATGGCTAATTACCCCGAAGAAAAGGGCGTCATAAAGTTTAATATTCGGATTGCAACGCCACCACCGGGAACCGATCTGCCTGCCGGTAAGATGTCATCCTATGTTTTTGGTCTAAAGCCTGGTGACAAAGTTCAGGTGTTTGGGCCCTATGGCGAATTTTTTGCTAAAGAGACCAAGAACGAAATGGTATTTATAGGTGGTGGTGCCGGTATGGCGCCAATGCGATCGCATCTATTCGATCAGCTGCGCAGGTTACATTCCGATCGCAAGATTAGTTTTTGGTATGGCGCGAGAAGTTTGCGAGAAATGTTCTACCAAGAAGACTATGACGAGCTTGCTGCAGAGAACGATAACTTTGACTGGCATGTGGCGCTGTCTGATCCACAGCCCGAAGACAACTGGGATGGCATGACCGGCTTCATCCACAATGTGGTTTTAGAAAATTATTTGAAGGACCATCCTGCGCCTGAAGACTGCGAATACTATATGTGTGGCCCGCCGATGATGAACGCCGCCGTAATCAAGATGTTGAAGGATTTAGGAGTAGAGGACGAAAACATAGCGCTTGATGAGTTCTCATGATCGATATGCTCCGCCGCCATCCCTTTTCACTGGCGTTTGTGGCGGCGCTGTTTGGTTTCTTTTACTTATCCAGCGGCGATGATCGCAATATTGAGCGATTTTCTGGTCTTACCATGGGGACCAGCTATCAGCTGCAGCTGGCTCATATTCCCCCGCAGCTCTCTTTAGCCGAGATAGAGATTGCTGTAACCGAACTGTTATTCAAGATGGACAAGCTAATCTTCTCGACCTATGCAGAAGACTCTGAGCTGTCTCGACTTAATCGCCATCCTATTGACCAGCCCTTGACTGTGTCTGACGACCTTTTCGCGGTACTTGAAATGGCCCAAGCGATATCGGTTCAAACCGGTGGTGCGTTCGATATTACTGTAGGGCCACTGGTTAATCTTTGGGGGTTTGGCTCGGACTACTCAGTGTTACCTCAAGTTCCTGCGGTCGAGCTTATTGCGGCGGCAAAAAGCAAAGTAGATTTTGCCAGTATTGAGCTCAATAAATCGACTTTAGCGGTCACTAAGCGTAAACCGGTCACTATCGACCTGAGCGCGATCGCCAAAGGTTATGCGGTTGATCAATTGGCCGATTACTTTGATAGGCAGGGCTCTACTAGTTACTTCCTCGAGGTTGGTGGCGAGCTCATGATGAAAGGCTTCAAGCCGGGCGGCTCAAGTTGGGTGCCAGCTATTGAGGCGCCGTTGGATACCGACTCGCAGATATATGAGGTGTTTTTTTCCCGGGGTCAGCAAATTGCTGTGGCAGGTTCAGGTGACTACCGCAATTACTTTGAGCAAGATGGGGTGCGCTACTCCCATGAAATTGATCCAAGAACCGGCTATCCGGTGACCCATACACTTGCGGCGGCCTATGTGATTGATGAATCAACCGCGGTTGCCGACGCCTTGGCTACCAGCTATATGATTCTAGGGTACGATGAAGCAAAGCGACTGGCTGAGTCTACTAACCAAGCGGCGTATTTTATTTACAAGCAGGAGGGTGAGTTCGCTGATTATGCAACTCCACCCTTTACACAATATTTGGAGAGGTGATCTGTGGCGACAATTTTAGTTAGCTTCCTACTTTTTGGCAGTGTGATTTTGATTATGTCCGTAGGGGTGCTCATGGGGCGTGAGCCGGTTAAAGGCTCCTGTGGCGGTTTAGGTAACGTAGAGGGTATCGCGCAGTGTGAATTGTGCGGTGGAAGCCCGGCTAAGTGCAGTGAAATTAGCGAGCAAAAGTCTTAGGCAGTAATCCTCAAGAGAGCCGTAGCAATGCAAAAAGACCATTTCGATCTGATAGTTATTGGCAGCGGCCCAGCTGGTGAAGCGGCCGCCATGAACGCCCGCAAAAAAGGCCGTACGGTCGCTGTGGTGGACGATTTCGACCAAGTAGGCGGCAACTGTACACACTGGGCGACCATCCCCTCCAAGGCTTTAAGGCACTCGGTTAAGCAAGTAATCGCGTTTAACACCAACCCAATGTTTAGGGACTTCGGCGATACCCGTAAGCTGAGCTTTCAGCAGATACTCAATCACGCCGATAGAGTGGTGTACGAGCAGGTGAAGATGCGCAGCGATTTTTATGAGCGCAATTTAATTCCTGTGTTTAAAGGCTTTGCTGCGTTCCTCGATTCTCACACTATAAAACTAATCGGCAAACGCAAAAAGCTGTCGGCGGACTATTTTGTTATTGCAACAGGCTCCAGGCCGTACCATCCGCCCAATGTTGATTTTGACCACCCACTGATGTTCGATAGCGACACAATACTGACCCTGAAGCACTCCCCAAGAAAAGTAACGGTTATCGGTGCCGGCGTAATTGGCTGTGAATATGCTTCGATTTTTGGCGGTTTGGGTGCCAAGGTTGAGCTGATAAATCCCTCATCGTCGCTGCTTAACTTCTTGGACAATGAGATTAGTGACGCGCTTAGCTATCATCTGCGCAATGTTGGGGTTAGGAGTAGGCACAATGAGGAATATGAGCATATCGAGTATTTTGATGATCATATTGTTACTTATCTACAGTCCGGCAAAAAGATAAAAAGCGACATTGTGCTATGGGCGAACGGCCGTGCCGGCAACACTCAGCGTATGGGGCTCAATCAGCTGGGGCTGGAGACGAACTCTCGCGGGCAGCTAGCGGTTAACGACTATTATCAAACCAAAGTGAAGCATGTCTACGCGGCGGGGGATGTAATTGGCTGGCCAGCACTAGCCGGGGCTGCCTATGATCAGGGGCGGGCGGCTACTAACGCGATCTTCGCCCCAGCCGAATGCTCCCCAGTGTCACGTGTTGCTACTGGCATCTATACCATTCCGGAAATCAGCACCTTCGGTAAAACAGAAGCCGAGCTGACCCAGGAAAAGATTCCTTACGAGGTCGGTAAAGCATTCTTCAAAAACACTGCGCGAGCTCAGATTACCGGTGAACAGGTTGGTATGTTAAAACTGATTTTCCACTTTGAAACCTTGGAAATATTGGGTATTCATTGCTTTGGCGATCAGGCTTCCGAAATTGTTCACATCGGCCAAGCCATCATGCTGCAATCTGGCGCTGCTAATACGATGCGTTACTTTCTCAATACAACCTTCAACTACCCTACAATGGCAGAAGCCTATCGCACCGCTGCGCTTGATGGGCTGAATCGGGTTTTCTAGTTAGAGCCTGGGTTTGCTGGCAGTTCTAAAGCCCCACTAATTCCATTTTTGTCTCTTGCCAAAAACGAGAATCGAGGTTAGTTTAAATACTTGGTTCCCCGCTGCCTCAGTTTAGGCAATCGGTGCTGGTTCAGGCCGGGGAGTCATTGAGGAGCATATAATGATAAAAACAGCTAAAGACATACTTGCAGAAAAAGGTGGCCATCTAGTGACGATTACGTCTGATGCCACGGTTCACCAAGCCTTAACAGTAATGACTCAAAATAAAGTTGGCGCTATCGTCATCGTTGAAGATGAAAAGATAGTAGGTATTTGGACCGAGCGAGACCTCATGTACCGAGCCTTAGAAGACGGCTTCAATCCAAAAACTGCCAAACTCAGCGATAATATGAGCGTTAACTTGATTTCCGCAAATGTGGATGAACAAGCTTACCAGCTATACGATAAATTTCTGGGCAGACGAATTCGTCATTTGTTAATTGAAGAAGGCGGTGAGTACATTGGCCTAGTATCAGTCGGTGATGTGATGAAAGCGAATCTGCAGCAAAAGAATGAAGAGTTCGCTGAACTGAACCAGATGGTTAGCCTTGAATACTATGAGAATTGGAAGGGGGTACAAAACGAACGCTAGCCCTTTGCTCTGAAGACAGTGGTCTTTGGGCGCTTCGGTTTTTGCGATGATAAACTCCTAAGCAGGGCTTGCCATAATCAGTTGTTCCATGTAAGTATCAGAGGCTAAGGATTAGCAACAAGCTGACTCAATACAAACGTAGGAAACACAGCACAACCAATTGAAATCAGTAACGCTAGATCTTGTTGTAGATTCAGAATAATAAACGTGGCGTGCAGTTAGGCGCTAAACAATAAAAGAGCCCCAGTCTCTAATCTGAAAAACAATTTGCTTCTTGTAGTTTCTTGTCTTGAAATTACAAAAATTGACAGTTTACAGGGCTCCCAGTAAGAGTAGATAAGCTCTATGGGATGTTTTAGTCAGCTTCAAATTTTCTTTACTCCTAGAGTGTTTAGGTTGTCAGCGCATGTGCTATCAATGCTGCAGCCACCATCAAATATCTACTTCGCTATTCGTTCAGGCTTCCGATCCCAACAAACTTCTATCACAACCCAGCGTCTTGCTTTGGATCGTACGAGCTCTGTTTTACATTCTTTTATTTTTTTATTTAAGAGTGAGTATTAGGGTTAAAAGTAAGACATTAGATTCATGAACTACGCGTTTTTAAGTCAAAAGCCGCGTTGCTTTTAATAGCAATTCTGAGTTGATGTATTGTTGAAGTGGAGAAATTGGAGTTGAAGACTTGGATACATCAAGCGAATTCATAGCCGGCTTGACGCCGTTCTTGTTCTACCTTTCACTGGTATTGCTGGTCGTTGTGACCATGCTGGGGCTGTCCTATTTCTTGGGTCAGAAGACCTCAAGACACTATACCAACATGCCCTTCGAATCTGGAATTGTCTCAGTTGGCAGTGCGCATTTTCGCATCTCTGTGCATTTTTACCTGCCTGCCATCCTTTTTATTATTTTTGACCTAGAAGTCGTTTTCCTATTCGCTTGGGCGGTTGCTGTAAAACAGGCGGGCTGGCCAGGTTTTATTGAGATTTCAGTCTTCATTGGCATCTTAATTGTGGCGCTCTTCTATTTGTGGCGCATAGGCGCGTTGGATTGGCGTACTCAAACCCAAAAGCGCGAATTAAAGACTATGGTGGGCCCCGGTGGCGTGACCAATCTAAAGGAATTTTCTCTATGAGTTGGGAGCTACAGCCAGTAGATGAGGCGTCGTCGGTTCAACCTGGCGCTGGTTCGATAGACGACTTTATTCGTCGTAACGTGATGATGGTAAAACTCGAGGATATGGTGGCTTGGGGGCGTAAAAATTCCATATGGCCCTTTAACTTCGGCCTATCTTGTTGTTACGTCGAGATGGCAACAGCCTTCACTTCTCGGCATGACTTAGCCCGTTTCGGCGCAGAAGTGATTCGAGGCACGCCGCGACAAGCTGACATGATTGTCATTGCGGGTACAGTATTTAGAAAAATGGCACCGGTAGTGAAACTCCTCTATGACCAATTGCTAGAACCTAAGTGGGTTATCTCCATGGGCTCATGTGCAAACTCCGGGGGCATGTACGACATATACTCGGTGGTACAGGGTGTCGATAAGTTTTTACCTGTGGATGTTTATGTTTCGGGCTGTCCACCTAGGCCTGAAGCGCTGTTAGAAGGCTTAATTTTGCTTCAGGACAGCATCGGTAGGGAGCGCAGGCCATTGAGCTGGGTCATCAATGATCAAGGGATTATTCAAAAGGCCACAAAGCCAGTGCAGCGAGAAATTAAATTAGCAGATCGAATTAATGCTACTGAACTGCGGTCGCCGGACGACGTGTAGCTCACATCAAATCACCCAGCAAAAAGCTGAAACCAGAGAATTATGTTAGAAGTCGCGAATAAGCTAATTACGCCAGATCTGAGTACTGACCTTGTGTCTCAGGTTCGAGCTGCATTTGCTGAAAAAATATTGGCGCAGCAGAATACCTGCGATGGTATTCCTACCTTTTGGGTGAGTCGTGGGCACGTAAAAGCGCTGTTAAGTTTTTTGCACGAAGAAACGCTACCTCGATTTGAGATGCTGTTTGATCTTACGGCGATAGACGAAAGGCTTCGGGTTCACAGACAAGGGCAACCCGACAGTGAATTTACCGTGGTCTATCATCTCATGTCTTTTAGCGGCAATTGTGATGTTCGCATAAAGGTACCCCTCGAAGATTGCGACCTTAGTACGCCTTCGATTATTGAGATATGGCCTAACGCAAATTGGTACGAGCGTGAAGCCTGGGACATGTTTGGCATTAAATTCGATGGCCACCCTAATCTTTATCGCTTAGTGCTACCACCAACATGGAAGGGCCATGCACTGCGCAAAGAGCATCCAGCGCGCGCAACGGAAATGGAGCCATTCTCGCTTGACAATGAGCAATCTGACTTTGAGCAAAGCGCGCTTAAATTCAAGCCTGAAGAATGGGGCATGAAGCGGGAGTCTGAAAACTCCGAGTTTATGTTTCTTAACCTAGGGCCCAATCATCCAAGTGTACATGGCGCTTTTCGAATCGCACTACAGCTTGACGGTGAAATTTTGGTGGATGCAGTTCCCGACATCGGCTATCACCATCGTGGTGCCGAAAAAATGGGCGAACGGCAGTCTTGGCATACCTTTATCCCCTATACCGACCGCATAGACTATTTGGGCGGCGTGATGAATAACCTGCCTTATGTCATGGCGGTTGAAAAAATGGCCGGCATTGAGGTGCCTGAACGAGTAAAGGTCATTCGGGTCATGCTGTCTGAGATGTTTAGAATTTGTAGCCATCTACTTTTTTACGGCACCTTTGCGCAGGATGTGGGGCAGCTGTCACCTATCTTTTATATGTTTGTTGAGAGAGAAAAGATATTCAACATTATTGAATCGATCTGCGGGGCACGCATGCATCCGGGCTGGTTTCGCATCGGTGGCGTGGCGCAAGACCTGCCCCAAGGCTGGGAGAAAAAAATTCAAGAGCTGCTGGACTTTATGCCAGCAAGGCTCAAAGAATACGATGCCATGGTTATGAATAACGGGATTGTGAAAAGGCGCACCCAAGGGATTGGCGTCTATAATACCGAAGAAGCCTTCAATTGGGGTATAACCGGAGCAGGCCTGCGGGCAACAGGATTTGAATGGGATTTTCGCAAACAGCGGCCCTATAGCGGGTATGAAAACTTTGAGTTTGACATACCAATTGCTGCTAACGGCGATTGCTATGATCGCTGTGCGGTTCGAGTAGAAGAAATGCGGCAGAGTTTGCGCATAATTAAACAGTGTCTGCATAACATGCCGGGCGGCCACTACAAATCGGATCACCCTTTAACGACTCCACCGCGCAAAGAAAAAAGCCTGCAGGACATAGAAACCTTGATTACTCATTTTTTGAGTGTGAGCTGGGGTCCGGTGATCCCGCCTAATGAAGTGACTGTGGCGATAGAAGCAACCAAGGGAATCAACAGCTACTACTTAGTCAGTGATGGCAACACCAATTCTTACAGGACACGGATAAGAACGCCGTCGTTCGCACATTTACAAATGATTCCGGAAATGAGTAGAGGGTTTATGGTTGCTGATTTGATCGCAATTATTGCAAGTATAGATTTTGTTATGGCGGACGTAGATCGATGACTCAGCAACTAACTCAGTCAGGGGTAATCGCAAGCACAAGAACTTCTGCTCGGAAGCTCAATGCCGATGAGATAGCAGAGATTGAGCATGAAATGACTCTCTACCCAGATAAAAAAGCGGTTGGCTTAGAGGCTTTGAAAATTGTTCAAAAGCATCAGGGTTGGGTCTCGGACGAAAGCCTGCTGGCTATAGCAGATTACTTAGATTTGCCTGCGGCTGATTTAGAGGGAGTAGCAACATTCTTTAACTTAGTCTATCGCCAACCGGTAGGGCGCAACGTGATTCTTTTTTGCAACAGTGTCAGCTGTTGGATCATGGGTTGCGATGGCATACGGCAGCACATTAAACAGGTCTTAGGCATAGACTTTGGTGAAACCACAGCTGACGATGAATACACGCTGATTCCAGTTCCCTGTTTAGGTGACTGTGATAAAGCGCCAGTTATGATGGTTGGTGAAAAAATGTATCGCCATTTGTGCAAAGAATCAATTGATCAGTTGGTTAGTAGTAAGACTTGATAGTTTTAGTTTGAATCGTTTAACGCAGTAAGGACGGGGTTGTGACAGACAGACCATTAACAAGAAACATCGACTTAGCTCGCGGCCCGCTGGATATTGCCGGCTATGAGGCGGCTAATGGTTATGCAAGCCTTAAGAAAATTGCAAAAGGCTTGTCCGCAGACGATGTCTTAGAAGTTGTTAAACAATCGGGCCTCAAAGGAAGGGGCGGCGCAGGATTTCCTACCGGTTTGAAATGGAGTTTTGTGCCAAGAGGCGACAGTTCTCCCAAACAGAAATATTTAGTAGTCAATGCAGATGAAATGGAGCCGGGAACGTTTAAAGATCGGCTGCTGATGGAAGGTGACCCTCATCTGTTACTAGAAGGCATGCTGATCGCGGCCTATACCATTGATGCCAGCGTGGCTTATATTTTTCTGCGAGGAGAATACGTAGATTCTGAGCGAGCTCTTAAAAAAGCAATTTCCCAAGCCTACGACAAAGGGTTTTTAGGTAAAAATATTCTTGGCACGGGTTTCGATTTAGACATCATTCTTCACACTAGCGCCGGTCGTTATATTTGCGGTGAAGAAACCGCACTATTAAATGCGCTTGAAGGAAAACGTGCAAACCCCAGAGCTAAGCCGCCATTTCCGCAGGTAAGCGGTTTGTGGGGCAAGCCTACTATCGTCAATAACGTCGAAACCCTGTGCAACCTGCCGGGCATCATCAGCAATGGAATTGATTGGTACAAGGATCTCGCAATTGGAGCAGACGCAGGCACTAAGCTGTTTGGGGTTAGCGGTAAAGTAAAAACTCCAGGTTGTTGGGAGCTACCTTTGGGGACCCCCATACGCGAGCTGCTGGAACACTATGCCGGTGGTATGCAGGACGGTCTGACGTTAAAAGGTTTTCTCCCTGGCGGAGGGTCCACCGACTTTATGCTGCCCCAGCATTTAGACTGTCGCTTGGACTACGACGAAATAGCAAAAGCAGGCAGCCGCTTGGCCACCGGAACTATGATTGTGTTAGACGATAAGACTTGCCCGGTGGGTATGGTTGGAAATTTGATGACTTTTTTCGCCCATGAGTCCTGTGGCTTTTGCACGCCCTGCAGAGACGGCCTGCCGTGGGTCGATGAAATATTTAGGGGCTTTGAAGCGGGTACCGGTAACGAAAAAGACTTAGCAATACTGCACGAGCACGTGTCATATCTTGGCCCGGGTAAAACTTTCTGCGCCTTAGCCCCCGGTGCAACGGCGCCTTTAGGCAGCGGGCTGAAGTATTTTGCCGAAGATTTTGATCAACACATAAAGCAACAGCGATGTACCTATAAACACTAAAAATATACCGAAACAACGTTAATAAAGACCCAAAATAAAAGTGACGAACAATCTTTAAATAGTGGAGTTTTGCATGGCAACAGTTGTTATTGATGGAATCACCTACGAGGTGAATTCGGATAACAATCTACTGCAAGAGTGTCTCTCGCAGGGTTTGGATTTGCCGTATTTTTGCTGGCACCCCTGTATGGGGTCGGTAGGAGCTTGCCGTCAGTGTGCGGTTAAACAGTATCGGGATGCCGAGGATAAGAACGGCACTTTAGTAATGGCCTGTATGACGCCAGCGGCAGACGGCGCGATCATTTCTATACAAGACGAGCAGGCGAAAACAATGCGAGCCTCAGTCATAGAATCACTAATGATAAGCCACCCCCACGACTGTCCGGTTTGTGAAGAAGGGGGCGAATGCCATCTGCAAGACATGACTCAAATGTCTGGCCATAACTATCGCCGCTATGACAAAAAGAAAGTGACCCATCGAAATCAGTATTTAGGGCCCTTTATTAACCATGAAATGAATCGCTGTATCACCTGCTATCGCTGTGTGCGTTACTACGATGACTACGCTGGTGGCACAGATTTATCCGCACAGGCATCTCACCATCATGTCTATTTTGGCCGCCATGAAGAGGGTACCCTAGAAAGCGAGTTTAGCGGCAATTTAGTCGAAGTGTGCCCAACGGGTGTTTTTACCGATAAAGGCTTTAGCGAGCGCTATTCAAGAAAGTGGGATTTGCAGGTTGCGCCAAGCGTGTGCACAGGCTGCGGGGTTGGCTGTAATACTTCCCCTGGCGAGCGTTACTCAGAGCTCAGGCGCATAGTGAATCGGTACAATAGTGAAGTAAACGGTTATTTTCTATGCGATAGAGGGCGGTTTGGCTTTGGTCATGTGAACTCGGACGAACGTATCACATCGCCTTTTAAGCGCAATCGCGATGGCAGTAAGTGGACAGAAAATGTAACACCAGCCGATGCTAAGGCTGTCATTACTGCGCTTAGCAAGTCGCCAATTATCGGCATAGGCTCCCCCAGGGCTAGCAATGAATCCAATTTTGCGCTTCGCAGACTCGTCGGTGAAGATAATTTTTACTCAGGCTGTTCGGACGTCGAACACGAGTCGCTGCAGCTTGTTCAACTCTTGTTGCAAGACTCCAAGTTCAATGCCCCCAGCATCAAACAAATTGAAGCTGCGGATGCCATTGTAATTATCGGTGAAGATCTTACTAATACCGCGCCAAGAATCGCTCTTGCGCTGCGCCAGTCGGTGAGGCAGAAGGCGCTAGAGCTGGCCCAAGCCGCCAAAATTCCAAGCTGGCAAGATGCTGCGGTTAGGGAGCTGGCGCAGCACGAGTTAAGTCCATTAACACTGTTAACTCCCTATGCCACTAGGCTTGAAGATATCGCTAGCGAAAGTGTCGTAGGTTCGATCGCCGATCTGCTTGATGTATGTACAGCGATCGCTGGGAGTATTGCCGGAGAAGCGAGTGACTCAGATGATAGCGTGGCGGCAAAAGTAGCCTCTCAATTGCTCGCGGCAAAGCATCCTTTGATAATCGCAGGTACTGGCGCTGGCGACATCAACACGATCAAAGCAGCAGCTAATATAGCCACGGCACTAAACAGCGCGAGATCAGCGCCAGTTGACCTTTGTCTCACCGTTGCCGAGGTAAACACCATTGGCGCCAACCTACTGACGAAGTCTGAAAACTCACTCGGACAGGCACTAGAGCGTTTGACACAGGGCAGCGTCTCTAGTGTGATCATTGTTGAAAACGATCTGTTCCAGCGAGCAGACACAGAATCGGTCAAGCTTGCCCTGGCTAAAGCCAACACTGTGATTGCGATCGATAGCTTGCCTAATGCAACCACCGCAGAAGCTACTTTAGTGTTGCCAGCCACCGCGTTTTCAGAGCACGAAGCGACCTATGTTAACTATGAGGGCAGGGCGCAGCTCAGCTTTCAGGTTCATCGCTGCCACAGTGATGCTGTTCCGGCTTGGCGTTGGCTGTCTAACAGTGCCATCGCCCATGTTGATGAGTTAATGAGCCTATGCTCGGCCGAAGTTAAAGCGCTGGCCTGTTTGAATGAGCTGGTGCCCCACACAACGCTTATAGCGGGCATGAAGGTGCCAAGGCAATCTCATAGGTACAGCGGCAGAACTGCAATGAAGGCCAACATCAATGTTCACGAGCCAAAGCAAGCGGTTGATGATGAATCAGTTATGGCGTTTTCAATGGAAGGTATTCCGGCGCAAAAGGATTCAAATATCATAGCCTCCACTTGGGCACCTAGCTGGAATTCCAATCAGTCAATTTCTAAATTCCAAGAAGAAATAAATGGCGAATTAAAGCAAGGTCATGTAGGCATCGCAGTGTTTCAACGCGAAACCAAAACCCCGCTCAAACTGCCCATAAGTCAAGCAGCTAAGCCCGCTGCTGACGAACTGTCGATCAGTTTGGCATGGCAAATTTTTGGCAGCGAAGAGATGAGCGCCAAGGCTCCCAATATTAAGCAGCGAATGGTTCACTCCTACGTTGGTTTAAACCCTGATGATGCTGCGCGATTAGGAATTCGGACCGGCGATTCAGTGGCTCTGCCTACTATCTCACAGGCACTAATTGCCTGTGTGCGCAGTCGCCAAGCCCCGGGCACGATGTCCGTCTATTGCTCACCAGAACAAATCAATCGCTTCGATTTGCCCGCCGCGCTGAGTATCACTAAGTCTAGCGACGCTGTGGCCGGAAAAAATCCGCTGGCGGGTTTACTGCTGAGTGATTGTAAAGGAGTGGGCCAGTGAACTGGGAAGTTGGATCTAGCTTAAATATTGGGGTAATTCTGGGTGCGGTTATCGGTATCGCAGCAATGCTAATCTGGGTTGAACGTAGGCTGCTTAGTTTATGGCAAGAGCGCTTGGGCCCGAATCGGGTTGGCCCGTTTGGCCTGCTTCAAGTTGTAGCCGACATGATCAAAATCTTTACCAAAGAAGACTGGGTGCCTCCCTTTGCCGACAAGTTTAGTTTTGTTTTGGCGCCGGCCATTATCATGGTCGTCATTTTGCTTAGCTTTTCTGTGATTCCGTTTGCGCCTGGAGTCGGTGTCATTGATTCAAATATAGGTGTGTTGTTTGTGCTGGCAATGGCGTCTATAGGAGCCTATAGCGTGATGCTGGGCGGGCTCTCATCTGATAATAAATACGCCTTACTTGGCTCACTCCGAGCAGCTGCGCAGATGGTGAGCTATGAAGTGTTTATGGGTATTTCACTGCTTGGGGTGGTCGCATTGAGCGGAAGTTTTAATCTCAGAGAAATCGTTATTGCCCAACAAGATGGCTGGTACGTTGTGCCGCAGTTTGTGGGCTTCGTGATATTTCTCATTGCAGGTATCGCCGAGAGTCACCGTCTTCCATTTGACATGCCAGAGGCAGAACAGGAGATCTGCGCGGGTTACCATACCGAATACTCAGGCATGAAGTTTGGTATGTTTTTTGTTGGCGAGTATCTTGGCCTAGTTCTGATTTCGTCACTCATCACGGTACTATTTTTTGGTGGCTGGTTAGGGCCAAGCTTTTTGCCACCTATCGTTTGGTTCATACTCAAAGCATCTGTGTTCGTTGCTTTCTTTATTCTATTAAGAGCAGCTATACCTAGGCCGCGATATGATCAACTTATGACCTACGGCTGGTTATTTCTGTTACCTGTGTCGCTGATCAATTTGTTAGTGACGGGCGCTATTATTTTGAGCTTGGAATAAATCAAATCTCAATTCGGAGTTAGGCATGTTTAGACTGATACAAGATACGCTTACCAGCCAAGTGCATACGCTCTGGTTGGTCTTTAAGCATGCCTTTGTCAAAGCCGATACGGTGCAATACCCTGAAGAAAAGCCTTATATGGCACCACGCTGGCGTGGCCGAATAATTCTAAGCCGCGACCCAGATGGAGAAGAAAGATGCGTTGCCTGTAACCTTTGTGCGGTGGCTTGCCCGGTGGACTGTATCGCCCTACAAAAAGCTGAAACCGATGACGGGCGTTGGTATCCCGAGTTTTTTAGAATCAATTTTTCCCGCTGCATTATGTGCGGTTTCTGCGAAGAGGCTTGCCCAACCAATGCTATTCAGCTCACGCCTGACTTCGAGATGGCTGAATATGTACGGCAAGACATGGTATGGGAAAAAGAAGATCTTTTGATCAACGGAACAGGAAAGTACCACGATTATAATTTTTACAGGGTCGCTGGCAAATCTATCGCAGGTAAAGACAAAGGTGAGGCTCAAAACGAAGCTCAACCGGTAAACGTAAGGAGCCTCTTACCATGACACTACTTTTCTATCTTGCCGCCAGTGTGGCTGTCATTTCCACTGTGGTTGTGATTGTGCAAACCAACATCGTTCACGCACTCATTTATTTGATTCTTTCGCTGCTAGCCATTGCAGTTATTTTCTATGTGCTCGGAGCACCCTTCGCCGCCATGTTGGAAGCCATAGTCTACGCCGGTGCCATTATGGTTTTGTTTTTGTTTGTCATTATGATGCTCAATCTCGGGCAGCACACTCAAGACGAAGAGAAGCGTTGGCTTTCTGGTGGAGTATGGCTAGGGCCAGGAATTATGTCGGCGCTGTTACTGGCTCAGTTCATAAATGTACTTTCTAGTCATGAAATGGCCATGAGCCCAAAAACTGTCGGAGTGCTTGAGGTCAGTGCTTTGCTATTCGGGCCTTATGTTTTGGCGGTGGAGTTGGCGTCAATTTTGTTGCTTGCTGGACTTGTGTCAGCGTATCACTTGGCGAAAAAATAACCCATGGCACTATTTCTAGAGATGAATTAAATGGAAACAATCCCAGTAGAGCACGGCTTAATCTTAGCAGGCATTTTGTTTGTGCTTGGCTTGGTGGGTGTGCTGACACGCAGGAACATTGTGTTCGTTCTGATGTCATTGGAAATTATGCTCAACGCTAGCGGATTGGCGTTTGTCGTCGCTTCCGCTAGATGGGGCCATGCCGAGGGCCAAGTCATGTTTTTGATGATACTGACTCTTGCTGCGGCAGAGGTTGCAGTGGGCTTGGGGTTAATCATTCAGATGTACAGGAAGTATCATACGGTGGATATTTCGGTATTGAGCGAGATGAAGGGCTAGAGGAAAAACGGGGATACAGGAGTGGACTCGCTGTCTGTATAACTATTTTGGGCTAACGCAAGACAATAAGAAGAAGAGCAGTGCTAGAAACTATTTGGCTATTACCTACATTCCCGCTTTTGGGTTTTTTGATCCTAGCGTGTACCGCTGGCCGCCTGCCTAAAAAAGCGGTAGCCCTAGTTGGAGCCGGATCTATCGGCGCAGCGTTTTTGACTGGGGCATGGATAGCGGTAGAGTTTTTAGGCTCTGGGGACGATGTTTTTGTTTATGAGGCCTGGGTATGGATGTCCGTTGGTTCGTTTAGCCCCGGCTTCACGTTCTATTTAGACGGCTTGTCGCTGGTAATGATGTTAATTATTACTGGTGTGGGTTTTCTAATTCATCTCTATTCCACCGGTTTTATGTTTGACGACCCGAGCTACAGTCGTTTTTTCGCTTACATGAACCTGTTTGTTTGCGCGATGCTTATGCTGGTCCTTGCGGACAATTTGGTGTTGCTCTATCTAGGTTGGGAAGGCGTTGGCCTGTGTAGCTATTTGCTTATTGGTTTTTGGTATGAAACACCGGCCAACGGCTATGCAGCACGTAAAGCCTTCATAGTCACTCGGGTTGGTGATACCTCCATGGCAATTGGTCTGTTTTTGCTGTTCAGGGAATTGGGCACATTGAATATTCAAGATTTAATGCACACTGCCCAAATCCAATGGGAGGTTGGTAATTCAATGGCCATAGCTTGCTCGCTGCTGTTGTTAGGTGGTGCAGTTGGAAAGTCTGCACAATTACCTTTGCAAACCTGGCTGCCAGACGCCATGGCTGGCCCAACCCCCATAAGCGCGCTAATTCATGCGGCAACCATGGTGACGGCAGGTGTTTATCTTATTGCTAGAACCCACATTGTATTCGAGCTGGCACCTAACGTTCAGCTATTGGTTGCCTGGATTGGACTGATAACGCTGTTAATGGCGGGTTTTACCGCATTAACCCAGCACGATATCAAACGCATTTTAGCCTATTCAACTATTAGTCAAATCGGCTATATGTTCCTAGGTTTAGGGGTAGGCGCATGGTCTGCATCAGTGTTCCATCTGATGACCCACGCTTTCTTCAAGGCCTTATTGTTTTTAGCTGCGGGTACGGTGATTTACAGCCTTCATCATGAGCACAACATTTTCAAGATGGGAGGAAAAAGGAAGCAGCTACCAATCGCTTTCTGGTCATTTATGATTGGTAGTTTGGCTCTTGCAGCGTTTCCGTTTACGTCTGGTTATTTCAGCAAAGATGAAATATTGCTTGCGGCCTACGACCTAGGCGGCGTCGGTGTTTGGTTGTGGTTCGGTGGCGTGGTAGGCGCATTTCTGACGGGCCTGTATAGCTTTCGATTGGTTTTTGTCGTGTTTTTTGGTGACAGCCAAGGCCATCACAAGGAAACCGAAACCACTGGCTTCAGCATGGCGACTCCTTTGCTGATTCTTATGCTGTTATCGCTTTTCGGTGGTTGGATTTCTATCCCGGTAGATGAGGTGTTCAGTCACGGCGAGGGCCATGGGGAGCATCACGGGAGCCTCCTTATCGAAGGCTTTATGATTGCGGTGCCGCTGCTTGGTATTGGCCTTAGTTATCTTTTCTATGTCTCTAAAAAACTTTCCATCACCAAGCTAATGGCTGGTAATTTCGCTCAGCAGCTGCATCGCTTTTGGTTCAGCGGCTGGGGGATGGACGCCCTGTACCAGTTCTTATTTGTCACGCCTTTTGTGTGGTTAGCGACCCTAAATCGAAATGACTTTTTCGATCTGCTTTATAACTCGATCGAGAGTATGGCCCGAGGGGCATCTGGCTTACTGGTTAGAAGTCAAACCGGTTATTTGGGCTGGTATGCCTATAGTCTGGCAGCTGGCCTGATTGTCCTATTAGCGGTGGGTACTTACTTATGATCCTTGTCGCGCTGATTGCAATTCTGTTTGTAGGCGGCCTATTGGCATGGGCGGCGGAAGGCTTAGATTCGAAACTACCCCGAGTTATCGCTTTGCTAACCATGCTGATTGAGCTTGCCGTTATTTTAGTTCTGCTATTACAAGATCCAGGGGCAGGTCCTTGGCAGGCGAGTGCAGAGGGTGAATGGATTCCGCGGTTTGGCATTAGTTTTTATTTAGCCAGCGATGGTTTAAGTACCTTGCTGATAGCCCTTACAGGCTTTCTGGGTTTGATTGCAGTGGGCTCTGCATGGAATGAAATTACTGAGAAAACAGGTTTCTTTTATTTTAATTTGCTTTGGACATTGGCCGGTGTCATCGGCGTGTTTACTGCGTTAGACCTGTTCCTGTTTTTCTTCTTCTGGGAAGTAATGCTAATTCCTATGTACCTTATCATCGCCATATGGGGGCATGAAAATAAAAACTACGCGGCCATGAAGTTTTTCATTTTCACCCAAGTCAGCGGGATGATTATGCTAATTTCAATCCTGCTGTTAGCGTATTTACACTATGTGTCTTTCGGGCGCTTTAGCTTTAAATATGAAGATTTAATGACGCTTGAAATCGCGCTACCCCTGCAGCTTTGGATCATGTTAGGTTTCTTTATTGGTTTTGCGACAAAGCTACCAAGTGTCCCTTTTCACTCATGGCTGCCCGATGCTCACAGCCAAGCGCCCACGGCAGGAAGTGTGATTCTAGCCGGCATTTTACTCAAGACAGGCGCCTACGGGTTACTCCGATTTACGCTGCCGCTTTTTCCTGAAGCATCAGAAATATTTGCACCGGTTGCGATGACACTAGCAGCTATTAGTATCTTGTATTGCGCAAAAGTAGCCTTTGCTCAATCCGACATAAAGCGGCTTATCGCCTATACGAGCATCAGCCATATGGGGTTCGTTACTCTTGGTATTTACGCTTGGAATGAGCAGGCGGTGCAGGGCGCTATAATGACGATGCTGGCCCACGGTTTGAGTGCGGCAGCATTGTTTATGTTAGCTGGTGGCTTGCAGCACAGAATCCATACTAGAAACATCTATGAGATGGGCGGCTTTTGGAAAAAAGCGCCCCGAATGGCGGTTGTTACCTTATTCTTTTCTATCGCTGCATTAGGCATGCCGGGTCTTGGTAATTTCGTTGGTGAGTTTCTGGCTTTATTGGGTGCATTCCAAGCCAATGTGGGTGCGACTGTTGCCGCCGCGTTTGGGCTAATACTAGCCTCTGTTTATTCGCTATGGGTAATTCAGAAAGTATTCCAAGGTGGATATACACTTGATAAAAAACTCGATACGCAGCTAGTCGACCTGGACAGAAGAGAGATGACTTATTTTGTACTGATGATGCTGGGCCTGATTTGGATGGGGCTTTATCCCCAATCATTTCTAGATTTAACCCAACCTGTTTTGGCTACCTTACTTACTTAACGGAGACCTGGCTACTGTTACAACTAGCCACTAAGCAATGATAAGCTTCGATGATTTACTGCCATTACTGCCACTGTTGATTGCGACCGCGAGTGTTGTTCTGACGATGCTTGCTATTGGTGTGCGTCGGAGTTTTATTGCCAGTGCCGCAATAACGATCATTGGCCTGTTGATCGCGTTGATTGTGGCATTAAGAATGATGCCCTATACCAATCAACAAATTACACCACTGTTTATTATTGATCAGTACAGTTTACTGTTCACTGTTGTTAGCTGCGCGACAGCGGTGTTTATTGCAATCTTGAGCTTTCCCTATTTTTTCCGTTTAGACGATCAAAAAGAAGAGTTTTATTTGCTGCTTGGCATTGCCACAATCGGATCGATCGTTATGGTTAGCAGCAATCACTTTATTGGCATTATATTGGGTGTAGAAACGCTAAGTATGGCGCTTTACGGAATGATAGCCTATCCACTGCACACTAAAAATACGCCCAAAAATCCTTTAGAAGCTGCATTGAAATACTTGGTGTTGTCAGCGGCTGCGTCGGGCTTCATTTTGTTTGGCATAGCCCTGCTTTATATGCAAACTGGCAACTTGGCATTTAGCCAGCTCAGTTATGGCAATAATGAAGTCATGCTAAGCGAAGGCTACACCGTGCTGGCACTAATTCTTGTGGTTTCGGGTATAAGCTTTAAACTTTCTTTAGCGCCGTTTCACATGTGGACTCCTGATGTTTATGAAGGAGCGCCATTGCCTGCCACCACCTACCTGGCAACTATCGGCAAGATGGCGATGTTTGTTGTTTTCTTGCGCTTTGTTGCAACCAGCGGCGCGCTTTCATTTGGCTCAGTGCTAGCGGCGTTTTCTTTGATAGCGATTGCGTCGATAATTGTCGGAAATTTGCTTGCCCTAATGCAGCCTAACTTAAAGCGCCTGCTAGCCTATTCTTCAATCGCTCATATGGGTTACCTGATGATTGCTGTGGTCGCCAGTTTTTCCGATGAAAATACTTTAAGCGTAGAAGCTATCAGCTTTTATCTCATCGCTTATGTTGTAATGAGCCTTGGCGCTTTCGGTGTGCTGTCCATTGTCTCAAGCAGTGAAAACGAATTCGATAACCTAGCGGACTTTCAAGGCTTGTTTTGGCGAGCACCATGGTTGGCTGTTATTTTCACAGCGATGCTTTTATCATTGGCAGGTATCCCGCTGACCGCAGGTTTTATCGGCAAGTTTTATGTCTTTTTCACCGGCGTTGAAAGTTCGTTATGGGTGTTGCTGTTGGCATTGGTTATTGGTTCGGGTATCGGACTTTACTACTACCTAAGAGTAATTTATACAATGTTGCTGCCAAGACTTGATGGGGAAGAGAAGTTTCCAGTTGCAGGCATAGAAAGCCTAAGCTCCTATTGCGTGCTTGCCATCGTGTTTCTAGTGCTAATTTTGCTAGGGGTATATCCAAGCCCTTTGATGAATTTATTGCAAAGTGCTTCCAATTTGATTTAACAGCCACTGCCCCTAAAGTATTTAACAAGATAGTAGCCATAAGTCAGCGTGCGCTATACTCTCCGATTAGGTTTTTAGGAGAGTCTATTGATACGCTTTTTGCTTCCCTTTGTAATATTGGGCATTGTCGTTTTGATAGGCGGTTTTGCATGGACATCCCAAGGGCTGATTGACAGCAACCGAAAACAATTAGACGTAGCGGCGTTAGAGTCACTAATAGACCCAGTCGAGCACGACAATAGCCTGATTGATGATGCCATTGTTTTGTCACCAGCCAGTTCGGGCTCAGATTTTGTGAAGCTTGAGTTATTGGGCCTGCGGAGAGATAGACTTGCCTACCTCGCTAAACGTGAGGGTGAGGTAGTCTATGTCGTTGTCCCTGCCACAGCAGAAGATGGGTTTAATGGCTACGTAGATTTATTAGTCGCTCTGGATATGTTTGGGCGGATCAAGGCAGTTAGGGTGGTACAAAACCCCGCAACCAACTCGCTTTATGGCGAGCTCAGAATTATTCCTTCCCAATGGATCAGCTTGTTTGCTAACAATACCTTTAGGGATATTCAGCGTTTAAGCTGGAGCAAAATATCGGCAAATAATGAATACGACTTGTTTGTTGGCGCCTCGATTACACCAAAGACAGTCTCTGCCAAGGTTTATGACACTTTGGTTTTCTTTCAGTCTAACCGGATTGAGTTTATCAACAAGGCTAAAAATAATGCCATTTAAGGATTATTTTTCTGGGCATGCTGAAATCTATGCTAAAGCGAGGCCTACATACCCTAAACAATTGTTTGACTATCTCGCTCAGGTTACGATCTGCCATGACATGGCTTGGGACTGTGCCACGGGTAATGGTCAAACAGCAGTCTCTCTAGGAGCTATCTTTAGACAGGTCATAGCCACCGATGGCAGTGCAGCACAACTAGCCGCTGCAATCGAAATGGTCAATGTCCGGTATCAGGTGGCGCTAGCAGAGCAGTCAACTCTGCCCAGTGCGAGCGTGGACTTAGTTACCGTCTCTCAAGCCTTGCATTGGTTTGACTTAAAGCGCTTTTTTAATGAAGTGGACAGGGTGCTTAAACCAGGCGGGGTGCTAGCCGTTTGGTGTTATGGGGTGAATTCAATAAGCCAGGAGATCGATGCTTTAGTTGATGAGCTTTATCGATTCACATTAGACGGCTACTGGACGCCCCAACGCCGTATGGTAGAACAGGGTTACAGCGGTGTGCGTTTTCCTTATCGGCCCTTACTAAGCCCTAAAATTGATTTAACTGTGTTATGGACCCAAGCGCAGCTAGAATCTTATCTACGAAGTTGGTCTGCCACGGATAAATATATTAAAGACAAAGGCATAGACCCGGTAGCCTTGTTAAGTCCGCATCTGCAGCAGGTATGGGGTGCCTCGGAAAGAGTGGTAACCTGGCCATTAACGCTAATCGTAAGGCGTAAACCAAGCTGATGCAGCACTTGCCGGCTTGGTATTGATGGGTATCCAGACTATCATGGAGTCCCGTTTCGGTGTTATCGACTCATTATGGTATCTAACAAAATTTCTGTTATTGGCGGTGGCAGCTTCGGCACTGTAATCGCTAATATTATTGCAAACAATGGCTATGACGTAAGTTTCTGGATTCGCAGTCAAGACCAAGCGGATGAAATCAACAGTTCCCATGAAAATTCTCAATATCTGCCAGGTTATACGTTAAACGATTCAGTAGTAGCGACTCTAGATATGGCGGCTGCAGTGAATGGCAGCAGTATTATTTTTATTGCCGTACCTAGCATGTCGTTTCGGGAAGTCGTTAAGACTATCGTCGCACACGCACTTCCAGATGCTATGCTGGTGAGCACAACTAAGGGTATTGAGCCAGGTTCGTTTTTACTAATGAGTCAGGTATTGCAGCAGGAGTCTCCCACTGCAAAAATAGGCGTCTTGAGCGGGCCAAATCTGGCAAAAGAAATAGCCGCAGGCCATCTCACTGGGACAGTTATTGCTAGTGAACACAATGACGTAAGAGAAACGGTAAAAAATGCCCTGAAATCGAAGACATTTCGGGTCTACACCAACAATGATATTTTTGGCGTTGAGCTAGGCGGCTCCTTAAAGAATATTTATGCCATCATTGCGGGTATCGCCGCGGCGATGGGAATGGGTTTTAATACCAACAGTATGTTAGTGACCCGAAGTCTCACAGAAATGGCGCGCTTTGGCAGAGAGCTGGGAGCCGATCCGATGACCTTTTTAGGCTTGGCGGGAGTGGGCGATCTTGTAGTGACTTGCTCCACGCCACTGAGCCGTAATTACCGTCTAGGTTTTCTACTCGGCAATGGCCACTCTATGAACCAAGCCTTGGAGGAAATCGGCCAAGTTGTGGAAGGGGTCAATACGGTTAAATCTGTAAAAGAGAAGGCTGATGAATTAAATGTCTATATGCCGCTTGCAACCGGGCTATATAAAATCATCTATGAGCACCAGTCGATTCGGAGCATCATTGCTTCCCTCATGTTGGGTGAACAGGCGCTAGATGTTGAATTTGAAGCTAACCAAGAAAAAACGTTAAATGTTGAGGAGCAATAATGTCAGACCAAATTGAAGACATAGTCGATAATTTGAAGCAATCATCAGTGTGGGGCCGTATATTGTTGATGATCGGCTTTTCGTTTGTGCTCTACATGGTCGTAGTCCCCGGAATTGTTATCTTGACGATTGCACAGGCCTTGTTTGCTGCGATCACAGGGGAGTCAAACCGGAATTTGCGCGGGCTAGGATCTTTGGTTCAGCAATACGTTTCGCAAATAATCGATTTCGTCAGCTATAACTCTGAGCTTAGACCGTTTCCATTTAGCGAATTTCCTGCAGAGGAAATCGTAGCAGATGCTGCGCAGGACACGGAATCTAGTGCCGCGAAAAAGAAAGCTAAAAAAGCGTCTAAACCAAAGGCAGACACCAAGGCTGTCGCTAAAACAGCGGTAAAGAAAAAAGCGCCGGCAAAAAAAGCCGCGGCAAAAAAGCCAGCAAAACCGGCGCAAACGAAAACCGAGGATGATACGGATTCCCAGCCAGAGTCAGACTAAAGGCAGCAGTGTGGCTGACACTCGGTAGGGTTGCGGCCATAAGTTTGAGAGTCAATTGAGTTCAAGAGAAGAGTAATGCTTATATATTTAATGCGCCACGGCGAAGCCGAACCGCAAGGGCAATCCGATCAGACTCGTGAATTAACCCGCAAGGGTGTTACGGACACGCGCGGTGTGATGGAAAAGCTTAAAGCAAGAAGTCCTCAAATCGAAAGGGCAATGATGAGTCCGTATCAGCGGGCAAGACAAACTATCACCTCTTTGCGCATAGTGGCGCCTAATCTGCGTTATGAGGTTAATCAGAATCTGGTGCCTGATGCTAGTGTCTATGATTTACTTGATTCGTTCGAGACTATCGATGTTATGCAGCTTTTCTTGGTAAGTCACAATCCGCTGCTGAGTAATTTATTGTCGCTGATTGTTGATGGTACTTTGGAAACCAACCGGCATATGGGGTGCAGCGAAATAGCCTGCGTGTCTATGGATATCGCTGCACCAGGATGTGGAGAATTACTATATACAATCAAGCCATGATCCTCATGTTTAGAACCTTCCCTAAATTTCACCTCTTAGTTTTGCTGTTGTTAGGCTCAGCCCCAGTGCTTGCTCAACTCACTGTTGGCGAAAATCAGTCCTTGCTCAAACCTTTTCCAAACTCAACCTTAGTAAGCTCTGAGTCCTTGGCAAATGTGGTGTATCAGGTACCTCTTGGTACGTTGCAGCGTAATGGCGGCCGCGCGGCTCCCGAAAAGTCGCTGCGAGTGAATGGCGCTCTGAATAAATTGCTTTACGAGGTTGCCCCAAGCTTTAGCGGCAGAGATGTTCAGGTTTTCTTAAAACAACAGTTTGCCCAGGCCGGTCTTGAGCCGCTATTCGCATGCGAAGGTCGCTCCTGCGGCAGCAGCAACGATTGGGCTAACGACGTGTTTAGCAATAGGGTGCTTTACGGGCCAGCGCAAAATCAATTTTTTATGGCTTATGTGGACAGATCGTCCAAGTCAGCTAACTTTGTTGTGAGCTACATAATTACTCGCGGCAACGGCAGGCTTTATTCGTATATTGAGCTATTAGAATCCAACGCCACTGCCCCCGATGCCAGTGGGCTTAGTGAAAGTCTGCTGCGAAATGGGTTTACTGTGCTTAGCAACTTAACCTTCGAAGCAGATGAGCTAACCTCAAGCAGCGGCTCGTTGCCAGATTTAGTCTCGGCATTAAAACTCAATCCGGAACTCGGTCTGTACATCGTGGCACATCTGCATGGGGCTGCAGACTTTCAGACCATTCAGGCGAGAGCGCAAAAACGCGCAGACTCCGTTGTAGCGACACTTATAGACGCCGGGGTTGATGCCGCTCGTGTTACCGCGAAAGGCATCGGACCATTGGCGCCACGCTGCGTTGAGGACGCGTGTCGTAATAGGGTGGAGGCGGTGCTGCGCTGAGGGGCGGTTTAACCAACCAGAGCTAAAAACTCACTTCGGGTCTTATCACTATTTCTAAACGCGCCCAACATACATGAAGTAGTCATGACAGAGTTTTGCTTCTCAACACCTCGCATCATCATGCACATGTGCTGGGCTTCAATTATTACGGCAGCACCGTTAGAATTGGTCTTGTCGACAATACATTTGGCTATCTCGGCGGTGAGATTTTCTTGAATTTGCAGTCTTCTAGCAAAAACATCGACTATTCGTGCGATCTTTGAAAGGCCAATCACCTGCCCGTTTGGAATATAGGCGATATGGCACTTGCCAATGAAAGGCAGTAAGTGGTGTTCGCACATTGAATAAAGCTCAATGTTCTTAACGATAACCATTTCGTCATTCTCAGAAGGGAATAGCGCGCCGTTAATGACTTCATCGAGGTCCATGTTGTAGCCTTGGGTTAGAAACTCCATAGCTTTTGCTGCGCGCTTGGGGGTTTCTTTAAGGCCGGGCCGATTAGGGTCTTCGCCTATAGCTTCGATGATTTTGAGAAATGATTCTTCCATTGAGTGCTCGCTGTACAGTCTGTAGTTGTAAATCAGGCGCTACCCTACGATAACCGTTTAATTTGGTAAAGTAATTTATGAGTCAGCTAGTAGCCCATCCAGTTTCAGTGCAGTCTTATATCGTTTCACTTGCAGAAAGATTTGACCAAGCCGACCTGTTCTTTGGCCATGGCACCGACAATGCGCTAGATGAGGCGGTATACCTAGTGCTGGGCATTTTGTCGATAGCTTTCAATACGGACCTCGATTTAGACAACGTCCTGCTGGATGAGACGGATCATCTGCGTCTAGAGCAGGCAGCTTTGCGGCGAATTAATGACCGAACCCCAGCAGCCTATCTAGTAGGCTCAGCTTGGTTTGCGGGACATCGCTTTATTAGCAATGAGCATGCGCTAGTGCCGCGCTCGCCTATCGCCGAGCTTATTAATAACAGGTTTGAAGGTGTTATCAAGACTGAGCCTCAGTCACTACTGGACATGTGCACAGGCAGCGGCTGTATCGGCATTGCGGCGGCGCTTGAGTTCGAGCTCACTACAGCGGTGCTTGCTGATATATCCAAGCCCTGCATCGAATTGGCAAACCAGAATATTCAATTGCACAACCTCCAGCAGCGGGTGGCGGCGGTAGTTTCGGATGGCTTCGCGGCTATACAGGGCAAGTTCGACCTGATTCTGGCAAACCCACCCTATGTCTCAGACGACGAGTACAGCCAATTGCCGCAAGAGTACTTCGCCGAACCAGCGCTTGGCTTGGTCAGTCCGGAAGAGGGTTTGGCCTTGCCTATGGCACTTATGGGTTCAGCCGCAAAGCATTTGCATGATGACGGTGTGTTAATCATGGAAGTTGGCTATTCAGCACAGGCACTTATCCAAGCGCTGCCGCAAGTGCCATTTTTGTGGCTGGAGTTTGAGTATGGCGGTTCAGGTGTATTCAGTTTAACTGCCGAACAATTGCGAACTTTCAGCGCCAGCGCCGTTTAGTGTACAATCCACGGCTTTTCGCGTTCGCAGCGCTGCCAATACTTAAGGGATCGAGTTGTTTTAGATGTCAGGAAATACTATAGGTAAGTTATTCACCGTTACCAGCTTTGGCGAAAGCCACGGGCCTGCGCTTGGCTGCATAGTTGATGGCTGCCCTCCGGGAATGGAGCTTAGCGCACAGGACATGCAGATAGACCTTAATCGTCGTAAGCCTGGTCAATCCCGATTTACTACCCAGCGCCGCGAGGACGATGAAGTCGAAATTCTTTCAGGCGTATTTGAAGGCAAGACCACAGGCACCCCAATTGGCCTGCTGATCCGCAATATGGACCAACGCTCCAAGGATTATGGCAAGATTAAAGACCAGTTCCGACCGGCCCATGCAGATTTTACCTATCAGAAAAAGTACGGCATACGCGACTACCGCGGCGGCGGCCGTTCGTCGGCAAGAGAAACGGCAATGCGCGTCGCGGCTGGGGCTATCGCCAAAAAATACCTCGCCCAAACCTGTGGCACTCAGATTCGGGGCTATTTGAGCCAGCTCGGTCCAATTCAAATAGACAGCGTAGATTTTAACGAAATAGAGCAAAACCCGTTTTTCTGCCCCGATGTCTCTAAAGTGGCAGAAATGGAAGCCTATATGTCGGCGCTCAGTAAGGAAGGCAATTCCATCGGCGCCAAGATATCGGTGCATGCTACTGGGGTGCCTGTTGGTCTTGGTGAACCAATCTTTGACCGTTTGGATGCCGACCTAGCTAAGGCTCTAATGAGCATTAATGCTGTTAAAGGCGTAGAAATAGGAGCTGGTTTTCACAGCGTGACGCAAAAGGGTAGCGAGCACCGAGACGCCATCACGCCTACCGGCTTTATTGGCAACAATTCCGGCGGAGTTTTGGGGGGTATCAGTAGCGGCCAAGACATACTTGCCCATATTGCTTTAAAGCCTACATCAAGCATTCGGCTGCCGGGGCAGTCCATCACAATTGATGGTGAACCTACAGAAGTGATTACAACCGGCCGACATGATCCCTGTGTAGGCATTCGAGCTACCCCTATTGCTGAGGCAATGGTCGCTTTGGTGCTGATGGATCACTTGCTCAGAGACCGTGCGCAGAACGTGCGTAGTTAAGATAATTTTTAATAAATACATATAGTTATATAAATAGTCTAATACATTGAATTAAGTGGTAAAAAGCATGAGCGGAAAAACGTTATACGACAAAATTTGGGAGTCTCATCTGGTCAGCGAGCGCGAAGACGGCACCGCACTGATTTATATCGACAGACACCTGATTCATGAGGTGACGTCGCCCCAAGCATTCGAAGGTTTGCGTATAGCAGGCAGAAAGCCTTGGCGCGCCGATGCAAATTTCGCAACCCCGGACCACAATATACCCACTACTTTAGACGAACGTGCTCAGGGACTTGAGGGTATTAAAGATCCGGTCTCCAAAATTCAGGTTACAACGCTGGATGATAACTGTGATGAGTTCAATATCTTTGAGCTAAAAATGACAGACAGCCGCCAAGGGATTGTTCACGTGGTAGGGCCAGAGCAGGGGGCAACTTTGCCAGGTATGACCATCGTCTGTGGTGATTCTCATACATCAACCCATGGCGCTCTTGGCTCCCTTGCCCACGGCATTGGTACCTCTGAGGTAGAGCACGTCCTCGCGACTCAATGCTTGATGCAGAAGAAAATGAAAAACATGCGGGTCAGCGTCAATGGTCAATTAAAGCCAGGGGTTACAGCAAAGGATGTTGTGCTGGCGATTATTGGCAAAATTGGCACTGCTGGCGGGACTGGCTGCACTATTGAGTTCGCCGGTGACGCCATTATGGCGTTGAGCATCGAGGGCCGTATGACAGTGTGCAATATGGCGATTGAAGCAGGTGCCCGGGCTGGCTTAATTGCTGTGGATCAGACCACTCTAGATTATATTGAGGGTCGCCCATTCGCCCCCAAGGGTGAAATGTGGGATAACGCCTGCGCCAATTGGATAACTTTGGTTAGTGATGCAGACGCGAAATTTGATGTTGAAGTTGAGTTAAATGCTGGCGATATTGAGCCTCAGGTAACTTGGGGTACTTCGCCAGAAATGGTGACATCGATTAATGGCTCGGTGCCAGTTCCCGCTGATGAGCCAGATCTTGCCAAACGTGAAAATATTGAGCAGGCCTTAAAGTACATGGGGCTTGCTGGTGGTACCAGTATCAAAGACATTAAGCTCGACTGCATATTTATCGGATCCTGTACAAATTCTCGAATCGAAGATTTGCGAGAAGCCGCAAAAGTGGTTGCAGGTAAAAAAGTAGCCTCTACCATAGAAATGGCGCTGGTGGTTCCCGGTTCTGGCCTGGTCAAGAAGCAGGCAGAGGACGAAGGACTTGATAAAATTTTCGTTGCGGCGGGATTGCAGTGGCGCGAGCCTGGATGCTCTATGTGTTTGGCAATGAATGCCGACCAGCTGGGGGTGGGCAAGCACTGCGCATCCACATCTAACCGCAATTTTGAAGGCAGGCAGGGCTTTGGCGGGCGAACCCATTTGGTGAGCCCGGCTATGGCTGCTGCGGCAGCTATTGCAGGTCATTTTGTCGATGTTCGAGAGCTCATTTAATAGAGGCAACAGGCCGCTTTAGGCCTAAACCCGTGGTGTTTAGTTGTTATGAAAAAATTTAGTGTAGAAAAAGGCTTAGTGCTTCCACTTGACCGGGCCAATGTAGATACAGACTTCATTATTCCCAAGCAGTTCTTGAAATCCATAAAGCGAACTGGGTTTGGGGTTAACTTATTTGATGAACATCGATACTTAGATAAGGGGCAGCCTGACAGCGATAACAGTCAGCGGCCACTTAATCCTGATTTTGTGCTCAATCAGCCAAGGTATGCGGGCAGTCGCGTACTGTTAGCTAAAGACAATTTTGGCTGTGGTTCTAGCCGTGAACACGCCCCTTGGGCCTTAGATGATTATGGCTTTCGCGTCATTATTGCGCCCAGTTTTGCCGATATATTCTTTAATAACTGCTTCAAGAATGGCTTGTTACCTATTGTTTTAGATAGGAAAATAGTTTTTGATCTGTTTGCTGAGGTCAATGCTAACGAGGGCTACCAGCTTGAAGTTGATCTGGCAAAGCAGCAGATCACCAAGCCTGATGGCAGCACACTTGAATTCGCCGTAGATACGTTCCGTAAGCACTGCTTACTCAACGGTTTGGACGATATTGGCCTGACCCTGGAAGAATCGGACACCATTGCCAAATTCGAAACCCAGTGGCGTCAAACTTCTCCTTGGTATTTCACGACCTCCTCTTAGTTGTGAAAACCAACCCGGCACCGGGTAGTCAACTAAGAAAGTAGTAAAAACAAACCAAATCAAAAAGTTAGGCTTGCCTCAAGCACAGGCAAGCCGCTGCCAAGAGAATGCAAATGAATCTATATAATGTAGTTATAGTGGGAGCGACCGGTGCGGTAGGTGAAGCACTGATCGAAATCTTAGAAAAACGAAATTTTCCGGTAGGGGAGTTGTACCTGTTAGCCAGTGAGCGATCAGCCGGCACGACCCTGATGTTTAAAGGCAAAGGGATCAAGGTCAGCAATCTCGCCGACTTCGACTTCAGCAAAGCCCAGATCGGCTTATTCTCTGCTGGGGGCAGTATATCTGAGGAATACGCCCCAAAAGCTGCCGCCGCAGGCTGTATTGTCATCGATAACACCTCTCACTTCCGCTACGACGATGACATCCCCTTGGTAGTGCCTGAGGTAAATCCCAGTGATATAGCCAAATATACCAATAGAAACATCATCGCTAATCCTAACTGCTCTACCATTGGCATGTTAGTGGCACTGAAGCCAATCCATGATGCGGTCGGTATAACCCGTATATGTGTTGCCACTTATCAAGCTGTATCCGGCACAGGCAAGAAGGGTATGGATGAGTTGGCTAAGCAAACTGCTGAACTGCTCAACGGAAGAGAGGCGGTGGCTGAGGTTTATCCAAGACAGATCGCGTTTAACGTGTTGCCGCAAATAGACAAATTTATGGACAACGGCTACACCAAAGAAGAAATGAAGATGAGCTGGGAAACCAAGAAAATATTCGGTGATGACAGTGTGGCGGTAAGTGCTACCTGCGTTCGAGTTCCCGTATTTTACGGCCATTCTGAAGCAGTACAGATTGAAACTAGCAAGCCAATAAGTGCTGAAGATGCCAAGCTATTGCTTGAAAATGCACCAGGTGTCACGGTGATCGATGAGCACAAAGACGGCTGCTACCCAACGGCGGTGCACGATTCTGCGGGCCAGGACTCAGTTTTCGTAGGCAGAATCCGGCAGGATATCTCGTTAAGCAATGGCTTAAGCCTGTGGGTAGTTTCTGACAACGTTCGTAAGGGAGCGGCTCTTAACTCTATCCAAATTGCTGAAGAGTTGATAAAAACCTATTTATAATGAATACTTGCGCTCGGTAGCGGAGAAACTGTATTAATATTTGAAGTCTCCGCTATTGGCCCTTTTCTTATTTTGTAAAAGGGCTGCGGTGAGTGTGCCGACTAGACTTCCCTGATAAGTAAAAGGAAGCGATTGTGCCCGATTCAATATGGACGGGTTATTTGGGGCGAATTAAGAGAGTTTTAGAGACATGCTACGTAAGTCCGCTGCCATTTTGGCTCTGCTTTTTACTTGTTTTGTCCCCCATGCATTCGCGTTGGGCCTTGGTGCAGTCACCGTTGAATCCTCACTAAATCAGCCGCTTAGGGTGAGGATTGAAGTTCTTCAGTTAGGTGATACGCGCCTAAACGATGTTCGCATTCAAGTGGCTGCCCCTGAAGACTTTATTCGCTTCGGTATTGAACGAGCCGTATTCTTAAATAATATTCGTTTCCAGACTGAATCCACCGCTAACGGTGATTTTGTCCTGCTCACGACCAATCAAATCGTCCGTGAACCGTATCTTAGTTTCATTCTCGAGACGCGCTGGAGCAATGGCAGACTGCTCAGCGAACACACAATTTTACTCGATCTACCGGTTTTTCAAAATCCAACTGCAGCGGCGCCAGCCCCAGCCCCAGTTAGGGCGCCTGTTAGCACTGTTCTAGCGCCGCCTACACCAGCCAACACGGCGAACTCACCTAGGCCGCAAAGTCAGAGTCAGTCTAGAGAGCCCAGTCAATCTGTCCAGCCCATTCTTGAGCCTGAAGTTATCAGCGCGCCAGCGGCTGCGGCGGACGAGCAGGCGGAGCAATCGGCTCCTGCACCGATGGAAGAGTCGCCGGCAGAACAGCTGCAGCCGCTGACACAAACTCCAGACGCAGAGACCGAAACAGCAGATCCAGTTGCAGCTGAAGTCGCCGAAACTGAAACCGCGGAATCACCACTGGGTGAATCAGAACCTGTTGAGTCAGAAGTGGCTGAACCTGAAGAAGCAGTCGATGACAGCGCTGATGAAGCAATTTTAGAACCCGAAGAAGCCACAGCATCCATTGCCGAGGAGTTAGTTGCCGAGGCTGAGCAAACTATTACCAGCACTGACTCTGAGACTCTGTCAGATATTGCGCTGCGAGTGCGACCTAATCAAAACGTTAGTGTTCAGCAAACCATGCTCGCCATCCAGGAATTGAACCCAGATGCGTTTATAGGCGGCAATATTAATCGGCTGCGCAGCGGGCAGGTGTTAACGGTGCCTTCCTTGACAGAGATTCAGGCAATTGATCAGCGCCAAGCCATTGATGAAGTAGCGCGCCAGAATCGCCAGCTGGCGCAAGTTGATGTGCAGCCCCTCGCGGCGCCCGCGAATACAGCGCCGGTGCAGGAGTCCACGAACGGACAGCTCAGTGTTGTTACAAGTGATGCAGAGTCAGATGAGCCAGCGAGCGGTTCATCCAGTAGCAGCGATTTAGACCGTCGCATCGCCGAGTTAGAAACCCAATTAGCGCTGCGGGAAGAAGAGGCTGACCGGGCTCGTTTGGAAAAACAAGAAATGGAGTCTAGGCTGGCTGAGCTAGATGAGCAGATTGCAGCCGCTCAAGAGATCATCCGCCTGCAGGATCTCCAGCTGGCTCAATTACAGCAGTCATTCGCAGATGCAGCCGCAGAAGCAGAATTGGCAGCGCAGCAAGCAGCGGCTGCAGCACAGCTTGATGTGCCGGTAACCCCGATTCGCCAGCCAAGCCTGCTGGATACTTTGCTAAGTAACTCCATGCTGCTTATCGCCGCCGCTGGTGTGCTGGTTCTTGGCCTAGTCATGTTTCTACTTCGCCGCAATAAATCGTCCGATTCGACAGATGAAGAGCTGGACGAAATAGATGACGAAGAGTTTAGTGGGGTTACTGACAAGAAAGAACGCGATAGCGGTAAAGAAGAGAGCGGCTCGGAGTTTCAAGATTACAACGATGCTGACTTAGACAGTGAGTTGGATGACATCATAAGCGTGGGCTCTGACGCGAACAGCAAGGTGCCTCAAAAGCAGCCAGACGTGCTGCTGGACTCAACGAATATCGAAGATGTCTGCGCCCAGGCAGATATCCTGCTTGCCCAAGACAATGTTAAGCAGGCTGAAAATTTGGTCCGAGCCGCTATTGAAGAAAACCCTCAGAACGATCAGCTTTCGCTAAAGCTTCTTGCTGTCATTGCTGCCAAGGGCGACATATCCGCTTTTGAGATGCTGGCGGACGAGCTTCACTCTCTGCAAGACCCTGCAATAGACAAAGAGGTCAACGCGCTACGCTCTGATCTTGCAATTGATAATGCGACAACAGCTTCTTCTACTAGCAAGACTGCAAGCGCTGCACAGAAAGCCAGAGATGACACCGCATCATTTCTAGACGATCTAGGCATTGACCTTGATGCATTTGAAGATGACACGTTTGAGCTGGCAGATGATCCCGAACCTGAAGTCAAGCCTGCGGCCAAAAAGCCAAGCATCTCGTTGGCAGATTTGCCTGACGATCCCGAGCCTGAAGACATGGATCTCACTTTCGATTTTGCTGACGACCCAGCCCAAGAAGACAGTGAAGAGCCTACTCAATTAACATCGGAATTCTCTACCGACTCTGAGGTTGTCGCAGATTCAGACGACGCTAGCACGGTAGTGGCTGACGACGTTGAGACCTTAGATTTTGATGATGAAGATGATCAGCCAGCGGGTTTGGCCGCTGGTGCTAGCAAAGCAGCTGATGAGATAGAAATTGATTCGCTGGACTTTGATAGCCCAAGCATAGCTGAAGAAAACGAGGTGCCTGCTCAGGTTGAGGAAGACTTGGAGCTAGAAACTTTTGAGTTCGATGCGCCAGTGGCCGACAGCAGCGATAAGCCGGTGGCGATTGAGTCTGAAAATCAATTAGCCGATGAAAATGCATTGGATTTCGATTTTGACAAAAGCGAATTAGAGCCTGCGCCCGCGGCAAGCGAGCCTGATGAGGAGCTAGAGACATTCGATTTTGATCTCAATACTCCAAGCACCGACACAGTGGTTGAGAAGACCGACAGTGAGGAGATTAGCTTTGATTTGGATGAAGAGGTCGAGTTAGACGAGCCGGTTCCGGAAGCAGCGCCGAATGATGCCACCGTCGTTGAGTCTCAAACAACCAGTAAAGACTTCGATTTCGATCTCAGCGAGTTAGAAGTCGACCCGGACGACGTTGAGGAAGACTTGGAAATTTCATTAACCGATGACGATTTCCTAGACCTGGGTGAAGACGAAGATCCGTTAGAGATATCAACCGAGCCTGACGATGAAGATGACCTTATCGAGTTCGACTTTGATGACGAACTGCCAGTCAGTGCGCCAGTCACGGCCGGCGATGAGTCCTCATTAGATGATGATGAGTTGAATTTTTTGACCGATGACGATGACGAAATCGACGTAAGCGCAATCAGCATTGATGACAGTGACGATGACACCTATGCCATGTCTGATGAAGATGAAACTGCAACAAAACTTGAGCTAGCCTATGCCTATCAGAAAATGGGTGATGCTGAAGGCGCTAAGGAAATCCTTCAAGAAGTGATCAGGGAAGGTACCCCCGGCCAAGTTAAAGAAGCTAACGTCTTAATGAAAACTATTGAGAGCAGCATCGACTAACAGCTCCTATTGCTAGGCGGCTTGCCGGTAAGTGGAACGCTTACACAAGGAGTGAGCTCGCCTGACTGCCACCCCAAATCAAGGCCCAATGACTGTAGCTTCAACCCGAATAGCGCTCAAGCTCGAGTATGACGGCGCGGCCTTCTCCGGCTGGCAAAAGCAATTATCGCCAGCGCTGCCTACGGTTCAGCGGAATCTCGAAACAGCCTTGGGAAAAATTGCCAACTGCAATATCAGTGTGGTGTGCGCGGGTCGGACCGACTCCGGTGTCCATGCCACCAGCCAAGTAGTGCACTTTGATACTCCGATTGATCGCGGCCCTAGAGCGTGGCGAGATGGCGTTAATAGCCTAGTGGGTGACTCTATTCGAGTGACCGACAGTAGGGTAGTTGATGAGGAATTTCACGCAAGATTCTCAGCAACATTTCGGCGTTATAACTACATAATCCATCAGCGCAAAACGCGCTCGCCATTTTTAACGACTCTAGCCACTCACTCCAGCAAGAGTCTCGACCTTGCTGCCATGCAGGAGGCTGCCCAGTATCTGCTTGGAGAGCAGGATTTTTCCGCCTTTAGAGCGGCAGGCTGCCAATCTCGCACTGCAATGCGCGAGGTTTTCTTTGCATCGTTTGCGCAAAGTGGCGACAAAATCGTTTTCGACGTTAAGGCCAATGCATTTTTGCAGCATATGGTAAGGAATATCATGGGCTCTCTGTTTGAAGTAGGGCAAGGGCATCAATCGCCTGACTGGATTGAGCGCCTCCTTGCTGGGAAAGATCGGACTAAATCTGCAATGACTGCGCCCGGCCAAGGGCTATACCTCGTGGAAGTTGGTTACCCCGAGCCCTACAAAGCGTTGGGGCAAAAGGTATTGCCTGCAATTTTATGCGCTTCATAATAGTCGGCGCTCACTGATTTTGCTAAACTACGCGCTTTGCTCCCTCCCTAATTATGCACAAACACTGGATTAAGGTCTGCGGTATCACTCGCGCTGAGGATGCGATGGCGTCATCAGATTTAGGCGCTGACGCCATTGGCCTGGTATTTTACCCACCCAGCCCGCGAGCAGCTGTCATCGAAAATGTCGCTGAGATAGTAAGCGGGATTTCAGCAAGTGTCTCGGTGGTAGCTCTGTTTGTGAATCCGACAGCTAACGAAGTCAATCGGGTGGTGGACAGTGGATATATCGATTTGCTGCAGTTCCACGGATCAGAGAGTGAAGAGTTTTGCTGCTCATTTGATATTCCTTATATGAAGGCGTTTCGAGTTGGCTTTGATGATGATCTGCAACAAGCGATTGAAGCGTATCCCTCAGCTGAATTAATCCTCTTAGACAGCTACAACAAAAACGCGCCAGGTGGCACGGGTCATGTGTTCGATTGGGAAAGAGTGTCGGCGATTAGTGACAGTTCGCTTTCAAAATTAGTTCTCGCAGGCGGTCTAAGTCCCGATAATATTGTTACCGCTATCAACAAGGTGCAGCCCTATGGTGTTGATGTCAGCAGCGGTGTTGAATCCAGTCCAGGTATTAAAGATCGCGCCTTGATTAACAAATTCATTGAAGGAGTACGCAGTGTCTCAAGCTGAGATAGAAGTAAATCAATTTGATGGACCAGATGCGTCTGGTCATTTTGGACCCTATGGCGGCATTTTTGTCGGCGAAACTCTAATCAATGCGGTTGAAGAGCTGGCCCAAGTTTACGCTGAGCTATCTAAAAGCCCAGAGTTTTGGAAGCAATACGATTATGATTTAAAACACTTCGTGGGTCGGCCATCACCGCTTTACTTTGCTCAGCGCATGACCGATGCCTGTGGCGGTGCGCAGATATATCTCAAGCGAGAAGATTTGAACCATACCGGTGCCCACAAGGTAAACAATACCATTGGCCAAGCTCTGCTCGCCAAGCATATGGGCAAGACTCGAATTATTGCCGAAACCGGCGCCGGTCAACATGGGGTGGCGACAGCAACGGTTGCGGCTCGCATGGGTCTGGAGTGCCACGTTTATATGGGTGCTGAAGACATCATTCGCCAGGCACCTAATGTGTATCGGATGAAGCTGTTAGGGGCCAATGTTGTATCTGTAGAATCGGGTTCGCGCACACTCAAAGATGCGATGAATGAGGCTCTGCGAGACTGGGCAACCAATGTAGACAATACGTACTATATTATCGGTACAGTAGCCGGGCCACACCCGTACCCTCAATTGGTTCGAGACTTTCAATGCATCATAGGCCGTGAGACCAAGGAGCAGAGTCTTGCTCAAATAGGCAGACTACCCGATGCGCTGGTGGCCTGTGTGGGCGGTGGGTCTAACGCTATCGGTATGTTCCATCCTTTCCTTCACGATACATCGGTTGCCATGTACGGGGTTGAAGCAGGCGGCCACGGAATCAATACCTCTCAGCACGCGGCGCCGCTAACGGCCAATGGCAAACCTGGGGTACTGCACGGCAATCGAACCTATTTGATGACTAGCGACGACGGTCAAATTATGGAGACTCACTCAGTGTCAGCTGGCCTTGACTACCCTGGGGTTGGCCCCGAACATTCATGGCTGAAAGATATTAAACGGGTCAAATATGTGGCCGCCACGGATAAGGAAGCAATGGCTGCCTTTCATAGGATGACTCGGTTAGAAGGGATAATCCCGGCATTAGAAACCAGCCATGCTGTGGCTTATGCCATGGATTTGGCCAGTCGCATGGACAAAGAGCAAACCCTCGTCATTAATGTATCTGGGCGGGGCGACAAAGACATAGGAACGGTCGCTAAACTTGAAGGAATCACCCTGTAAAAACTATGAGTAGAATTTCATCAACAATAGCCGCGGCACAAGCAGTGAAGCGCAAGCTTCTAATTCCTTATTTGGTCGCTGGCGACCCAAGTTTTGCCCTAACCCTCACCTTGATGCAGCAGTTGGTTGCCGATGGCGCCGATATTATTGAGCTGGGGGTGGCTTTCAGCGACCCTTCTTCCGACGGACCGGTAATCCAACTGGGCGCTGAGAGAGCGTTGGCAAACGGCTCCAGCCTCAGCAAAGTCTTGGACTTAGTTGCTCAGTTTCGTCAGTCTGACAAGGCAACCCCAATTGTATTGATGGGCTACCTGAACCCGGTGGAAATTATGGGCTATGAGAAATTTGTAGCCAGAGCCAAAGTTTGCGGGGTGGATGGCGTACTGCTAGTGGATATGCCGCCTTCCGAATCAACTCAGCTGCACAAAATGCTGCGAGAGTCTGAAATCGACACCATCTATTTAGTAGCACCAACAACATCTGATGCAAGGGCTGAAAGTATAGTTGCTCACTCTAGTGGCTATTTGTACTACGTGTCGCTGAAAGGGGTGACTGGAGCTGCATTCAACGACTATGCCTCTGTTAGCAAGAGCATCGATAAACTGCGTAAGCTCACTGAATTGCCTATTGTTGTCGGCTTTGGGATCAAAGATCCAGAAAGTGCGGCGGCTATGGCGATAAATGCTGATGGTGTTGTTATCGGGAGTGCGTTAGTCTCTGAAATTGCTAAAATTCCAGCTGGAACGGAGGCGGATGGATTCCATCCTGCGGCAACCACCGCTATGATTGCCCAGGTTCGAAAGAAGTTGGACACCTTAGATTAATTTTAAACGACTACATATAAAGAACAGGGTACTGCTTTGAGCTGGATCGATAAAATTTTACCGTCAATATCAACCACCGGTACGGATGCTAAAAAGAAGTTTGCCGTTCCCGAGGGCGTATGGAAAAAATGCCCGCGCTGTGACGCCATGCTGTATCAGAAGTCTCTATCTGAAAACCACGATGTTTGCCCGAAATGTGACCATCACATGCGAATTACAGCGAGGCGACGTTTGGAGTTGTTTCTCGATGCCGAGGGGCAAGAAGAGCTGGACGCCGATCTTGTGCCAGTTGATTTACTCAAGTTCAAAGATCTAAAAAAATACAAAGACCGTTTGAGTGCCGCCCAAAAAAGCACCGGCGAAAAAGACGCGCTAATTGTCGTAAAAGGCTCCATTAATGCAGTGCCAGTAGTGGTAGCCGCGTTTGAATTCGGCTTTATTGGCGGCTCAATGGGGGCTGTCGTTGGTGAAAAGTTCGTGCGAGCAGTCAACGTATGCATCAAGAAAAGCCTACCCCTGGTATGTTTCTCCACTAGTGGCGGAGCGAGAATGCAGGAAGCATTAATCTCTTTAATGCAAATGGCCAAAACATCGGCGGCACTCGAGAAGCTGCGCTCAAAGGGCTTGCCTTATATTTCTATTATGGTTGATCCCGTCTACGGCGGTGTGTCTGCAAGTCTTGCTATGCTGGGGGATATTAATATTGCAGAACCCAATGCCCTAGTGGGGTTTACTGGGCCTGATGTAATCAGGCAGACAGTGAGAGTGAAGTTGCCGGAAGGGTTTCAGCGCAGTGAGTTTTTACTTGAGCATGGCGCTATCGACATGATTGTTCACCGCCGTGACTTGGCTGGTAAAGTAGCTTCGCTGCTTTCTAAGCTGATGCACTTAGACACCCCGGCAGCCGTTGCGCCTGCGATCATTCCAAAGGCGATCAAAGCCGATGAGGATGAGCCCCAAGACGTAGGCGACGAGGCTAACTAAGCCATCAGTGAGCAAAAACTTAGGACAATGGCTAGAGTTTATCTCCGCAGTTCACCCCACTGAGATCGAGCTTGGGCTCGAGCGAGTTTCCAGTGTTGCCAAGCGTCTAGACGTTTTAAAGCCTGCAGCCACAGTAATCACTGTGGCTGGCACCAACGGCAAAGGGTCTACTGTTGCCGCGTTAGAAGCCATGTTGTTAGCCAGCGATAAAACTGTTGGCGCGTTTACCTCTCCCCATATCCATCTTTTTAACGAACGCATTCGAATCGCTGGCAAAGATTTAGCAGACGCTGACATTTGCCGAGCGTTTGAGCTCATAGAGGTACATCGGGACGGCATTAGTCTCAGCTACTTCGAATTTTCTACCCTAGCAGCACTTATTTTATTCAAGCAGGCCGAGGTCGATGTTTGCGTCCTTGAAGTCGGCCTAGGCGGGCGCTTGGACTCGGTAAATATAGTTGATGCTGACATTGCGGTCATCACTAGTATTAGTTTGGATCATCAAGACTGGCTGGGCTCGGATATAGAGGTTATTGGCTTTGAAAAAGCGGGCATTATGCGAGAGGGTAAACCGGTAGTGTTAGCCAACTCGCAAATGCCCCAAAGCATTTTGGATAGAGCGCGACAGCTAAATTGTAAGGTGTATCAGTTAGGCAAAGAATTTAACATGCAACAACAGCCGCCACCGAGCCTCTGTTGGGCGTGGCATGGCACGAGTTTGACGGGTGATTCGATCTCTAAAGGCCCGTTTCAGGCCTGTCAGCTGCACTACGGCTCTGTGTCAGCGTCCATACAGGTGCTCGAACTGCTAAATTATCGTATTGATGATCAAAAATTGAACAATGTGGTGGGATCGCTGCGCTTAGCGGGCCGCTTCGAGCCGAGAATTGACCTGACAACCGGTGCATCGATAGTTCTTGATGTGGCTCATAACCCTGCCGCGGCGGCAGATCTTAATAGTCGATTAGAAGCTCTACGGAGCACTTTGACGAAAAATGCCCGCATGATTGGAGTTATCGCCGTGCTGAGCGATAAAGATATCGAAGGTATAGTGGTTTCATTATTATCCACTGTCGATATCTGGTATATTGCCCAGGTCGAAGGTGCGAGAAGAATGCCCGTTGAGCAAGCCCTAGCGCGCGTGCGTGCCGCCTGCCCCGGAACTTCATTTACCGCCTTCAGTTCAGTTGAGAGCGCCTATACTCAGGCTTGCTCCGAAGCAGCTCCAACCGATCACATAGTGGTGGCGGGTTCATTCCACACAGTTTCAAGCATTCGAGAACTTTCAAGAGCGCCGTAGATTGCAACAGGCAACCAAACAACGAATTGTAGGGTCCATCGTATTAATCGCCTTGGCACTTATATTTCTGCCGATTGTGTTTGATGGTCAAGGCAGTTATGACACTCAAATTGCTAGCCGAATTCCAGATGTCCCCATTATTGAGCCATTTCCGATTGCCGAGCCAACACGGCCCGTAATTAAAGCCAAGCAGCCTGATTTCGGCGCCCAATCGACAGCCACTGACGAGCCTATTGCTGAACTGCTTTCGGGGCAAGCTGAGACCAGCGATGTCACAGTTAGTGACAGCCCTCAAGAGGCTGCAGTAGCAGTCGTTACCTCCCAGCCCGCTTATGTTAGAACCGCCCCTGAACTTGGCCCTGACGGCCTGCCTACTGGCTGGAGTGTTAGACTAGCTACTTTTTCAGATAACGACAATGCAACAACCCTGTTGGATCGTTTGTTAGAGGCTGGCTATAAAGGTTATTCAAGAGCGTTGAAACGAGAACAGGGCGAGTTGACTGCGGTGTATGTGGGGCCCTGGTTGGATAGAGCGAGGGTAGATCAAACCCTGCAAGAGCTGCAATCTCAGTTCAATTTGGCGGGCATCGTTGAGCGTTACACCATTGAACCCTTGTAACTTGGTGCAAAGGCCCAATCTATGAACGAAGTAGACGCGGTGATCTTGGTCATCATAGGCTTATCTTGCCTCTTCGGGCTCTGGCGTGGCTTCATCAAAGAGGTTTTATCATTAGTGACATGGGTCGCAGCATTGGCCTTGTCACGCTTGTACAGTGATAACCTCGCTCAATACATGGTAAACCTAATCGATAATGAGGCAGCTAGATTCGTTGCTGCTTTTGCACTCATATTCGTTGTCATTATGATGCTTGGTACATTTGTTAACCATATGCTGTCAAAATTGCTCGCTATCACCGGTTTGAAGATCGCTGATCGAATTTTTGGCGGGGTGTTTGGCATCGCCAGGGGTGCGGTGATTATCGTCGTCATTCTCTTTATCGTTGGGCCTTTCGTCGATGAAGAAGAGCGTTGGCAGCAATCGCAGCTCATACCTTATGGCTTACAACTAATAGACTTAACCCAAGGTTACATCGGTGTTTCTGATGTAGGCAACGAACTTCAACCTGAAATTTAACTAAGACGGAGCGACCCATGTGTGGATTAGTTGGTGTAGTTACTAACCGTGAAGTAGGCGTGTGCCTTTATGACACGCTCACAGTACTACAGCACAGGGGGCAAGATGCAGCTGGGA
>CAYGSO010000028.1:0-51609 GCA_964352445.1 uncultured Pseudohongiella sp. | reverse complement strand
CAAACGACAATACGAAAAGGCTAAGAGAAATATTGAAATTGAGCTCCCTTAGGAGAGGGCCGCACTATCGGGCTGTGCCATCGGGGCATGGGCGAAGTATACATAGCCTGTTGCAACCTTTCGACTGGGAAAAGCACTACATTCACGATTCAGCAGGTTGGACTTCCCAAGGTTTGTCAGACACTCTCTGACTTTAACACTATTTGATGCCTGACAATGGCCGGGAAGTTCAGCTAGAGCTAACCACCAATAGTTGCTGAGAACTTCTCGGAACACTAATATTCATGGCTGTTAAGTCGATAAGTAAACACAATCCCGTCTCTAAAACCCCTAACTCCTTAGAAGCCATTTGTCATGGATCAAGCCGAATTTTACTGCAAACCATTTTCTGCACTCACAGCCTTAGAACTCTACAACATTCTGCAGCTGCGATCGGCGGTGTTTGTCGTCGAACAAAATTGTATCTACCAAGACGTGGATGGCTTTGACTTGGCCGCGCACCATGTCTATGCCTTGGTTGCTGGTCAAGTTGTCGCCTATGCGAGATTGATTGCTCCCGGAACAAAATACCCTGAAGCATCGCTGGGCCGTGTTGTTAGTCACGGAAGTGTACGCGGCACTGGGCTGGGGAAGCAGCTGATGACTGCTGCGCTACGCTACTGCGATGAGCTGTGGCCTGCAGCGGGGGTTACCATCTCGGCTCAAGCCTATTTAGAGAAGTTTTACCAAGAGCTTGGCTTTGACACACTATCCACCCCCTATCTTGAAGACGATATACCCCATATTAAGATGCGCCGGCAATAGCACTTCCGCTCACCCCCAGTGTTAGCAAAGTAATAACTTTACTAAATAAGCCCGCAAACCATAAACACTTGGCTAATGCCGCCGATAGTCTAAGCATCTGAATTTTGGTGAAATCTTATGGATCTCTGTGCCTCCCAGCTTACTTTGCTTGACCGTCTTAAACTAAGAGGCCCCCAGTCGGTAAAAATACTGGCAAATCAACTAGGTATGACCACAATGGGGGCCCGGCAACATTTGCAGGGCCTAGCCGGCAAGGGCTATGTTGAAACCGCCGCCAAAGCCGAAAAACAGACCAGGGGGCGCCCTGTGCATTATTGGTCACTAACCGAGCAGGGGCACGCTCACTACCCCGATGGCCACAAGGACATTGCACTCGAGCTAATTAACCTGCTCAACCAAGACGAGAATAAAGAGCTACTGGACGCTTTGGTGAATAGCCGCAGCGAACAGCAGCATGCCCGCTACAGCGAAGCGCTTTCCCAAGTGCCAACAAATACGGCAGAAAAACTGCAAAAATTGGCCCAGCTGCGCACTGACGAAGGTTATATGGCAGAAGTCAGACTCTTGCCCGATGGCTGGCTGTTTATCGAAAATCACTGCCCTATCGCCAGCGCAGCGCGAAGCTGCAGTGGGTTTTGCAAATCTGAACTCGCATTGTTCCAGCAGCTGTTTGGGGCTAGCGCTCTCGTTAATCAGGTGGACCACTTAATGAGCGGCGCTAGACGCTGCACATTTAAGATCAGGCAAACAGAGGCTTAGCCCAACCTAAGCGCTGTGGAGGGCAATCTATTCCAAAAACTTTCAGGTATACTGCACGGCCCTTAAATTCACTAACCATTGGCGCGCAGCCACTGGCGCCACCAAGCCACTTAAGTACTCCAAATGTCTAAATTTTCTCGGGTCATGTTAACGCTAGCGCTTTTAGTCGCTTTGCTGGCCATGGTGGCCGCGCCAAAAGCGATCAGCCTTGCCATCAATGAAGATGCTGTCGATGACTTAATTGCTCTGCTGCCAACAGGTCCTGATCTCAGACTTGAAGTGGATAAGGGGCCGCTTCGCCGCGGCTGGTTCACAAGCTCAGGCACTCTTAATCTCAATTACAGCATTGCAGCACTGGCCCCCATTCGAATCATTCTTGATTTCAACATCAGCCATGGGCCGCTGTTGTTTACCGAAAACGGCCTAAAATTCGGTCTCGCTCACGCCAAGGTCTACCCCAAAATTAGTTACAGCGAGCCAATACTCAACCTTAGTCAGTCATCCAAGCAATTGGATATGGACATGTCTGTGTTCGCTGATTTCAGCCGCTCGCTGAATCTCGATTTTTCTCTCAGCCCGCTTGACGAAACGTTTCAAGATTCAGCGGTATCATTTGCTGGCTTTGCTGGCACGGTGACGCTACGGGGCGATCAGTCTGCCGAAGCCCAGTTAACGCTTGGTAATATTGCCCTGACTGACGCTCCTAGCAAGCAGCGCATCGATATAACCAACGCAAGCGTTAGCGTCAAAACAGCCGCTATCAATTCGGCAAGTGCGCCGGCTAGGTTGGAATTTAGTCTGCCCTCGATCACAAGCAGTCAGCCCAGCCAGCTGACTATTGAGAATTTGTTATTTACATCAAGCATCACCAAACAAGCACCCAATGACTCGCTCACCTTAAGACAAGAAGCTAGGCTTGGCGCTACAACCGGCGCAGCCCCGCTACGTTCGGGTCAATGGCATATAGAACTCAGCGAAATTAACGAAGAGTCACTAACCCAATTTTATGCCATGCTCGCCAAGCTACAGCTACTGCGCGGTGACTCCTCACCCACTGCAGTTCGCGAAGCCAATGATCTCAACCAACGCCTTGGGCTATTGCTGTTGAATAATTCACTGAGTATTAAAAGCGCGTTCGATTTGAATGCCTATGATGGCGATCACCGCGGTGAAATAAAATTGCGCTATGGCGGCCTTCCTCAGCTGCGAAATATCATGGGGTTAAATATTAAAGAGGCCGTTGCGGCGAGCACTTTCTCGATTGATCTCGATTTAGACCTAGTAGCGGTGACCCAAAGCCCAGCAAGGGAAATGCTCGACCCTTTTGTCCAACAAGGCTACATCGTTATCAGTAACGGGCGGATAAAAATGAATGCTAGTTTGCAAGATAGCATTGTTGAATTAAATGGCGCAGCAAACCCAGTAGAGCGATTTTTTTAGGCGTAGTTTATGAATAATACCAAGTCCCAACAGTTTGATGCAGACAATCCCCGAGAGCTGTTTGCTTACCCTAAATATTGGGCCGAGTGCTTTGGCACAGCTCCCTATTTGCCTATGTCTAAAGAAGAAATGAACGCATTAGGCTGGGATAGCTGTGACATTATTATTGTGACCGCCGATGCCTACGTTGACCACCCCAGTTTTGGTATGGCGGTGGTAGGCCGGCTGCTGGAATCGCAAGGGTTTCGAGTTGGCATTATTGCCCAGCCACAATGGGACAGCGCAGAACCATTCAAAAAGTTGGGTAAGCCTAACCTATTTTTTGGAGTCACTGGCGGCAACATGGACTCCCTTATCAATCGCTACACGGCCGACCTTCGGCTTCGCAGCGACGATGCTTACACCCCACATGCGGAAGCAGGAAAAAGACCAGACCGCTCGGTGATTGCCTACAGCCAAAGGTGCCGGGAGGCATACTATGACACGCCGATTGTTATCGGCGGCATTGAGGCTAGCCTACGGCGCATTGCTCAGTACGACTATTGGAGCGACGCCGTTAGACGTTCAATCTTAATTGACTCCAACGCGGATATACTTTTATACGGCAATGCTGAACGGGCGCTGGCCGAAGTCGCCCATGAAATTGCCGCGGGCAAATCTGTGAGAGAGCTTAATCGCCTGCGGGGTACGGCGATTGTTTTGAACAACACGCCACAAGACTGGACAGAAATTGATTCAACCCGAGTTGATTGGCCATCGAAGATTGATGACATACCCAACCCCTACGAATTCCACGAGCGGGCAGAAAAAGAAAAGGCCAAACAAAAAGAATCACCGGTTGCCATAGCAGACCCTGCTGAACCGCAGCCCCTGCGCATTGTGCCCATGCCGCTGCACCGTAAGGTAGAGATGGATGAAAAGACGACCTATATTCGACTGCCTTCGTTCAGCAAAGTGACAAATGACCCCGTTCTTTATGCCCATGCCTCAAGAGTGCTGCATCAAGAATCCAATCCTTACAATGCCAAAACGTTGGTCCAAAAACACGGCACCAAAGAAATCTGGGTAAACCCACCACCCATTCCGCTAACCACAGAGGAAATGGACTGGGTTTTTGATCTGCCTTATCAACGGCGGCCTCACCCAAGCTATGGCACGGCAAGAATCCCCGCCTATGACATGATTAAAACATCGGTCAACATAATGCGCGGCTGTTTTGGCGGCTGCACCTTTTGCTCGATTACCGAGCATGAGGGCCGCATTATTCAAAGCCGCTCGGAAGATTCTATTCTGCGGGAGATCGGCAAAATACGCGATCAGGTGCCAGGCTTTACGGGTACGATTTCAGACCTCGGCGGCCCAACTGCCAACATGTATAAGCTCAACTGCAAATCGCCGGCGATTCAGAAAACCTGTAAACGACTTTCTTGTGTCTATCCAAATATTTGCAAACATCTAGAAACAGATCACAGCCCAACCACCCAGCTGTACCGCAAAGCACGGGCAATTCCTGGCGTTAAACGGGTTGCTATTGCGTCCGGCCTGCGCTACGACTTAGCCCTAAGAGACCCGGAATACATTGAAGAGTTAGTTACCCATCATGTGGGTGGATACCTAAAAATTGCCCCAGAGCACAGTGAAGATAAAACCCTGTCCAAGATGATGAAACCAAGCATCTCGGCCTACGATGAGTTTAAAGTGCTATTCGATAAGTTTTCCAAGAAAGCCGGCAAAGAGCAATACTTAATCCCCTACTTTATAGCCGCTCACCCAGGTAGCGATGACGAGGACATGCTCAATCTAAGCCTGTGGTTAAAGGAAAGAAAGTTTAAGCCAGATCAGGTGCAAACGTTCTACCCCTCACCGATGGCGTTGGCGACCGCTATGTATTACTCAGAGCGCAACCCGCTGCAAAAGGTTCGCTACAAGAGTGAAAAGGTCAATGTGAACAAGGATTTGGATAAGCGCCGCCTGCAAAAAGCATTTCTGCGCTACCACGATGAGAGGAATTGGCCAATGCTAAGAGAGGCATTGACCGAAATGGGGAGATCCGAATTAATCGGCGAAGGACCTCAATTTTTAGTGCCACCGGCAATCATCGCGCGCAAAAGACCTGCTGGCTCAAAAACACACGCAAAATCTCGTCGCCGACGTTAGGAGCGCACCTCGAGATTAACTTCTTCAAGGATTAGCCAACGTCCGGAGCTGTTGGTTAGCACTAGCTTTTTGAGGGTTGAGTCGCTGTAGGTTGGCGACTCATAGTCAAGCCAAAAATTAACTTCTACTGTAGTGTCATCTTCGGACACGACTCTAAACTCAGACAGGTTTAAGGTGATTGAATCGGCGTTGGTGATCACGCGGGTTCGATTTCTGCGCCAGCGATTGACACTATCATCATACCTAGGTTCAAAATTATCAGCATAGCTTGCAAAATAACCCTCCATGTCCTGATCGGCCCAAGCCTCTAACCAACCATCAATCTCCTCGCGATAAGAATCCATTGGCGCCACCGCCGACACTACCGCAGGTTCTTCAATATCAGCAACCACGTTCGAAACGGCAGGCTCAGCCACCACTGCACTCGCACTAGAATCTAAGTTACTTGGCTCTAAAGTGACCGTTTGTTCAGGCACTGGGTCAGTCATCGCTATGCTACTAGCAGGCTCTTGTGACGCTGCCGCGATAGGCTCGGCAGGGCCTGTTTCGGTTGTGGCCTCGGGCACTGATGCAGATGCAACGGAGCTTGCATCACTGGACTGTGGCACTGGCAATTCTGCAGCTGCCGCCTGGGCTATTTCCTGAGCCTCTATAGCCACCAACTCGGCAAATTCCGGCACCTGCAGTAACTCCCCTGTCACTCCAATTTCTGCTGCCGTTACTAAGGCTAAGTTGGAATCGGAGGCGGGCTCTTCGTCCAGTGAAAACGTCGGCGCTGGTCGCAGCAGTGAAGGCATTACTGGTTCGGGCTGGGGGTCGGTAATAGCTGTTGTAGCAACAGGGTTGTTTATCACTGTCCCGGTTTGGACGGCAGGCTCAGAGTCTGCATTTATACTAGCAGGCTCAACAACCTCGACAGCGAAAGGTGACTCACTAGACTCAGTCATTGCTGATGACGTATTCACACTCTCAACCACCACAATCTCCGCGGCGGGAAGCTCACTCTTATCCATCGTGAGCTGAAACAAAAACCCAAGCACCGCAATGGCAAAAACCGCCGCCACCGGTGCAATCACTTTTAACTGACCAGGCTCAAACAGCTGACTTGCTGGCAACGCTGCCTGTATATTGGAGGCTTTTATAAGCCCAGCTAACTCCTCTTTGTCAAGCTCTTGCGCAACGCTAGATCCACGCCGAGCATCGGCGATCAGTTGAGCCACTAAGGTAGCAGGCCCGGGGAAACCTTTTGTCGTGCGGTAAATCAAGGCCAGTGCCGCTGTGCTAATGGGCGTATTAGGAATGCCTTCGTGCTCTAAATTATTTGCAACGAACTGCCCTATTTCCTCGGTGCTCATTGTTTCTAAAAGAAACTTATGGGACACATTAAGAGCGAGCGAGCGTAGCTCAGATTTAGCGCCTAGGCGTTTTTCGAGTCGAGGGTCACCACAAACTACAATATTTAATAAGCGTTTGGAATTGACTTGAATTTCCGACAAACGATGTATTTCAATTAACGTGATATCGCTTAGCAGGTGGGCATCATCGAAAATTAAAACCCGGGTTTTTTCCTCTGCCTGCGCTAATGAATCTTCAAGCAGCCTGGCAAAATTATTCGAGCTAGGTAAGTTGAATTTGTTGGCTAGAACCGAGCGCAGCATTTCAGGTGAATCCAGCTGCCTATCAATAAAAAATACCTCGTGGCCCTTACGCTCCATATAAAGCGCCAATTTATCGCACAGGGTAGTTTTCCCGCTACCGGGAGCACCCATAAATTGAATAAAGGTTTCGCTATTCATCAGCGCATAGTGAAGACTCTGCATGCTTCGCAGATAGGGTCCATCGCTAAAGTAAAACGCTTGTTTTGCCATAAAAACTATTGGTCTTGGTTTTCCGCCGTATCGTTGAGCGGCACTGGAGACTCTTTTAAGTTGAATTCGATATTCGTGAGGATTCCCCGCAGAATATTCATTTCCATCACGTCGAGCCGCACCCTGGTATAGAGTCGGCGCATTCGTTGCATCAGCAGCCTAGGGTTTTCAGGATCGTGAAACCGGATTTTAGTCATCACTCTTTCTAAGTGCTCAAAGAAATGTTCTAGCTGCTGCCCGGTGGCTTTTTCTTGATCCCAATACTCTTCTTCGGTTTTTACGACGCTTAGCTCTTCGCTTTGTAACTGCTTGAGCACTTCATAGCAAATCACCATAACTGCTGCAGCCAGATTTAGCGAGCTGTAGCCAGGATTGGTCGGAATTTGAACATGGTAGGTGCATAACTGGAGCTCTTCATTATTCAAACCGGAATCTTCTCGGCCAAACACAATTGCCGTCTTGGCAGCGACCGATTCTCTGACGATTTTATCGGCGCATTGCTCAGGCGTAACCATAGGCCACGGAATCTTCCTGGACCTAGCGCTGGTACCAATCACCAAACTGCAGTCGGCTATTGCTTCCTGTAAGGTCCCAACTACCTTTGCAGACTCTAAAATATCCACTGCAGACACAGCCCGCCCCACAGCCACACCGCTTGGAAAGTCGACCGGGTCTACCAGTACTAGCTGGCTTAGCCCCATATTCTTCATCGCCCTTGCCGTCGCGCCGATATTGCCTGGATGGGAGGTGTTCACTAGTACTATGCTTATATTCTCTGGGTTACCCATATGCTGTCTGTCAGTTATAAATTAAGCCCGCATTATAACAGCAATCAAACCACCAACTTAACAGCCGGTGGATAAATTCAGGCTTAGTTTTTGGTTTCGGATAATCTGTCAACTTTGCTATCATTAGCGGCTAGCGACATTTGATCGCCTCGTTCTTTACACACTTTCAGGATTATTCATGCATGCACTAGTAAATATTGCCTTGCGCGCGGCTAATGACGCCGGCGAAGCTTTGGCCCACAGCAGCGAAAGGCTCGATAAAGTGAGCGTGCTGGATTCTAATCCTGACAATTTCGTCACTTCCTTAGACGAAAACGCCAATCGCACCATTCTTTACCACTTGGATAAAGCATTTCCTACCCACAGCATTCGCTCTCGGGTTTCCGGATTAAAACAAGGCACCGACAAGACAACCACTTGGTTAGTAGATCCTCTGATCGGCGGCCAAAACCTGTCCCGCGGCTATCCTGCCTACGGTGTTTCCATTGCCTGTGAAATTAATGGTGTGATTAGTCACAGTGTGGTGGTGTGTCCAGCCCTGCGTGAAGAAGTCAGTGCCAGCAGAGGCAAAGGCGCTCAACTCAACTCCAGAAGAATTCGAGTTAACCCAGAACCTAAATTAGGTTCGGCCCTGTTTGCGGTGAATGCCAGTGCAAGTTCTATCGACACCCAGCTAGAGATGGAAAGAGGCCTGGTGAATCAAGGCGGCTCAATCCGTAACTGTGGCGTTACTGCGCTTGATTTAGTCGCCACCGCCATTGGCCGCATCGATGGCGGCTGGGCGCAGCAGCAATACAGTATTGGGCTTGCCGCCGCGCTATTGATTTTACAGGAAGCCGGCGGTTTAGTGGCGAACGAGGCCGGTAATCCCAATATTGCCAATGCCCAAGAGCTAGTTTACGCCAGCCCTAGCGTATTTAAACAGCTGATGAAAATTCGCGGCGCGGTGCGCTAGAGCTAGCGAGCACAATAAAGCTTTCACCCAGGCTAGGGGTCAGGTAGTGTTAGAAGTGTTTGACTGTAAACGTCGACCCCCGCGCGTTGATCCGATAATCGGTGCTACATAGGTTGTTCAAACATGAGCTCGAAGGTTAACAAAAACAGCAGTAATCTTACCGAAGGCTCAATTCAGCAGTCACTAATTCGCCTGACCATGCCGATGATTATCGGCATGATTATGCTGTTCACTTTTAGCTTAGTCGACACCCTCTTTATCAGCTTTCTTGGCACTGAACCCCTTACCGCAATAAGTTTTACCTTCCCCCTTACCTTTACCATCATGAGCCTTGCCATTGGCCTAGGCATTGGCGCGTCTGCGGTTGTTGGCAAATGCATGGGACGAGCAGAGCTTGAGCGGGCCAAGGAAGCCGCGACAGTCATTAACTATATTTCGTTTGCCCTTGCCGTTATTACCGTCGCTATATGCTGGTTTTTTATGGACGGGCTGTTTGGATTAATGGGTGCAACACCAGAATTGATGATCCCGATTCGGCAGTATATGGAAGTGTGGTTTCTTGGCAGCGTGCTGGTGGTTTGTATAATGACGGGTAACAGCGTGCTGCGCGCCACCGGCGACACCAAGACTCCAAGCCTATTAATGGCAGCAGCAGGTTTGATTAACGCAGTTTTAGACCCGTTACTGATTTTCGGCTACGGCCCGTTTCCCGAACTCGGCATCCAAGGCGCGGCATGGGCCACCGTCATCGCTTGGAGCTGCGGATTTTTCTACCTCACCTACCTGCTTGCCTATAAATTGGAGATGATTAGCCGCACCATTCCCAGTAAAGCCGTGTTTATGTCTTCTGGGGCGGATATGCTGCGTATCGGTATACCGGCTGCCGGCGCCAATATGCTGACACCTGTGGCCGCGGGTATTATGACGGCCATTGCTGCAGGCTTCGGCTACACCGCCGTCGCGGCTTTTGGCGTAGGGGCTAGGCTGGAGCCTATAGCGACCTTAATTATTCTTGCCATGTCCTCATCCCTACCCCCATTCATCAGTCAAAATTACGGCGCCAATCGAGTCGATCGAATCGAACAGGCCTATATCCTGTCGTTAAAATTCATTATGGTTTGGCAGCTGATTGTTTATGCCATTTTGGGGCTAGGCGCAGGATTTATTGCATCGGTTTTTTCAGATGATGCCGAGGTCGTCAACGGCATCAAACTCTTTCTGTGGATAATGCCCATTGGTTATGGTTTTCAAGGCGTTATTATTCTTACCAACTCATCACTAAACGCACTGCACAAACCGCTGTCTGCGCTGTATTTGAGCTTCGCGAGGTTCTTTATTTTTTACGTGCCGTTGGCTTACTTTGGCAGCCTGTATTTTGGCCTGCCTGGCTTTTTTGCGGGGGCGGTGGGAGGCAACTTAGCGATGGCAGCTATTTCTTGGCGCACCTTTCACAAAGCCGTGCTGGGGGAACATAGCCTGCAGGAAGTGTTAAATTCAAGCACTGTCAGCAAGCCAGAGCCGCTTTAGCTAAGCCTTGACCTAAGTAGTTGGTTTCACCGGACCTTACTAGGTTAAGCCGGGCCAGCTCGGTCCAATTTACAACCAGTCTAGTTAAAACCAACCCAACTCAATCTAATTAAACCAATCCCTACTAAACTTCAGTCTAATTAAACCCAATCTAAATTCAACCCAGCCTAACTAAGCCCAGTCTAATTGAATTCAATCTAACTTGAGCCCAGCCAAGTAAACAGCGGTAGCGCTAAACTTGGCCGAACAAACCCAGCGCAAGCAACCCTTGCTAAAAATGGGTCGTAGGTTCATCCGCCACCAGGCTAAAACTTTTATCGGCGACGGCTGCCGCCGGGGCATCGCCCTCAGCAAACTCATCATCAGAATAAGTTAAGCGGTTGTTAGCTTCTTGGAAAGCTAGCATTTCGGTACAAATTTCATTGTATTCCGCCGCTGATAGCAGCTCGGGCCGCTCTTTCATATTAAGAGTGAACTGTTTGTCGTTGGCCGCAGACAAGTAGTGAAGATTCTTTTTCGTTGTATCTAATAGACCCTCGCGCTTCGCGGTTTCATACAGCGGCGTGCCGCGCAGTGGTATGTAGGGAAAGAAGAAAAAATGTTCGGGTTTTATAAGTTGATTTAGCTTCAGGGTCTCGCGCATATTTGCTGCGGTCTCTAAAGGCATGCCTACAATATTAAAGGTAAGCCTGTTGATTCCGGCTTGCTTGCAGTTCTCTGCGGCTTTAATCACCTGCTCGTTGGTCATTTTGCGGCCAAGATTCTTAGACCGATACTCTTCGTCACCGCTTTCGATACCAAACCAAATAGTGTGACAACCGGCCTCTGCTGCTAGCTTACAGAAATCCTCATTCATCACCTCGACTCGCGAGTTAATAGAGAAAGGCAGGCGAAGCTGTTCTTTGTAGAGTGCAAAAAACGCGCGGACAAATTTTAGGTTAGAAAGAAACAGCTCATCCCAAAATTCGAAATAACCCACATTGTATTTATCCCGCAGACGAATAAGCTCGTCCACCATATCTTGGGGATCATATTTACGCAGGAACGTTTTCTTGGTTTTCCAGCCTTCAAGAATTGGCGTATTGCAGCAGTAAGTGCAGCGATAAGGACACCCTCTGCCCGTCATCACTGGCAATACTAGTTTTCCCTTTGGGCCAAAAATAGAGGAGTTTACATCGTTAAAGCCGTCTTCTTTAGAAAACACGTCGTAGTCGGGAAACGGCAGTGCCGCCAAGTCGCCAATCTGATGGGGCTCAGTTTGGTAGACCTCACCGTCTTTCAGCTTTTCCCACATGCCATCGACAGGGCCATCCTTCGAGCCACGCAAATGCTGAACCAAATTGCCCATGGCATACTCGCCGTCACCCACACAGATGTAGTCAATGTCTGGGTTTTCTATGGTTTGCTCCTGAGAGAGCATGGCTTGATAGCCGCCGATACAAATTGGCAGCGCAGGACAAAGTTTTTTGATCTCGGCAAAGTAAGGCTCCATCGGATACCAATGGGGGCTCATAACAGAAAAAGCGATTACATCGGGGTTGAGTTCACTAACCCGCTTGGCGTAATTTGCGGGTGAGTAAAGGTCAGCGTCACGCAAGATCAGTATGGGTTCTAGCAGTACTTCGACCCAAGGAAAATCACGCTTTAAATAGGCGGACATGCTGGCAATGGGCATGGCAATTTCGTTGCCGTCTGGGGAGTAGAACGAGAATAATACCCGCACCTTGTCTTTGGTTGCGGTACCAAACCAGCGCGATTTATCTTGAGGGTAAGCGGGCCTTTCGGTGCTTATGGCGATTACATCGGCCTTCGAATTCATGCTGGGTTCCCTAAATTCCTAGTTGCACAGTGTTAATAGAATCGAGTTTACATTGCTGTTGCTGTGTACTCCATGCTATCGACCGCAAGACACGAAAGTATACACCAACCGTATTACTTTACCATGACAGTTACGCAGACAAATCCCTTATATTTCTTATGGTTACTGGGTTTAGCTGGGCTTTTTTGTGTACTGGTTAAGCGGTGATACTTTATGCTCTAATAAGACGCGCGCTAGGGGCGAATAGTTCCCTAGGGCTCACAGACAACGCATATTGATCGAGGTTTCATGGACGCCCTTACCGCACTGCATACACGCACCTCTAGCCCGCGCTTAACCGAACCCGGCCCTACTGCCCAGCAGATGACAAACCTGCTAGGCGCTGCGCTGCGTGCTGCTGACCATGCCCTACTCCAGCCTTGGCGTTTTCTCTCAATTAGCGGTGATTCCAGAGCTAAGCTAGGCGGCCTATTTGTTGAAGCCGCCTTATTGGAAAATTCAGCGCTGAACCCATCAGAAAAAGAAAAAATTGGCGCAAAAGCCATGCGCGCACCACTGATTTTGGTTGTCATTGCCAGCCCTCGGGAACATTTTAAAGTGCCAGAAATAGAGCAGAAGCTATCGGCAGCCGCGGCAACTCAGAACATTCTGCTAGCAGCTTTTGCTCAGGGTCTTGGCGCCGTGTGGAGAACCGGGGATATGGCCTATTCTGCCACGGTGAAGCAAGGGCTTGGGCTGACCCGGAAGGAAACTATTATCGGTTTTATCTACCTCGGCACGGCTTCCGCACCGGCTAGGATTTTAGCCGAAGTCGATCCCGCTGAATTTTTACGCGAATGGTAAACAATGCTCTCTAGAAGCGTCGATATTCACTGCTGGCACTGCGGAGAAAAACTAAATGGCATTCTATTGCCTTTTTCTCGGCTTGAAGAGTGCCCAAACTGCGCCAGTGATTTACATACCTGCAAAGCCTGCCACTACTTTTCGCCGTCTCTTACCTCTGCCTGCAATGAGGATCGAGCTGATTTCGTGGCAGAGAAAAACAAGGCAAATTTCTGCGATTTTTTTTCACCCAGCCCTAACCCCCATCACAGCGTCGATAGCGCCAATGCCGCCGCTGCCAAAGCCCAACTTGAAGCGCTATTCTCAAACTCCCCAGAGGTTCAGCCCCAGGCAGCGACTGACAGCACTAAGCAAGCAATGTCTGAATCTGACAAAGCACTGGCGGAACTCAAACGCTTGTTTGGAGACGACTAGATTGAGCTTTACACGAAACCTAGCTTCGGCTGGAATAAGTTTTGAGCGTGACAGCTCGTTGCTATACTGCCCGTGATCAGGGCATAGGACTCAAAATGCGCAGAACAGTTTTTTCAACCCCAATCATCACCCCAATACTTCGCGGAATCTCATTGCTAGGCCTGAAGCTGATTGGCTGGCGCGCCATTGGCGAACCCCTTAGCCATCAGCGCTGCGTGCTCATCGCCGCGCCCCATACTAGCAACTGGGATTTTCCGCTGATGCTGATGATTGTTTTAAAACTGCGACTGAGGATTTATTGGATGGGAAAACACACCCTGTTTCCTTATTCGCTGGGATGGCTAATGAAGTGGCTCGGGGGCATTCCCATCAATAGAGCCGCCTCACACAACGTGGTTAATGAAACGGTTCGGCAATATAGCGAGAACGACGAGCTCATTGTGCTGATTCCACCCGAGGGCACACGAAGCAAAGTTGAGCGCTGGAAAACTGGTTTCTACCATATCGCTAGAAATGCTAACGTGCCGATTTTATTGGGTTATGTTGACGCCGAAAACAAAGCCGCTGGGTTTGCCGATTTTTTTACTCCAACTGGCGATTTAGAGGCTGACATGGAAGAGATCCGCAAATTCTATAAAGCAAAAACTGGTCTGCTGATCAAAAATTCTTAGCTATTGAACAGCCAGCACTCTACCTAAAGGGTTGCGCACGTGGGAGCTCAATGGCTCATAGCGCAAACTGAGCAATAAATTTTCGAACACAAAGCGCGCATAGGTTTGAGTGTCGATGTCTTGCTGTTTAAACTTCCATTGTTTTAGATGCCACTGCTGCAGTTGTGCAGTCACTAGCGCAGCAAGCATAGTTGGTTTGCCGCAGCTAAATTCACGGCTGGCAATGCCAGATGAAATTGCATCCACTACACTCTGTTCGAATCGCAGCTCTAAACTCATAGCCTGAGCCTGCTGTTCTTTCGCTAAACCTTTTAACTCCATAAAGCAAAAGTAGTACCACGGCTTTAATATTTCCATGGTGTATATCTCGCCATAAATAATGGCGCGCAGGCAATCTACAGGGTTTAAATTTTGACTAGCAAGGCTGCCTATCACTTGGTCGATGGTGTTTCTTAAAACTCCTTCTATGACAGAGGCAAGATCGTTCTTGCTGCCGATGTAAGCATATAAGCCACCCATGCTGATTTCCGTCTCACGGCTTAAGTCCCTTAGACTCATTGCCTGAAACCCTTTTTCGTTTGCCAGCTTAAACGTGGCTGAGAATATTTTTTGCAAATTCACCACAGCCACAGCTGGGTTTTTAATCTGCATCTTGTCTTTGTGGGTATCAAAAACACTGCGCCAGAAGGCATCGCCACTAAGCTCGTAGCGCTGACAAAATGCGTCTAACGTTATTTCGTAAGGCCAGTGTGACATTGACTGTTCACCTGCATATAATTTTTATTTATTGTTGTTGGTAACAGTGTATTACGATGAGAGCTAATTGTTAACCGTAAATGTAAAATGAAAAAAGCCCTTACCTGCTTCCAAGTAAGGGCTTCTAAACTAACTCAAACAGGCTTGCGGCTTATAACATTGCCTGCAATGACGCTTTCGCATCTGCGCTTGGCATATGATTAAAACCAACAACAATCTCTGCCAATGCTTTAGCTTCAGTTGAAGCCATGCTGCTGGAGACGATCATACCAAGTGCTGCTTTGTCATCCGCAGTTGCGGCGTGCTGAACATTGTGCACGGCCAATGCGATAGCTTTCAGATCTGCACTCACGCTGGCATCTTCAGTAATTGCAAATAGCGTTGCCTTACCTTCATCGGAAGGAAAGTGATTCATATCGACTAAAATCGCAGCGATAGACTTTGCTGCAGCCGCATCATCGGCCAACGCCAGTGGAGAAAATGAACCAAGGGCCAAAACCACCAATAAAACTTTGCCTAAATTAGATTTCATGCTGTCCTCCTAAGACTAACAAGGGGAATACCCGAGGCGGAGTATACCTCAGATACAATACATTAAGTAGCAAGCTAAAACCTGCTAATTAGAACCAATACGATAGCATTGCCGCCAAGCCGGCCAGCAGGCAAAGCCCAAGCGAAAACCGCCGCAGATTCTCACGGGAGATCAGATGCAGAGTTTGCATGGCCAGCCAATAACCCGCCAGCGTGGCTGGCAGCAGAGGCAGGGACATTTTGATCTGCACCATACCAAACAGTCCAATGGTCGATAACATCGCCAAGGACATTAAGCAGCTGACAATAAAAAAAGCGGCCAGGTTGGCGCGGATATAATCACTGCCCTCATGCTGCATGACCAAAGCCATTGGAGGGCCGCCAATGGAGGAGGTAGTGCCCATGAAGCCCGACAATAGACCCGCCGTAAACATGGCTCCTTTGGTTGCTTTAAACATCACGGAACTGATACTTATTGCCACTGCGAAAATCACCGAACCGCCGAGAAACAGCGCCAATGCTTCAGGCGCGATGTAGACCAATAGCGCGCCTCCGAGCAAAGTGCCGGGTATCCGCCCTAAAATTGCGAACTTCAGCTCCCGCAGCGAGACTGCGCGCCGGTGTTTCGCCGTATTTGCCAGGGAAAGGGTTAAGGCACAGACAGTAATTGGCGCCGGCACATAAAGTGGGTCAATAAAAAACAGTATTGGCGCGGCAATGATGGCCAGCCCAAACCCTATTGAGCTTTGCACATAGGAACCAATAAAAATAACGCCAATGGCGGCTAATAATTCGTAGTTCAAACCAAAAACCTTCTCTAAAAATCTCAACCCAAGAACCGGACTAATGCGGTTTTTCTGCAAGATTAGCGGCACAATCACAGCGCACCTGTCCAAGGACACCGGATGATACGCGTTAACCCTATGGTGCTCCAGCTATCGCCTCAATCCTTAGCTATTTTGCTCAGGGCATTTAGCGTCATAGCCGCCGCTCTCATCCTCAGCAGTGAACTATGACTAGTTGCCCATGCCTGCGCCAGTCTCATACAATGACCGCTCTACTCATAAACCATGGCCCCGTATACATGAAGACTAAAGCTGCTGTTGCATTTGCTGCTGGCAAACCGCTGGAAATTGTCGAGGTAGACCTTGAAGGTCCTAAAGCAGGTGAAGTGCTTGTGGAAATCAAAGCCACGGGGGTGTGTCACACTGATGCCTTTACCCTGTCAGGCGATGACCCCGAGGGAGCTTTCCCTGCTATTTTGGGCCATGAGGGCGCCGGGGTTGTGGTTGAAATCGGAGCCGGGGTCACGTCAGTGGCAGTTGGCGATCATGTGATCCCACTTTATACGCCGGAATGCCGGCAGTGCGAATTTTGCTTGCACCCCAAAACAAATTTATGTCAAGCCATTCGCAGTACCCAAGGCCGGGGACTAATGCCAGACGGCAGCAGCAGATTTTCACTGGACGGCAAGCCTATTCTTCATTACATGGGCTGCTCTACCTTTTCGAATTTCACCGTGCTGCCTGAAATAGCCTTAGCCAAAATCAGACCCGACGCTCCATTCGACAAAGTCTGTTATATCGGCTGCGGAGTTACCACCGGCGTCGGCGCCGTGGCTTTTGACGCCAAGGTCGAACCAGGCAGTACAGTCGCTGTATTTGGCTTGGGCGGTATCGGATTGAATGTGATCCAAGGCGCCAAGATGGTCGGGGCCGATAGAATAATAGGCATCGATCTCAACCCCCAGCGCCAAGCAATGGGCATCGCTTTTGGCATGACAGATTTCATCAACCCTGCAGATGTAGACAATGTCACCGAGGCAATAATGGACATGACAGGCGGCGGCGTAGACTATTCGTTTGAGTGCATTGGCAACGTCAACACGATGCGCCAAGCCTTGGAATGTACCCATAAAGGCTGGGGTGAGTCGTTTATTATTGGCGTAGCCGGCGCCGGCCAAGAAATTTCAACCAGACCCTTTCAACTGGTCACTGGAAGATCTTGGAAAGGCACAGCGTTTGGTGGGGCACGCGGCAGAACCGATGTGCCGAAGATAGTTGATTGGTATATGCAGGGCAAAATACAGATTGATCCACTGATTACCCATACTATGCCGCTGGCGGACATTAACAAGGCATTCGATTTGATGCATGAAGGCAAAAGCATCCGCTCGGTGGTGTTGTACTAAGGCTTAAATTTTCGATCTAACACGGAAAGCGCATTCAGCAGCTCAAGGAAATCGTCATGAAATATCTTCACACAATGCTCCGAGTTAGTAATTTAGACGAGTCTCTGGATTTTTTTTGCAATAAACTGGGGCTGAAGGAGCAGCGCCGCAGCGACCATGAGAAAGGCCGCTTTACCTTAGTCTTTCTTGGCGCTGATGAAAACCCTCAGTCGCAAGTAGAACTCACCTACAATTGGGATCCCGAGCCCTACTCCGAGGGCAGAAACTTTGGCCACCTCGCCTACTCGGTGGACAATATCTATGCCCTGTGCGAAAAACTAATGGCCTGTGGAGTGACTATTAATCGGCCACCGCGGGATGGCCATATGGCGTTCATTCGCTCACCCGACAACATCTCTATCGAGTTATTGCAGCGAGGCGAGCCTTTAACTCCCTGCGAGCCCTGGCTAAGTATGGAAAATACTGGCAAATGGTAAGAGCCAGCTTGAGCTGGCATGGTGGCTCGTTTAAAATACCGCCCCTTGCGAACCTGACCATTGGGTTCAAGCTATTTTTAAGCCAATCGTTCTCTGCGCCCAAACTATACCCTGCGCGCATAACTAGGCCACGCTAAATAACACTGGCAAGACAACCTAAACGCACATCAACGAAGAAAGAGAAATCATCATGTTTCAGTCACTTCAAGCGCTTCCGGCAGACCCTATTCTTGGCTTAATGGCGAGCTATCGCGCCGATACCAATCCACTCAAAATTGACTTGGGCATTGGTGTCTATAAAGATGAGCATGGTGCTACCCCTGTAATGACTGCAGTGAAGAAAGCAGAAGACTACCTACTTCAGAATCAACACACCAAGACCTATATCGGCCCAACTGGTTCGCCTGAATACAACGATGTAGTTGCTGAGCTGCTGTTGGGCCAAGCGCTGAAAGCCAGTCTAGGCAAGCGCCGGGTGACTATTCAAGCACCGGGCGGCTGCGGCGGCCTGCGTCTGGCTGCCGAATTCATTAAGAGCGCCAACCCCGATGCGACGGTCTGGGTGAGCGATCCAACTTGGGCCAACCATATTCCCCTGTTAGGCTCCGCGGGCTTAAAGATAGGGACTTATCCCTACTATGACTATGTAAGTCACAGTGTTCGCTTTGACGAAATGGCAGCAACCTTAAACACTGTTCCCAAGGGCGATTTAGTGCTGCTGCACGGCTGCTGCCATAATCCGTCTGGGGCTGATCTTTCACCCCAGCAATGGCTTACAGTACGTGACATTGCGCTAGAGCGTGGCTTCACGGTTTTTATCGACTTAGCCTATCAAGGCCTCGGCGACGGCCTTGAAGCTGACGTCTATGGCGTGAGATTAATGGCCGAGTCACTGCCTGAGCTGCTGGTTGTTAGCTCTTGCTCGAAGAATTTTGGTCTCTACCGGGAACGCACCGGTGCTTTCACATTGCTGTGTGACTCAGACGCCGCGGCAACCGTTGCAACGACGCAGATCGCTGCTGCCGCCCGGGCTATGTATTCAATGCCACCCGACCACGGCGCAGCAGTGGTCGCTCATATTCTAAAGGACCCTGCTCTGTTAGCAGAATGGGATAACGAACTCGCGGAAATGAGAAATCGCATAAACCGGCTTCGATCGCAGTTTGTGCAAACCATTGCAAGCGCAGGGGTGGATGCTGACTTCAGCTTCATTGAAAGAGAAAAAGGTATGTTCTCTTTCTTAGGGGTAAGCGTCGATCAAGTGCAGCGCTTGATCAATGACTACAGCATCTATCTAGTCAACTCTAGCCGAATCAATGTCGCCAGCATAAACGATGACAACATTGAGTATCTGGCCAAAAGTCTAAAAGCTGTTTTGTAATAAGCTCCTGCCTACAAAAAAGCCTTGGTGTCATTCTGACACCAAGGCTCAATAACCCGTGAAATACAGCGTATTTCGTATCAGTTTGAGCGCGAGTGCAGTGCCTGCTTAACCTCAGCGGCAAAACCTCGCAGCAAGGCTTCCGTGGTTTCCCAGCTAATGCACGCATCGGTAACCGACACCCCAGGCTTGATCTCACTTAAGTCATCAGGAATTGGCTGATTGCCCTCCTCCAAATTACTTTCGATCATGATACCGATTATCGACTTATTGCCACTTCGAATTTGCTCAGCAACGCTGTCGAGCACGATGCTTTGATTGGCATGATTCTTTTTAGAATTGCCGTGGGAGCAATCAATCATTAGATTTTCCCTAAGCCCAGCTCGAGACAGCTCTTCTTCACAGGCCGCCACGCTGTTCGCATCATAATTGGGTGTCTTGCCCCCTCTCAGAATGACGTGGCAATGGGGGTTACCCGTTGTTTTAAATACGGCGACTTTGCCCTCTTCGGTAATACTGATAAAACTATTGGTGGCCGAGGCTGAGCGGATGGCATTCACTGCAACCGTTAAGCTGCCGTCAATATTGTTTTTAAAGCCAACTGCCGAGGAAATTCCGCTGGCCAATTTTCGGTGAGTCGGAGACTCTGTAGTGCGGGCGCCGACGGCAGTCCAACTGACCAAATCCTGTAAATATTGAGGCGAGATAAGATCCAGCGCCTCAATTGCTATGGGCAGGCCGACTTCAGCAATATCCAGCATCAGCTGCCGGCCAATACGCAAACCATGGTCTATGCGTTTACTGCCGTCTAGGTGCGGATCGTAAATCAAGCCTTCCCAACCCACTGCTGTTCGAGGCTTTTCAAAATAGACTCGCATTAAGACCACTAATTCACCGGCCAACTCGTCCGCCAGCGGCTTCAATAAGCGCGCGTATTCAAGGGCTTCAGCGGGGCTATGGATCGAGCAAGGCCCAACCACCGCAATCAGCCGCGGGTCCTTGCGATCCAGCACTTCCTTAACAGATCGATGGCCATTTTTAACCGTCTCTAACGCAGCCCCTTTAATCTGTAGCTCGTCTTTCAGCTGTCCAGGGGTTGGTAGCTCTGTAAAATCGATGATGTGTAAGTTGTCTATTTCTTTGATGCGCTCAACCATAGTCATACCGCCAGATTTCTTGGGAGCGGAATTATCAATGATATGATGCAGCAACTCAAAGACTTTTAGGCCGCAGCGACACAGCCCTATAGACTAGCCCCCCCGGTTTAGGTACCTTCTCGCTGATTAAACCACTAGTCGGAGTGAATCTTGCCAAAAGCCAGCGATCTAAAAAAAGGAATGATCATCGATATCGATGGCGACCCTCACATCATTAGGCAAATTGAAGCTAAAAGCCCGTCGTCTCGAGGGGCTGTTACCATCTATAAAGTCAGGTTTAGTAATCTGAAAACCCAACACAAGCTTGACGGTGCATATAAGGGCGAGGAATACCTAAAAGAAGCCGATTGCATCCGCGTGACCGTGCAGTACTCGTACAAGGATGACGAAACTTACTACTTTATGGATATGACAGATTACACCCAGTACGCAATTAACGGCGACCAACTTGAAGCTCATCTGCCTTATCTGATAGAGCAACAGGAAGACATTATTGCGTTAATTATGGAGGGCCACTTGGTTGGCATCGAGCTGCCTCAATCTGTCAATTTAGTGGTGGTGGACACGCCGCCAGCAGTAAGCGGCTCTTCTGCCACTAATCGAAGCAAAACCGCCAAACTGTCGACCGGGCTGGAAATCCAAGTGCCTGAGTATTTGGAGTTAGGCGAGACGGTTAAGGTACACACGGTAACTGGGAAGTTTATTTCTCGGGCTTAACACCACTGCTTTAAACGAATAGCCAGATTACAACGGCGAAGACTGCGCAGCCCAAGATCAACCCTGCCAGCAAACTAAAGCGGTCCTCGGCGGTGTTGTAAGTCCAGTTTTCCGGCGGCGAATCAAGCTCACCGAGTTTTGCGTCAAGGGCAGCAAATTCTTCATCGCTGATGTTCTGATGCTCTTCATGCACCTGAGACGCCTCAGTGCCGACTAAAGCAGCAACAAGCTCTTCGTCAAAGTAGCCTCGCCGCGCGGCCCTGCGATCAACTAAAGACCCTTTATCACGGGGTTTCGCTGCTGGTTTGCTTTTTGCTCTGGACTTTTTCTGCTTGGGGTCGATCAAGCCCTCGCTTTTTAGCAGTGTAACTCCGTGCTTATAGGCTTTAGTAGTAAGGGACAGCGTGCGAGTTGAAAGGTTGCGAGCCTTGGCAAAACCCAGCAGCGTGAACTTGAAGCGATCATCTTTCAACACTGTGCGCAGTGACTGCTTAAACTCATCGCCGTCGATGTATTTTCGCGCTAACTCTACCTGCTGATCTTCTGGGAGCCTACAGTCCTCGAGTGACGCCCATTCATTGCGATTTGCGTGACACAGGATACTCATCAAAAAATACCGCGCTTGTTCCAACAGCGTGTTTTGACCCAGCAAGCTCTCGATTTTAGGCACATAGTCTGCTTCTGCCACAGTCGAGTCCAGCCCAAGCCTCTTGCCCAAGTTAAGCTGGTCTGCCGATAGACCCGATGCTGAGTTTCCCGATACCATTTTCTTGCTACGCCTGTGGAATAAACGAACCCGTTTTTAAGTAGTGAATCACATTATCGATTACTTGATTGTCACGCATCATCAGGGTGTGCATAACCGGCAAAACCAAATGTTCGTTCATGCCTGCCACCTTCGTGCTCTCAACTGAAACAATACTATCGTTAGGTCCATCAATCAGGAAAAAGCCCAAGGGATTGACATTGATATTGCCAGCTATGACTCCAAGATCAAAGTTTACCGCACCTAAGGCTTGGGGCAAATGTCCTTCCCCGGTGCCCAAGGCAGAACCCGTAGGCCCGCCAAAAAAACGAAACCCAGGGACATGAAGTAGCCCGTTAACTAGCTCACTGCCTTGATTCGGCGGCCCCATCATCACCACTGAACCCAGATTTGGGATAGGCTTAGCCGCCACGTAGTAGCGCACTAAAATGCCCCCGAGGGAATGGGTCACAAAATGAATTTGGCTCGCATCGCCGCAGCCCCGAACCCCGCGCGTTACAGCATCATCGGCCAAAACATCGATGGCGTATTTTCGCGAAGGGTAATTGATATTCACCGCATGATAGCCCGCTCGATCGAGCTTATTCGCAAGCTCTGCCATGGAATTAGAAACCCTAGCTAGCCCATGCAGCAAGACAACACACTCTGAGGCGCCATAGACTGGAAAACTCATCCACAGCAACATGGCTGCTAACAATCTCATGCAGACTCCTCGTCAATACTGGACTGGCAATTCCAGCAAATAGCAAAATTGGCCAAATTAGTCTCGTGGCAATTATGGCACAACCAATCTGGACCTTCGATGGCCTCACCGCCTACCGCTTCCCTAATTAACTGCTCAGCTAATTTTACGTACAGATTGTTGAGCACCCAGACCTGAGGCTGGCATTCAGTAATTGGCATTTCACCGGCTATGGAAGACAACAGCTCATTTTTCACCACGGCCGGTATGTTATTGCTCTCAAGGATATTTTTGATATGCCAAGCCATGGCGGCGCTATCTGCGGTGTATACTCGTTTCATTGAACCTGCTGCTCAGTTGATGTTGTATTCATTTTATCTCAGCGGTAAATATGCCGCCAACGCAGGCCTGCTACCAATAAACACCCCGCATAAATCAAGGCACCGCCCAATACCATCGCGGCCATATGTGCCACTCGAACCCAACCGGACATGGTAGCCCACACCTCCCACTCACCTTTCATGTACAGCAAGAATATTGCCATTGCTGCGTTGGCAAACAGCAAGCGTAAACTGAATACTAACCAGCCAGAGTGAAAACTGAAAACCCCTTCCTTGCGCAGTGCAAGCACCAGCAGACTTGCATTTAGATAGGCGGCAAGACTGGTCGCCAACGCCAACCCAACATGGGCAAAACCTGCTAAGTAAAAACCCAAGTTCATTACCATATTAGCAACCATTGCGATCACCCCTATTTTTACCGGTGCCGTAGTATTTTGTCTGGCATAAAACCCTGGGGCAAAAATCTTAATGGCCATAAATGCTAGCAGCCCTATTGCGTAGGCCCTCAAACTGCCGGCAGACTGAATCACATCGTTCATATTAAATTTGTCATTTTGAAATAGCGTGATCAACAAAGGCTCAGCAATCAAAACCAACGCCACAGAAGCTGGCAGAGCAATAAGACAAACAATGCGAAAAGCCCAGTCTAGAGTGGCGGAAAATTCTTCGACGGACTTTTCGGCGTGACGCCGGGACAGGCTTGGCAAGACGACTATCGCTATGGCGATCCCGAACGTGCCAAGGGGTAACTCCATTAAGCGGTCGGAAAAATACAGCCATGACACACTGCCACCAATTAAGAGCGACGCAATAAACGTATCAAGCATTAAGTTAATTTGACTAATTGAGACGCCGAAAAGAGCAGGAATCATCAGGTTCTTTATCCGCACCACTCCTTCATGGTCTTTTTTACGCCTTGGCGCTGGCAGCAAATTAATCTGCGCTAAAAAAGGCAATTGGAATAGCAGCTGAGCAAAGCCGGCGATCAAAACGCCCCAAGCAAGCGCGAGCTCGGGTGTTGATAGATAAGGCGCCAGCAAAAAGGCACAGGCGATCAGGGAAATGTTTAGCAGCGCAGGCGTCAACGCGGGTATCGCAAACTTGCCGTAGCTGTTGAGAGTTGCTGAGCAAAGCGCTGTCATGGAAATCAGTAGCAGGTAGGGAAACGTGATCCTTAGCATCTCAATGAACAGACTAAATTTAATCGGCTCGTCAATAAAACCATACGCTAAAGGCACTGCAAGCAGCGGTGCGATGATCCACACAATGGCGGTAACCACAGCCAGCAGGCCGCCTAAGCTCGCCGCCACGGCATTGACTAGTTCCTGTACCTCGAGATGGCTTTTCGTGGAGCGATACTCAGATAGAACCGGCACAAAGGCTTGGTTAAATGCCCCTTCGGCAAACAGCCGCCGAAGAAAATTTGGAATCTTATTGGCTAAGAAGAAGGCGTCCGCACCATCGCTGGTCCCGAACAGCCTCGCAATAGCAATGTCTCGTGCCAGCCCCAAAATACGTGAGACCAGTGTCATAGACCCCGTGAGGCCGCTGGACTTCAACAGTCCTCGCTCCTTTGCGGCGCTTGCTGCCGCTGCCACTGGTTCGTTATCTAGGGGTGATTGAGACATTAGTTTTCTTTGTAGTGGATAAACGCCGCTTCGGTGCCGGCACGCAAACTGCGCCCATTCTATGATCATTACTTCTAAGTCACAATAAAACCAAGTGTTAACAATAGCTTACACAGCAAGAAAGGCCGTGTACCGATATTCCCAAGGCTTGACATACCTCGCCTAAAACGGCATAGTGTCGCGTCTTTTACGGCCACCATTTTTGCGCCCCGTGATTATGGCAGCTACAACCGAATTTAAATGGCTCTTAGAGTCACTGATAAACACACAAGGAGCCCACATTGGCTAATTCTCCACAAGCCCGAAAGCGTGCATCGCAGGCCGAAGTAAGTCGCCGCCACAACGCCTCTTTCCGGTCTATGGTTCGTACCTATATCAAGAAAGTTATTGCCGCAATTGAAACCGGTAATTACGAAACCGCCACTGCTGCCTACAACACTGCTGTTCCGGTTATCGACAGCATGGCAGACAAAGGCATTCTGCATAAGAATAAAGCGTCACGCCATAAGAGCCGCCTCAACAAAGCGGTCAAAGCCCTTAAAGCTTAGGCTTTATCAGACGCAATAAAAAACCGGCTAGTGCCGGTTTTTTATTGCCTGTTATTTGTTAACGCAGCACTAAATTATCCCGGTGGATGACTTCTTCCTCACCACCGTATCCTAGCAAGCGCTCAATTTGATCACTGTTATGACCCAGAATCTTGGCGACTTCTGCCGAGCCGTAGTTAGTCAGCCCACGAGCTATCTCAGCCCCTTGAGCGTCAACACAGGCCACCACCTCACCACGATTAAATAGGCCTTCAACACGCTTTATTCCTGCCGCTAAAAGACTTTTTCCAGAGTGTTGAAGAACCTTGACCGCGCCTTCGTCAAGAAACAACTGCCCTTTAACTGTCAACTGCCCGGCAAGCCATTGCTTGCGCGCTGTCACAGGCTCTGAATTAGCCAGCAACAGCGTACCCAGCTCCTCGCCTTGGGCGAGTCTGGAGATGACATTAGTCAACTTACCTTGGGCAATAACAGTATCGGTGCCTGATCTCGCGGCCAGTTTTGCGGCTTTTATTTTCGTTAGCATGCCGCCCTTGCCCAAGGCTGAGCTACCGCCGGCTATCTGCACTAGATGAGGATCATTGGCAGAGCCTTGTTTGATTAATTTGGCGTTGGAATTGGTGCGCGGGTCGGCATCAAACAAACCCGCTTGATCGGTTAACAGAATCATGACATCGGCATTAATTAGATTAGCCACTAACGCCGCGAGGGAATCATTGTCTCCAAAACACAGCTCTGCGGTCGCTACCGTGTCATTTTCATTCACCACGGGAATTACCCCCATGCCAAGCAATGTGCTCAAGGTGCTGCGGGCATTCAAGTAGCGAGTTCGATCCGAGAGATCTTCGTGGGTGAGCAATATTTGAGCTGAGCGTACGCCATGCTTTTGAAAGCAGCTTTCATAGGCTTGGACGAGCCCCATCTGACCCACCGCTGCGGCCGCCTGCTGTAAATGAATTTGGGTCGGCCGCTTGGCCAAGCCTAATCGCGCGACGCCTTCAGCGACAGCACCGGAGCTCACCAGCACTAATTGGACACCAGTGTTTTGAAGCGCAACTAGCTGCTCAGCCCATCCAGCAATGGCGGCAAAATCTAAACCCAAGCCATTATTGGTGACTGATGAACTGCCAACTTTCACTACCCAGCGCTTGGCGCTGGTCAATTGCTCTCTCATGTCCGTGCAACCCTAATCCTCATCCCAGTCTTCATCGTCGTCTAAATAATCATCGTCGGAGCTTTCTTCGTGGCGTTTTCTGCGAGTTGCCTCAATGCTGGCGCGAATTTCAAATGCCATTTTGCCCTCTAACTCTTCTAGCTGCTCAATATAACCTTCGTCATCCACAAGCTTAGCGCGATGAATTTCGATAGTTTGCATCAACTGCTCACACAGAGACTCACAGCCTGTTTTGTCGATTGCTGCAATTTCAAAAATCTCGCCGTTCCACTGTAATTCACTCTGTAGCCGCTGCTTAAGTTCGGCAAGGGCGTCTGCGCCAATGAGATCTGTTTTGTTCAGCACTAACCAACGCTCTTTTGCTGCCAGAGTTGTACTGAACTTAGCGAGCTCTCCAATAATCTTTTTAGCGTTGTCTACCGGATCGCTCTCGTCAATGGGCAGCACGTCAATCAGGTGGATCAGTAATCGGGTTCTAGAAAGGTGCTTTAAAAACCGAAAACCCAGCCCAGCACCTTCTGCGGCACCTTCAATCAGCCCCGGGATATCCGCCATGACAAAACTGCGCTCCATACCCAACGATACCACGCCGAGATTGGGCACCAAGGTGGTAAACGGGTAGTCGGCTACCTTAGGTCTAGCCGCAGAGACTGCTCGAATCAGGGTAGACTTGCCGGCATTGGGCAAGCCCAATAATCCCACATCTGCCATCAAGCGCAGCTGCAGCTGCAGCTCTCTGCGCTCACCGGGAGTGCCGTCTGTGGTTTTGCGAGGGGCTCTGTTGGTACTGGATTTAAAGCGCGTATTACCTAAGCCGTGGAAGCCGCCTTTGGCGACCATAATTGGTTTATCAGGATCACTGAGATCAGCAATTAGCTCTTCAGTGTTCACATCAATCACCGTCGTTCCGATGGGCACTCTCACCAAAAGATCATCGCCGCTGCGACCGGTGCAGTTTTTGCCTTGCCCCGACTTACCCGACTCAGCACAGTAACGAGGCTGAAACCTAAAATCGACCAAGGTATTAAGCCCCGCATCGGCCTGCATGTAAACACTGCCCCCATTTCCACCATCGCCGCCATCAGGGCCGCCGCGTTCGATGTATTTTTCGCGACGAAAGCTCAGACAGCCATTGCCACCTTTTCCAGCTTCTACAACGATTTCTGCTTCGTCGACAAATTTCATAAGTCTCTTCTAAATTGGGTTAAGCGCTATTGGGGGGTTAAAACTAAGCTGTATATAAACAAAAAAGCCCCGTCAATTGACGAGGCTTTCCGGTTAGATAGGTGTAATTTAAGCTGTCAAGATACGAACGAATTTGCGATTGTTCGGGCCCTTCACTTCAAACATTACCGTTCCATCTGACTTAGCGAATAGCGTGTGGTCTTTACCACAGCCTACGTTTTCGCCTGGATGAAAGCGCGTGCCACGCTGACGAACAATGATGTTACCCGCTCTAACTACTTGGCCGCCGAATCGTTTCACACCAAGTCGTTTGGACTGTGAATCGCGACCGTTATTAGTACTACCGCCTGCTTTCTTATGTGCCATGACTAACTCCTACTAAACTCAGGCCTTAATGCCGGTTATCTTAACTTCAGTAAACCACTGACGGTGGCCCTGTTGCTTGCGACTATGCTTACGGCGATTGAACTTGATGATAGTGACCTTCGGTAGACGACCTTGTCGAGTGACTTCGGCGGTGACCGCACTGCCCTCAACATAGGGCGCGCCAATTTTAACTGACTCGCCTTCGCCAACCATTAGAACCTTATCGAATTCTACAGTTTCGCCTGTGGCGAGTTCTAGTTTTTCAAGCTTGAGAACTTCGCCTTCTTCAACTCGGTGTTGTTTGCCACCGCTTAGTATTACCGCGTACATAAATGTCTCCAAAATCCGTTAGTTAAGTGAGGTAACGGATTGAAACCCACCCTTATCTATAGGGGCCGGCATTTTACGGGATGATTACTCTGTAGGCAAGTAAAATAGGGTCTGACTCGCAAACTGACGAACGCCGGCAGCATACCGCCTAAAAATCAAAGCAAATGGTGCAAGTTAGGCCGCTTAGTCAGCTTGACAGTGCAAGGTTGGCTCCCTAGCATGCATCTTCTCATTAATTAGACCAAAATCGCCTTTAAAGGCCGGTTTCACCAGCAGCTCCAGGCCCCTGATGTATCAAAACATTCGCGCACTAATAGAATCTGATTTAAGCCAAGTGAATCAATTTATTATTGATCAGCTTTACTCAGATGTCGGTCTGGTCGAGAGTATCGGGCATTATATCGTTGATGCTGGCGGTAAGCGACTGCGGCCCATGTTGGTTCTCCTCGCCAGCAAGGCCGCCCAAAGCACCAACGACAAGCACATCAGCATGGCGGCGGTTATCGAATTCATTCACACAGCGACCCTGCTCCATGACGATGTGGTTGATATGTCATCACTGCGTCGCGGCCGCCCCACGGTGAACGCGCAATGGAACAATCCCTCCAGCGTCCTAGTGGGCGACTTTATTTACTCCAGAGCCTTTCAGGTGCTGGTTCAAATCGGTGACATGCGCGTAATGGAGATCATGGCGGACACCACCAACAAGATCGCAGAAGGCGAAGTGCTGCAGCTGATCTCCAAGAGCACTCCCTCGTCATCCCAGGAAATGTACATGAAGGTAATCCACAACAAGACTGCGATACTGTTTCAAGCTGCAGCCCAGTGTGGAGCGATTTTATCGGGCGCATCGCAGCCAATTCAAAAGTCTTTAGGGGAATACGGCCTGCACTTGGGAATGGCCTTTCAGCTAATTGACGATCTTTTAGACTACGACGGCAACCCTGAGGAGCTTGGCAAAAACGTGGGGGATGATTTAGCCGAGGGCAAGCCTACCCTGCCTCTTATCTACACAATCGCCCACGCCAATAAAGACGATGCTGCGCTAATTCTAAGCTGTCTAAAGGCTGAATCAGTGAGTATCCAAGACACCGCAACAATCATCAATCTAGTCAAATCTAGCGGCGCATTGGATTACACTAAAGCCATTGCAGCTGAGAAAACCACACTGGCGGTGCAGTGTCTCGACGCCCTGCCTGCATCTGAATACAAAGACGGTCTTAGGGACCTTGTGGAGTTCTCACTCAACCGCACTAACTAATAATAAATTACGGGGAAACCTCATGTTCCAGCTTTCTGACATGCCAACGCCTGAACCCATTATGGATAGCATTGGGAATATTCAAGATTTCGAGAAAACCCCGCTGGCCGAACAATTTCCATTCACCGACAGTTACAACCTTATTCAATCCAGCGTAACTCGCTTTAAAGACGATGTGGCGTTGGAATTTTTACTGCAGGGCCTACCCGACGAACCCACCACCCAGGTCAGCTTCTCCGAGCTGGGGGCGAAGATAAACAGCACTGCCAATTTGCTCACCCAACTAGGGATAGGCCCAGATGATGCGGTTTCTATCATCCTGCCGGCATTGCCGCAAACCCACTTCGCGCTGTGGGGAAGTCAGGCAGCTGGCATCTCTAATCCTATAAACCCAATGCTTGAAGCCGAGCATATTGGCGAAATCATCGCTGCAGCCGGGGCCAGCGTAGTCATCTGCCTTGGCAAATCCCAGCATATCGACATATGGGATAAGGTAGTCGCTGGCATCAAAGACTTGCCTCACGTTAAAACAGTATTAGCGGTCAACATTGCTGGTCTGTGTGAAGCATTACCTGCCAAAGACCCCTCTGCCAGCTATGAAGTTTTAGACTTTGATAAGGCCATCTTAGAAATGCCTGCCGATGCCTTAAGCAGCAAAAGACAGTTCAATGGCAATCAAATAGCGGCATTTTTCCATACTGGCGGCACCACTGGCAGGCCCAAGCTGGCTCAGCTAACCCATATGAACATGGCCTTTATTGGCCAGCTTATGCAGGTTTATACCGCCCATCAAAATCGCCAGAGTATTCTTTGCGGTCTCCCCCTGTTTCACATATATGGCTGTATCATTCAGGGCGTAGCCGCATTCGCAGTGGGCTATCGAATACTTCTCATGACACCGGCTGGCTTTCGCAGTGTTCCTGCGATGACTAACTTTTGGAAACATATCGACCGGTTCAAAATCACAAGCTTTGCCACCGTGCCGACAGTGTTAATGGCGCTCGCGGATATCCCTGTCGGCGACAGCGACATCAGCAGCCTTACCAATGTAAATTCCGGCGCTGCGCCATTATCCCAGCCATTTAAAGAAGGGTTCGAGAAAAAGCATACTGTAGATGTAAGTAACGGCTATGGCATGACAGAAACCACAGCGTTAATTTCTCGAGCCCCAGCCAACCAGCCGCCCGGAAGTGTCGGCATGCGCATACCTTATTCTCAAATTCGCATCGCTCATGTGGATGGCACTGCTATCACTAAAGACTGTGAGCTTGAAGAAAGCGGAGTGATCTTAGTGAAAGGGCCTCAAGTTTTTGCCGGCTACAAATCTGAGTCAGACAATAAGCTCGCGTGGGTCGAAGATGGTTGGTTCAATACTGGCGACTTGGGTTACCTTGACGCCAATGGCTACCTCTATCTATCCGGCAGAGCCAAGGATTTGATTATTCGAAGTGGCCACAACATTGACCCAGAGTTAATTGAAGAGCCACTGAATGCCCACCCTCAGGTTGTTGTATCAATTGCCATAGGAATGCCCGACGCCTACGCTGGCGAACTACCCATGGCCTACGTGGTGAGAAAGCCGAATAGCAAAGTTGATTCCCAAGAGCTAATTCAATACTGCGCAGAGCACATCTCTGAGCGAGCGGCAGTGCCCAAGCGCATTGAGTTTATTGATGCTATGCCCGTCACTGCAGTTGGCAAAATATTCCGCCCGCGTTTACGGCAGATGATGTCAGAAACAATCGTCAGTGAAGTGCTGGCCTCAATGGGAGCCACCGCTGCCATCAGCAGCGAGATGGAGAAAAAACGCGGCCTGGTTATCAGTATTGAGCTTACCGATAAAGTTAGAATCAACGAAGTGACGAGCATGTTGCAAAGCTATATTTTTACCACTGAAGTGAGTTAATTTATGCCCAAGTCTATTCGCCTTACCCTAGTAGCTATCTGCTTAGTAGTTTTAACCAATTGCACAACCACGGGAATGAGCAGCGGAACGCCCCAAGAGCGCCGCTCGGCGATCCTGGAAATGCGTCAAGAGGTACTTGATGAACTGCGTGGTATTAAGCCCGACACTGGGGCTCAGATAGCCGACGCAACAGGCTATGCGGTCTTTTCCAATGCCAACATTAACGTTATTTTCGCAAGCTTTGGTGGCGGCTATGGCATCGTCCATGACAACCAATCTGGCGCAGACACCTATATGCGCATGGGTGAAGTCGGTATCGGCATTGGCGCTGGGGTGAAAGATTTCCGCGTTGTCTTTGTTTTTCACAACGAAGCTGCACTGCAGCGTTTTATGGACGTAGGTCTTTCTGTTGGTGGACAGGCCGACGCGGCTGCTAAAGCGGGTGATCTGGGTGCCGCAGTGGGGGGAGAAGCGTTGTTAGACAATGTCAGTGTCTATCAGTTAACTCAAAGCGGGTTAGCGCTGCAGGCAACGATTAAGGGCACCCGCTACTGGCATGACAGTGATCTCAATTAAGGCCCTGCCTAGTTGTCAAAATTTATACTGATACCCGGGCTGGAGTCGCGCAGAATACTGCTAGAGTCGATAATTCTAACCTTATCGAAGCTTGGTACATAAATCTCCGCATTCAATGCGATGAGCTTCTGCGCTGACTCAGCATAAAAACGCGCTTCGTCAATCTCTCCCAAGCCTTGATAGACCCGTGCCAGTGCCAGATAAAATGCTGGCTCTTCTGCTTTCAAGCTAAGTGCGCGAGTGAATGAAATTTTAGCTTTTTCTAAATCTTGTCCTTCAACTGCCAAATTTCCCAGCGCAAAATAGTAATATGGGTTTTTCTTATTAAAGCGCTCGATGGCTTTTTCATAGACCCGAGACATCCGAATATCACCCACGCTGCGGTAGTATTTGGCCAAATTATTAATAGCCGTCGCATTGCGATTATCAAGATCAAAGGCCGTTTTATAAGCGTACTCCGCAAACCGTTTATCGCCCTTTCTGTTGTAAGTCGAACCGATATTGTTCCAGGTGATTGATCCTTGCGGATCTAAGAATAAAGAATTTTTAAAATAGACTAACGCCGCCTCGTCGTTCCCAGCAATCAACTCCTCCACGCCCAAATTGTTGAAATACAGGGCTCTGGCTGCTTGATCGGTAATTATTGATGACGTCAGCTGCTGCAGGGAAATCTCAGGCGTGAAATCTACTACGTAGCGACGCTGAGCATTAAAACGACCCGTGGCATTGATATGCTGGCTCAAAACCAATAGATCCCCTCGCCGATCCCAATTGGGCTGCACATCAACCGTTTGGAATTTAGCATCCAGCCCAGCATAGCGCGCGATAGCAACATACAGATTCATCACTGAGAGACAGTTGCCCTCGCGAGCATGAAACGTTTCAATCGCAGTATGGGTCTTTTGATCAGAGTAGGTGATACCTAAATATTCCCCGCTGTACAAAAGCTCTTGAAGTCGTTCAACCTTGTTTTCTTCGCCAATACGAGGCTTTATAAATTCATCAACTAGCAATTTGATTTCGGGGGAAAGCTCAAGCGGATCGACCTCGGCAAAGCGATCTTCTGATTGGTCAAGAATCTGCCGGTAAATTTCCTCATCGCGGACAAATGAGGTATCTATGTCGATGGTTTTACAGGAGGTTAATAATAAGCCAAGCAGCACACCGGCTATAGGAGCACGCCGAGCCAGCCGTGCAAAAGCATTAAGCCCAGCGCTTTGGATTTGCAGTGAAGTTATTCGGTTCAATATCGCCTTCAAATTAATACCTGATTGGAGTTGTTCTGCCATTTTTACCGAGAGTCATAAACTGGTAGCGCCCCCGCAAAAAAGGCACCTGGTCTTGTTTCAGCTTGCGAAACAGTGCGATCCAACCTGCATAGTGCGCAACTTTCTCCATACTGTTACCAAGACCGGCATAGTCCACTTTTTCATTCAGACGCCGTGCGTCCCTGCCCCAAGCATTGCGGTAATTTACTTGGCTGCCCGGCCACTCATACTCATACACTAGGGCCGCACGGGTTTGTGCAATGCGCATATTGTCTGCCGACAGAAATCGAACCTCGAACTCGGTAGTAAAAGCAAACTCCCCACTCGAGTCGCGCACCCACTTCACAAACGTGTCAATTACTACGCTTTTGGTCACAGGCAGATTTGAAATATACTCGAATGGTTGAGTGTCTGCGTGCATAATCTCATATCCCGCATCAGTATCCCTTAACGAACTTGAAATACTTACCCGCCCGTTTTCATCAATGTCTACTATAGCATCTGAGCCGATCAGCGCTGATCTTTCGACGAAATCGAATAAGGCTCTGGATACAGAAAAAGTCTGTGGGGGCAATTGCCAGCTGCTGCCGGCGGCATCTGTAAGTACGAGTTGAGCGCCGTCAAATTGCATACTTGAAGGCTGAAAATTCAAACCTGCAATTTCCCCCAGCGCCACGCCACCTGGCACAATTATTTCCTGTATGGTCGATTGATTGAATTCATCGCCCAAAGACTCCTTAAGAAAAACCGCCGGTTCGTTTCTAGCTAGGTCCAAACCACGGGACGCATCATTTGGCTTGAAAAGCGACTCGCTGCCACGACGCGAGCGCTGACCAAGGTAAACAAACTCGGTCACCTGGCTGTCTAAACCCCTTGCGTTTCGGCTATCGATAACCAAACGCCGACCGGCAGTCGCGTACAGCTCCGCAGCAAAAGCCGGCGCATTTGGCGGCACCAACGACTGCACCTTCATACCCAGCGACCGAGCAGCATCGGCTATCACCTTGGCTGATTGCTCATCCCCCATGCCAAAACTGACAAAAATTCGTTGGCTATCCGAAGTCTCGAACCAACGGTTTAAAAAATCTCCGGCCAAACTTTCGCCGGCACAGTCTTGGCAAGGAATCACGGCGAATCCACTAAGCTGATTGCGACTAAAATCCTGTTGCCATCGGCCTATTTCGCTCGCTGAGGGCAGCAGGCCAATGGGAATATCCCAAAAACCGCCGAGACGTGGCCGGTCGGGCCTGCTTCTACCCAAATCTCTGTTATTCACATTCACGGTGACATCAATAGAAAACTCATTCAAAGAGCCCGCTAACAGACCTAGAAACCCATCACCTGTGACTTGCTCGTCCAATACATCCGCAAAAACATTTATTCCGCTGAGCAATACCACGACAGCCAGAACCGCGGGCCTGATTGGCTCTGCGCTGCAGGGGTTAAGGTACGTCAGCACAGACATCAAAGTTTTCACCTCTTCTCTTGCTCGCTAGCTTACTGCGCAAAGCAGTGACGTAGTTAGGCTCACCAAAAAAATGAATCGGCTGAGACATTTCTGCAATTAGTTTTTCAGCTTTCTCAAATTCTTGAGAAGCAATAGCATATTTGACCGATGCCTCAATAATAAAGCCATCTCCTGGCAATAAGCTAAAGGCCTGCTCTTGATGAGCTTTGCCAAGCATCCAGTCTTGGCCATCTAACAAATAAAACTCTGCCAATGCGAGCTGCACTTCAGCACTATTTTCACGCAGCAGCATTGCCTGCAAAAGCTTTTGCTTTATGGCTGCCATCACTTGCTGGCGTTGTGCCTGCGGATAGACTTTTTCGCAGTCTTGTAGTTCTGACTCCCAGTACTCTCCATAGTCCAACAGTATATCTGGGTCATCTGGCGCCAACTCAAGGGCCAGCTCGAAATAGCGTGCTATTTCTTGGTCGCGACCGGCAGTTAACTGAAACCGAAGCGCATCGCCCAGACCAGAGTAAGCCCTCGCAATCTCTTCATCCCCGTCTATTATTTTTTTGAAGTAGAACTCGGCGGTTTCAATATTGCTAGAATTCAAAGCCAATTCGCCCAGCATCAGTGTTAAAACAGGAACTTCAATCCTCTCGGGCTCTACCTGCACAGGTTCCTGCAACGGTTCAACCATGACGAGCCCTTCGGGCCTGCGACTCTCGGTTAAGTAGCGTTCAAACTCTTGTTCAAGTTGCGCCGTAGTAATACCGAAAGCCAGATCAAAGGCGAAGCGATGATTTCTACCGACCAAAAGGTAGTCTAAATATTCACTGAGCTGAGCTCGCCTATCAAGGAATTGATCCTCTTGATAGCCATGGAGCAGGAAGTGCAGCAATGCCTCTGACTTCAGATTGGCGATCTGAATTAAACGCGGTGATGCCAGCGCCTCATCTAAGTACAAAAACCGGTCCATTGACAGCTCTGGATTTAAGCCGACCATCAATTCATTGGCTGCCTCGCTCACTCGATCCAATTCTGGTTTACCGCGCGTTAGTGATAATCGCGACAAATAGCTCGCCATGCCTTCTTCGTACCAGCGAGGCACGTGTAAACCGCCAAAATTCCTCTGCAGAAAATGGCCATACTGATGCAGCACAGCTTTTCGACTGGACTCATTCGAAGGCACAAAGGCCATGAAATTGGCTCTGGGAGTGGAGTGAAAAAAAGCTAGGTCACTGCTAGTCGAAAAATGCTGAAAGTTTTCGGCATTGGAGAACATATACACGTGGTTGGGGACATTAGCCTTTGGAAAGGACGCATCCCCTTGGCTTACCTGAGCAGCGAGCTGGCGCCACATTTCCAACTCATTAATAAACTGAGAAGTTTGTCGACTCGAAAGCTGGCTGTAGACTTTGAAATGACCAGACTCGGCAAAAAACCAGCGCTGGGACAGCAGCTCTTCCTGTGCGATGACGCTCACAGTCGTTGCCAAAATCCCAACAAGAACCATCCCCAAGCCACTGAAAACCTTGAGCAACATTAAATGAATTAGGGTCTTATTGATCATGGTTAGACCTAGCATAACAATGGTTTAACTTACTGTACCACGGCCTGCACCACGACTAAATTGTAACAGCCTAGGAAGCAGCAAAATCCTGCATCAAGCCTTAGGTACCTGCCATGGAGCAACCATAATCGCTACGGCCATGACAGGCAGTTAACCTTACATCGCTGGATAGTTTGGACCACCGCCACCTTCGGGCACAACCCAGTGGATGTTCTGGGATGGATCTTTGATATCGCATGTTTTGCAGTGGACGCAGTTTTGCGAATTGATTTGAAAACGTTTGTCGCCGTTCGCTTCTTCCACCACTTCGTATACCCCTGCAGGGCAGTAGCGCTGGGCCGGTTCATCGAACTTAGGCAAGTTAACGCCAATTGGGATCGAGGCGTCTTTCAACTGTAAATGCACCGGCTGATCTTCCGCATGGTTGGTATTCGACAGAAATACCGACGACAGTTTGTCAAAACTTATTACTCCGTCTGGCTTCGGGTAGTTGATTTTAGGCGACTCAGAGGCTTCTTTAAGAGACGCATAGTTTTCAGATTTATCGTGAAATGTGAAAGGAAACTTACCAAAGAAAATGTTTTGTTCGATGAATGTTAGCGCGCTACCGATCCAAAAGCCGAAATTATGGAAGCCCGAACTAAAATTGCGCGTCTTGTGCAGCTCTGTATAGAGTTCTGACTCTTTAAAGCGAGTAGCGTAGGTAACCGGGTCAACCGCAGGCGTCTCTTCGTTAAACTCTGCAAACAAGGTTTCAGCCGCTATAATCCCTGACTTCATCGCCGTGTGGCTGCCTTTGATTTTGGCAGCATTCAGTGTGCCGGCATCGCAGCCTATCAATAGTCCGCCAGGAAAATTCATCTTTGGCAGCGAATTCAAGCCGCCTTTAATCAGGGCCCGCGCGCCGTAGCTGATGCGTTTACCCCCCTCGATATACTGCCTAATCACCGGGTGATGCTTAAATTTCTGAAACTCGTCGAAGGGGCTCAAATGGGGGTTTTCATAGCCAAGATCAACAATTAGTCCGAGAGAAACTTGATTGTTTTCCACATGGTAAAGAAATCCGCCACTGGTACCGGCATAACTATCGCCTAGCATCGGATAGCCAGCTGTATGCACAACAAGGCCTTCCTTGTGTTTGTCTTCTGGTATTTCCCACACTTCCTTCAAACCAATACCGTAATGCTGGGGATCACTGTCTGCATCGAGTTTAAATTTGGAGATTAGCTCTTTACCCAAATGACCTCGGCAGCCTTCGGCAAACACCGTGTATTTAGCATGGAACTCAAAGCCTGGCTCAAAGGACGGCTTGTGCTCTCCCTTGGCATCCACACCCATATCGCCGGTAGCAACCCCCTTTACGCTGCCGTCCTCGTTATAGAGGATCTCTGCTGCAGCAAAGCCTGGAAACACTTCAACCCCTAACTCCATGGCCTGTTCACCCAGCCAGCGGCAGAGATTGCCTAAGGAGATAATATAATTGCCATGATTGTGCATGGGCCTGGGCACTAAAAGATTAGGGAATTTAAATGAAGACTCAGCGCCAGGCAGGTAGTAGACGTCGTCGCCTGTCACCGCCGTGCTCAAGGGTGCACCCCGCTCTTTCCAGTCAGGAAACAGCTCATTTAAAGCACTTGGCTCAAACACCGCGCCAGATAGGATATGGGCGCCAACTTCTGACCCTTTTTCAAGCACACAAACTGACAGCTCTTTACCAGATTCTTTAGCCATCTGCATAAGTCTGCAGGCAGTCGATAGCCCTGCCGGACCCGCACCCACAATGACTACATCGACTTCCATTGATTCGCGTTGCATAAATTAGCCTCTGTACTTCCCAAAAAATAGGTTTTTTGCGACTTAAGTTTAAGTATCCCTTAAGGGAATGCCCTCTGCGCGTTGACCCTCTATTATCCTTGAATAGCTTGGACAGCGCAAAACTCATCCCTGCTGCTAGGATGCTACGTCGCCTATGGTTGCGCGTTAGGCCAGCTTCAAAACGGCAGATAGAACCAATGTCACTGCAAACCGTTGCTACAGCGTCAATGCAACAAAAGTGAACTCAGACCATTTCGGACACGTACTTAGGCTATCCCTGCTAAAGAAAGCACTAAAACTGCCGTTGATATGTTTCTTGAAGCTGGGGCGAAATGTGTTGAAAAGTCGCGAATAGTGGCAACTTTGCCATAAAATTTGCACAATTTGTCACAGTAATCAAGAGTGTGCTTAGTTACACTAGGGGTCTTCTGAAAGAAGCTATCTCGACGTTCCACCCAATTAAAAAACTAGTCGAAGAATTTCCCGCTGCAGGTCAATAGAGAGTTTCAGCAAATTCTAAAACCTTGAAATCACGAGCCATAACTGGAGTATCGAATGCCAAGGCGCCGCACCAAAACACTATTCAACCTTAGCCTATTAGGACTGGCAATCTCGCTAGCACTGCCAGCGAAGGCTCAGGACCCAGCAGATGACGGCACGGAAGATTCCACCGTAGTCTATGAAGCGCAGTTTTTTAATCAGTTTAGCCCCGTTTCTGTCAATGACATGATCGACCGCATTCCTGGCATTGGGCTGGCCCTGGGCGGTGGTGGCGGTAACCGCCGAGGCTTGGGCGGCGGAGCCAATGAAGTTTTAATCAATGGCCAAAGAATTACCGGAAAATCCAATGCAGGTCGAGCCCAGTTAAGTCGTATCGCAGCAAATCAAGTGAAGCACATTGAAATAATACGTGGCACTTCTGAGGAAATTGATGTGCGTGGCGGCGGCCAGGTCGTCAACGTTGTGTTACTCGATGCTCAGTCTCGCTCAAGTATTGCTGCCGAAGTGAATGCCGATAGAATTCAAGACGGCACAGTGGCGCCGGGGGCAAGATTGTCCTACAGCGGCCAAACCGGAGATTTTAACTACCTGTTCCACATAGAAACGGACCCACGGTTTAACAACCGACTCGGTGAAGAAACCAGTAGCACTCCGGACGGCCGCTTGGTTGAAACCCGCAGTGAAGATCGCAGACGGGATCAAAACGAATTCGAAACCAGTGTCAACTTGGGCTATCGGTTTAGCAACAGCATGATCCAGCTCAACGCTCTTTATGGCGAAACCAGCCCACCTACTGATATCGATAGAATAATTACAGATTTCTCGGGCCCCACTATTACAACTAGGCTTGAGCGTGAAGGCAATCAGTGGAATCAAGAAAACTGGGAAATCGGTGGCGATTACGAATACGAGTTCAGAGGCGGCAACAAGTTTCGCTTCCTGTTTATCGTCAACGATCGCGATACTGACTTTGTGCGCGAACGCTTTGATGTCACTGCTACCTCTGAACAGAAAAACCTGTTTATCAATTCCCTAGGCCGCGACCGAGAACGCATCGCGCGCACTTCGTATACCTTTGACCCCTCTGACAATCAAGCGCTTGAACTCGGCATAGAAACGGCACAAACCATTAGAAACAACGGCCTGCTTGTGGGAGACATTGGCAACGAAGGAACACCCTCAGAGCTCACCGGCGGCCTAGTCCGAAGTGATATCGACAATGCTTTCTCAGTGATTGAAGAAATTAGATACGAGCCCTTTGCCATTCATAATTGGCAAATCAATGACAAAATGGCGCTAGAAAGCACGCTAATTTACGAAGACTCAGTGATCACTCAAACTGGTGACGTCAACAATGAGCGCAGTTTTGGCTTTTTGCGTCCGCGATTCGATTACCGCTATGACATCACCAACAGCATGCAAATTCGAGCAACAATTGAGAAGCAAATCTCTCAGCTGAGCTTCTCTGATTTCAGCGTTACTCAAGACGGCGGCGATGATGATCAAAACGTGCAAGGCGGTAACCCGTCCATCGCGCAGGAGCAGTCTTGGAATCTTGATTTAAATTTGGAGTTTCGTCTGCCCAACGATTTAGGGGTACTAAATTCGCGTTTCTTCTACCGTGACAATGAGGACGTTATAGATCGCATTGATGTCTCAACCGGGCCAGACAATTTGCAGTCCGCTCGGGGCAACATCGGCGACGGCTACCTGTACGGGCTGGACCTTGATGCCAGCACCAAACTTGACCCTATCGGCATAGAAAATGGTCTGCTTACCTTAAGTTTTATTACTGCAGACTCCTCAGTGACTGACCCGTTTTTAGGCATTGACCGGCGCCGCAGCGGCAACAATCGTTGGTTTGGCCGCGCTAATTTTCGCCAAGACGTGCAGCGCTGGAATGTCAGCTACGGAGCCAACTACTCCAATTCAGCCCAAGACGGCAGTGGTAGGCTGAATATAGATGTGTTTGACACAGAGCGTAACCTAGAAGAATACAATCTCAACCTGTTTCTAGAAAAGCGCATTGAAAGCGGGATGACATTCAGACTCGATGCTCGCAATATATCTGACCGACTGGAATGCCGTCAGAGGACTCGTTACGAAGGCGCCACGGCAAACGGTATCGTTGAAGAACGTGAACAGTTTTGCACCAACACAGGCTTGGTCTACGCCCTGAGGGTTCGACACACTTTCTAGCTAAGACCTTGCCAACCACAACAGTGCTATTAACTGAGTCTTTTTTAGGCCGAGCGAGGCTAAAAGTGACTCAGATATACAGCAACAGCGCTGCGATTAAAGCAGTGATCATTCCTGCTTCCATATAATGCAAAAGCGCTTTTGTTCTGGGGGCTTGAGAATCAATTAACTGGTGAATTGATTTACTCAGCCCTATATACCTTAGATTAATCATATCCCTTTAGCCTTCCGGTTCAGACCTGTAAACACAGGCCTGCACGCAAAGTTGTGTCAACTCGCCCCTAGCAACCTGCAACAATCAGCCTGCTGTCAGTGTGTTGGTTATTAGTTAGACGACAAAACAACAAAACAGTTACATAAGCTCGGAGCTAACGAATTTGATGCTGTTGGGATTGATACGCGAGGGCACGGTATTGCCCTCGGTAAATTTGTCAGAGTGGGCTAAAGAGATAGTTTTTGACGGTCAGCAGCGCTGCCGGCCATTGAAGCTGAAGCCAATAGGTTTTCGAGGTGCTACTCAACCTTGGTGAATATCATCATATGCTGCCAAGGCAAGAAATCTAAAGTATCGGTCCATTCCAAGCCGAATACCCCCATCTCTTTTACCACCTGCTCCTCGGTCATCTTATGCAGCGGACGAATAGGAACAGAGGCATCTTCGCCACGATACTCAAGCAGGAAAATTCGGCCACCTGGTCTTAGGGCACTGTAAATACCGTTGATCATTTCAAATGGGTGCGAGAACTCATGATAGGCGTCCACCATAATAGCGGCATCAATAGAGTTTGCGGGTAGATTAGGGTCATCGATCTGGCCCAGTACACCTTCGATATTGTCCACGCCGTCCCGCTGCTTGGCTTCTTCAATCAACGCCAGCATCTCGGGCTGAATATCCACAGCAAGCACTTTGCCGTTAGGCACTTTCTTGGCAATTCGAAATGAAAAATACCCTGACCCAGCGCCAATATCAGCGACTACATGATCCTCGGCTAAATTCATATTTTCGACCACCGCGTCCGGCATCTCCTCTTGAACTCTGCCAGGACGATTTAACCACTGAGCAGCCTGATGACCCATTACAAAGGAGATCTCCCGGCCCATGTAAAACTTGCCGATGCCAGTGGTTCTGCGCGCAGGGTCCTCTATATAACCGGGGTTTTCGGCGGCAATCGCCCCGTTAAATGCAGCCAACAAAAGCATTACGGCCATTAAAGCGGATGAAACGCGCAGCCTAGTCATAGTTAAATTCCTTGATTTTGAGAAAGCTTAACGCCCTGTAGCCTAGACACACGAGCTGAGGTTAGTTAAGCGAAACACGCATTGGATTTGATTGTAGATCAGACAGCACCCTGCTAACAACACAGGAGGGGCGGATGGAGAGTAAGCAGCGCCTGCGGGGGGATTCTGCCCTAAAGCAGCTTGAGCAAGCGGTGCCCAGAGCCTTTGCATTTCGGGCAAGTGCTGGTTTGGGTTATTTTCCCCGCGCCATTACAAACATTGCAGACGTCTTGATAAGGCTTACGTAGAATAGACTGCAATTCATTCAACGCTTGGTTCGGCGCCGCATTTGCTGAATTCTTTACTCCACTCATCAGGAAACCTCTTCTCGTCAACCAGTTGTGATTCTTGAGCTGAGGTTGTCACGGATGTGATTTAAATCTCAGTTAAGGCGATTATGCTTAATTGATCTAAGAGAAGTTGTTAAGTGGTTCACATATTATAAGTATGGGTGTAAAAAAAACCTACATGGCGGAATTGCCAGAACATCCAGGCAGCTATGGTAGAATTTTCGGCAATGCTTCAGCCACCACTTAGATTTGGATTAACTTAATGACAAAAGTATTAGAAGGAATAAGGGTCCTAGACTTCGGACGTTATATCGCTGGCCCCTACTGCGGCACACTCTTGGCGGACATGGGCGCCGAAGTCATTCGCATAGAGAAGGTAGATGGCAGCGAAGACCGCTTCCTCTCTCCAATTACCGACAAAGGTGATGGCGCCTTGTTTTTGCAGTTGGCCCGCAACAAGCTCTGCATGACTCTAAACCCGATGAAACCTGAAGGCCGAGATATCGTAAAAAAACTGGTCGCCACAGCAGATATCGTCATAGCCAATCTGCCGCCCGACACTTTAGCAGCCATGGGGCTAGACTATGAGAGCCTTAAAGCAATCAAACAAGACATTATTCTCACTACTGTCTCTGCCTTTGGCCGCGGTGGCCCCTACTCAAACAGGGTTGGATTTGATGGCCTAGGCCAAGCCATGTCTGGCGCCATGTACATGAGCGGCACCCCCGAACAGCCGGTTAAAGCCCACCCACCCTTTATCGATTTTGGCACAGCCAGTTTGTCTGCTTTCGGCACCATGGCTGCCCTGTATGAGCGCCAGAAAACCGGCAGAGGCCAAATGGTTGAAGGCTCCCTGTTTGCAACTGCACTAACTATGACCAATGGCACTGCAATAGAACAGCACGCTATCGCTCGGAATCGAGTCGCTAGCCTCAATCGAGCCCAGACATCCGGGCCAGCCGATACGTTCAAGACTAAAGATGGCTGGGTGCTAGTGCAATCCGTTGGCGGGCCGCTGTTTAAGCGCTGGACCGACCTCATAGGCGAAGATCATTGGCTTGACGATCCTAGATTTAAAGATGATATAAGCCGCGGCGACAATGGCGAGCTTATCTCCGCCAGAATGGCCCAATGGTGTGCTCAGAGAACTTCAGCCGAAGCCTTGGCTGCCATGGAAGAAGCCCGCTTACCCGCTGGCCCAGTCATGTCTCCACAAGAAGTGTTGGATGACCCCCACATTGCAGCCAAAGGCCTGTTCAAACCGGTTGCGTATCCGGGCTTGGAAAAGCCCGCCCCACTTATGGTAACCCCGGTAGAGCTGTCAGAAACCCCGGGTGAGATTCGTCATCGAGCGCCGACTCTTGGCGAACATACCGACCAAATAATGGCAGAGCTTGGCTATTCCGCTGAGCAGATTGCCGATTTCCGCGAACGCCGGATCGTCTAGTCATTTTACCGTCAGTGCTGGGGGCAATGCCGCCCTGATTTGCCCCCGCACTGGATTAAACATCATCGAGCACTATTGCCTGCCTGCGTTGAAGCTTTCAGCTGTGGGAGATTTGTCGGCAGGATAGCCATCCCGGCAATTTTGCTGACTACATTGAACTTTCTGTCCTCGCTAGCGAAAAGCTAGCAAACTCATTTCGCCTTGGTTACTCTTCATCACAGACCAGTTACGGATTCACCGGGCAACTGTGCCCCACCGACAAATGGACAAACAAGGCTGCCATGAAAATACTAAACACCAGACGACAATTTCTTAAGTCCTCCTCTGCCCTCCTACTCGCGGGAACCGGCGCCGCAGCAAGCTCTGCCAGTTTCGCGCAAAACTTAAGCGGTGAGGACTATTGGCAAATGGTGCGCAATCAGTTTTCGTTCACCGAAGACGCTGTCCCCATGAATGCCGCCAATCTTTGTCCGGCGTTTCGGGTTGTGACTGAGAAAAACGCCCTCATGACCGCTGACATCGACCAAGACTGCTCGTTTAACAACCGCGCCAAATACGGCCCAATGCTGGAAACTACCCGCAGTTTGGTGGCCAACCAGCTCAATGTCAGTGCCGATGAAATAGCCTTGGTGCGCAATACCAGCGAAGCCAACAACCTAATAAACAATGGCCTGGGCTTAGCACCCGGCGATGAAGTGGTCATCTGGGATCAAAACCACCCTACCAATCATGTCGCCTGGGAAGTGCGTGCTGCACGCTTCGGTTTGACCGTCAAAAAGGTCGCTACTCCCACAAACCCAGCGGGAGTAAACGACCTAATCGATGCCTTCGTCGCCGCCTTTTCGGCAAACACAAAAGTATTAGCCATTACCCATGTCTCTAATGTTAGCGGCGTTAAGCTCCCTGCCAAGGAAATTATTCAGGCCGCCCATGCAAGGGGCATATACGTCCATTTGGACGGCGCTCAAACTTGGGGAGCCATGGCCTTAGACCTTAAGGACCTCGACCCAGATTCCTTCTCCGCCAGCGCTCATAAATGGTATATGGGGCCCAAAGAGGTCGGCTTGCTTTACATCAAAGCTACCAACATTGATAAAGTGTGGCCAAGCGTGATCGCACCGGGCTGGGGAGACACAGCGACCACGACGCTTAAAGGCGCAAGAAAATTTGAATCCCTAGGCCAGCGGGATGACGCCGCTTTAGCCGCACTGGCCAGCGCTGCCGAGATGCATAATCTGATTGGTCCCAAGCGAATTGAAGATAGAATAATAGAGCTTGCACAGCGCTTAAAAACCGGCATCAGCTCCGCTGGCCATGATTTAGTAACACCAATGGATCCTCAGCTGAGCTTCGGTGTCTGCATCACCCGCGTGCCGGCGGGGCAGAATGGCAGTCTAGCCGATGCTTTGTATACAGATTTTGGTATTGCTGCAGCTGGCACCGGCGGCATCCGGCTGTGCCCGACTATTTATAACACCTATGAACATGTGGATCGTGCCATACGCGGGGTCAATGCCTTACTAGGCTGATCCTTATAGGCCGGTTCAAGGTAGCCTGCATCGCCGCCGACCCAAACACAGCTGTTGAGCCCTGAACTGTCAGTCGCTAGGTTTAAAGCGACTGCAGAAACTCATGCATGGCCTTGTTAGTTGCTTCGGGCGCTTCTTGCTGCACCCAATGACCAATGTCAGGAAGTAAAACGACACCTCTGAAGTCTTCGGCTATTCGAGACATAGCGCCCTTTAACTGGCCCTCGGTGGCACCTGCTATCACGACATCTTTGGTGCCTGCGATGAACAATGTTGGCACAGCAATCTTGGTGTTTTGCAGATGCTCAGTAATTTCCCAATTGCGCTGAAAATTACGGTAGTAATTAATGCCGCCACGAAACCCAGCCTGCTCGAATTGGCTGACCACATAGTTTAGATCTTCCTCGCTAAGCCAACTAGGCAAAGCCTTAGGCGCACCGAGCCTGCCGATCCAACCGCCTGCACTGCGCTTAGAGTCTATGATTTGGGGCGCCTCTCGGGGTGAGTCTGGTGACAAATACAACCGGCTCAGCAAGCCTTTGGGGTCATTGTCGTATTCCGCTTCAGCGACGCCGCCAGCCTCATTGTGATAAAGAATATAGTAAAAATTATCTTTAAATGTCTCTTGCCAAGCGACCATCGGTGACTGCAATGGCCGACCACCGTAAGGCACGCTCAACGCGATCAACGCGGTAAATCGGATTGGGTGCATCAACACCGTATTCCACGCGACAATTGAGCCCCAATCGTGGCCCACCATAATCGCCTTCTCTTCACCCAAGGCATCAAGTATGCCCACCATATCCCCAGCCAAGGTTACAATGTCATAAGATTCGACGTCCTCAGGCGCGTCGGTTTGGCCATAGCCACGCATATCCGGCGCCACTACCCGATACCCTGCATTAGCAAAGTAAGTCATTTGATGACGCCAGTTGTACCAAGACTCCGGCCAACCGTGTGCCATGAGTAACAGCGGCCCGCTGCTGCCTGCCTCGGCAATACGCATGGTGATGCCATTGGATTCAATCATGCGGAAACTTATTCCCGCCACTGGCGACATTTCAGCCATGTCTTCGCTCCCTTGCCTCGAATTAGCTTGCTGTGCGGTAATCGTGCCAGCGAATATTGATAGCAAGCAAGCCAGCAGTAAAGCACTTACACCCGGTTGATTTAAAGTGTGCATCGGTGTCTCTGAGTAGTTAGTTTTTTTAGAGTAACATGGCCCGCATTTAGTTCTCTATGCAAACTTGCAGCAGGCTGCTTTAGCGCCGCAGACTGATACTCAATAATCACTTAACAAGCACTTACAAAAGCACAATATCAACGATAGCTTTTCCCTAGCTGGCATTACTTCCGTAGGTTGTCGAATACCATCTGCTCTAACCCGCTGGGTCAGCTTGGCAGTTTCGAAAACCGAGAGCACCAATTTTAGGATGCTCTGCAGCGCAGCTGTTCATCAAGCCAGCTGTCGACAACGGACTTTGGCTGGGCCCCAACAAGTTGAGACACGGGCCTGCCTCGGTGGAGCAAACTAAGAGTTGGCACACCTCGCACGGCAAAACTGTTTGCTAATTTGCCAAACTCATCCACGTTTACTTTTGCTGCAAACAGCTCCTGTTTACGCTCCTGAGCAACAGCATCAAACACTGGCGTCATAGACTTGCAGGGGCCACACCAAGTAGCCCAAAAATCGATCAAAACCCATTCATTAGAACTTAGGGCATCGTCAAATACAGTTTGATTGTCTATCGTCGCACTCATCGCTTTACTCCTGTCTTTTATAAAGACGTTTAATTTAAACTGTTACTGGCTTTCGGTAATTGTAAGAAAGCCAGGAAACTAAAGGATACTTATCGACCGAAACTTGACTCAATGGGTCCTCGCTGGTGACCCACGCTGCAATCGGCTATGATTTCTGCCTTGTTACTCTTCTATGGAATTTCAGGCATGGACAAGCTATCTGAAGTGCTCAATAACTTTTCTATTTCTGCCGGTGTGTTTTACACGGGAAATCTTTGTGGGCTTTCTAGCTTCAACCCAGATGGTTCAGAAGAAGGTCATCTACATTTGCTGCGAAGCGGAAAGCTAACTGTTTTTAACCAAGATGGTAAAAAATCAGTCATTGATGAACCCTCGGTTCTATTTTACCCACGCCCGGCTGCCCACCGGCTCATGGCAGACGAGGCTGACAACGCTCAAGTCGTCTGCGCCACAATAAAGTATGGCACTGGCACCAAGAACCCTTTGGCCAATGCGTTGCCCGAGCTGCTGACTATCAAGCTTAACAATGCAACACAGCTGCGCATGGTCACTGACCTGCTGTTTGGAGAGGCATTTACGGAAGAAAACGGCAGACTTGCAATGATGGACAGATTAACCGAGGTGTTTATTATTCACCTGCTGCGCCACGCTATGGAAAATAATCTGGTGGCCAGCGGCATGCTGTCTGGCCTGAGCCACCCGCAACTGTCAAAAGCAATCATTGCCCTGCATCAAGCTCCTCAAAACCATTGGTCACTAGAGAGCCTTGCGGAATTGAGTGCCATGTCGCGCTCAAAGTTTGCCGAATTGTTTAAGCAGCAAGTCGGCCAAACGCCGGGCGACTACCTACTGGAGTGGCGTATCGCTCTGGCCCAGAACTACCTGAAAAAAGGCAAGCCCGTTGGTTGGGTCGCTAATCAGGTAGGTTATGAGAATGCCTCGGCACTGGCCAGAGTATTCCGCAAGAAGACGGGCCAATCCCCGAAACAGTGGCTAGGGCTAATCAGCGAGCAGACTCTCGCCTGAGCTAAAATAAGCATCAGGATGTGCCAGCCGCTGGTACGCTTTTTTCACCGCAGCGCGGCAGCTACTTGCCCGCAACCACGCCATTAGGGCAGGCGCAGACGACAGATCAACCCCTGCAGCTTCGCCGTAACTTAACCAAGTGTGATTAGCAATATCCGCAATTGTAAAGTGTTCGCCTGCGAGCCACCTCACTGATTTTAATCGGCTCTCCAGTACGCTAACCAAACCTTGCCATTCTTCCAAAAATCTTGCCACTGCGCTGCCTGAAGGGAACCTGGCTGCGTCTTTAAAATACCCGATCTGACCAAACGTGGGCCCTACGCCTCCGATTTGGAAAAACAACCATTCCTATGGGGCTACTTTTTCGCCGAACTCACGCCTACTAGGCGCCATACTTCTGCGCGAGGTGAACTAAGATAGCGCCTGACTCAAACACCGTTTTTGATATGCCATCATCAGGCACCGAATAATCCGTTATCCCGGGAATTCGGCCATTTGGGCTTACCCTTAGAAACTCTCGCGTTTTCTGATCTGTCTGAGCCAAATTCATGAGCACTAGCTGATACTCTAGTTCGAACCCTCAAGCATGACCGGTATCTTAAGCCCATTCGACGTCTTCGCTGTATAAACCGTAAGCACCATTCTCTCCAAATTTTATTTATAGTGCTAAGCGCCTGGACCACAATCGAGACATCGCTCTACCGGTGGCGGCCCCATCTGCAGATTGCGGTTTAAATGCCGCAGCGCCGTGCGCAAACCTTCTTCAATCACGGGATGATAAAAAGGACTGTCGAGCATTTGCTGCACAGTAAGCTTGTGCTGTACCGACCAAGACAACAAATGACCAATATGCTCGGCAGCCGGACCAACCATCTCCGCCCCCAAAAAGGCACCGCTTCCTTCCTCACCATACACCCTGATAAGCCCCTTGTTTTTACCGATAACTCTGCTGCGGCCCTGATCTGTAAAGCTTGCCTCGCCCACAGCAAAGCCCTTGCCAGAAGCTTCAAGCTGCGCAAAAGTTGCACCCGCTAACATAATTTGGGGATCAGTAAAAACGACTGTCAGGGGCGCCCGTCGTGGCCGCGTTCGGACATCGGGATAACGCCCTGCATTATCGCCCGCGATCTTACCGTCATCGGCAGCTTCATGAAGCAGGGGATGGGCGTTGCTAACATCACCGGCAATAAAAATATGGCTGCCTGCAATTTGACCAGTTGCAACATCAAACTGCGGCACGCCTGAGTCATCAAGAAGGATTCCTGTTGCGGCAAAATTCAGACGGTCCAAATTGGAACCCCTGCCAGTTGCAGCCAACAAATAGTCATATGTAGCCGTGTGGATTCGCTCTCCTTCTTTGTAGGTGATTTCTACGCCTTCACCTACGCGGCGTACCGATTCAACCAAGGAATCGGCTGAAAGATGAAGCTGCGGGGCTAGCACACTGGCCATAGCTGCGTTAATTTTCGGATCAGAAATTGGCCCAAATTTATTGCCAACACCTAAAAGATGCGTCTTGACACCTAAGCGTGCCAGTGCCTGGGAGAGTTCCAAACCGATCACCCCAGTTCCCACTACTGCAACCGAAGCCGGCAAATTCTCCCAATAAAAAACGTCGTCATTGACAATGAGTTTTTCGCCAAGCGCGAGCCACGGTGGCGGGACTAACGAGCGAGAACCCGCTGCGATAACAATTCTTTTTGCAATTACTTTGGTATGGCCATCAACATCTAACTCATTTGGCCCCACGAAGATGGCCTTACCTTTTATCTTATCCTGTGCTGGCCAGTTTTCTACCGCATCCTCAACAAAGCCAACGAAGCGATCCCGTTCGTCTCTTACCCTTTGCATTACTCGCTTACCATCGACAACCTTGTCTTTAACGTCGATGCCAAACATGGCCGACTGGTCTATTTGATGACTGACTTCTGCCGCTGCAATAAGCAATTTACTTGGCATGCAGCCAACCCTTGCGCAGGTTGTGCCGTACACCCCTGACTCGATCACCAAAACGCTTTGGGTGTGCTCTTTTGCTGCTCGATAGGCCGTCATACCCGCTGTGCCGGCACCGATAATTGCTATACCTACTTCTCTAATATTCATACTGCATTCCGCTATTTAAGTTTAATTTTGGCTAAAAGGATTTGCTAAATTTAATACGGTCAGTGTAAAACTTCAGGTTAGTAATTTGGAGTCAGTCAGTACAGTGATTGGCCCCAATCGTATTTAGCTTACGCTTTAGCTTTAGCAACGATTGGGCTATGCTAAAACCTTGTTGCAATCGAAGGAGTAAGGCCCCGTGACAAAAATTTATGACGTCCCCTATATGGAGCGCACCCGGCAGTATTATCAAGCGCAAGGTTATACGAATGATTATCAGTGGGCGCATTTTGATGACACCCCCTTCCAAGCATTGACAAAACCACTGTCAGAATCAAGGCTAGGTGTGGTCACCACGGCTATGCCCGACACTGACATAGGCCGCAAAACTAGAGCCGTCTACTCCACTGCAATTGCGCCTCTGCCCGAGTCCCTCTATACCGCCGAGTTGAGCTGGCACCATGGCGTCACTCACACTAACGACATCGCGTCTATTTTGCCAATCGAGCAGCTTCAGGCTCTCAAAGCAAAAGGCTTAATTGCTGACATTGCCAGCCAATTTCATTCGGCGCCCACAGACTACAGCAAACGCAACACTTTGGAGAAAGATGCGCCAGAAATACTCAGAAGATGCATCCAGCAGAATGTCGACATAGCGCTTTTGGTGCCATTGTGACCTGTATGTCATCAGACCGTGAGTCTGATCGCTAGAGTGCTCGAAGCCAATGGCATAGCAACCGTGATCGTTGGCTCGGCTTTGGATATAGTGACCCATTGTGGTGTGCCGCGCTATCTCCACAGCGATCTGCCGTTGGGAAACCCCTGCGGTGCACCTTATGACAAACCTATGCAGCAATCCATTATGCATGGGGCAATCCAGCTCCTAACTGAGGCCAAACAGGCCAACACGGTGGCCCGCAGCCCAGCCGTTTGGCCCGGCGATAACAGTTGGCGAGATGATTATTCCAAAGTGGATGCAAACAATGCCCAGCAGTTAAAACTTAAGGGAGAAGCACGTCGGCGGCAGCAAAGCCAAGACAAAGCCGGCGGGCGCGCTGCAATGATTCCTTAGAGCTAGCTCACTTTGTTAACGGCAGGTATTCGGCCTGAGGAAACTCTGCCCTGTCTTAGTGGCGTCTTGGCTGTTTGTCGCTGTTTGCTCTAGGGCTGGTAACGACCAACTGTTTGGCACGAACTTAACACACGGTTTTTATTGAAAAAAAAACCTACAGAAAGGTTTGACGGCCCCGAGATTCTCTGTACAATGTTATTCAGCTTGAGACTAAGCGTTATTTATATGCCCCATTTCGACGTCTTCTTAGTAATACCTCGTCCTGTTGTTCATAAGTACCAGC
>CAYGSO010000027.1:31156-52346 GCA_964352445.1 uncultured Pseudohongiella sp. | reverse complement strand
AATGCCAAGTTACTTGATTCAAGTTGCATCAAGTTACTCTGACCCCTTTGATACTCTTGATTCAAGTTGCATCAAGTTACTCTGACCCCTTTGATACTTGTTTGGAGAGGAGGAGCGGGGCTATAGCGCGATCTAGTATTGAGGCTAGGGTTGATAGCATTAAGAGGAGTGTTAGTAGTTGGAGTAGGAGTAGGCTTAAGTTCGCTAGCGGTTCCAGTGGCGATGCTAATGCGATTCCATAAAGTAACGCCGGTCCAAAATAAAAAACCCCATTCCACTTGCCTAGAAAACTCATGCGCAGCTGTTTCTGTTTAAAAAGAAAGTAAGAGTCTAAAACGTATTGGCTAAACGCGAGGGTAATGAGGACTGGGAGTAGGGGGCTGATTAATCCTGTGTAGGCCAGTGTGGCTGCGGCGCTGGTGACAAACACGAAGTCGGTGCCGTGATCGAACAGCATGCCCCTTGGAGACGCTGTGTTGCGAGCGCGGGCCACTTTGCCATCGAAATAATCGCTAGCAATGGCGAGAAGTACAATTGAAAGAGTTAAGTAGCTAGGAGCGGCATTAGAGGTGATGCTCCACGCCAATGGAAAAACCAAAAGCAGGCGTAGAGCAGTGAGCAGGTTTGCCATGATTAACCAAATAAATCTTTTTGAGCTTTGCGCCAAAAGACAAGGCCAATTGCAGCATTGAACAAGATAAAAAAGTTGTGCTGAACAAAGCCGAACGCAGCCATTTGACCTTCGTTCTCTGGGTAGAGAATTACCCAAAAAGTGATTGCCGCGGCGCGCATAGGAGTTGGGACTGCCGCAGCAAAAAAGATAACCGGCAAGAATGGCAGCAAACTCATAAAGTCGGCATCTACGCCGAATAAGTTTAGGGCTATGGTGTAGACAACAATCGCAGCAAGCAGGGCTGGCGAGCGCAGAAGAAAGAACATGAAATAATGGTAGGGCTTGGCCTGATTAAAGGCATGCAGTATTTTCTTCTCTCTGAAATTGTTGTTGGGCAAAATTGTGCCTTGGAAATAAAGAATCCAAACGATTAAGACCACTGCAGCGCCCATGCTGATATAGGGCATAATCGAGAAGGCTGCCGGTAGCGAGTCACCGCCAAAGAAAAATCCAATAGATGCCCACACCAGCAGATAAAAAATCTCGCAAAACATAATGAACAACATCACCGAGCCGACTTCCCAGCCCGGTATTTGATGACGCTTGTTCAAATAAAACGCCATCGCCCCTTTGCCAACCTGCTCGTTAAAAATGCTGATAATGTAGGCGCTGGCGCGAACCGGCATAATGTCTTTGTACTTTATATCTGAGATAAACCAGTTCAAGGCCTTGGTGACGACTAAGGTGTCGATGAAAAAATAAAACAGTGAGTAGCAAACCATTAAGCCTAGCCACGGTAGCCAATCAACGGTGGCAAAGACTTCGCTCATATAGGCAAGCAAAGTCATGCCCTCGCGAGCAGCGGCGCCGTTAAGCCTAAAGTAGAGATAGCCGAAACAGATGGCGGTAATGACTAGAAATATCACTCGTCCCAAGGGGCTGGCTTTTTTCTTAGGGGCAACTGGCTCTATTTGTTCTGGCGCTTCAGTTGAAATGTCGTTGGTCATTAGGAAGCCTCGGCTAGAATTTTATTGAGCGTATCTTGGAGTGGGGTTAGGGTGATTCCCAATTCACTGTCAGCATTTTTTTCAATCACTTCATTCATAGTGATGACATCAATCACGGTGGGAGATATCCCGCCGCCTTTTATCACGCTGGTTATACTGCTTGCTAGCTTCGCGAGCCAGATAGGTGCGGTGCCGACATTGATATTCACATTCTTAGTCTTGCCAGCTAGTTTGATCAAGTCTTTGTAAGCTATAGCCTGGGGCCCAACTAGTTCATACACCGTAGCGCCAGTGACTGACTTTTGGCTGAGCTTGATTAGAGCGTTGTTAAGATCATCCACGTCCAACGGGCGCATGGTGTAGTTACCCCCACCAAGCACTTTGGTTTGGCCTTTGGCGATTGCTGACTTCAGAGTAAAAGAGCCAGCCGAGCCGATGCCTAACAAAATAGGGGTGCGCAAAATGCTAGCGGGAATGCCGGACCCAATCACTAACTGTTCGGCGGTGCCTTTGGAGCGGAAATAGGCATTGCTGGAGTCGGCTGATGCGCCAACCACGCTTATAAAAACAAAGTGCTTTACCGAGTTGGCTTTAGCGGCGTTTAAGACAGCCTCAGTGGCAGCAACGTTGGCACTGGCATAGTTAGAGTGCTTGGATTCGATTAAAATCCCCGCCAGGTGGATGACGCAATCTGCATCTTGGAGGGTTTCGGTCAAACCAGGTAGATCGTCATAGGCAACTACTTTGGGGCTAATACAAGCGCCCTTTGGTAGGCTTGCAAAGGCACTTTCAGAGCGCACACCTGCGATGACGGTGACGTCGGGGTTGTTGGCGAGCTGCTTGAGTAAATTCTTTCCAACACTGCTATTAGCGCCAGTGATTACAATCTTCATAGTGATGTTCTTATCCTTTTTTCAGGCCATGTCCATGGGCATTTCAGTATTATTCGCTGCCGCTAGCACGAGAGCTAGCAATAATGCCCTTATCTGCACAGATTTGCCAAATTATTACCACGTTTGAGGTGTTTCAAAGGCGGGAGTTAGGGTTGCGGAGCAAGGTAATGACTTTTCCCAATGGCAGCCACGGTTGTGACCTTAATTGACAATCGTCAGTTAAACACCGGCTATCGCTCGAATTTCGATCAGAGCCATCTTGGCCAGTAGCAAACACTACGCAGCAGGGCGAGTCTCGGTTTTATCGATTATCAAATTTGTTGGCGTTCTTCGCAGGCAGCTTAGGCAGTACTCCGACATTTTAACTATATGGCTTGCGCGAGGGACTTAAGCCGCTTTGTGCGCTGAAGTTTTTGTGCCCCGGTGTTTTCTAGCTGTTTTAGGTCTATGGCCTGCATCGCTGCCGTAATACGGTCATTTTGAACCTCTCCATACAGGGTGTTGCGGATTTTAGGGTTCCTTCCCAATTTAACGATTACCTGCTTTAACATAGCCGGCGTCCACTCTTGGCCGTGTGCGGCGCCGGCCGCCCGGGTGATGCTCTCATTCATCAGTGTGCCGCCTAAATCGTTGGCGCCTGCATTCAGGCAAGCCTCTACTCCATCATTGCCCATCTTCACCCAAGAGGTTTGTATATTGGGGATCAAGTCATTGAACACGAGTCGGGCCACAGCATGCATTAGCAGTGCTTCTCGAAAGCTCGGGCCTTTGCGGGAGCGGCCTTTTAAATACATGGGTGCTTCCATAGGCACATAGGGCAAGGGAACAAATTCGGTAAAGCCACCGGTGCGTCTTTGCAACATGCGCAGTTCTGATAGGTGGGTTGCCAAGTGTACAGGGGCTTCTACGTGGCCATACATAATGGTCGCCGTGGTTTTAAAGCCAACCCTATGGGCGGTTTCCATCACCTGCAGCCATTGCCGCGAATTAAGTTTGTCCGGGCAAATTTGGGCGCGAACGTCGTCGTGCAAAATCTCAGCTGCAGTGCCGGGTAGGGTGTTGAGCCCGGCAGCTTTAAGTTTGACTAAGAATTGCTCGAGACTGATATCTAGTGTTTTAGCGCCTTGCCAAACTTCAAGTGGCGAGAAGGCATGAATGTGCATGCCAGGGGTGGCTTGGCGCACTGTTTCTAAAATGTCTATATAGGTTTGGCCCGTGTAGTCAGGGTGAATGCCGCCTTGCAGGCATACTTCAGTAGCGCCTCTATCCCAAGCTTCTCTGCAGCGCCTTGCTAGCTCTTCAGCGCTAATATCGTAAGGGGTGCCCCTGAGATTTTCGCTTTGCTTGCCCTTGGAAAAGGCGCAGAACTGACATTTGAAATAACACACATTGGTGTAGTTGATATTACGGTTGATCACAAAGCTCACTTTGTCGCCGCATATCTTGTCCCGAAGCCCATTGGCCTGCTGGGCTAAGTAAGCGAAGTCGTTGCCGCGACTGGTAAATAAGCGAGCAATTTCAGCAATTGAGAGATCATCTTGGTTTAAGCATTTAGCGACGATAGCGCTAACGTCGGCTGAAACCCCAGCTGGGTCGATCGGCTGATTCAAAAGCTGTCTCTCTAGTTCAGGAATGGCTTTTGCTTCGCCAGTATTCCAGTCGTCACGTTTTGCAAAGCCGCAGCCATCAGAAAGCCGCAGTGCCGGAGTCATCACGGCAGGGTCTAGCCAGCGTTGAGGGTCTTGCAAATACTGGGGGTAGATAGTGAGCCTTTGTTCTAGATATTTACCTGCGACAGCCGTTTCGTGCGCGAGCTTGTCCAAGTGAGGCCAAGGCGCCTCGGGATTAACATGGTCTGGAGTTAACGGCGAGACACCGCCCCAGTCGTTGATGCCGGCAGCCACTAATTGAGTTAACACGCCGGGGCTAAGATTTGGCGGCGCCTGTATATTCATCCTAGCGCCGAAAATTAAGCGGGCGACGGCGATGGTCCAGACGAGGTCTTCTAAATCAGGTTCCGGCGCAAGCGCCATCTTAGTGTTTGGTTTGGCGCGGAAGTTCTGGACGATAATCTCTTGGATATGGCCGAACTGCTCATGCAGATCGCGGATCGCTAAAAGAGATTCTATGCGCTCTTTTCTGGTTTCGCCGATACCAATGAGGATTCCTGTGGTAAAGGGGACCGAGGCAACTCCTGCTAGTCTGATGGTTTCTAATCGCAGCGCGGGCTCTTTATCTGGAGAGCCGTAATGAGGCATGCCTTTTTCGGTGAGGCGGGTGGATGCCGACTCTAGCATTATGCCCATAGACGCGCTGACCGAGCGCAGCTTTGCCAACTCTTCAAGGTCCATATTGCCCGCGTTGATGTGGGGCAATAAACCGGTTTCTTTTAGCACTCGTTGGGCCACAGCAATGACGTAGTCTATCGTGGTGGCATAGCCCATTTCGGCCAAGGCTTCCCGTGCGGCCTTATAGCGCAATTCGGGCTTTTCACCCAAGGTAAAGAGTGCTTCTTGGCAGCCAGCTTTGGCTCCAGCATGGCATAGCTCCAGCACCTCATCCATGCTCATAAAGGGCTTGTCTATTTTCGAGGGAGTTTGCGCAAACGTGCAGTAGTGACAGACATCGCGGCATAGTTTCGTCAGGGGAATAAACACCTTTCGAGAGTAGCTAATGACATTATGGTGGTGGCTGTCGCGAAGAGCCGCAGCAGAGGCGGCGATAGCCGCTGTGTCAGCTCTTACAGCTAATGCAAGTGCTTGAGATTTCGATAGTAGTTGGTCTTTATCGACGAAGTCTCCCACAGTGATTCCTCAGCTATACGGTTCTTATTATTCTGGCCAGTTGGCTATTTTTGAAGAGTGAAAACGGTTCAAATATTTGACAAGGGTAACAGCCTAATTCGAAAAAAGAGAGTTTTATCTATTCCACATAGCTGGCCCTTTAGGCGCTTGGACTTAGCGGACATCCACTGAGGCCAGCAGGTCTAACAGGGGCTTTGAAGCTGAGGTAGTTAACCGTATTTGCAGTTGCTAATCAAGGGGGTGAAACTGAGGTTTGAACGGGCAGCGGCCATCTTTCAGGGTTCATCCTTAGGTGCTGTTGGGTGCTAAGTTGGAACTGCCTAATGGGCTGACTGTGGCTAGAGCAACTGGAAAATAAACTCATCCTCGTCGGCAGCGCCTCTGGCGGCTTTGATTTGAGTTTGCAGCTCCGCGCGTTTCGTCCCTAACCATTGGGCTTTGTTTGCATCGGGGTCTTCGCCCGCGGCCGTTAACCGTGATTCTTCGTCACTGCGAAATTGGCAAAACTCATTATAGGCTTCCAATTCATAGCTAAGCTCACGGATAATTATTTCGACGAACATCGCGTCATCAAGAAAACCAATGCCGGGAATATGGTCAGGAATTAAATCAATGGGGTCGCTGAAGTACGCCAAGGCGCTCATGATGCTGCTGCGCTCGTTCTCACTAACCTGCCAGTCTTCGTCCTTCAGCATTTCTAGCAAAACCTTAAGCTGCAGGAGGCGTTGGGCAATGAAGTCAGGTAGATCGGTATTCATTGCTATGTCGACAATTTTGTAGGCGGCTCGCTCTATCTCCATCATGCTTGTGCCGTCAGTGCTGCTGGTTCTCGCTTTTTCTACAATTGTTCTAAAGCGTTCTAAATCGCGGTCACTGAGGGTGAAGGTAATATCGAGAGGCATAGGAGGGATCCTTGTCGGCTTTAAATCGCTAAGCTAGTGGGGGCGAATAATGTGGTATTGGGTTTGCCGAGGCTGAATGTACTGAAACTGCTGGCCATCGTAAAACCCATCTTCTTCGAGCTTCATGCGCATTGGCTCGCTGCTCCAAGCCGGCACATCAACCAAGGCGGTTAATTCGATGGAATAGGCCGTGTTAGCCTGCATGGGATAATCTCCGCTGCCGGGCACACCCTCTTGTTTATCCCACATGCCGATTGTAGTGCCGGCGGCATGGCCGTGGAGGCCAATAGGGTGGGTGTAAATAATAGGCCCTATGCCACGGGCGATGGCCTGCTCACGGGTTAGCGCTAAAATTTCATTGCCAGTGCGGCCCACTTGAAAGTTATCGGTGAGAATATCCTGTAGATCGTTGCCGGCTTTGAGCGCTATCTTGAGGGCTTCTGGGACATCGGTTTCCCCATCGCGGAGGATGTAGGCGTTTTGCTGGGTATCCGTTTGCAAATTCAAATAACTAATGCCGAAATCAATGTGTACATGATCGCCCTTGTAAAGAATTGACGGGTCTAAGTTGCCGGCGTCTAACTCGGCCAAGGAGCGATCGGAACGCTCAACCTCTATACCGGTATGAAACCAAGTCCCAAGGCCTAGATCGGACACTCTTTGTCGGAACCACCACTGCAAATCCTCAATCGAAGTCACTCCTGGTTTTACCACCTCGCCTGAAAAACCCTCGGCAATAATCCCGTAGGCAATATCCATGACATCGGCGTAGACACGGATCTCCTCTGGAGTTCGAGTTTCCAACCAGCCAACCGCGAGGTTTTCCGCCGACACAATGCGACTTCGCAAGCGCTCAGGCAGCGCCGCTTCGAAGTCTCTTTGCTCTGAATAAGTTAGACCATCGGCCAGGCCATAGGTATCAGAGAAGTTGAGCGCGATTGAACTTGGGTTGTACTCGTTGAGCAGTTGGGCGATTCTGGCATACTGATCGGGTTCTTGTTCTGGGTTCCATACTCCTGGGAAGAGGCTGCCCACCGCATACCTTGCGACTGCCATTCGTTCCACCCCGCGTTCATCGCCGTGATCAATAAACATCAGCACTGTCCGCCTGCGAGCATTAAGCCAAGTGGCTGGAAGCATAGTTTTTAAGACGGGGTCTTCATTGTATTCTCTGGCGATAATGATCCATGCATCGACGCCTGCCCGGCGCATGATGCTAGGCACGACTTCATCCAATCGCTGCCTTGTAATGTTGTCGGTAATTGTTGCGCGCTCCCTTAGAGGTAAGATTTTCGCGGCGAGGGCATCTTCTTGGCCATAAGAGGTAGCGCTCAATAAGCCAAGTGTTGGCAGGATCATCAGTAGGCGGGCAGTTTTGGCGGCAGCGGCCAATAGGTTTTTACGAACTCGGCGTGTCATTGTTAGCCATACTCTCTGTTTAATTTTAATGGGAGTCAGATTAACATTTAATTTGCGCGGACAGAAACAGTCATCTCCTGCTTAAACGGCTTCAACATTGACTGCATAAATATCGCTGAGAGAAGCTAGCACCTAGGGAGGATGCGCGTGGGGCTGCCAATTTAGTCCGGCAGCTAACCAGCTATTTTAAATATTGCCGTATGCTCAACTTCCACTGCCACTGCTTCATCAACCAACATGGCGATATAGAGCTTTATAAACTGATGCCCTTTACGTTCCCATTTGTCGATGGGCACAGTCTTCACCGTAATCTCTTGCCCCACTCGCAGTGCGGCTCTAATGATTACTTTACTGCCGACATGAATCCAAGCAGGCAAAATAAACATTCTCATCAATGCTTGATTGCAGGCGTCCAGTAAATAGTAAGGGTGAAGATAGCCGTTTTCACCTTGATAGCACTGCGCGTTGTCGCGCTGGGCGCTGACGAATTGTTGGTTGTCTTGTTCGCTGGGTTGCCAGCAATAACCAGGGGCAGGGACCCCCAGTTCCACTAGATCCCACGCTATTTCAACGCGCTGTGGGCCCGCAAGTGGACATTCAACCGCGGCCAAGGTGTTTATTTGAGGCAGCTCAAGTGGCAGCCAAGTTTCAAGTTTGGCCAGTAAAACCCCTTGCTCATTAACTATGCTGGTGATGCAGTTGCGTTTGCTGGTTTCAGTTTTGGCCTCAGCAGTGGAGACGGTCAATAAATCGTCTTGATAAGCCGGCTTGAGGAAAATGACGTCTAACACGCCGCGCTGCAAAAATCCTTCACCGAAAGCCCTAACTAGGGGCTGGGTCATGTAGCCAAACACATTGACCCCGCTGACTAGGGCGCCAGAGAAGCCGTACTTGGCGGCAATTTCGTCGCTATGAATGCGGTTTTCCGACTCGGTGGCATCATTCAAGGCTAGAATTTGATGGTTTGAGATTGTTGTCATCACTTTACTTCTCGCGACGGCTGGGATCAAAAAAGGGCCGTGGCGCTTAGATTGTGCGGCCCAGCTCATTAAATTGTGGCAACTATGGTCTTAGTTAAGAATGTCGACTCTGCCTAATTTCCAGGCAAAATCTGTAGTGGAGTCTAGCACTCTAGTCTTGCGCAGGGAGTAGTTGAGCTGCGGGATTTTAAGGCGCAGCGCAGCGAGCTGGGCAGCATCAAAAATGAGGAGCTTGCAGCCGCCATTAGTGCTCAAGGAGCCTGTGATTGGGTCAGCAAATGGTCTAGTTCCTAGGTCGTCTTCTTTGCTTATGGCCAAGTCACCTAAGGTGGCAGTGCCTTCACTGAGCAAACACCAATGGGATTCGTCAACCTCAATGCTACTGCCGGCTGCGACATCGATAGATTCTGCAATCCGGCTGAGTTTTTCGATGACCGTGGACGTTAAGTTGCTGAACTGTGGCTGTCTTGCAATTATTGGCCGCAGGGACCACTGGGCGAGCAATTCGCTTTGAAATCCTTCAGCAACAATAAATGATTTGAACGTTTCCTCTGAAAATACACACAGCGTGACCGGGGTGCGGGCTACAACGCTGGCGTTGCGGGTTCCGGAACCGGTTATCACTGCCATTTCACCTAAGATGTCGCCGGCCTGGAGCTCGGCTTCTAAATGCAGCTGCTGACCATCGTGTCTGACCACCTCACAATAGCCTGTCAGGATCAGATAGACGTAACCTCGAGTGGTGGCGTCTTGGACTAAGATCACGTCGTCGGTGTTATAGCGGCGAATTTCTTCTTCAGCCAATAAACTGCGCATCCAGCGGTTAGGGAAGGGTCTGCCTAGCCATTCTGTTAAGTAATGATTGATTTGCGATGTATAGATGGCCGAGTCGCCTTCTAAGATGGTGTAGCGTTTACCCGATGTTGCCAATGAGAACGTGGTGTTGAATTCATTGGTCAGTTTTTCGACGTGAACGAAAACAACCCGATCGGCGGCAGATTTAATGGCGTCGGCAGGGTCGCCGTGGATTGCACCAGCGCCGCCGTCAGCAACCAGCAGGGCAAAGCGATCGCCATAGAGTCTTTGCAGATTACGGTAGGTGCTTTTGCGAACTAAACCACGATCTGCCATTTCAGCGATCGCCGTCATTGAATGATTGTCACCGACAATACAGATTTCTCGCTCGATACCGCGGTTCACCGTGGAAAACACGGCGCCTATGGTAGGGATGCTATGCACCGTCACATGGGGTTCTATGCTGAGGCCAAAGTAGTTGAATCTCACCCCAGGGCTTACTTCCATCAATTTAAAATGCTCGGAGACAGATTCTACTGTCCAGCCAAGGCCGCAGGCCACTTTCTCCATGGCCATATTGAAGATCTCTCGGGTGGTGATTAAGTCCACTTTGTGAGGCATCATCATTAGGGGGAAAAGCGAGGAATGATCATCGTGTAAATGGGTTAGGAAAACGGCGGCGACCTGGTTTTTACTGATGCCGCGGGCAAAAAGATGCTGGTCAAGGAATGGAATAGCGTCTATCAGCATGTATTCGCCGTTGTAACACAGCGCAAGGCCGGTACAGGGCTCGTTTGGCGTAAAGCCAGACGCGCCGCCCAGCACCTCAATGCCAAGTTTAACTAATCCGCCAGGTACATAATCAGGGGTCACGTGGTAGGGAGGTTCGATTTCGCTATCATCATTCAAATTAATAGTGGTTGAGCCGGTTGCATAGCCGATCTCAAAAACATCCGAGCTGATGTGGGAAATAGTCTGTTCGCCAATGGTCACCCGGCCTTTAACAAACGGCATCAGGTTGAAAAAACCCTCTATCGGTATAATTTCTCCGTATTTGTCTTTTAGGGCGAGCTCTTCACAGGAGGCTAGCCATTCTTCTTTGAGGTCGGCTGCGGTGCCCCAGGCATCGAGTTCTTTGCGAGTCGGACCAAAAAGAGTGATCCGCAATAGCCTCAGGGCATGGCTAATGTCCGCACTTTCCCCCACTAGGTTGAGTTTGCGGCCTTGGGCTAGGCCTTTGCTAACAAACAGGAAGAAATAAAGAGGAAATTCAAGGCTATTCGTGAGTGAACCGCCTTTTTCTTTCACGTCAGGCAGAACCAGGGTATCGAAATTGGATATGCCGTGAAGTAGCAAACCTTTTAGTACTTCAGGAGGTTGGCCCACTAGAATGCTAGCGAAGTCGTCCTCGTAGAGGCGGCTGCCCATGCAGGGTTGAATAACAGTGGTGTTACCAACGAATGCGCTGGCTGGGAATTTGGGATTCTGGGTCGCCATCTAGACTCTGTTTTTAGTATTGTAGTCATTAATTTTATAGCATCCCAGATTACCGCTAGCCTGCGTCAAGTGGAAGCAAAAATACGGGTACAACTTGGGTTTAATTCGCTAATTCAAAACTTCTCGTTAAGGCAAATCAAAAATTTAAAAGTGATTAATATTAATATCTTATGTCTTTTTAGTTATGTAATAAATTAGGTTTTCAATGGCATAAACTAGCGCCCTAGGGTGTAGAACTCCAGATTGGGCTGAATCCTAGCCATATTTGCTAGGCGGTTGGAAAGGGCAAATAGGGCAGCAATTGCGCCAATATCCCATACTTCATCCAGGCTGAAGCCGCCGTCAATGAGGGCTTGGTGGTCAGCCTGAGTTACTGTGTCGGCATGCTGTGACACCTTCATGGCGTAATCCAACATCAGTCTGCTGCGTTGACTGAGGCTGGTCTTGGTGGGGTTGGTTGCTAGTTGGTCCGCAATGGTCGCATCTTTGGCGCGGATTCGTAATATCGCGCCATGGGCCACAACGCAGTAAATACAGTTGTTTGCACCAGAGGTGGCAACCACGATCATTTCCCGCTCAGCTTTGCTGAGGCCGCTGTCTTTTTCCATAAGAGCATCGTGATAGGCGAAAAAGGCCCTAAACTCGTCGGGCCTGTGGGCAAGGGCAAGGAATATATTGGGTATGAAGCCGGCTTTTTCTTGCACTGCCAAAATACGGCCGCGTATGTCTTCGGGCATGGCGTTCAATTCGGGGATTGGAAACTCGCTTGCACTGCTGTCCATGCTTTTCTCCACGCGGGGCCTGTTCTGTTTACCCTGAATTTAATTGTGAGGGTTGGTTGGATGGCCGTATTTTTTGGTTTAGGTTAAATTCTTAACTAACTGAAATTACTTACTTAAAACTCTTTCTACCATTGGCTGGAAATGGCTTAAAGGTAAAGCTTCAAATTCGTCATCGAAAGAAGGCATGTCGTACTTTTCGATGAACTCCAAGGTGTGATTATAGTGAGGACTTTGCTTGAGCGCGTCTCTAGCATGCTTGTCTTGGCCAATATGTTGGTAATAGTAATAGCCCTGAAACACCGGATGGTGTTGGAGTAGCCAGTGATTGGCTTCGCTGACAAATGGCTTGAGGATAGTGGCAGCTAGCGCGCCATGGTTATAGGGGCCAAGGGTGTCGCCAATGTCGTGTAAAAGTGCACAAACTACATACTCTTCATCTTTACCGTCGTTTAGAGCGCGAGTTGCAGTTTGCAGGCAATGCTGCAGGCGATCGATGTTAAAGCCACCAAAATCACCGTCTAAAAGCTCTAGATGGGCTAGAACTCGCTTGGGTAAACCGCGCGCAAACGCTTGGTAGCTTTCCATAATGATGTCGATGTCTGCCTTGGTGCACTCATCGAAGCGCTTAAACGTTGCTTGCTTTGTCATGGTCGTCCTCTGTGTATGGAGTCAGTTAGCCAATCAGCAGATACTGGACTCAAGTGCTGGCGGATAAGGTGATATCTCGCCGCGCAGTGTACTAGAAAACATCGTGTCTGCGCTGCAACTTCTGCGGCGTGAGCTGCAACTTATGTTGTGGTCGGTGCAGTTAGTATGTCCGGTGTTTGAGATGGGTAAGTCGCAGAAGGCTTCAATGGCAAGGGATAGGGTTTGGTTTTTAATAAAAAGATTAATAAAAAACAACAAATTAAAGAATTTAATTAATGTAAAATATAGAAAATTTATTGACTCCTGACTTTGCCACAAAGGGAATTATGCAGTAAGTTCAATGCAATTTAGCGGCCCTAAAGGTCGCCAATCCTTTAGTAGGAGACAGATTGATGGCAGGGGCAACAGTTGAGCAAGATCTAGCCGGCAAGGTCATAGTAGTAACCGGAGCTAACAGCGGAATTGGGCTTGTTGCCGGCAGGAACTTTGCGGCGCGTGGGGCTAATTTGGCCATTGTTTGCCGCAGCGAAGAGAAAGGTCGTTGGGCATTGGACTTGCTTAAACGCGAAAGCGGCAACAGCGCTATCGAGCTGTTCCTCGCAGATTTGAGTTCCCTAGCCGCCACCAAGGCATTGGCAGGCGAGTTAAAGGCTCGGCATTCTGCTATAGATATTTTGGTCAACAACGCAGGCGGCGCCAATGGTGGGCGCCAACTGACGGCAGAAGGGTTTGAGTTAACATTCGTCTCAAATCACCTAAGTAATTTTCTGTTAACAACTCAGCTGTTGCCTTGCATTGAAAAAGCTGGCAGCGAATCTCTTGCCAGAATCGTGTTTACCAGTTCGCTTGGCCACAAAAACAGTCCGCTAGATTTTGCTGATTTGAATCTCGAGCAAGGCTACAGCACGCTGAAAGCCTACGGCCGTTCTAAGTTAATGAATCTACTCACGGCGCAGGCACTGCATAGGCGGCTAGGGGCCAGCAATGTGGCAGTCAGCTCTTTTCACCCTGGGGCAGTGCGTACCGCCATTTGGAGTAAGGGGGGCGCCGTGTCACGTATCCTCGGGTTTGTAATGTACCCGTTTATGCGCAGTGAAGAAAAAGGCGCAGAAACACTTATCTGGCTCGCCGCCTCGCAAGATGAGGCGGCACTTAGCCCTAGGGGAAACTATTTTGTTGACAAGGCTCCAGCGAAAACAGCGCCGTTCGCTACTGAAGAGGCGGGCGAGAGGCTGTATCAAGAGAGTCTGAAACTTATACAGCCATGGCTATAGCCTCGATGGCATACCATGTTTTGTCCAAACCGTAGTTAAAATGAAAGCTCCACGGTACTGGGCAGGTCCTGTATGGATTAAACAAGTCTTAGGTCTTTAGTCACGATGAGTAAGAGTAAAAAAATTGCACCGCTATTCGAAAACATGGGCGAGGCTACAGCAGCCTGTTTAATCACAATGGTGCAGGGCAATCTGCTGATTTTGGGTTTAAGCCATTGGCTAATCGCCTCTCAGACAGGTGTGTTGGCGGGGTTGCTCGCTACCGCGGTGGTGGTTGTGGTCAAGACTGCGAACCGGCTAGTCATCGCAATTGTTTTAGGGATTGTGACAGGGGTTGTCGACTACTTTGTCCATGACGGTATGTTTGGGCCGGAGGCGGCCGAGGCCATAGTCACAGGCTTGGGGGCGGCGTTTCTATCCTACTTTCTCGGGCTTTTATACTCTTACTATAAGCTTAATAAACAAAGAGCTAGCGGTGAAAGTTAATGTTGGAAAACATTCCTCTTTTAGCGCTAATTAGTAGTGCTCGTAGCCTCATTTTGCCCCTGCGTTCATGGCCTAAAACAATGTGCGGGGCTTGGCTATTTATATCCCCTGCATAAACGCGAGTCGCAGCCCTAGCCAGATAAACACAGCACCGACGGTTTTTTCTAGCCCCTGGCTAATTCTTTGACTGGAGCTGATTTTATGCCTGAGTTTTGCCCCAGCGAGGATGAGTGGCGGCTCTATAAATACGGCAACGGCTATAACCAAAAGGCCGTGAAGCAGCAGCTGCGCGCTAGTAGGCCCTGCGCCTTGGACCACGAACTGGGGTAAAAACGACAGGAAAAAAATTGCGGTCTTTGGATTCAATGCGGCGACAATCATGCCTTGACGAAATACTGATGATTTGGGTTGTTGGCTCATGATTTCTGCAGTGGGCGCAAGGTCGGTTTGCAGAAATGCTCGGATACCAAGCCACACCAAATAGGCAGCACCTAGGTATTTAACAAAGCTAAACGCAATTGCTGAGGTTGCTATGATAGCGGATAGACCCACGGCGGCGAGAACCACATGGCTAAGGGCCCCTAGCCAAATGCCGTACATGGCCTGAAACCCAGCTTTTCTGCCGCCTTTTGCAGTTTGCGCCAGTATGAAGGCGAGGTCAGGCCCAGGCGCTAAGGTCAGCAATATAGCTGCGCTAAAAAAGGTAACCCAATGAGCCGCTGTGTACACAAACATGGCTAAAACCTGATTAAGTTCATAAGCTTAAGTATTTTTTTGCAGTTTGGCGAGTAGTCACGAGAAAGCAATACCGGGCCTAATTCGATGTGTTTTTTGTGAGCCACTGGTCCAATTGGTCAGCAAACTTCTTTCTATCGTTTTGGTTCAGCGCTGGCGGGCCGGGGGATTCAATGCCGCTAGCGCGCATGGTCTCCAGAAAGTCGCGCATAGTAAGCCGAGAGCCAATATTGTTGGTGCTTAGCAACTCGCCTCGTGGAGTGAGTGCTAAAGCGCCTTTTTCGATTGCTTCCGCGGCCAAGGGTATATCGCTGGTTATGACTAAATCCCCGGCATTCAATAGCCGCACAATCTCGTCATCGGCAACATCGAAACCTGAAGCCACCGCAATAGCTTTGATAAACCTAGAGGGCGGGATAGACAAGGCTTGGTTGGCAACTAGGGTGACCAGAACTCGACGACGATCGGCGGCTTTATAGAGAATCTCTTTAATAACCACAGGGCAGGCGTCAGCGTCGATCCAAATTTGCATAGTTAATCGTCGTTAGGCGGCGGGAAGGGATGGCCAAGTTGGCATTGGTGCCGGACTGCTATTTTAAACTGAGTCTGCCGAGTCTAACAAAAAGCCAGCGCTCAGGCAGCTACTCATCCTAGCCAGAAAAGTCCGCCGTTGACCGGTGCTTGGGTGGCTAAATCACCTCCCCATGCTATTCCTAAACCGAACTAACAGTGATTTAGCTCGCGAAGCCCGCAGTTGGGCCTCATCCGCAGACGCCGTGGGCGCCAGAAAATCTGAAAACCCATCTGCGTCTGTATTGGAGAGGTTTCTGTAGGCCATTGACCAATCGGCAAATTGGCGTTGCTCGATACTTTCCTCGAGCAGGACGATCACGCCTTTATGACGAGAGTCGGTCATAATTTTTTGCATCAACTCCTCAATTAAGGCTCTTTCGCCTTCAAGCACCTGCATGATGTTGCCATCTGCATACAGAAGAATGCCGGTAACCTGCAGTTTGGCATTTTTTGCACGAATGTTAGACAGCATTTGCTCTAAGCCCGGCTCATCAATAAGGCCGTTGGCGGAGCTTACATAGACTGTTTGATAAATCGGAGCGCCGTTCTGTGTATTCATGGGGTCATTATAGTCTGTTAGATAAATCGGTTTGCAGGTTAGGTATTCATGGAACAATTTTGGAATCTGAATAGAAATAAGCATAGGTGATGACAGTATTATTTCCACTACTAGCGGTGGGTTCTGGCAGTTTTCTGTTATGGCTAACCCGATTGCCGCTGATAGCAGCACACTATCTAATCGGGCCGTGTAAAGGACAGGTTCTTCGCTTATAATTCAATCACTTAATTGCGACTGTAAATGTTTGATCCAATCCTCGGCCTGACACTATGAAAACCAAATTACTCGATGGCAACGCGCCTTCGGACATGAATGCGGCGGCGCAGCTGCTAGCTGCCGGCGGTTTGGTTGCTGTGCCTACTGAAACCGTGTACGGCTTAGCTGCCGATGCTTCAAATCCGGCGGCTGTGGCAAAAATCTTTGTGGCTAAAGGCCGGCCTAACAATCACCCGCTAATCGTTCATATCGCCTCAAGTGAAGACTTGAACCACTGGGCTGAAGAAATACCTGACATTGCCTATAGGTTAGCCGAAGCATTTTGGCCGGGGCCACTGACTCTGCTCCTAAAAAAATCGGCACAGGTTTCGGCTGTTGTCACAGGAGGGCTTCCCACCATCGGCATTCGGGTGCCTAACCACCCAATGTTTCTGAAGCTGCTAGCAATGGGGGGCACAGGCTATGCCGCGCCTTCGGCAAATCTTTATAAGCAGCTAAGCCCGGTGAGCGCAGAACAAGTGATGGCGGGGCTAGCAGGCAAGATTGACGCTGTTGTCGATGGTGGCTTGTGCAGTATTGGGGTGGAATCCACTATATTGGACTTGTCGCAATCGCCCTACCGAATTTTGCGCCGCGGGCCGATATCCGCTGAAGAGCTTACCAATGTGGCTGGAGTGGCTATTCTAAGCCCCGCTGTGCACCATGTGGCTGTGTCAGGTAATGTGCAGGATCATTATCAGCCCAAGACGCCGCTGCATCTTGCGACAAGCAATGAGCTCGCGGCTGTAATGGAAAAAAATTTACCCGACCACGCCTATGTCACTATAGGCTCTCAGAAACCAAGTAAAACGAATCATCTCCACGTTGCCATGCCCAACGATCCGCAGGTCTATGCACAGCGTCTCTACCAAACCTTATATGAGTTAGATAAACATAACCCTAAGGTAATTTGGTGCGAAATCCCCGTTGGCGACCAATGGGACACTATTTGGGATCGGCTACAAAAAGCGTCAAGCAACTTTTAGGCTTTACTGAGGGCTGCCCAGCTTAGGCAGGTTTGTGCTTTGGCCTATCGCCGGCTTTCGCCATTGGTTTGCATTAGCTGAGAGCCTCATTTAAGCTCAAAGCCAACTAAGCAGTAGCTAATTAACACAAACTCCCAGTAAGAGGAGAACATTTTATGGGGCAATTTTCTCAGCACGTTTCCGCTATTTTCAACTGGTGCGCATCCGCTGCAAATTTCTGCTGGCTATTTGCGCTCACATTTACCGCCTTGGCAGCAAACGCTCAGGACCATGTAGGCCTAGATTTCGACTACTTTACGAATGAAGTGCAGCCGATTTTTTTAGCCAAACGCGAAGGCAACGTGCGCTGTATTCAATGCCACACCCGCAGCAGCAACTTCAGAATTCAACCGCTATCGGATACGCAGCTGTTTTTCTCACCCCAGCAGTCGCGGTTGAACTACGAATCAGCAGCGCAGTTTGTTTTGGCCGGCGAGGATCCGCTGCAAAGCCGATTTTTGACCCATCCATTGGCCACCGACGCTGGGGGAGACCCGTTTCACGGTGGGGGAAAACACTTTGCGTCCCAGTATGATCCTGAGTGGCAAATAATGGCGGATTGGGTGGCGGGGGCAAAGCGGCGACGCCCACCCTCAGCAGTGCTGGCGCGGATTGTTCAGACCAACGCCGCCTCAGATCACTCAACGGTGATAGACCCGGTAACCAACCAAGTTATTGGTCAAATTACCGATATTGAAATCCCCCATGGCATCGTTGGCGCGCCTGATGGCTCGCAGCTTTATATTTCTAATGAAGCTATGCACAGCTTAGACATCATTGATTCACGGACTCTCAGAGTAAAACGACGAATTTCTGTTTCGGGCCGACCTAATAATGTTGCGGTGACTGCTGACGGCAAGAAGGTGTACGTGGCGATAATGGAGATACCTGGCACTGTTGATGTTATCGATGTTGAGCTGATGGAGAATATTAAAAGCATTCCAGTGAATGGGGCTATCCATAACGTGTATGTAACCCCAGATAGTCGCTATGCGGTGGCTGGATCTATTCAAACTAGCACAATCAATGTGATCAACACTGAGTCGGATGAGCTTGAGTGGACTCTCGAAATGAGCTCGGGTATCCGGCCTATGATATTCAGTCAAAACCCTGATGGATCAACCAAAAGTATCTTTGTTCAGCTCTCGGGCCTGCATGGGTTTGCTGAAGTGGATTTTGCTGACCGTGAAGAAGTTGCAAGGATAGAGCACCCACCGGCACAGGGCCAGGAAGCACACTTTGATGGCTTGCAGGGAGCGCCGGCCCATGGGCTTGGAATTCCTCCCGATGGCAAAACTTTGTGGTCCACCAGTAAAGTTTATTCAACGGTGTATATTCATTCACTGCCAGACCTAAAAGAAATAGCGCAGGTTTTTGTCGGGCAGCACCCTGAGTGGGTAACCTTCACTCCAGACGGCAAAACCGCCTACATTGGCGCAGCAGGCGATAATGTGACTTACGCGGTTGATGTAAAGACAATGAAGACGACAGCGCGGATACCAGTAGGTCAGGTGCCTAAAAGATTAGCCAGCGTGATGATGGCGATTGATTAAAGCCGCCACGATTAAAGCATTAACGGGGTGGTCCGCTAAGTGAATTTACCCACCTGAAATTGCTCCAACTATGAGCAGTGGTTCACGGCCATCGATAACATTCTGCGGCAACAGGTCGGTCATTGCCTGATGAGATATATCTTTTTGACAGGCAAAAAATCGAACTTTGGCTCTACGCCGGCCGGTAGTATTGTCGATGATAGCTCCACGCAGGGTTGGGTGAGCTAGTTCTAGCGCACGAATTACTTCAGCGGCGGTTGGGGTCGCGGGTATTGCGAGCAATACTTCAGTGTCGATGCCAGCGAGTGTCTGGAGATGATAGGGTAATTTAACGCGTATCATTGTTAATCCGCTTGTTTATCTAGTCTTCAAGAACTTGGACTTCCACTGAGAGCACCGCCGGTAGATTGGCCGCCGCGGTAATCCAAGTCTCACCACTGTCGGCAGAGCAGTAAATCTGACCGCCGGTAGTGCCAAAGTAAATGCCACAGCTGTCTAAAGAATCTACAGCCATAGCGTCACGTAGCACATTCACATAGCAGTCTTGTTGCGGCAAGCCCTGTGTCAATGCTTCCCACTCATCGCCACCGCCACGATTTCGATAGACTCGCAATTTTCCTTCAGGTGGGTAGTGTTCTGAATCACTCTTTATTGGTATCACATAAATGGTGTTGGGTTCATGGGCATGTACAGCGATTGGAAAGCCGAAATCACTTGGTAGATTGCCACTTATTTCATACCATTTATCGCCGCGGTCGTCGCTACGCATTACATCCCAGTGTTTTTGCATAAACAGTACATTTGGGTTTGCTGGGTGCATGGCCAGTCTGTGGACGCAGTGACCCACTTCGGCGGTCGGGTTAGGGATATAGTCAGACACAAGGCCGTTGGTTATCGTCCGCCAAGTTAAACCGCCATCATCACTTCTGAATGCACCTGCCGCGGAGACTGCGACATACAGCCTTAGGGGGTCGTTTTTATCGAGTAAAATAGTGTGCAGACACATCCCTCCAGCGCCAGGAGCCCAATCAGCAGCGGTGCCATGGCCGCGCAGTCCAGCCAGCTCTTGCCAATTAGCCCCGCCATCGGTGCTACGAAACAGGGCTGCGTCTTCAACTCCGGCATAGACTGTATCCAGTTCGGTTAAGCTCGGCTCTAAATGCCAGACTCGTTTAAACTCCCAAGGATGGGGTGTTCCGTCATACCATTGATGGGTCGTTAGAGTTTTGCCGCTAGGCTTGCTGGTGTTATAGACAAATTTATTGCTCTCACCTATTGGCAGGCCATTGTCGTCGACTTGGGGTGAGCTCGATTGGGAACCTGGCTGCCGCCAAGTCTTGCCGCCATCATCTGAGCGCTGGATAATTTGCCCAAACCAATCAGAGGTTTGCGAAACATAAAGCCGATTGGGGTCAATCGGTGAGGCTGCCATATGATAGATTTCCCAGCCGCCAAAATGAGGCCCATCTACCTTCCACTGGGTGCGAGAAGTGTCTGCAGTAAGTATAAATGCGCCTTTACGGGTTCCAGCAAGAATTCGAACAGTGGGCATAATATTCGCCTCTTATTTTTGTTATTTTAGCCAGCACTGGTTTTCCTATCCATGAATCGCCAATCCAGGCTTAGTGTATCTTTGATTTAAGCGCTTGTTAACAGGAAAAGCGCCTCTATTTTGTCACGCCTGCGAGGCCTGTTGTAGCATAAGATCAACTAAGCTGGCGGGATCATTTGCGGACAAGAGTAGGTTTCGATGCTGGGGTTTTACAAACTGTTCTTCTACCGCATGGTCAAGAAAACCAAGCAACTTGTCATAATAGTTATCGCTATTGAGAAGTCCACAGGGCTTGCTGTGGAATCTAAGCTGGGACCACGTCAGAGTTTCAAACAGTTCTTCTAAAGTGCCCAGCCCGCCCGGCAGCGCGATAAAGCCATCGGCTATCTCCGCCATGGCGGCTTTCCTTTCGTGCATATTGTTTACAACAATGAGTTCACTAAGACCATTATGAGAGACCTCTCTTTCTATCAACGCTTTAGGCATAACCCCAATAACCGAGACCCCTCTAACTAACGCGGCATCGGCTAAAGTGCCCATAATGCCAACACTAGCTCCGCCGTAGACGAGGCCGATGTGCCTGTCCGCCAGAACTTGGGTAAGGGCGATAGCGGCATCACTATGCGTTGGGTTAGTTCCCGAGCTGGCGCCACAGTAGACGCAAATCCTTTTCATCTTTAAATCATCCTCACGGTTGTTGTCATATGGTGGCGATTGCTACACTACCGGCTTGCAAGGGCTATTGGTCTCGCACTGGCAAGAATAGACGAACTTTATAACGATCAAGAATAGACGAACTTTATAACGATAAAAACCGAGGGTTAGTCATGGACAATAA
>CAYGSO010000027.1:0-31056 GCA_964352445.1 uncultured Pseudohongiella sp. | reverse complement strand
CAAGAATAGACGAACTTTATAACGATAAAAACCGAGGGTTAGTCATGGACAATAAAATAGTAATGATTGTTATAGCAATTCTTCTGCCGCCTATTGCGGTATACCTAAAAAAAGGGGCGGGAACTGACCTTATCATCAATATAGTGCTTTGCGTACTTTTCTACTTGCCAGGTAGCGCACATGCATTGTGGCTAACATTGAAGTAGGGATCAATTTGTTGTTGCGGGCAAACACCCACTGGATTTTTCATGAATGATACACCGATTGTGAGTAGCCCTATTGCATGGCGTCGTGACGCGTTAGGTTTTAAGATTGCGGGGCTGTTTGCGCTATTTTTGCCAGCGCTAGTTTCTGCTCAGACGGTCACAGGTATTGATATACCCCAAGGTGTTAGCTGGGAGTTAGCGCAGCATCGGCACAGCACGATTTCGGATATTCACTACCGTTTTGCGCTGCAAATACCCGTAACCAAGCAAGAGCCGATACAGGCGCAAGCAACGATCGAGTTTACCTGGCAAGATGATTCTATGCAGCCGCTGGTATTGGATTTTTTGGCGCCGGTGGAGCGGGTTAGCGGTTTGTTAGTAAACGGCTCCCCTGCAAGCTGGGTTGCCAGCAATGATCATATTGTGATTGCCCCTGAAGTTCTGAGCACTGGGGTCAATTCTATTGAGCTGGATTTTACTGCGGGTAATGAAGCATTTAACCGCAATGATGATTTTCTGTATGCGCTGTTTGTGCCAGACCGCGCACATTTTTCCTTGCCGCTGTTTGATCAGCCAAATTTAAAAGGGCGGGTGGCATGGCAAGTAACAGCGCCTGGGCAGTGGCAGGTAATCGCCAACGGCCCCGAGGAAAGCGCAATAGCGTTGGGGGATGTAACGCGGCATAGCTTTGCCGAAACCCAGCCGATGCCCAGCTATCTTTTTGCCGTGGCCGCCGGACTATTTGAAAAAGAAACGGCCGTAGTCAATGGCCGTGAATTTAATATGTATCATCGAGAGACAGATGAAGAAAAAGTTCAGCGCAATAAAGAAGAAATATTCAAGCTACACGGGTCTACTGTAGCGTGGCTTGAAGAATACACTCAAATAGACTACCCGTTTCAGAAATTTGATTTTGTCCTTGTGCCATCGTTTCAATATGGCGGCATGGAACACCCAGGTGGCATTCTTTATCGACAGGCATCTTTGATGTTGGATGAGACAGCAACCCAATCTCAGATATTGGGTCGGGCTTCCTTAATTGCCCATGAAACGGCACATATGTGGTTTGGTGATTTGGTCACAATGAATTGGTTTGACGATGTGTGGACCAAAGAAGTGTTCGCTAATTTCATGGCCGCGAAAATAGTTAACCCATCTTTTCCTGAAGTAAACCATGAGCTGAGGTTTCTTACCGCTCATCACCCCACCGCTTATTCAGTAGATCGAACGGCTGGTGCTAATCAGATCCGCCAGCCCTTAGAGAATCTGCGCTACGCCGGCACTTTATACGGGGCGATAATCTATCAAAAGGCGCCTATCGTTATGCGCCATTTAGAAAACCGGGTTGGCGAAAATGCATTTCGAGATGGTATGCGCGAATACCTTGCGACCTATGCGTATGGCAACGCAACCTGGCCAGACCTGATCGCTATTTTAGATAGGCGAACCCCTGAGGATTTAGTGGCTTGGAGTAGAGTCTGGGTTGAAGAAGCGGGGCGTCCAAGTATTAGCGTAACTAGACAGGGTGAGCAGACACAGCTGCGGCAGCAAGACCCTCAGGGAAGAAACAGAATCTGGCCTCAGACGCTCAATGTTCTCATGGGCAGCGCCCAAGAATACGAATTAACAGTGATTGAATTAGATAGCGGCAGCATCGATATTGCGAATACTAGCGATCCGCAGTTTATTTTGCCCAATGCCAGCGGGGTGGAGTACGGAAATTTTATCCTTGATGCCCAGAGTCAAAGCTATTTGCTCGAGAACATAAGCCGCTTCGAAGACGCGCTAGTTCGAGGCGCTATTTGGATTACCCTGTGGGACCAAGTTTTAGAGCGCAGGCTTACACCAGACTCTTTCTATGACGCCATCATGCAAGCGCTACCTGTTGAACAAGACGAGCTTTTAGTGGCTCGAATGTTAGGGTATTTGAGCTCTGTTTACTGGAGCTTACTGCTGCCAGAAACAAGAAATTTCCGAAGCAAAGAAGTCGAAGCTTTGCTGTGGGGAGAAGTTCAAAGCAATCGTAGCCAGTCGTCACGCTCTGCCTTTTATGGGGCTTACCGAAGTATGGCCATTTCAAGTGAAGGGACTGCAAGACTCAAACAACTTTGGGCTAACGAAGAGGAGGTCCAGGGTTTACCGTTGTCAGAAGTCGACAAGATCAATCTAGCCAGCGGCTTGGCTATACGCGGTGTTTCTGATTGGCAGGAGATTTTAGATATGCAAGAGCAGCAAATTGAGAACCCTGATCGTCTAGCGCGGTTTCGGTTTTTGCGAGATTCGTTGTCTCAAGACATAAATGAGAGAAATCGATTTTTCGAATCCCTGGGGCTGGCAGAAAACAGAAGCCGAGAGGCTTGGGTGGGCGCAGGGTTGGATAATCTACATCACCCTTTGCGAGCTAATTCCTCATTGCACTATATTCGTCCTGCGCTTGAGCTGCTTGAGGAAATTCAAGCCACCGGTGATATATTTTTCCCAAGCCGTTGGCTGTCTGCAACCCTTGGTGGGCATACTAGTGAAGAAGCGGCTGATATCGTTGCAAACTTTTTAATCCAGTCAGAAACCTTATCCCAAAGGCTTAAGCTTAAGGTGCTGCAAACGTCCGATGGCGTATTTCGATCAGCGAGCATTTTACACGGGCGGCCGTTGGATTAGGGTTAACGCTCTCATTGCGTCGAGTTGACTAGATTAGAAGCGAAAAAGCTTAGAACTCCTCAAGCCCACGGCGCCACAGCGCAGCTTCACCGTCGCGCCGCTTAAGCAAACCTGATCCAGCGGGCCATAAACGTTTCATGGCAATAATTTGATCTTCGACCTCTCGTAAAATCAGTTTTTTCTGTGCCGGTTTAAGGCTCTGATCTTGTGCCCTGTGAAGGATTGACTGAATGTTTTTCATTTCCTCGCGTTTAGGCCTGCTGGTGTCATTGCCTCGATTAAAGACAACGCTGACTAAAGCAGATCTGCACTGAGGTGGGAGAGTTGATAGTGAAGGATAAACAGCCTCGGTCATCTTGTAGTAGCGAGGCAGAGTCAGTTGGACGAGTACCGCCCAAGCAGCAGAGAATGGCACTCTAATACCCAATTTCTTCAGCTCTGCGGCTCTTTTTTTGCTTCCCTTCTTGCCAATATCTGCGCTGAGATGCTTGAGCATAGACGGGCTAAAATGGCTGCGCCAAGTGGCCTTAAAATCTTTTGCTGAGTTAAACCGTAGATCGTAGCCAACACCAATAGTTATGCCGCTTGCATGCCCGGGAAAATGCGGCCACTGAGTTATTTGCTGGTAGTAAGCAAGTCCTCCGGTTTCTTCTTTAGCAATAAACGCCACTCCATCTGTGTCAAGCTTTGGGAAAGGTTCTTCCTGCTGTTCAAGCCATAGCCAAAGGCTTGGATCTGCAATTGAAGTCACACGATGGCCAGCCGTTTCTTGAGCGTAATCCACGGCGCGTTGGGTGCCGCCGCCAAAATCGCCGTCGGGCAAAAGCATGCCGCCGACTTTATTGAGTTTGCTTTGTAGAAGGCGAACCTTATCGCCTTGGCTGCCTCGTTTTAGGGTTGGATAGTTCATTGTCCACTCCATTCGTCAAACTAGTTGGTGATTCCCAATGCCCTGCGGTTAAAGGCGCTATCTCAAAATCTTGTGAAGCCAATACAGTTTATACAATATGCCCGACCCAACGCCCTGCGAGCATCACTCCACTCCAAAGCAGCAGCGATAGGGAGCCGATAACTTTTAGTTGCCCGGCTTGGCTACCAGCTTCCCATTGGTTCACTGTGCTATAGATTCGCAAATGGAAATAAGCCATGTTGACGCCGGCCAACAGCAGCAGCGCGAGTTTCCATTGAAACGCTGGATTAACAACATGGGACGCCGCTCTGGTGATAAACATGCCCGTGCCAGTGATCGTCGCAATAACAAACGCAGCCCATGACCAAGGCACTAACTCTCTCGACAAGGTGGTGATTGAGTATTTTGTAGCCGCCAAGCCCAGTAGCCTTAGATCGACAAATAGAATTGAGCCCACAACCATAGCGGCGGTAATAACATGAATGGACTCCAACAGAGGGAAAAGCCAGGTGCCGCCGATTTCCCAGCTTATCGGCCAGTTCTCTATGTCGATCCAAAAAGGCGCGGTAAGAAAGGATTCAAGCATAGGGACTAAGTTCCATGTGTGGTGTTTGGCGGCGTAGGCTTTGCGAAAACAATCAACCTATGCTGGGTAATAAATATATTCAACGTAGGCTATCCAGCGACCGGCCATGGCGACACTCAGCCAACACAGCAGTGACAAGCCAGCAATAGCTCGCGCGGTCCAGAGTCTTTTTGTGTTCAGCTCCCAATAGCCCGGTTGTTGCCTGTGCAGCCAATAGAAAATGAATGTAAGTATTAGCGCAGGAATAAGAAAAGAAAGCTTCCAGCCGAAAATAGGGTTGTTGAAATACCTGTTTGGTCTGCCCAGCACAAAAAAAGCACCAGAGATCAAGTTGCTCGCCAACGCCCACCACACCCAAGGCATGACGCGGTCTGTCATCTCGCCTAGTTTTTGCGACGGCACAGCCAAACCCAAAATGCGAAGGTTAAGCATGACAACCGTCCCCATGAGAACGGCGATGCCTAGTATATGCACAGTTTGAATTATCGGCGGAAAACCAGGAACCGTCCTTAATGTCCAAAGGGCTCCTTCTTGTAAGAAGGAGTCGGACAGAAGCGTTCCAATATTGGTGAAAAATTCAGGCATTATTGTCTTTTTTATAGCCTCTTAAAAAACAGTCGACTTGCTACAAATCCAGATACTTGTCAGTGACTGCACCTTCTGAGGCTGACGCTACTGACGCTGCAAATTTTGCAAGAACACCTTTGGTGTAACGCGGTGCTGGTTTCTGCCATTGGCTCAGTCTGCGAGCAATTTCAGCATCGCTTAACTCAAGATTAATTGTGTTGTTGTCAGCATCGATTGCAATGCGGTCACCGGTTTCAACGATGGCGATTGGTCCGCCCTCAGCGGCTTCTGGGGTCACGTGCCCCACCACAAAACCGTGGGAGCCACCGGAAAAACGACCGTCGGTAATTAACGCAATATCTTGGCCTAAGCCTTTGCCCATGATGGCAGAAGTGGGGCTAAGCATTTCCCGCATGCCTGGGCCGCCTTTCGGGCCTTCGTAACGAATAATTAGAACATCGTCTTTGACCACTGTGCCATCTAACACGCCGCGCAGGCAGGCTTCCTCGGAATCAAATACCCTTGCGTTGCCAGTGAAGCTCAGGCCTTCTTTGCCAGTAATTTTGGCGACAGCGCCACCAGGTGCCAAATTGCCTTTGAGAATCACAAGGTGGCTGTCCTTTTTTATGGGCTTATCAAAGCCGCGGATTATATCTTGGCCCTCGGGATAAGGCGCGACCGTTGCCAGGTTTTCCGCCAAGGTTTTGCCGGTAACAGTCATGCAGCTGCCGTCTAACATGCCGGCTTCCAGCATCATTTTCATTAGCGGCTGAATGCCACCAATTTTAATGAGCTCGGACATCAAATACTTTCCTGATGGCTTGAGATCGGCCAGCATAGGAATTTTCTTGCCGATAGTTGTAAAGTCGTCCAGCTCTAAATGCACGCCGATGGAGTGGGCCATCGCCAATAGATGGAGCACAGCGTTAGTTGAACCGCCGAGGGCGATAACCACTTTGATGGCATTCTCAAATGCCGGCCTGGTCATGATGTCGGAGGGCTTAATATCGTGCTCAATCAAATGCATGATAGCGGCGCCGGCGCTGCGACAGTCGGTTAATTTATCAGCCGAGATAGCGTCTTGGGCTGAGCTATTTGGCAGACTCATGCCTAAAGCTTCGATAGCCGATGCCATGGTGTTGGCGGTATACATGCCGCCGCAGGAGCCTGGGCCGGGTATCGCGGTTTCTTCGATGTTCTTGAGCTCGATGTCCGAAACAGTGCCTGCGGCATGGCCGCCCACTGCCTCAAATACAGAAACTACATTGGTGTGGTTGGGCCCAGGTTGGATAGTCCCGCCATACACAAAAATAGATGGGCGGTTCAGCCTTGCCATGCCCATCAACAGCCCCGGCATATTCTTATCGCAGCCGCCAATGGTGATTATGCCGTCGTGACCCATGCAGCCGGAGACTGTTTCGACGCTGTCGGCTATGACCTCGCGGGAAACTAAGGAATACTTCATGCCCTCGGTGCCCATAGAAATGCCGTCAGAGATGGTAATGCAGTTATAAATGACCCCTTTGCCGCCCGCGCTGTCGGCGCCAAGCTTGGCTTCGTCGGCTAGGCCGTTAATGTGCATATTGCAGGGTGTCACCATGCTCCAAGTAGAGGCCACGCCTATCTGGGGTTTTTTAAAATCGGCGTCATTGAATCCTACGGCGCGCAGCATTGCCCTGCTGGCTGCCTGTTCTATTCCGTCTACTACTTTTTTCGAATGCTTTCGTAAGTCCTTGTCTGACATTGTATTTCCGTAATTAGTAAAGTTATTGGTTAAGTAAATTTTTGCCGGTTTGCGGCCGCGGCCCGGGCGCATTGTGCCCGTTGTGGGGGCTAATATACACCACAGGGCAATTCATCGCATTCTCCAGCTGATTCGCTGGGATCACGCGGCCCTTTGGGCTATAGTTCGACTCGCTGAAACCCCCAGTATTTCGCACCTGACACCCAATTTCCTGCCTCATTTAAAGCTAAGAGGAGGAGGCAAAAAGCTACTGGTTATTTCGGCACTGTCATTTAAGTTTTAAGGAATTTAGCATGTTTAGAACAAAACACTTCTTGGCTCTAATTGCCACCTATGCGCTGCTAAGTTTTGGCTTGGCGGTATCGGCGCAAGATGGGAGCGAGATTTATACTCAGTACTGTGCCGCCTGCCACAATGATCCGGCAGACCGTGCGCCAAGTCGATTGGCCTTGAGCGATTACAATCCGAATGCGATTTTTCATGCGCTCAACAACGGCATTATGCGCACTCAAGCAGCCTCGTTGTCTGAAGATCAGCGTATAGCCGTAGCCGAGTACTTAACCGGTGGTAACTTTAACCGAGATACTACAGAGCGCTTTACAGCCTGTTCAAACCCAATATCTGAGCTGGATTTGGGGCTCAGCAGTAACTGGAATGGCTGGGGCAATAACGTTAACTCACAGCGTTTTCAGTCAGCTGCCGGGACTCAAATAAATGGCAGCAATCTATCTGAGTTAGAAGTGGCTTGGGCGATTGGGGTTGAAGGCGCATCAGCGGCAAGATCGCAGCCAGCTATCATAGATGGAGTGGTGATATATGGCTCACCCTCAGGGCAAGTGTATGCGCTGGATTTAGAATCCGGTTGCCACTATTGGACCTATGCAGCAATCGCCGAAGTGCGTGCGGCGCCGACAGTTGTGCACGCGCCAGCGCTGAACCAAGATCTGGTTATTATCGCCGACCAGTCTAACCGTGTTTATGCGTTGGATGTGCGCAGCGGCGAGAAAATATGGCATGCCGACCCTGATGCCAACCCTTGGGCAGTGAGCACTGGTGCGCCAGTGGTCTACGGCGAAAAAGTGTATGTACCGGTGTCCTCGATGGAGGTTGCGGGGGCTGGCAATCCGCAGCATAGTTGCTGCACATTTCGTGGCAATGTTGCAGCGCTGGACCTAAATACCGGCGCCAAGCTTTGGCATACCTTTATTATGGACGAAGCCAAAGAGGTGGGTAAGAACAGTGTGGGTAATCCAATACTTGCCCCTTCCGGAGCTCCTATTTGGGGTTCGGCCACCTTTGATGTTAAGCGCAGCAGAGTCTACGTTGGCTCAGGTCAAAACTACTCAAGGCCAACCAGCGACACCAGTGACGCAGTTATCGCCTTTTCGGCAGAAACCGGCGCCATGGATTGGGTGTTTCAAACCACCGCAAATGACGCCTTCACCATGGGCTGCACGACTCGTGAACATCCCAACTGCCCGCAGGCGGGCCCAGATGTAGATATCGGTGCACCGGTTCTCTCTGCGACTTTGTCAAACGGTCAAGATATTTTAATAGCAGGCACCAAAGGCTCAAGGGTCTTTGGGATTGATCCCGACGCGACAAATGAATCAGAGCGCGTTTTATGGCAGGTTGAGGTTGGCCGCGGTAGCCCGCTGGGCGGAGTTCACTGGGGAATGACTTACATTGATGACACAGTGTATGTGCCTGTGTCAGACCGTATTCCAGGCGGCAGCGGCGAGCCCCAGCCCGGTCTGCACGCTATCGATATGAAAACAGGCGAGAAGCTTTGGTATGCCTCGGCACCCAATCGCTGTGAAGGCGCGGGTTTTTCTTGCTCCAATGCCTACTCCGCACCGGCGACCGCGCTGGCCGATGTGGTGCTGGCAGGTTCACTCAACGGCGTGCTGTTCGCTCACGATAAAGACACCGGTGAGGTTGTTTGGGAGTGGGATACAAAGCAAGAATTCCAAACTATAAACAACGTTGCAGCTGCCGGTGGTGCTATAGACGCTGTTGGGCCGGTTTTTTCTGGTGACTATATGATCGTTAACTCTGGTTATGCTCAATTTGGCCAGCTTGCGGGTAACGCGATGATTGTCTTGAAGCTGCCAAACTAGGGAGAAACAGGTTTAAATTATAGGGTCCGAAAACGGCCAGTATTGCGGTTCAAAAAGGGTATGATAGGCAGCATCAAACAACGCTAGGGTGAACCCCTGCCGCTATCGAGTTGCCTAGATGCTATTGAATCCAGATGATTATGAAGACGCCCGGCAAAGTCGAGATGCTCGTTTTGACGGGCGTTTTTTTGTGGGTGTGATAACCACCGGTATTTATTGCAGGCCCATCTGCCCAGTCAAAATTCCTCTCAAGAAAAATGTTCAGCTTTATCCCTCGGCAGCGGCAGCTGCCGTTGCAGGCTTTCGCCCCTGTCTGCGCTGCCGACCGGAATCCTCTCCCGGAACGCCGGCATTCAGTGGTGCCTCATGGAAGGTGTCTAGGGCTTTGCAGCTAATTGACCAAGGCTATTTAGACGGGTCTTCCGTTGCAAAACTGGCAGGGGAACTAGAGGTAACCGATCGTCAGCTGAGCCGACTATTTCGTAACCATATAGGCGCATCGCCTATAGAGGTCGCCCAAACACGGCGCCTTCATTTTGCTAAAAAATTAATTGATGAAACTGATTTACCCTTTGCTGAAATTTGTTTTGCGGCAGGTTTTGGTAGCATCAGGCGATTCAATGCTGTTTTCGACGCCACTTATGGGCGTTCGCCAAAACAGCTGAGGCAACGCCTGAAAAGAAAAAAGGGCCTTGCGGGCACGCCTATTTGTATGACCTTGTCCTATCGACCGCCTTTTGATTGGCAGTCCATGCTGGCATTTTTAAAGTTTAGGCACATTCCTGGAGTTGAGCATGTTACGGAAAACACCTATGCGAGAACTATTTCTATCGACGGTATTCACGGCGATTTTAAAGTAGAGTTTAGTGAACACTCCTGTGAGTTAAAAGTAGAAGTCAATTTTCCTAAGTCCCTAGCACTTTATAGCATCATAGACCGCGTGCGCTCTGTGTTTGATCTGCGTGCGGATAGCGAGTCCATTGAGAAATTCTTTAAGCGAGATGCAGTTTTAAAACCCCTAGTAAAAAAATACCAAGGCATGCGGGTGCCCGGTTGTTGGGACGGCTTCGAAGTGTCTGTTCGCGCAATTCTTGGTCAGCAAGTGACTGTAGCGGCGGCAACAACGCTCGCTGGTAGGGTGGCTGAAAAGTTTGGCGAAGAGTACTCCGGCTGTAATGAACATTTGACTCGAGTATTCCCCGCCGCCCATGTCATTGCTCACTGTGATCTAAATGGTTTAGGAATCGTAGGCGCAAGGATTGGTGCCATACAGGCCTTGGCTGGGCAAGTTGCTAGCAAGGAATTAACAATTAATTGCACAACGTCCACCGCTGAGTTTGTACAGGCAATTTGTAGCATTAAAGGTATCGGTGAATGGACGGCTTACTATATTGCTATGCGGGCGTTGGTTGATCCTAACGCCTTTCCTTACTCAGATTTAATTTTGTGCCGGGCTGCGACAGTGCCAGGACAGTCCTTAACGCCAAAGCAGTTGCTAGCGTTGTCGGCTACTTGGCAGCCGTGGCGAGCTTACGCTGTGATCTTACTGTGGCGTCACTATAACGATGTGCATAAGCCATTGCTGAGTGTTAAGACGAAAGTAAAACCTGGCGTTCTAAAAAAAACAAAACTTGCCAGCAACAAATCCGCATCACAGTAGTTTATGTACAGCGTTTAAACTTCGCTCAATGTATCTGTTAGGAGGAACTATGACTACTTTATATACCTATCACAAAACACCTATTGGTTCTTTGCTACTGGCCGATGAGGGCGCAGGGCTATCGTTGCTAGGTTTCGAGCAGGGTAAAATGCAAAGACGCCACGAGCCTGATTGGTTAGAAAACGCCGGTCATTTCACTGAGGTTAAATCTCAGTTAGAGCGCTATTTTTTAGGTACGCTGGATTCGTTTTCAGTCACTTTGTCGCCTAAGGGCACCAGTTTTCAGCTGTCTGTCTGGCAGGCACTGCAGAAAATTCCCTACGGCCAAACTTGGAGTTACGGCCAGCTGGCCGCGTACATAGACAAACCAAAGGCATCTAGAGCCGTAGGCTCAGCCAATGGCGTAAATCCGATACCAATAATAATTCCCTGTCACCGGGTAATTGGTAGCACTGGTAAACTTACCGGATTTGGAGGTGGGCTAGAGACAAAGGAATTTTTGCTGAACTTGGAGGCTCAGCGGGCAGCGCCAGGGTTTGGTTTTTGACTAAGTGCAGGGATAGGCGGAGAATTGTGTTTGGGCTAGGAGTCTTCTCCTAGTGTTGGCAGGGAACTCAGGCAGTATTAAGCTGTCGCAGTGTTATGGGGTATTTTTAGGCCGCCCAACTAGTTACCCATCAATCACCTAACATAGCCACCAAACATAGCCACCAAACTATGAGAGTGCCAAGCTCAGGCCATGGCGCAAATGATACGCCCTATGGAATTCGCCGCTACTAATTACAATTCCCGAGAGGAACTTACCCAGCATTCAAATTTTCTGGGTGTCGCTATACCGATAAGCCTATTGCTGCATTTGCTGTTAGTAAGCTTTTTTATTCAGTCCGAGCAAGAAGTAGCAAAAGTGACAGCGCCGCAACTTGTTGCTATTAATTTGCTGCCTACAAACCCTAACAAGCCCTTGGTGCAGGCACCTATAGAGTCAGCGGTAGCTCCTGCGGTTACTGAAGCAGGGGTGACCGCACCCGCTGCCGTCGAAGAGGAACCAACAGCAGGCGCCCCAGCCGGCCCCGCGACTACAGCCGACCCGGGAGACTTGGCTGCGGGGAGGGAAGCTGACACTGCCCCGCAAATTAAAGCCCAAGAGGTGGCAAGCCCAAAGACCGCTGAGCAGGACTCTGCCGTTAGCCGCTTAATCCCCTCGTTGGATTCAATTTCACAGTCAGTGAGAGAGCTATCTAGATCTTCCGAAGCGCAATTTTACTCCACTGTGTGTAATCCCTTGGAAGAGGAGGAAGGGCTTAAGGAATGTGCCCCCAAGCCAAACGCTTCCTATGAAGCGCTAGAGGGTAACGCCATTTACCAATCGTTCAATCCAGCACAGGAAATATCCCGCTCAGCAGCTGTATCGGCAATTGTCTCGTCTCAATCCCAGGCGGTCGCAGGCCGGCTGCGCAGCGAGCTTCCTCAAGGTTTGAGCGGTTACCTGATTGAGGAACTTGAGGCAGGCATTTCCCACAGCGCGAACGAGGGTAATCGCGCGGTAAAGCATATGATTGATATGACAGACAAAAGTGATGCTGCAGCGCAAGCGCGTCAGGTTTTAGGCAATCCATTGCTGATCGATCTTAAGCGTGCTCAGAAAAACCCAACTCGAGGCGTTTTAATTTCGCCGCGCTAGTCAAATAAGCGCTGTCTAAGGAAGGCAATTAAATTAGACTTCTTGGGAATCGCAATATACTATCCTTGCCCAACTTATCTGGAAATTGCCTATTGGCGAGACCCCGTTAGTTTGTCAAAACTCTATCGCATCACATTTACAGAGGACACCAGCGCCATGGATCATGTAGCCAAACAATCGGATTTGACCTGATTGGATTTGAGGTACTTTATGTCCTTGAACTAGATAAAGCGGAATCTTAGATTACACAGTGTTTACATTGTTGCTGCTTTACTTTGACTCTGCCAGCCCGCCTCATTCAATCCATTCTCTCCTATCGATTCCTCAATCTCATTATACAGATAGAAGATCAGGTTTCTCAGACACCGAATTTTATTGGCAGCCAGCGTGCTGCTTCTGGCTATGTGAGTGTGGAACTAAATTATGACTGTACAAAAAATAAAACGCTATTGGGCGTTGCTTAAACAGTCCATCGCCGGTGATACCGACATGGATTACACCCAAGGCAGTATCGCCAAGGCAACACTGCTGCTTGCTGTGCCTATGATTTTAGAAATGGCGATGGAATCTGTATTCGCTGTGGTCGATATCTTCTTCGTCGCCGGCTTGGGAACCGCAGCAGTTGCAACGGTTGGCTTAACCGAAGCCATGATTACGCTTCTTTATGCCGTCGCAATTGGTTTAAGTATGGGCACAACGGCAATAGTTGCAAGAAGAATTGGTGAGCACGATGCTCAAGGTGCTTCACTTTCTGCAGGTCAAGCTATTTGGATTGGCATGTTAGTGTCCGTGCTGGTAGCGATAGTTGGCTTTTACTATGCAGAAAACATTCTAAAGCTAATGGGCGCCGATGATGAAGTTTTAGCTATTGGGGTGCCATACACCCGCTTTATGTTTGTCGGCTCGTTTACTATTTTATTTTTGTTTCTAATTAATGCAATTTTCCGAGGTGCAGGGGATGCCAGTTTAGCAATGAGGGCGCTCACCCTGGCTAATTGTATAAACATCGTTCTAGATCCTTGTTTGATCTATGGCTATGGTCCGTTTCCCGAGATGGGATTGTTGGGTGCAGCCACCGCAACGAATATAGGCAGAGGCATTGGGGTCTTGTACGGGCTTTATTATATCTGCGGCGGTGGTGGCCGTATTCGGCTGCACATGACTAACATGAGGCCTCATCTTGAGACCATGCTAAGCCTGGTAAAAATATCCATTGGTGGCATCGCGCAGTTCTTAGTGGCCACCGCAAGCTGGGTGTTTTTAGTGCAGATTGTCTCGGGTTTTGGCAGCGAGGCAGTCGCGGGCTACACCATCGGCGTGCGCATCGTGATGTTTAGTATTTTGCCGGCTTGGGGCTTGGGCAACGCCGCCGCGACCTTGGTGGGACAAAATCTCGGCGCCGGATTACCTGAAAGGGCGGAGCAATCGGTTTGGCAAATTGTAAAACTCAACGGGCTATACATGGGGTTGGCGTCGATTATCATGTTTGTGTTTGCCCAGTCTATCGTGGGCTTTTTTACTGATGAGCCGGTAGCAGCTGGCTACGCGGTTGCCTGCATTCGCATCTTTGCCTTAGGCTACGTGGCCTGGGGTGGTGGCATGGCCATTATCCAGTCCTTCAATGGGGCGGGGGACACCATGACGCCTACTTGGATTAATGTATTTTGCTTTTGGTTGGTTCAGGTGCCTTTAGCTTACTTTTTAGCCATCAACTTAGAGGTTGGTCCCCACGGCGTATTTTGGGCAGTGTTCCTATCTGACGTGCTTACTTTTGTAGTAGGCTATTTAGTATTCAGACGCGGCAAATGGAAGCTGCGTGAAGTGTGATAAACCTATTCGAGTGAACCGATGTTAAGCAGTCAGCAACAGATCATTACCGAGGTAGCAACTTGGCTTGCTAGCGACAAGCCCGTTTGGCTGTGTACTATTTTAAAAACTTGGGGCTCCTCTCCAAGGCCTATTGGCGCCATGATGGCTTGCACCCTCGAAGGTGAGTTGGTGGGTTCCGTGTCCGGCGGCTGTATTGAGGAAGACTTTGTGCAGCAGCTTCGAGACGGCAGTCTTAAAGCAAGATTCGATAGGGAACAAAAACCGTTTGTGGTGCAGTACGGTATGACTGAGGCTGAGCAGGCGCGATTGAAACTGCCCTGCGGCGGCCAGCTACATGTCTTGCTGGAATATATCGAACCTACGGCTGCTAACCAGCAGCTTTTTAGTCGGCTGCAGAATGATTTGGAAAAGCATCACAAAGTAAGCCGGGTGGTGGATTTAGCCTCAGGCGCTATGTCAGCAACCCAAAGCAGCAACGAAATTGCGGTAGTAATCACCGGTGATACCCTAAGCCACAGTCTAAGCCCGATGTATCGCCTGCTGCTATTGGGGGCGGGGGATGTCGCTAAATACGTTGCTGAGATGGCAATTGCACTGGAGTACGACGTTACCCTGTGTGACCCGCGGCCTAACTACCTCGATAATTGGGCAGTGGCTGGCGTTGAGGTGACCGCAAGGCTGCCTGATGATGTGGTTAGAGATCATTTTAGTAACCCTTACAGTGGCATAATAGCCCTTGCCCATGATCCTAGAGTTGATGATATGGCCTTGATGGAGGCGTTAAAAACCGAGGCGTTCTATATCGGCGCGATGGGTTCTGAGCGAACCTCGGCCGCTAGGCGTCAGCGCTTACCTGAATTGGGTTTGTCGGATGCTGAAATAGCGCTGCTGCACGCCCCCATTGGTTTTCAGATACACAGTAAAACTCCGGCTGAGATTGCAATCGCGATTATGGCTGAAGTAACAGCGGTAAGGCATAAATCTGAAACGTTTGGCTGAGAAAGCGGGGGCTAATCCTTGCTTCAGCATGCCCCCATGCAGCATCGCTGATGGGGGCGGGGCGAGTGAGATTACTGTTCTATTGCGCGTTCGACTCCGGCGGCCTCCATGGCTTCTAAGCGGCGAGCGCCGGCAAGAATGCCAATGATGCCGTAGTTGCCTTCGTGGCAGGCGTATTCATAGACCGGTTCATCCATGCGAGTTAGGGGATACTCCCCAGTCCACTGTGCTGTGTAGACAGTGGGATCATCCACGGTAAATCCGTAAACTATTTTGTTGGCACCTTCACGCTTGAAAGTTTCAATCACAGTCAGGTTCTGGGCTGGTGCTCCCCGGTAGGACATCCACGGGTTATAGTTCTTGGTTTCCACCACCAAAGTGTCGCCTTCCCAGCGACCAATTGAGTCCCCCAGCCATTTCTGGTGCACCGCAGATGCCGGGTTTCGCTCATCTGTGATCTTGATAATGCGTGAATCGTGGGCCATTTCGATAATGATATTGACATAGCCTGGAGACTGCACAATTTGCATGTGGCTGTTGTACATCACTGGCGACATGACAGGCCCAGAGCTATTGCCGAAAGCAATGAGGCAGCGTTCGCCAAGTGCCCGTCCTTCGGGACCGTCATTGGGATCTGGACGGTCTGCCCGCAATTGACGCACCCGATCGCTAAACCCAGCGACTCGCTCAGGGATTCGGCCATTGGGTGGGTCGATTACTGCCGAGGTTCTAAATTCACCGTTAATGGTCGGCAGGAACATACCTCTGTCGGTCCAAAATAAATCGTAATTACCAACCGGGGGCAGTGCGGCGAGCTCCGGCGGCGGCCTATTGGGATCTAATGGTTCGTTATCTTGTTCCACGGCCTGCTGGGCTTGGCGCTCAAGTTCAAGCGCCTCGGCCTCTGTATAGGCCTGCTTGGTGCCCAGTTCGGTGGGTCTTTCGAATGGCATTACGGTAGCGTTTTTCCAGTTTCCCTGAAGATCCGGCACACCCCATTCAGTCCGAGGCGGGGTGTAGTCTTGAGCAAATCCCGTGGCCGGAAACGCTAGGGCACAAAAAATGACAGCATTAGGAAGCATGTCTTTCATTGATAATCTCCATCAATTAGTTATTATAATTTATTGATATTAAAGTATTATTAAGCAACTTGGCTAACTGTATTATTTCAATGTTCGCACTTTCGAAAACATAGATTGTGCCATGGATTGGTGCCGCTGGCTGTTGCAAATTGATACGGCTGGCGGATGTTGGGCTGAGTTAATACTAGTTTATAAGGGAGCTCTTCGAGGCCAGGGATAGGCGATTTCTAACTGTCGAGCTACCCTCAACAGCAGAGCATCCTCTCCCCAGCTAGCGGTGAGCATCACTCCAATTGGCAAGCCCTGACTGTTTTGATGCAGGGGCAAAGACAGGCTTGGCTGGCCCGTCGCGTTATATAGTGCGGTAAAACCGCTATAACGCTTATATCTGTCGCCATATTCCGCTAAATCGTCACTATTCATATCCAGCCACCCTAACGGGGCTGGTGGCATACTCAATACCGGAGAAATGATGATGTCGCAGGTTTTGTGAAATTCATGCATCTGGGCTTCGGCGCGCTTGAGCGTGTCTAGCGCCGTTATGTACTCGTCAGCACTTATTTTGCTGCCAATGGCCGCCATGAGCTTGCTTGAGCTTTCTAGCTGACTGGCCTCGATAGTTAATCCTAGCTCTAATAATCTTCTCTTAACAGATTGATATACATGAATATGTATTACTTTCCCGGTCGCGGCGGTGACGCTTTTGTAGTCAATGGGGTGATGGATCTCCGCGACAGCATGACCAAGCTCGCTTAGGTGCTGCGCCACCTTTTGAACCCCATCTACACAATCACTGTGTATCTCTTGCCCCATGGGATGGGTGAGTTGAATACCCACCGATAACGGCCTAGGTTCGAGATTAATAGCATCCAAAAACATGGCTGGAGAGCTGGGTTTGGCAAACAAATGGGGCTCGGAAAGGGTGATAACGTCTAAAAATGCGGCGCTATCCCTAACGGTTTGGCTGACTACATGGCCCACACTCATGCCGCTCCAGCAGCCGGCGATTTCATCTTCCACTGTGGTTAAGCCGCGGCTTGGTTTAAGACCAACTAGGCCGCAATTGGCGGCCGGTATTCTAATAGAGCCGCCGCCATCGGTGGCATGGGCCACCGGTAAAATGCCAGAGGCAACGGCAGCGGCGGCGCCCCCGCTGGAGCCGCCGGTGGAAAACCCTAGGTTCCACGGATTTTTAGTTGCCCCATTGGCTACTGGCTCGGTGGTCAGGGTAAGACCAAACTCAGGCGTATTGGTTTTACCAAGCACAATGAGCCCGGCATCGATGTAGCGGTGCACTATGTTGGCATTTTGCTGAGACACAACGCCGTCATAGAGACGACTGCCAAAACTGGTGACTAAACCATTAACCGGCGTGAGATCCTTGATTAGAAACGGCAGGCCAGCAAGCAGACTCTGTTGGTAAATTTCAGGGTTCTGATCAAAGGCTTGGGCTTGCGACATAGCTTGTTCGTAGTTCGGACTTAGCACTGCATTCAAGGTAGGGTTGACAGCCCAAGCACGCTCGATCGCCGCGTGCATTACCTCGCAGCAACTAAAGTCTTTGTTTCTGAGCCCGCGAGAAACATCGAGGGCATCCAATTCTAGATACTCAGAGGTAGTTAGCACGCGGTTTGCATCTCCAAAGCTTGGGTTTTAAGGGCTAAAATGGTTTCGGGCGATCGTCATCTCGGGTCACTAATGATAAACCGCCAGAATCATCTTCATTGTCTAAATCAGAATCTTCGCCGCCTTTGCCGTCGGCAAGCTGAATCCGTAGTCTTAAATTGTTTTTGGAGTCGGCATTTTTTAAGGCCTCTTCGTAGCTAATTTTGCCTTGGGTGAACAAATCGAACAGGGCGGAGTCGAAGGTCTTCATGCCCTGTTGCTCACCTTTCTCCATCACTTCTTTGATCTCCATGATCTTGGCTTGCTTGATCAAATCGCAGACCCGTGGCGTGCCCAATAAAATTTCAATGGCGGCCGCGCGTTTGCCATCGATTGTTGGTATCAAACGCTGAGAAACGAAGCCTTGGAGATTGAGCGACAAATCGAGAAAAAGCTGTTTATGACGCTCTTCGGGGAAAAAGTTAATGATGCGGTCCAATGCTTGGTTGGCATTATTGGCGTGCAGCGTAGAAAGGCATAGGTGGCCAGTTTCAGCAAATGCCAAGGCGTGCTCCATGGTTTCTCGGCTTCTGATTTCCCCAATTAAAATGACGTCGGGCGCTTGGCGCAGGGTATTTTGCAAGGCTTCCTCGTAGCTTTTAGTGTCGACCCCCACTTCCCGTTGGTTGACGATGGATTTTTGGTGGGGGTGAATAAATTCAACAGGGTCTTCGATGGTAATAATGTGGCCATCGCTGGTCTTGTTTCTGTGGTCAATTAAGGCGGCTAGGGACGTGGATTTGCCAGAACCGGTGCCACCAACGAACAGTACAATCCCCCGTTTCTGCATGATCAGACTTTTGAGAATCGGTGGTAGACCTAAAGAGTCGGCGCTGGGTATCTCTGTCTTAATGTTTCGAGCAACGATGGCAATTTCGCCTCGCTGTTGGAAAATATTAACCCGGAAGCGGCCAATTTCCGGGTCTGAGATTGCCAGATTCATTTCTGGGCTATCTTCGAATTGTTTGATTTGCTCTTCATTCATTATCTGATAGGCAATTTTCTTTACCATGCCTTCTGGGAGCTTCTTGTCGATGAGGGGAAATAATTTACCAAAGGCTTTTATGCTGGGGGGCGCGCCGGTAGTTAAGAAGAGGTCGGAGCCTTCTTTTTCGATCATCATCTTAAGTAAGTCGTTAAATCCCATAGTGGTTTTCCTGCGTGCTGTGTATTTTTGATTATTGGTAAAAGTTAACTCTAACTGTGTTAGGCGCTCGGCTCTTCGAAACGTCCGGCAGTAAACCAGCCAACAGGCTTGATGGAGTCTTCAATTTTTTCTGTCACATCCAAGATGAGTGCAAACAGTGCCATCCGCACTAGCACACCGTTGTCAGTTTGTCTGAAGATAGCAAGATTGGGGTGCTGATTTAGATCGTTGTCTAATTCGTTGGCTTCTTCCCTAGAGTCTCGTGGCAGTGGGTGCATTATTACCGTATTTGGCTGACAGTGCATGGTGTAAATGGCTTGGTTTAGCCTAAATCGGCCACGGTATAGGTCCGCTTCTAGCTTGGTATTGAAACGCTCTTCTTGAATGCGGGTCAGATACACAGTGTCGTTGTCATTCAAGCCGACTTCTAAATTTTCGGTTTCGATAACCGTATGCCCAGCCGCCTTAAGCTCGCTCACAATCTCTTGGGGCATCTGCAGTTCTTTGGGTGAAATCAGCGTAAAAGTGATGTTTTTGTAAAGGATTATCAGTTTCGACAGGGAGTGCACGGTTCGGCCATGACGCAAGTCTCCCACCATGGCGATGCGCATACTGTCTATGCCTTTGCCACTGGCCTTGAGCTCTTTGCGAATAGTATATAAATCCAACAGCGCTTGGGAGGGGTGTTCATTAGGCCCGTCACCTCCATTAATTACAGGTACCCGACTCGCCTTGGCGAACTCAGCCACCGAGCCAGGCTGTGGGTGGCGCATGACTATGACGTCGCTGTAACCGCTGATAACTCGGGCCGTGTCGTACAGAGATTCACCTTTTGAAATAGACGAGGTCTTGACATCGGCGGTCTCACGCACGTCTCCACCAAGTAGATTAAAGGCGCAGCCGAAACTGAGCCGGGTTCTAGTGCTGGGCTCAAAAAACATGTTGCCTAAGATTGCGCCATCCAACACCTTGGTGAGGCGCTCGCGGTTAGCGTAGGGCCGCATGGTGTCAGCCACCTTAAATACAGTCTCGACATCTTCTCTTTCAAATTGCTGCACACTTAAGATGTGGGAGCCGCGAAAATCCATAGATTCTACTCAACGAGGGCCAATTAAACTTCGGCAGCGGCTACTTTGGACGCAAACACTGCCGAATAATCCTTGGGATACTACTACAAAACAATGAATTGAAGGAATTGCTGTTCGCGTTAGGTGATCGCAGCCAGACTCTGGCACAATGCGCTGAACTACACTCATTTAAGTGAAGCCATTGCAAACTTTTTATTGGTACGATTTTGAGACTTTTGGCGTTGACCCTCGTCGCGATCGGGCATCCCAGTTCGCAGGTATTCGCACCGACGCCCAGCTCAACATTATTGGCGAGCCATTAGTTATTTACTGCAAGCCAGCCAACGATTTTCTCCCCAGCCCAATGGCGTGTTTAATCACCGGTATATCACCGCAAAAAGCCTTGGCCGAAGGCCTCATTGAAGCTGAGTTTATCCGCCAAATTCAGCATGAATTTAGCGAGCCTGAGACTTGTGTGGTGGGATACAACAGCATTCGGTTTGACGATGAAGTCACTCGGCAGCTGCTGTACCGGAATTTCTATGACCCCTATGCGCGGGAATGGCAGAACGGTAACTCTCGCTGGGATGTAATTGACATGGTGCGGCTTTGCGCTGCAACCCGACCCGAGGGAATCACATGGCCAGTGAAAGACGATGGCAGCACTAGTTTTAAACTTGAAGAGCTGACTAAGGCGAATGCTATTGATCATGGCCGGGCTCACGATGCGCTGTCCGATGTTGTCGCCACCATTGAAGTTGCTAAGCTAATAAAAAAGACCCAGCCAAAGCTGTTCGACTATGCTTTGAGCTTGCGCAACAAGAAAAAGGTGCAAGCGGAACTTGATTTAAGCAGTAAAAAGCCTGTGCTGCATGTTTCCATGATGTATCCCGCTAAATTGGGCTGTTTGGCCTTAGTTATGCCCATCTGTTTACACCCCACAAACAGTAACGGGGTTATTGTCTATGATCTGCGTGAAGACCCAAGCTCATGGCTTGAACTAGGTGTTGCTGAAATTAAGGAGCGGATCTATACATCTGTCGAAAATTTGCCCGAAGGCGTCAAGCGTATTCCTTTAAAGACAGTGCACATCAATAAGTGTCCAATCATCACTTCAATGGCCGTGCTTAGCGACAAACAGGCAGAGAAATTTGAGTTGGATAAAACTCAGTGCCTCAAAAATTGGCAGGTCCTGATGGCAAACCCATCGGTTTGGCGCAAGGCGTCCGAGGTGTTTAAAGAGGAGTTTGGCGACAAAGAACAAGATCCTGACTTTGCTATTTATAGCGGCGGGTTCTTTAATGAGTCGGACAAAACCTTGATGAAGACAATACGGCAAACTACTGCAAAAGATTTGGCACGCATTGATATGCCGTTTCGCGATAAACGCCTTAAGGAAATGCTTTTTCGCTATCGAGCAAGAAATTATCCCGAAACACTGAGCGCCGAAGAAAGTCAGGCGTGGGAAACGTTTCGACTTGAGAGATTAGCCAATGCCGACGCCCGTGCTGTGTTCGATGCAGAGATGGAGCAGGCGGAGGCTAAGGCGAGTGATGATGATACTCGGCATGCCTTAGAGCAGCTTGCAAGCTATGTCGATGCCTTGGCTCAGTCGCAATAATCAACCCTGCCCATCAAAGCCGGTAAATGCGCGTGGCGTTATCGTGGTAGAGCTTGGCTTTCTCATCGCTTGAAAACTCTTTGGTAATCCGCTTAAACGAATTCCAAAGCACGTTATAGGATGCTGAGACTTTGTCAACGGGGAAGTTGCTTTCAAACATACAGCGGTCTACTCCAAATGTGTCGATACAGTGAGCGATGTAAGGCCTATTGGTTTCTGCTAGCTGCGTTGAAGAAGGTGGGACGTTTTTTTTGTGCCAATTAAACCCGTTGATGGCCATGCTCAAGCCGCCTAGCTTCACAACTACATTGTCATGCTTGCTCAGCGCGGTAATACTTTTCTGCCACTGGGCAAACACTTCGTGGCGCTTGTTAGCATAGGGGCCGATGCCCAGTGGGCCGCCCACATGATCCAAGACAATACTCTGGTAGGGAAACTCGTTCGCCAGGTCGGTCAGATTATCCAGCTGGGGATGATAAAGCCACGCATCAAAGACAAGACCGTACTTTTCAAGACAGGCGAAACCTTGGCGAAACTGTTTGTCCAGATATAGCGCAGGCGGCGGTTTGCTGTGGGAGTTACGCACCGCCTCACTGGCATCCCAGCTGGCGCTGTGACGGATGCCTCGAAAACGCCTGGGGCTTGCTTGGGTATGAGCCTGGAGAACCTCATCGAGCATGTCAGTGCGCCTTAAATCTGCATGGCTGATTATGCCTGCAGCAATTCGAATAGCGCTGCTGTCGCGGGAGCTTTGTGCGGCTAAAGTGTCGACGAACTGAGTTTCGCCGACTGGTGCAAGATCGACTGTCGCTGCACTGTCGTACATCGACATGCATTCAACGAAAACAGTACTAACAATGTTGTGTCCGCTGCCCGCGTCGCCCATAAACTCGTCTAGCAGATACCGACTTTCAGGGTAATCCCAAAAATGATGATGGGGATCGCAAATAGGAAGCTGGGGCTCTAAGGTTTGTTCGTTTACTTGCTCAAGCCATGAGTGAGAAACCGGCATTTACACTCCTAGGAAAAATTGAAAACAGTGTTGCAATGAATTGAGGCAATTAGTGATAGGTCAGCTTTTAAAACTCCTGAATAGATTATTTTGAATATCTCATGAAACCGCCAGTGGCTGAAGGAGTTTTGGTCATTGTTTTGCAACTTGATCCGGCAATAGTGCTAGGCGAAGACAACGCTCGAGTTAGTTACTTTAGTTCGACTGCGGTTTTTAGGCCGCCCGTAAATGGGTTTTTTGGCTCCACATACTGGTGGCTTAGTTAGGTACTCGCTTTTCAGACTTGCTGGCTACTTTTCTGCCGCGCGACTGTCACATTTAGTTAGGCCATGCAAATTTGTAAAGGGTAACGCAGCAGATGGTAACCGGTGTTTTTCGGCCGAGGCGATTGCGCGTAGGTCAAAATTCATATAGGCGCTGGGAGTGGGGCTGTGCTGGTTGTAACAGCCGATTATTTCCAGTTGCTAATGTCAGCTAAATTGATACTCTCTCGACAATACCTTGGACTAACCATTTGAAGAAATGAATATTCTTTTTGACGAGTTGATGACGGAGTTATTACAGTGAAATTGCCTTTGGCCCTATTGCTTGGTTGTTTTTACCACTACTGCGCTGGTGCGGAAATCCAGCGGATAGCTTTCGGCTCATGCAGTCATCAAGATATGCCTCAGCCTATTTGGCAGGAAGTATTAGCCGCTGACCCCGAGCTCTTTATCTTCTTAGGCGACAATATTTACGGTGATTCGGATGATGCGGCTGTGCTGGCCGAAAAATATCAGACGCTTTATCAGCAACCTGGTGTGCAGACCTTATTTGAGACAACGCAGGTAATCGCCACTTGGGATGATCATGATTACGGGCGCAACGATGCGGGCAGCGAGTACCCCTCGAAAGAAGCATCCAGGCAAGTGATGCTGGATTTTTTTGGGGAGCCGGCAGGTACTGCCAGACGCACTCGAGACAGTGGGATTTATACCTCCTATGTATTTGGTGAAGAAGGCAAGACAGTGCAAGTTATCCTGCTTGATCTGCGCTGGAATAGAAGCGAAATTGTTCAAATTCTCGACCCGGCAAAGCGCGATGAACGAACCGCCGCTAATCGTGGGCCTTATGATGCGGCTCTCGGCGCTGGGGCGCAAATGCTGGGAGAACAACAATGGCTATGGTTTGAAGACCAGCTAGAAGTTGACGTCGATCTGCGCTTGATCGGTTCTAGCATTCAGCTGTTGGCCGAGTTCACTGGCTGGGAGACATGGGCCAATTACCCAAAGGACAGGCAGCGGTTTTTCGAGTTATTGCAAAAACACCAGCGTGAACCCATTGTGATTCTTTCCGGCGATGTGCACTGGTCAGAGTTTAGTCGTATTGATGAGACAGCCAATGGCTGGCCGCTGCTCGAGGTGACTTCTTCTGGCTTAACCCAGGAGTGGAAGGCCATTAGCCCAAATCGCCACAGGGTAGGGGAAGCATTTGCGGTAGCTAATTTTGGCTTACTAGAAATAGATTGGTCAGCAGAGCTGCCGAAGGTGGAGGTGTTTATAAGAGATGCTTCTGGTACTGATTTGATTCATCAAACTCTTTCGTTTTAAAACTTCCAAACGTAAGCATTTTGAAACCCAGAAATTAAGGCTTTAAGGCGTGTTAACTCGTTCAAATTCTAGCTCGAACTTGTCGCTAAGGGGTTTGGCTTGAAATACTTTTACCTTTGGGTATTTGCGCAGGAGTAGGGTGTTCAGCTCCAGCTTTTTTTCGGGCGCCATGGCAGTACCCAAGTAGACCGCTTTAACCTCATGGCTTGGAAAGTCAATGTCTTCTACCCACGAATGTTCCTCAGCAGTCTCGTGGCTGACGTTTCTTAGTAAGCGCCATTCTTTTTGTTGGCTCTCGGCTTTGGACTTAAACAAGAATTTGCTTTGAAATTCGTCCTGCACTAAAACCTCAGACTGATTCATTAAGATATCCATCTGCTCTTTCAGGGACGAAATCTCGGGCTTTTTTTCCGTGTACGATACCGGCATTGGATTTTCTAAACTGGTGTCTTCTCCAGTTGCGAAGCGGATAGCGACTCCGCCATGGCTGTCTCCGTACCTGTCCCAAAGGATTGCATTGTCATGAGATTCAGTAAGGCAGAGGATGCGCAGTTTGCTGCTGTATTGCTTCCAGTCTTTCATGATCTGAAGCATTTCGGGTTCTCTGTATTGCACCATGCTTTTAAGCAGTTCGCTCAACACATCGGTCGCTTCGTCCTCGGAATCGAACCTATCCTCGGCCCGCCAACGTTTGATGGCTTTGATCAGAGGACTATTGCCCACCGGTTCGTCTCGGGAAAAAATCAGTGCAAGAGTGTTTTTAACGCAGGCAAGCAACAGCCCTTTAGAGTCAAAGTTTAAGCTAGAATTGTGATTTAGCTCGAAAGGGTCTGCAAAAACACTAGGTGCCGACCAGCGTAAACTGGAACTAGACAGAATTTGGATTGCCGATTCGGCGCTCGCAAACTTCACCAGTGAAGTTGGCTGTTTGTTACTCACATACACTCCTTGTGACTCAACCGCTTGTAATCAGCAGTTGAGTGGCTGCGATAGGCGCTCAAAAAACACACGAGCACCCACAGGCCGTTTCCTATCGAAAGTATGGTTGGTAAATTTCAGTTTTTCCAGTTTAGTCGGTCATTTGGCGACGGTTTTGCAAAATTTCGACTGACAGCCGTGCTTTGACAAGTATTTTCCTTACATTGGCTGCTTGCATTTAGCTTGCTTGCTGTTAAATTGCCTCGATGCAAAAATCCTCAACCAGTGCCGAGCTCTACAAAGCCCTCATTTTCCTAAAGCCTTACACTCGGCAAATTACCTGGGCCAGTGTCGCGCTGGTGTTCACCGCAGGGCTGAGCTTAGGCTTAGTACAATATGTGCGTATTATTGTCGACCAAGGATTCGTAGCTAGTTCCACTGCTTCTTTGAATCAAGCTATATTGGGCTTTATGCTGGTGGCTTTGTTACAGGCTATTGGCACATTTGCTAGATTCTATTGGGTGTCTTGGCTTGGCGAGCGGGTGACGGCGGATATCCGCAAGGCAGTCTATAGCCATTTAATCTCGCTTCACCCAGGGTATTTCGAAGCCAATTTAAGCGGTGAAATACAGTCTAGGATAACCACAGATACTACATTGATTCAGTCAGTTATCGGCTCTTCCGCCTCTATAGCCCTGCGCAACCTTTTGATAATGCTAGGCGGCACTGTCTTCTTATTCATTACTAACCCTCGCCTAACCTCTGTAGTGTTGATCTGTATTCCTCTAGTTGTTGGGCCAATTATGTACTTTGGGCGAAAAGTTCGCCATTTGTCTCGCAGCAGCCAAGACGAGATAGCGAATGTGGGAGCCTACGTGGGCGAAACCATACAGCAAATTAAGACAGTGCAGGCGTACAATCATCAAGAGCACGATCGAGCCCAATTCAGTGCCCATGTGGAAAGCGCGCTAAAAGTAGCGGTGCAGCGGATTAAAACCCGCTCGATTCTGATCACGGCGGTCATGACTCTAGTATTCGCGGCGGTTGGACTGATGATTTGGGTGGGTGGCCAGGACGTTATTAACGGTGTCATGTCTGCCGGTGAGCTAACCGCGTTTGTAGTTTATGCTGTGCTAGTGGCTACCGCGGTTGCTGCTATTAGCCAGGTCATTAGCGAACTGCAGCGAGCTGCTGGGGCCTTAGAGAGGCTCATGGAATTGCTCCATGCAGAAAGCTTAATCTTAGCGCCGCAGACCCCTAAAGTGCTAGCGATGCCTTTTCAAGGCAGCCTTAGCCTAGAGAACCTCAGTTTTTGCTATCCTTCGCGGCCTGACACAAAGGCACTGGCGGGTATAAATTTGCATATTGTACCCGGTGAGAATGTGGCACTGGTAGGCCCCTCAGGCGCCGGCAAGTCTACCCTGTTCGATTTAATCATGCGGTTTTATGACCCTAGCGAGGGCTGCGTGCGGCTTGACGGGATCGATATCGCTCAGCTTGACCCAGTTGAACTGCGGCGGCATATCGGGGTGGTTTCTCAAACTCCTGCCATGTTTACTGGCAGTGTTTGGGATAACATACGTTATGGCCGACCCGAGGCCAGTGAAGAAGAGTTAATTGCCGCCGCGAAATCGGCCTATGCCACTAATTTTATTGAAGAATTACCCGATAAATATGAAAGTTATCTCGGTGAGGCTGGGGTTCGGTTGTCTGGTGGTCAGCGGCAGCGCATCGCCATTGCAAGGGCTATTTTGAAGGACCCTGAGATACTGTTATTAGACGAGGCAACCAGTGCTTTGGACGCTGAGAGCGAACGCCACGTGCAGCTTGCACTTGAAGTGCTGATGAAGGATAGGACATCACTGATTATTGCCCACAGACTCGCAACTGTCATGAATGTGGACAGGATTATAGTGATGGATAAAGGTAGAATCATCGCTCAAGGAACCCATCAGGAACTGATAAAATCTAGTCCGCTGTATGCTAATTTAGCGAGCCTGCAGTTTGGTCAGTCCACCTCAGGGCGGTCCGTGAAATCTGAACCCTAACTCGGGTCGGCAGGTTGAAAAGGTTAATTCAAACTGAGAATGAATCATTATCAAAGGAAGTAAGACTTTTTGGACAAGTTTCAAGATATCAGGCCTTATAACGATCAAGAGATTCGCCCAGTATTGAACGAACTGATTAAAGATCGGGGGTTTCTTACTACGATCGCGCAGTTCTATTACCCGCGTTTAACCAAAGCGCTGCCTGGGCTTATGTGCTTCGCCGCGCAGCAAAAACTCAAGCGTCAGCTAAAGCCTGTGCATAACATCAAAACTATGCAAGATGTGATTGCTCAGTACATGGATAAAATGATTGAGGATACGACGACGACGCTGACACATTCAGGCATGGAAAATCTGAAAGCAGGCAGGTCTTATGTTTTTATCAGCAACCATCGAGACATTGTTATGGACCCGGCGTTTGTTAACTATATGCTCTACCATGGCGGGCACGAAACATTGCAAATAGCCATAGGTGACAACCTCTTAAAAAAGCCATTCGTCTCGGATCTCATGCGTCTCAACAAGAGCTTTATCGTCAAGCGATCTTTAAAGGGTAGGGAGCTGCTGGCGGCCTTAAAGCTGATGTCCGAATATATTCATTTCTCGATCAAGCAGGGCCAGAATGTATGGATAGCCCAGCGTGAAGGGAGAGCAAAAGACGGCGTAGATAAGACAGACCCAGCAATATTGAAGATGCTTGCAATGGGCAACCGCGAAGTAAAACTAGGGAAGAGCTTAAAGCAGCTGCATATTGTTCCGGTAAGTATTTCCTATGAGTATGACGCTTGCGATGTGCTTAAAGCGGGCGAGTTGTATCAAATAGCTACTGCGGGCGAGTATGAAAAAGATGACAGCACAGATATAAAAAGCATCGTCACTGGAATGATTGGTTTTAAAGGCAAGGTGCACGTGGCGTTTGGCGAAGAGCTGCGGATTACCGGGGACGACCCTGATCATATTGCGCTCGACATAGATGGGCAAATCTTGCGCAATTACGCTCTTAACGAAGTTAACTACCTTGCCATAGAAAGATTAAAGCAAGACGGTATGCTGCCTTTGCACCTATTGCGACCGGGTTTTGATAAGCAAGAAATCTCAGCGAAAGCGCGCAATGAGTTTGAGCAGAGACTAAAAACCGTAGACCCTAAACTAATCCGTCATTGGCTGTTCAGCTACGCGAATCCAGTGATCGCACGCTTTAAAATTGAATAAGCGGGTTATGGCGGCAGCTCAGATTTGACCTGCCAGATTAGAGAATGTCCGAGCTTACGTGTAAACGCCCGTGACACTGTTTAAGATCATGTAAGAGTTACTTGCTACAAAGTTTCAAGTCTAAAGCGGACGGCTGTATTCGGTGTGAATTGTTTGTTATGTGCCGATGGCGTGTTAGCTAACCGGAAAGCCTGTATCGTGCAAAACTTCACAAGCATTCACAATGCAATCACGGCAAAGAAATATTCCGTCGCGGCCAGCCACTATCTTCCCTATATGGTCAGGTCTCTCCTTACATAAGCTGCACAATGGGATATCTTTTGCCTCAGTTTGCAACTGCCGCCTTTGTATTTCTTCGCTGCGCACAATCCGATCAGCCATAGTTCGTTACCTTATAAATTATGCAGTGAGATTAACGAGGCACATACCGTGGGAAATAATAGGAGCTGCCGCATAGCGCTGCTTTCTTTTTTATTTGTTTGTTATGTGCCGTCTTCTCCATGTTCATTATCTGCTTTTCGACGCCAATATATATTTGCTTAGCTCTTTACTAAATTGGGCTGCATCAGTTTGATCAATAAGGCCATGCCGAAACATTAGCAGGAGAGACATTTCCATCTTTGATCGAGAGTGCCCATCAAGACAATTTCTCAATATCTTTGATTCGTCTTCCATAAGCTTCATTGCGTCCCAGAATTGTTCATTCGGAGTTTTTTCTGTATCGGATAGAACGGCCGCAATATCTCTATTTTTCCGAACCAAATAGCGCTCTCGCCATAATGGTACATTTTTGGTAAAGATTTTCCAGTCTGATTCAAGCTGCTTTGCCATAGTGATCTAGTGGTTATCTCTGCCGCCTAAAAGGCATATAACGCCACGATTAATAGGCTCGAGAAGCAAGCCCTTTTTGAATTGATGGTTATGCGCTGGCCCTCGCCAGAGGCTCAATATGGAAATCTGGGCGATTCCTAGACAGATCATAAGTTGCTTGAAGGTTTAGCCAGAATTCTGGAGATGTTTTAAATGCCTCTCCAAGGAGCCAAGCTGTTTCTGGAGTGACTCCACGTTTGCCACGTACTACTTCGTTTATTCGTTGCATAGGAACACCTAAATGCTCCGCTAGCGCCTTTTGGGATTGCCCAAGTGGTTCCAAAAATTCTTTAAGGAGTATTGTTCCTGGATGAGTGCTTATTCGATTTGATGGAATCATAATAATTAAAACCTCTGGAGCTAATGGTAATCGGCTATTCGAACATCAAGAGCTTCTGTTCCTTGCCATTTGAATACGATCCGCCACTGCTTATTAATGCGTATGCTATGAAAGCCGATCAAATCCCCTTTAAGTGCTTCAAGCCTATTTCCTGGCAGGGATCTCAGTTCTTTCAAGGTAACAACCGTGTTCAAGACATCTAGTTTGTACAAAGCTAGGATTCTTACTTCTGGAGGTAACCGTCTCACCTTGGCACTACTGATGCCGTGATATAGCTCTTCTGTAGTCCTATCTCCGAAGGATTTGATCATTATTGAAGATTAACGGATGCACGGTATTCATGCAAATCTAATTGAGCTATCAGCCTTCGAGGCGCATAATGCCCGTATTAATAGGAGCAGTCGCGAAGCACTGCTTCCTTATTTGATTTGTTTGTTATGTAGCGGAGACATGCATTTTCACGCCGAGGCTACCCAGAACTTTTTGCACAGTTTCGTACCTAGGCTTAGCGCCAGGAGAGAATGCCTTATAGAGGCTCTCTCTGCCTAGGCCTGGCTTACTTGCGATTTCTGACATGCCCCTAGCTTTTGCTACATGACCGACAGCCGCAAGAAACACATCGGGATTTTCATCTTCTAGTGCTGCTGAAAGATACTCAGCAATAAGTTCTTCGTTATCAAGTGATTCGCTAACGTCGAAATCAGTTACTTTAACCATGTTTATGACCTCAATTCCGACAGTATATCTCTAGCACGCTCTATATCTTTAGATTGGCTTGATTTGGGGCCACCGCTAAGGAGGAGGATTATCATATTGCCTTTTTTGGTGTAGTAGATTCGGTAGCCTTTCCCAACTTATATTCGAAGCTCGTGCAGCCCACCTTTAAGCGACTTAGAGTCACCAAAGTGCCCTTGGCGTACGTTCTCCAAGCGAATCAAGATACGGGCTAGAGCCTTGGTATCCTTGATCTTGTTTGAATTGATTGTTATCTGCCTTTTACATCTCGATCCTGCAGCAGGAATCTACGTAGTTCTCTCTCAACTCTCATTACGTGCAAAACATAGATCGTTTCTTCCGAGTAACGATGAAATACCCTGCATGGGCCGACGACAACTTCTTTATACTTCGATGGGGAAAGCTCAGGAACCTTTCTCCCGGAGTTGGGTGAATGACTGAGTAAATCAATGCGCTTAAACACATCTCGCACGAGACCCTGGGCCGCATAGAGCTTGTCTAAGGCTATATACTCCGCTATCTCGTCCAAGTCATCTAGAGCCGGCTCAGTCCAAACTATTTCAGCCATTTGCCTAATTTTTCTTCGGCTTCAGAGTGGCTGAGAACACGGCCATCTTGAATTGCTGTCTCGCCCTTAGCGATTCCCTCAAGAATTCGTATTCGGTCCTGCATCATCTCATAGTCATCAACATCCAAGAGATATGCTGATGGCTGGCCATGCTCGGTTATAAGAACGGGTTCTTTGGAAATGCGTAAATCCGCTAGTATTTTTGTGGCCTGTCGCTTTAA
>CAYGSO010000026.1:36276-53288 GCA_964352445.1 uncultured Pseudohongiella sp. | reverse complement strand
AACAAAAAAGGCAGCCTAGGCTGCCTTTTCTTCGATCTGACTAGCAACTAGTCTTCATCAACTCGATAGTTGTCGTGACAGTTACCGCAAGAACCGCCTAGTGCTCTGAAAGCACCTAGAGCCGTACCGCGATCGCCAGTGGCGGCCGCGTCTGCAAAGGCATTTGCGTTATCTACCAGAGCTTGGGCCTTGTCGGCGAAATCTGGCTGGTTATCCCAGATCTTATCCAGCGCAGTGGTTTCTACGGCGAAGCCGCGGGTATCGTGTGCCAACACATCGGGAATCATTGGTGCCAAAGCTGCAATACGTCGGGCATTTCGTTCAGCGATTGCTGCATCGAAAGGTGCGCCTTGAGCCATGCCCACTAGTGGAATTAAATTAAACCGCAAAAGCTTAAACAGAGACTTTCGAGTGTCTACGGCGCTGGCGGCGACTTCCTCAGGAGTCGGTGCATCTTGGGCTGTGGCGGTAAACAGTGAGCCTGAAGCAAGAACTGCTAGCGCAGTTAGTAAAACCATTATTTTTTTCATTTCAAAATTCTCCAAACCATCCTAAAGAAGTGCCCTAATAAAGGTCGGGCTGCGTTGTGCTGCGTGGTAAATAAGACCAAGCCAATATGGCGTTGGTGGGTAACAAGTAGTGCATAGGCACTATAGTACAAACCTATTGAGAATGTCACCGTCGGCTATTGAAAATGTAGGAGGGAGCTTAGTTGGCCACTTCTTTCCACGCAAATAGTTTAGTGGCTAGGACGAATGCAACAATGAACCAAACTCCAATGCCTAATAAACTGGGCACTATGTTGAGCAAGCCTGCGCCATTGATGGCTATCTCTCGCATGCCGGTGGCAACGAAACTTAATGGCAAAATATAGGCTATAGGCTGAATGAGCTCGGGCATGGATTCAATAGGATAGAAAACTCCCGACAGAAAGATTTGCGGGAATATTACTATGTTGCCAACGGCCATTACGGCTTGCTGAGTCTTGGCAATACTGCCTAAGCAAAACCCCAAACAGAGGAAGATAAACGTCCCAAGGATTATTAAAAAATAGAAGTTGATTAAGCTGCCGACTATCCGCACGTCAAGCACTAAAAGCGCGAACGCGATGAGCACACTAAGCTGAATCAAGACGATACTCATTCTAGCCATAACTATTGCGTAGATAAAATCTTTGGGCTTGATAGGCGTGACGAATAAGCGTTTCAAAATCCCCTTGCGGCGATACTCGACTATGTTGAAACCGCTGCCTGCGATGCTTAGCTGCATTAGGGTAAACGCAAGTAAACCGGGAAGTAGAAAATCCAGATAGCTTTGCGATCGAGCCTGCACGTCCTCCACCATCAGTGCGAACATCGGCTCTATCTGCCTAATTTCCCGTTCAATCTCAATCAAGGATTCTTCAAGTACAGGCATGATCAAGCCTAGCTGTCTGACTTGGGAGGCATCGACTAATAGTCGTAGCTGATTACCTTCGTTGTCCACATTAAAGTTGGCAGGGATTACCAGTACCAGTGTTTGCTCGCCATTTTCTAGCTGTGAGCGCAGCCGATCTTCAAAACCCACAGTGACGCTGAACACCGGGTTATCGATGAGCTCCTGAATAAAATCAATAGCAATAGGGTTTGGCGAATCGTTAACCACGCCGATAGGTATAGGGTCCATTTCGTTAGAGTTAACAAACCCGAAAACTGTCATAAAGATAATTGGGAAAAATAAGCTGAAGAAAATTGACTGCTTATCTCTAAGAAATATCTTTAGAAAGACCTTTGCCAAATGAAGCTGAGCACCTGTGGGTATCATAATTTCGCCTTAATCACGGAGTGCGCGGCCGGTTAAGGCTAAAAACACGTCTTCTATATTGCCATGCAGTGGTGCCTGGGGCGGCTCGGGCGCATGTTTGAGGATCAGGTTCTGCGGCGTATCTAGCGCAACGATTTTTCCGTGATCCATAATTGCAATTCGCTGGCAAAGCGATTCCGCTTCTTCCATGTTGTGGGTAGTTAGGACAATGGTCATTCCAGCGCCGTTAAGCTCGAGAATTAAGTCCCACAAATTGCGTTTTGCCTGTGGATCTAAACCAGTGGTGGGTTCATCAAGAAATAGCACTTTAGGGTCGTTAACAAGTGCGCAAGCGATTGAAAATCGCTGCTTTTGCCCGCCTGATAAGTTTTCCGGTTTGGCTTTAGCTTTGTCGGTTAAATTAACCTTGGCTAATAAACCCAGAGGATCAATATCTGAGCTGTAGAGTTTACCAAACAAAATTAATAATTCGTCGACAGCTAGGTTGTCGAAATACTCATTGGCCTGCAGCTGCACGCCGATTATCTGTTTGACTTGGTAAGGATTGGCATTGACGTCGATACCATCAATTATGACGGTTCCGCCATCAATGTCTGTCAGACCTTCTAGCATTTCTAAGGTAGTGGTTTTTCCAGCGCCATTAGGGCCGAGAATACCAAAAATCTCGCCCCGTTCGATGGACAAAGAAATGTCAGCTACTGCAAAAAATGTCTCGCCTTTTTTTTCGGGCAAAGGATAGCGTTTGGTGAGATTGGCAATTTCGATTATAGCCATTTGATGTGCCCGTTAAAGCGTGTGGACCATCATAGCCCAAGTTTCCCAAGGCCGCAGTGAATTATCTGGGCCATGGCGCGCTAGTAATCTCAGTAATAGTATTTTTGTTTTGGCTTTAAGGGCGCGAGAAAGAAATAAAACACCCAAGCAAACCACGACAGGCAAACAATGGAGATTAGCCACGCAATTTTCTCGAACCCTGAGGTTTGATCCGACGTGGCGATTATCCAGATAGGCAGCAGCCAAATCGCAAAAACCGCAATACCGCAGAACAAGGCGAACCCGAAAGAGACAAGGGGGACAATTGCAAGCAAGCCGATGATAACCAAAATGATCAGTGCCAAGTTTCCTAATATTCTCATTTCAAGCTCCTCGCTGTGGATTTCTCTAAAAGAGGCCCATCGAATAGTGGGCCCGCCCAATTTAGGTTGCGAATTCTGTGCCAATTAAAATAAGCAGTATAATCAATGAGATATAATAACTTTAGCGTAGGTCTTAGCCTGCTTGAGTAAATTCTGGCGATTTTCGCCACGGCGCCCGCCGATTGAGGCAGCGATTTTGACTAGATCGTAAGCTTGCTGAATATACTTTGGCACTGGTGTATTGAGGCCTGTTGCGAAACCTCAAAATGTCGCCAAATTTTATACTAACCTTCTGATTTTTATATATTTATAGAAGAATTCTTAGGGCTGATCCAAGTCATAATATAGTTCGTATAAAACGTATGATATGATCAGGTTACTCGCATATTACGAATAATACGAGAATGCAATAATCAAACGCATAGTAAATTCGAGGAGGAAATAGAGATGTTGACCATAAAGTTTGTGGTTTTGGGAAAAGCATCCGAGATGACATCAGGCTTCAGTGATCAAGTGAGGTCTACACAGTACGTTCGGCCAGTCCATTGTTACTTGTTAACGAAGTAGGGAAGACGAGCTATGAGGCATTTAAACTATAATCACCTGCAATATTTTTGGACCGTTGCCAAAGAAGGCAGCATCACCAAAGCAACTAGCGTACTTCATTTAACCCCACAAACCATCAGTGGTCAGCTTAAGCTGTTAGAAGATTCGATTGGCGAGGCGCTATTTTCTCGAGTCGGCCGCGGATTGGTTCTTACTGAGACTGGGCACCTTGTTTTTCAGTACGCCGACGAAATATTTTCCTTGGGAGCCGAGCTTAGCTCGAAAATGCGCAGTGGCGACATTGGCGTTCCTGAAGGGCTAAAGGTTGGTATCGTCAATTCAATTCCAAAATTGATCGCATTCAGAATTCTTAAGCCGGCACTGCGTTCAAAGCAGCCATTAAGGCTGGTATGTAAGGAAGGTAACCTTGAAGATCTTTTGGGGGACTTAGCCGTTCACCAGTTAGACATTATCATCTCGGATTGCGCCATCCCATTGGGCTTCAATGTGAAGGCATACAGCCATGCGATTGGCGAAAGTACTGTCGCATTTTTCTGCTCTAACGATGAAGCAAAAAACTATCAAAAAGACTTTCCAAAATCTCTACATAAAGCTCCAATGCTAGTACCCACAACAAACAATCCGGTTCGTAGCGGCATCGAAGATTGGTTTGAGCGCCAAGATATATCGCCGCGTATTGTTGCTGAGTTCGAAGACAGTGCCTTGATGAAGGTGTTCGGGGGCGAAGGCGTCGGAGTTTTTCCTGGGCCAAATGTCATGCGCAACGAAATAGAGGGCATGTATGGGGTGAGCCACATTGGTTCGACTCAAACGGTGGTTGAAAGCTACTATGCAATTTCACCAGAGCGGAAATTAAAGCATCCTATCGTTTTGCAGCTAATAGAGTCTGCCCGACAAAATCTGATTAGTTAGGTTAAATTTCTGATCAAAAAAAGTGTTTAGGGCTATGCCGGAGCAATTGCTTTAAACACTCCTAGGGCGTGATTTTCAACTTTGGAACACCCCGTTTAGCAAGGTTGCAAAGACTCACACTGGGTGTGTTCGAGACACTGAACTTACAGCTCGAAGCCCATTGAGTAGCCTACTAAAAACTTGATTTCGTCATTGTCCAAACCATCGGGTCCGGCATCGTCCAAGTCGGGATCAGTTATCATGAACATGAAGCCGTCTTTAGATAGAGCGACATTGCAGTCAAAGTAGGCGCCAGGAGCACCGTTAAAAGCTTCGTTAAAGTCGCCTTCGTGGTAGCCAAGCTGCAGGCCCAGCTCTAAACCGTTGCGAATATCTACCGCATAATCTGCGTAGGTGTAGGTCGCCTCACCAACGCCGAAGTCTTGCCCTGGCCCTTCGTCTGCCTCTGTGGTGGTAAGCATGTTGATGCCGACAGTAAATGCACTAATGCCAATCGAGCCGTAGATTTCGCCGAAGACAAATTGAGCTTCGTCATCATAGTTGCAGTATAGGTAGCCGACGTCGCAGCTGATGCCGTTAATTTCGCCTGCATAACCGCCGCAGATATGGTGTTCGTATGAAAATGCATTACCAGCCGCATAGCTTACATTTGACGCCCGAGTGCCAATATAAAAGCCGTTGTCTGTAGCGTAATCGATACAACCAGAGACAGCACCTGCGTTGATAGATTGGGTCAGGCCTCTCCAAATGTAATTGTTGCTAGCCCCAGCGTTAGCAGTGAGTTGGTCTGCTTGTGCTGCGCCCGCACTCATTAATAACCCAGCAGTTGCTAGAGATAGGTATTTTTTGCGCATTTTCATTCTTTTCCTCTGATTCCATATAGAGTTATTCAAGTGCTTGATGTCACTATGTATCGAGATAGCACAGTAAGCGGACCAGTTAGTGGAGGTTCACTGGAAGCGCCTTTTTTAGTCAAAAAATATGAAATAACGCACCTGATAAGAACATGTATAGGCAGAATGCGCAGAGAAAGAGCTGTTATGCATTGAAGTTGGGAGTATTGACTTGAAGAGGACCGATACCGAGGGTGTGACCTGTATGAGTCGGGCATCTCCCTCGGTAAGTTGAGCGCTTGCGATCTACGGCTTCGTGTACCCCGGGCCGAAAAGTACTTTACCTGGACGGTTACCGGTATGCACGCCATCAGCCACTACCACCTGGCCATTCACTAATACGTACTTCATGCCAACCGCATACTGATGAGGATTTTCAAAGGTGGCTTTATCAATGATTTCATCCGCATCAAAAACCGCGATGTCTGCGAAGTAGCCGTTGGTGAGGAGGCCGCGGTCGTGAATGCCTAGGCGCCTAGCTGAGGCACTGCTCATCTTTCTAACCGCCTCCTCTAGGGTGATGACCCCTCTCTCGCGTACGTAATAACCCAGAACTCTGGCGAAGGTGCCATATTGCCTTGGGTGAGGTGCGCCTTCGCCAAAGACGCTGACGGCGCCGTCAGAGCCAATCGCACTGGCTGGATGACGCATTATGCGGTCAACGTCACCCGCGTCGATGGCGTGGTAAACCGCGCTCGCACCGCCGCCGCGAATAATATCAAAGACAACATCGGCAGCATTTGCAGGGGTTGGCTCCAATCCCCTTTCGATGGTTAGGTCGGCTAAGTTTTTGCCTTCCATGGATTTGTCCCAACTGTTTCGAGAAATAAATACATTCTTCGGGTGACCTCCACCGCGGTCGAACAGGATTTTGTCGATAATGGCGGCTTTGACTAGAGGTCGAGTCTCTGAGCTGTTAATTCGCTCTAGCAGTTGGTCTCGGCCTCCCTCCTGTGCCCATTGCGGGATGAGGGCATTAATCGACGTTTGCGACGCCGTGTAGGGATATTGGTCGATGGTGATATCAATACCTCTTGCCCTTGCTTGGTCTACTAAGCGTAAACTTTCTTCGGACGCCCCCCAATTTTGGGCGCCTATCACTTTGTGGTGGGTCATTTGCACGGGTATGCCTGCTTCCTCTCCGATGCGAATCGTCTCGTTGACTGAGTCAATTAGCTGTGCGGCTTCTTCGCGCATGTGGGAGATATAAATGCCGCTGTAGTCTGCTGCTACTTTAGACAGCTCGATCACCTCTTCGGTAGAAGTGAAACTTCCAGGGACATAGAACAAGCCAGTAGAGATGCCTAGTGCGCCTTGTTCCATAGCCTGGGCAACCATTGTCTTCATGCGCTCAATTTCTGCGCCAGTTGCTTCTCGGTCATCTTCTCCGATGACTATTTCGCGAATGGTGCCCTGACCAACAAAGACAGCCCAGTTAGGACTAATTTGTGTTGCTAGAATTTTTTTGTAGTGCTCATCGATAGGAAAGGGCGAGCTGCCATCATTACCCTCGGTTAGGGTTGTGACCCCCTGAAGCAATGCGCTTTCAGCATTTGGCACATCAAATATGCCTTGAATCGCGTGGGTGTGAGGATCTATGAAACCAGGGCTAACCGTTAACCCAGTGGCATCGATTACTTGATTGGCAGAGGCGTCTGACAGGTTGCCAATACGGACAATTTTTTCGCCTACGATGCCTACATCGGCGTTGTACCATGGGTTGCCAGAGCCATCGATGATCCGGCCACCACGAATCACGATATCGTAGTTTGTTTGTCCGACACCGGTTGCGCTCCACAGCAGACAAAAAATTAAGCCGGCTATTTTTAATAGTCTATTTTCTGTGTTCATACTCTTATCACCTATTACGTCCTATTTTTGTCTAAGTCTCTTGTGGCGAGCATTTGCCCGCCATGAGAATCTCGCAAGCAAATGATCAGGCCTTATCCAGTGACCAAAAAATTCACAAGAGATGGCATCGTCTACCGCCGTGAACATACCGAGTCCGCTAGATATAGTTCAAATAAGGGCCTGAGGTCAAACCAAACATGAGGATGAATTCACCTAGGAGCGAGCCAACATACTCGCCGCGTCAAAATCGACGTCGGCGAGATTACCCATCAACAACCTGCTATCAAAAGTATTTAAGGGCGGAAAACCGAAAAAACCAAGGTGTTATCACTTGGTCTTTCCGTCGCGGGGCATAGCCGTATAGTATTGAGGTTGACGCCCATCAAATAAAAGTTATCGGCAGCAGCTCAGTTAGGGTGTTGCTACCTAACCGACAGGAGAACGACCAATGAAAGTCATGCATTTTGTGACACTGCAGCTCGTTGCCACATCAGCGCTATTGCAAACTATCCCACTAGACGCTAACGCTCAAGAGAACGCCACACCGAACGGGATCTCTGATCGCCGAGTTAATGCCTATGCGTTTACCAATGCAACCATATACCAAGGTGAAGGGGAGTTTTTAAGCCAGGGCACGCTGCTTATACGCGACGGCCGCGTAGTCGATGTGAATTCAAGCGCTACAGTGCCGGCTGGTTATTTTGAGATAGCGCTTGAAGGAGAGTACATCTATCCGGGCTTTGTTGATGCTTACACCGAATACGGAGTACCAGAACTAGAGCGGGAACAGCGCAATACCCGAGCAGAAAATCTTTTTTCAAGCGGCTACGCGTCCAATGTAAACGACGCGGTCAAGGCCGATTTCCGCGCGAGTACAGCATTCAGACCCGACCCAGACACACGCAGTAAGTTCAGAGATCTCGGCTTCTCAACAGTACTAAGCCTCAGAGCCGATGGCGTTGCTAGAGGCACCTCCGCTTTAGTTACCTTGGGTTTAGAAAATGCGAATGAGTCTGTGATTGTTCCGGATGTGGCGTCCCATTTTGGCTTGTCAAAAGGCACATCCACTCAGCTAGTTCCCAACTCACTGATGGGTGCCTTCGCACTTCTTAGGCAAACCTATTTAGACGCCGATTGGTTTGGCAAGCAGCAGCCCCGACCATTTACCGATCATTCATTGGAGGCGCTGGCACAGTTTGCGTCACTTCCTAAAATTATTGAAGTGAGTAACTGGCAGCAAGCACTCACTGCTGACAAAGTAGGCGATGAATTCAGTTTTCAATATGTGCTCAAAACCAGCGGCGACTCCTATAAACAAGCACAGCTTATTAAGCAGACCGGCGCCGCACTCATTGTGCCAATGGTATTTCCTGCCGCACCGAACGTTGACGATGTTTTGGTCGCGGACGAAGTTTCCCTGGCTCAGTTGAAGCACTGGGAGCTGGGGCCTTTCAACGCCAGAATTCTTGCGGAGAACGAGATTCCATTTGCGATTTCAAGCGCAGGCGCAGACAGTGATTTTTGGAAAAACATGCGAACAGCGGTTAACAACGGTTTGCCGAGGGGGGTTGCTATAGACGCACTTACGAGGGTTCCAGCTCAGATCCTTGGCGCCGAAAATCTAGTTGGCTCACTCGATGCTGGAACTCTGGCAAATTTTGTCATTGCATCTGGTGACATCTTAGAAGCTGGCTCGGTCGTGACAGAAAATTGGATTCGTGGCAATCGCTATGAGATCACTGCAGATTTGGCAGGCCAAGCCGGCGTTTATCAACTCACCCTGAACAGTGAGCTGTATGACCTTGAATTAAGCTTCGATGGCTCTACCCCGAAAGCATTAATCTCGCTTGATGCTGATGCAGACCCGATGTCTGCAGCCATTGAACTGGACGACGACATAATCTCCCTGAGCTTTACTTTGGAGCCATCCCAACGGCAGCTTAGGCTGACAGGGTGGTCAACTGAAAATGGTTGGCAAGGCAACGGCATAGACGCCGACGGCGAGGTCATTGACTGGCAGCTAAGCCGCAATTCTTCCGGCGCTGGAGAACCCATAGCCAAGGTCGAACCTGCAGCTATTACAAACCTGCCTGGAAAAATCCTCTATCCGTTTTCAGCCTATGGACGTGAATCGGTCCCAACTGCAAACGACCTGCTTATTACCGGGGCGACAGTATGGACGAATGAAGAGTCAGATATTTTAGTGACCGATGTTTTAGTGCGTGATGGCAAAATCGCCGCCATTGGCAATAATCTAGAGGCCGCAGGCGCTGTTGTGGTGGATGGCAGCAACAAGCATCTGACGCCGGGCATTATCGATGAACATTCTCACATTGCTTTGTTTAACATTAATGAGAGCGCCACCAACTCAAGCATGGTACGCATGAAAGACGTGGTGAATTCGGAAAATATAAACATCTACCGTAATTTAGCCGGCGGTGTTGTCGCGGCTCAACTGCTCCATGGCTCGGCCAACCCAATTGGAGGTCAGTCAGCAATTATTAAAATGCGCTGGGGCAAATCCCCCCGCGACCTGCTAATAGACGGTGCCGATGAATACATAAAATTTGCTTTGGGGGAAAATGTTAAACGCAGCAGTAATCCGGCGTCCGTGCGCTACCCGCAAACCAGAATGGGTGTCGAGCAAGTGTTTGTCAACGCATTCACACAAGCGCAGGAATATGGCAAGACATGGGACGACTATAATAATTTGTCTCGATCACAGCAGCGCAGCGCCGGCACGCCCCGCCGAGATTTAGTGCATGAAGCCATGCTGGAAATTTTAAACCATGAGCGGTTCGTAACCAGCCACTCCTATGTGCAGTCGGAGATCAACATGCTCATGGAAGTTGCCGACAGTTTCGACTTTAACATCAATACCTTCACGCATATTTTAGAAGGCTACAAAGTGGCTGATAAAATGGCAGAGCATGGCGCCGGCGGATCAACCTTTTCTGACTGGTGGGGCTACAAATGGGAGGTGCGCTACGCTATCCCCTATAACGCCGCGCTAATGCAGCAGGCGGGTGTTGTTGTTGCCATAAATTCTGATGACGCTGAGATGTCTCGGCGTCTAAACCAAGAAGCGGCTAAAGCTGTGAAGTATGGCAATGTGAATGAGATTGACGCTCTAAAAATGGTCACCCTAAATCCGGCTAAGCTGCTACACCTTGATGATCGCATGGGGAGTATTAAAGTCGGCAAAGATGCCGATCTCGTACTTTGGTCAGACCATCCCCTATCGGTCTATGCCGTGGCCGAAACCACTTGGGTTGATGGTACTGCCTACTATAGCCGCGCCGAAGACTTAGCGCTCAGACAAGAGATTGCCAACGAGCGAGCACGCATCATTGCCGCTATCGTGGCAGAGCAGGAGTAGAACATGATGAAAGCAATTACACTAAAATTCACCGTACTGGCATCCTTGATGGCAGGTTTGTTGATGACCCAGGCACAAGGTATAGTGCCAACCCCTGCGGCTGATCAAACCCAAGCGATCGCTTTGACTGGCGTAGTTATTCATATCGGCAATGGGCGAGTCATTGGCAATGGTGTCATCACATTTGACGACGGCATCATTACTGGGGTTGGTTCCGAGGAAGACCAAATTAATACCCGGGATCACCTTGTGATCGACTTACCGGGCCAGCATGTTTATCCCGGGTTTATTCTTGCCAACACGACTCTTGGTTTATCGGAGGTTGCGAGCATACGAGCGACCAACGATGTAGTGGAAGAAGGTGATATCAACGCCAGCGTGCGTTCGGCGATCGCCTACAATACCGATTCCGAAATCATACCGGCAAGCCGCTTTAACGGTATTCTTACGGCGCAGGTAGTCCCCGACGGCGGTCTTATCTCGGGCTCCTCGTCGGTGTTTAAACTCGATGGTTGGAACTGGGAAGATGCAATTTTGGCGGAGGACCGCGGCATGCATATGCGCTGGCCTTCATTGACCGAACGACAGCGTGATTCGCAAACAGGTCTTGTCGAAACCGTTGCCAATGAAAACTACAGCGCACAGGTAGGCTTGCTCACGTCGCTGTTTCAAAACGCCAAGACCTACACGGGTGCGCCGCTTAATCTGAACCTTGCGGCGATGCAGCCATTGCTCAGCGGCAGTGCGACACTGTTTATTCATGCAGACCAAGCCAAAGAAATTATCAATGCGGTGCGATTCGCCCGCCGCTTCGAGATTCAGAATCTAGTCTTGGTAGGTGGCATGGATGCGCTGATGATCAAAGACTTTCTGGTGAGCGAGAATATTCCTGTGCTGTATGAGCGCATTCATGCCCTACCGGGGCAAGAATGGTATGACGTGGATACGCCATTCAAGACGCCATTTCTGCTGCATGAGGCAGGCATCAAAGTTGGCATTGGCGGTGGATCAACCGATTTGACATCACAGCGAAACCTGCCGTTCTTTGCCGGCACGGCGGCCGCCCATGGGTTAGATCGGGAAACCGCACTGTCTTTAATCACCAAAAATACCGCAGAGATTTTAGGGGTAGATGAAAGAGTTGGCACATTAGAGGTGGGCAAAGATGCTACGCTGTTTATATCTACCGGCGATGCCTTGGATATGCGAACCAGTCAAGTATTCGGTGCCTATATCCAAGGCCGAGATATCGACCTGTATGGCACTCAGCAGGAGCTGTTCGAGCGCTACCAAGAAAGGTATTCAAGCCAAACAGAATAAGGTTAAACCCCTCACAGGAAGCTAATGCTTAAAGGACTGCCCATGACTGAATACCCGACGTTTGTGACTCATCTTGAGTGCAGCTATACCGGAAAGATTTATCCCGCTGATCAGCTTCACGGTCTATCTGAAGCGGGTAAGCCGCTGCTAGTGCGCTATGATTTGGAGGCCTTGGGTAAAGCCGTTAACAAGGCCGATATTAACAGTCGGCTGCCTGAGTTTTGGCGCTATCGGGAGTTCCTGCCAATTCGCCGTTCGGAAAACGTGGTTCGGCTTGGGGAACTAATGACGCCTATTCTGCCTGCAAGCAAGCTGCAAAAGTCTCTAGGCTGCGGTGAAGTACTAATTAAAGATGAAGGCAGATTACCCACCGGCTCATTCAAAGCCCGCGGTTTAGCGTTGGCTGTGGCCATGGCCAAAGAGCTTGGCGTGAAACGGATGGCGATGCCCACCAACGGCAACGCCGGCGCTGCACTGGCAGCCTACTGCTCCCGCGCGGATATCGAAACTTTTGTGTTCTGCCCTGAGGATACGCCAAAAGTAAACATTGAAGAGATCGCCTTCCAAGGCGCCAAGACGTTTCTTGCCAATGGCTACATCAATGACTGTGGCCGAATCGTCGGAGAGGGTAAACAGATCATGAAATGGTTTGATACCTCAACCCTCAAAGAGCCCTATCGTATAGAGGGCAAAAAGACCATGGGGCTAGAATTAGCCGAGCAACTAGGTTGGCAGGTACCGGATGTAATTCTTTACCCCACCGGCGGTGGAACCGGGCTGATAGGGATGTGGAAAGCGTTTGCAGAACTTGAGGCCATCGGTTGGATTGGTTCAAAGCGGCCACGGATGGTTGCTGTTCAGGCTCAAGGCTGCGCCCCCATTGTGAAAGCTTTCGATGCAGGGACTCGCCATGCAGAGCCTTGGCAGAACGCCCATACCATCGCGGCGGGAATTCGAGTTCCCGTCGCCGTCGGCGACTTTTTGATTCTTGACGCAGTAAGGGAAAGTAATGGTTTTGCTGTCGCGGTAAGCGATGAGGCAATAAACCAAGCTCATCAGGAATGTGCGAAAACCGAGGGCATTCTACTGTGTCCTGAGGGTGCCGCCACGCTCGCCGCACTTAAGCAGGAGTTAGTCACAGGCAGAATCAAAAAAGACGAGCAGGTGTTATTGTTTAACTGCGCCACCGGGCTTAAATACCCCATGCCTTCTGTGCATCATAGAGTCGATTTGAATCAGCCGATTGACTATAACGCAATCGCCAATAGTTAGGCGCCAACAGCTAGCGGAGTACGCGCATTAGCTCACTGCGGGTGAAGCTTGAGTTTGTTTGCATATCTGCAATAAATCGGCATGTCCTTTGAGGAATGTTGGTGCCAACCTGGACTTCATCGCGGCACACAATCCGTTCCGCCGGAGGCACCGATGCATTGTATTGTTCAACCTCCGCATCGGTCGGCAGCTTTATAGGTGAGGCGGGCGCCATGGCACAGGCATTGAGAAACAGCAGCGGTCCAAAAAGGAGTGCTTGTTGACATGCTTTCAAGTTGATGGCTCCTATTTTAGTTATCGGAAAACAGCAAGGACACCGCCTGCCGTGGGAATACATAGTCTACAGTGATGCCCTCGCTTGTAACAAGTTCACCGCCGACCAACTGCGGCCTTAGGTGCAACAGTGAGACATCGTGCAGGGCTTGTGCTGCGCCAATATTCTGTGAGATTGAAACCAATGTCAGATTGCTTTTGGTGAATAAGCTGCGATTAATCGCCTCGTTGGTAGGCAGCTTAGCCGCGCTTACTAGGTTGTAGTCGAAACTAACTTCTGCGTGAATATCTGCCTGCCCAGCTGCCGCTAGTTCGCCTAACGTCGCTGGGATTGCAGCCGTCGGAAAATTGGTTGACCACGCCCTGAAGATTTTAGTCGAAGTTGAGCCCGCAGGCTGAGCGATAAGATTTGCCAAACTCAATTCAAAGCTGGGCTCAGGCAGCACCGAGGTTTGGGCAAACAGGGCATCAACCGTATCCTGATCTGCGCCGCTATTTAGAAACAAACGATTTGCTTTTTGATAAAATTCAAGAGCTCTAGCACCGTTGGCAAACGTGGTTTCCCAGTCGGCGAGATAAAGCCATGCAATGGCTGCGGCCTGCTTATTTCCCCCCGCAGATTCTATGTCTCGAATTCGCCGCAGAATCTGCGCGCCTATGTTGTAGCTTTTTCGCAGAGACTCATTTTTAGACAGTGACCAGCCATTTACGATTGCTGGCGCGTCGGTTTTATAGCTGTAACTGGTGAGCCCGCGACGTTTGACCAAAGTGCTTTGATAAAAGTGGCTTAATACTATTTTATATAACCAAGGAGTGAGTTGCCGGCTCTCTCCACCATGAGCTCTTTCGATGGCCGAAACGGCATTCCAATAAAGACTTTTTGCAGCAACAAGGTAGTGGGCGCTGTGAGGGTTTGTCTCATCTGCTGCTACCTGCAAATAAAGGGAGCTAAGAGTTTCCGTACTGTTCAAGAAATCGACTAGGTTAGTCCTATAAAGCTTGCTGTTTAACCAGTCAAAGTAAGCAAGATATTGCTGAATAGTCTTCCAATCTTGCTGTGGCAGTAGAGATTCAATCAGCAGCGCCAACACTGGAATTTGCCGCGTCGAGGCCACGCCGCTGTTGATCTTGACAAGCTGCAGGGCTTCAAACAACAGGCTTTCGGCCTCGCTATAAAGGCCCTGCTCTAATAAACCGCGGCCATCAATCAGCATCTTCTCAGTTAAGTTTTGTTGGTCATTATTGGCCCAACCACTGACAGTCGGTGCGTCGCTGCCCGCTTGCGCCCAGCTTATAGGGAAGCAAGCCCACAGGAAAATTAGTAGCTTCAGAGAAAATCTTAGCGGCACAGGAATGATCACAATTCGCCTTTACAGCCAGAGAGCATAGCGCCAAATAAGAAGGGCCGCAATTCTAAGGCGGCGAGCCAAGACAGCACTAAGGGGATATACTGCAGCCAAAACTATTGCCGTTATTCAAGGAATTGCCATGAACAATCCTGAAATTGATCTCTATACATGGAGCACTCCCAACGGGAGAAAAGTCTCTATCATGCTTGAAGAAACTGGATTGGAGTATCGGGTTAATAAAGTCGATATTACCCAAGGTCAGCAGTTCGGACAGCGTTTTTCAGAAATTAGCCCCAACAACAAAATCCCTGCAATTCTCGATCATAGCGCAAAGATATCGCTAATGGAGTCGGGTGCTATTTTGCTCTATCTGGCAAATAAAACGGGCAAGCTGATAAGCCCAATCGGGCCGCGTTATTGGCAAGAGATTGAGTGGTTAATGTTTCAAATGGGCGGTGTCGGGCCGATGCTGGGTCAAACTCATCACTTCTTAAAGTTTAATCCGGGAAAATCCAGCTACGCCGAAGAGCGCTATCGGACTGAGGCTCAAAGGCTGTACAAGGTTTTGAACGAACGTCTTAGAAAAAGAAAATATCTGTGCGATGACTATTCGGTTGCGGACATCGCCACTTGGCCATGGATATCGAGATACGAATGGCAGCAAATGAATTTGAGGGAATACCCGCATCTGTTAGATTGGTATTTACGCATCGCCGACAGGCCTGCGGTTCAGCGCGGCTATAGCGTGCCGACGCCGCTAGAAGTTCCAATACCTGATTAGCTGTGTGTCTAAAAATAGGGCGGCAGCAGGTTTTTACCCTGCCGTCGCCCAGCGATTATTGTGGCAGGCTCGCGTAGATAATATCTCTTGCCACATTGCGCATATTAGGCGCGCCGGGCCGAGTTGGGCCTTGGGCTTGAATCATGCCTATCAGGAACATATCTTCAGTTGGGTCAATCCAAAACCAAGTGCCTGCTGCACCGGACCAATAGTAAGTGCCGGCTCCCTGAGGCGAATTAGCTTTCTTTGGATCGGAGATAACGGCGAAATCTACCCCGAAACCTTGGCCAGGCTGGCCCTCACTGGTTGGGCTGCCGCGCAGATTAAGTTCATCTCGCAGGCTGTTGGTTCGCATAATGCGCACAGATTCTGGGGTCAAAAGTTTAGCGCCGTCTAGCTCGCCTTCGTTAACCAGCATCTGCAAAAAGCGCGCGTAGTCATGGGTTGATGAAACTAGCCCGCCACCGCCGGATTCTAGGCGGTCTGGGTCTAAGTAGCTTGGCCTATCGGTGCGATGGGGCCTTTGCACTAAGCGTTGACGCTCTTCATCCCAGTTGTGTACTTCAGCAAAGCGCTGTTGATCTTGGGGCTGAACAAAGAATCGGGTGTCAGTCATGTCCAGCGGGGCGAAGATATTTTCTTCTAAAAATTCACCGAAGGTCATACCAGTGAGTTGCTGCACGATATAGCCTTGTATATCAACGGCGACGGAGTAGTACCAAGCTTCGCCTGGTTCAAACATCAAAGGAATATCTGCCACTCGCTCGATCAGGGTATCCAGATCATCCGAGGCCAACACCTGAGTATTGCGAAACGCCTCATTCACCGGATCGCTACCGCCAAGGCCATAGCCGAAGCCCGCGGAGTGGTTCAGCAGCTGTCGCATCGTGGGAGGATTTTTAACCGGTTCTAACACCATGTCTCCTGCTTCGTTATAGCTAGTCATCACCTTGAGGTCTTTAAATTCAGGCACGAACTTTGAGATAGGGTCGTCAAAATCCCACAGGCCCTGTTCGTGTAGCATCATAAGCGCGACACCGGTCACAGGTTTGGTCATTGAGTAAATGCGGAACAGAGATTCTTTAGTCATTGGCGCCTGGTCATCGACTCGGGCTAAACCGGCGGTTTCGTAGGTTGCTACGTGACCGTTTTTGGCAAGAATCCACACCATGCCAGCGACGTCTTGGTCGGCGACTATTTTGTTCATCGCCGCATCTAGTTTTGCAATGCCGTCTTCGGAAAACCCAGCGGCGCTGGCGCCAACTTCGGTGAGTGGCCATGAGTCGGCATAAGAATTTGCTGAAAGCAGCAGGCCGACACTCAGTGACACAGCACCTAGCTTGAAGCGTTGAAACATTGAGTAACCTTGCATAGAACCCTCTCCATTATTTTTAGTGTGTGGTGGTTATTGTGTGTGATAGCCGAGGCTAATTTCTGCGCGGTCAAAAAGCAAGCGGGGATAATACCGCGCTCCGA
>CAYGSO010000026.1:0-36176 GCA_964352445.1 uncultured Pseudohongiella sp. | reverse complement strand
CGCGCCGCGCCAGTGACATCATGGCTCGCGTTGGCCGTGGCTTGGGTTTGCGATATCAAGGAATTTAAGTACAGCTTTCTGTAAAACAGGTAACAACTTAGGCGTTACATATGGCCGAGGGAAAGCAGGTGTGGCGAGCGACTTTCTCTTTTTCAAGAGCGTTGTCAGGTGAGATATAAACTTCTACAAATTAGCTGCACCCGCCCGAGAGCGGCTATTGATCCAGCTACTGTTTCGACTTCGGGCTTGGCTCAGACTCCTTCGCAGGGGCTGGGTCTGCTTTCTTGGCCATCACGGCTTCCAGTTCTTCCCGGGTCATCATGTCGAGATCCCAGTGGCTGGTGTGCCTGTCTTTAATCTCTTCTCTAAACAATCGTTGCTTTTTCACTGCTGCATTTCCTTTGTTGCTAAAGGATAAAGTGGACTTATCAGCTTAGGGCCCATAAATGACGATGTCCAGCCTATTTTAGACTCTGTAGGTGGCTCGCCAAGACGCCAAATGCGCTCGATAACTGCTAGCTTGCTATCAACGCAGTTGATTAGTCCGGGAAAAGTCACTATTTTCGAAGGTTCAGATGTTAATCTAGTGAGAAAAACCATGAATAAGTGTTTAAACATTGCCGCGCTGGTTGTGTCTGCCAGCCTTGCAAACGCCGTATTCGCTGCCGATGGCTACATTGCGCCGCGCACCCAGTGGGGCCATCCAGACTTGCAGGGCGTGTGGAACTTCTCATCCAACGTGCCGATGCAGCGGCCGGAACAGTTTGGCAATCGCGAGTTTATGAGTAACGACGAGATTGCCTCCATGCGTGCGCGCCTGGCTGAAGCAGATGCGTCCTCGGATCAAGCGGTGGCCCAAACTGATGGCAGCCCAGGTGGTTACAACGACTTTTGGGTGGAGAGCGCCGGCATCACCGACCGCATTCGAACTTCCCATATTGTCTATCCTGAAAATGGCCGCATGCCCACTAGGGTGGAAGGCTCTATCGTGCAATTTGGCGGTTTAGGCGATGACGTGCCAGGCACCAGGCCGGTTCGCTACACCGTGGGCGGCATTAGCAAAGATGGCCCTGAGGATAGAGGCTTGTCGGAACGCTGCATCGTTGGCTTCAATGATGGCCCGCCGTTTGTCCCGAGTCTTTACAATAACAATGTGCAGATCGTTCAAAACCAAGACCATGTCGTGCTGCTGACAGAGATGATTCACAATGCCCGCACCGTGCCCATCGATAAAGAGCATGTGTCGGAAGAGCTTGGGTTCTGGTCTGGCGATTCTAAAGGTTACTGGGACGGCGACACTTTAGTGGTTGTAACTAAAAACTTTAACGGCTTGACCCAAAGCTTCAGCGCCTTTGGCACTTCGGCTGAAAAAGTGTTGACCGAGCGCTTCACCCGTATCGACCCTGTAACGGTGGATTACGAGTGGACAATTGATGATCCGGCTACGTTCACAGATAAGATTACGGCAATAGTCCCCATGACTAAAGTGGCTGGCCAGCTGTACGAATATGCCTGCCATGAGGGTAATTACGGCATGGTGAATATTCTTCGCGGTGAGCGCGCCGCCGAACGAATGGCCACTGAGTCGGCAAGCAATTAGTCAGCTGTAAAAATATCAAAAGCCGGGGTTTTGCCCCGGCTTTTTATCGTCTTGAGGCGTATTGCAGCCTCTACTGCTGCCAACCGCGCCAGCCCGGCCCTCTAACCACCTGCCCGGGCAATGCCCCGGTATGTTCGCCGTCTCTTAGCACCGCCACGCCGTTAACCAATACATGCCTCATGCCAGTGGCATACTGATGTGGCTGCGCAAACGTGGCGTGGTCCTGCACTTGGTTTGGGTCAAAAATCACAATATCGGCGTAATAGCCGGGTGTAAGTTCACCTCGATCCCTTAGTTTCAAATTGGTTGCGGGCAGCTTGCTGAGCTTGCGAATAGCGTCTGCCAAGGTAATGACTTTATCGTCGCGCACGTATTTGCCAAGCACTCTGGCAAAGTTGCCGTAGGCCCTAGGGTGAGTGCTCTGCTCAAGAAACTGCCCTTCGGCGGCCAGGGATTGAGCATCTGAGGCAAAGCTCACCCAGGGTAGGGCGATTCCCTTGGCAACGTTTTCTTCTGACATTAAAAAATACACAACCTGCACTCGACTGCCGTCTTCGATGACCAGATCAATCGCGGTATTGGCCGCGCTGGTCTCGCGCTGGGATGCGACCTCAGCCAGAGTCATGCCCAGATAGCGGCGCAGGGCAGGGTTTCTGAAACCTACTAGCAAAGTGCCTTCCGGGCCGGCTGCTAAGGCAAGGTTTTCCCATTCGTCAGTTGGGGTGGTCATCTCGGCTAACACCTGCTGGCGAATAGCAGGGTTTTGCAAGCGCTCCACCCAGGCATCATAGCCACCTTCCTGCACCCACGGCGGCATCCCGGCATCGAGCCCGGTTGAGCCTGCGGTGTAGGTATAGATGTCAGCGCTAATGGCTAGGCCTTCAGCCCGGGCAGCCACTACTTTTTCAACCACCCCATCAAATTTGTCCCAGTTGCTTTGACCCGCCATTTTTAGATGGTAAATCTCGCCAGCCACCCCGGCTTCACGGGCGATGGTGATAAGCTCATCAACCGCCTCTAGTAAGCGGTTACCCTCACTGCGTAGGTGAGAGATGTACATGCCATCGTATTCGCCAACCACTTCGGCCAGCGCAATCAATTCATCGGTCTGTGCATAGAAGGCCGGTGCGTAGATTAAGGATGAGCCCAAACCCATGGCGCCATCCTCCATGGCTTGGCGTACCAAGGCCTGCATGCGCTGAAGCTCATCTTCGGTAGGCGGTCTGTCAGCATAGCCTATCTCGTGAATGCGTACGGTTGTGGCACCAATAAATGAGGCCACGTTGGTTGATACACCCTTGGCTATAAGAAACTCTAAATATTCGTCTAACGTGGTCCACCCAATGGGCGTTTCGCCGTACTCCTTAACGGCAGTTAGCTCGGCTTTCATGACTTCATTCAGCGGCCCTTCTGAGCTGCCTTCACCAAACACTTCCAAGGTGACTCCTTGGCGAATGTCGCTCTGGCTGCGGCCATCTTTTATTAGAGAGGAGGTGGCCCAGCTGAGCATATTAATAAAGCCCGGCGCGACGGCGAGGTTAGTTGCATCAATCGACTGCAGGGCCTGATCGGCTGCAAAGTCGCCAATGGCGGCGATGCGATCGCCTTTGATGGCAATGTCAGCGCTGTAGGGCGCGCCGCCATTGCCGTCATAGATTTGGCCATTTTCGATAATCAGGTCATAGGGTATCTGGGCTTGCTCAGTGGGGGTGTCGCAACTGGCAAGCAGGAGTAGAGCTAAACTGTATAGGAAGATGCGGAGGCTAGAAAAAATCATAGTCTTAAGCTGCACTGGTTGCTAGGGGGTGGGATTACAGTAGCGCAGTGGCTTGGCAGTTTTCCAGTTATTTCTTGTCTTTTAGGGCGGGGCTATTGACGAAAACATTGCTTTAAAATACTGTATAAATATACAGTATTTTAAAGCAATGTAATCATGTCTCCCAACCCCTCATTGAAACCCGCTGCCACTGGGGTAGCGCTGCCTGATCAGGCGAAACCGACGGAGCCAGCCGCCTTGGCCGGCTATGCGGAGCTGCACTGCATCTCTAATTTTACATTCCTGCGGGGCGCATCCTTTCCAGAAGAGCTGGTGGAGCAAGCCCACCGGCTAGGCTATCAGGCACTGGCCCTTACCGATGAATGCTCACTGTCTGGAGTGGTGCGGGCATACATGGCGGCTAAAGCCCACAGCATGAAGCTGATTATCGGCAGTGAGTTTATTCTGTCGCAGCGCGATGTTGGCAGTCATTCTAATCAGCAGGGTGAAGCGGCCTGTTACCAAGGTTGCCACCTAGTGATTCTGGCAAAAAGTCGGCTTGGCTATGGTCAGTTAAGTCATTTAATCACCTGCGCCCGCCGCGAGGCAGTCAAAGGCGAGTACATTATTGATCGCAAAATGCTCGAGGCCAACCTACCCCAGGACTGTGTGGTTCTATGGCTGCCAAATTTGCGGCAGCCGCCCCAGTGGACTGCCTGTCAGGCACAGTGGCTAAGCCAGCTGTTTGAGCAGCGGCTGTGGCTAGGGGTGGAGCTGTTACTGCGCGGCAACGATAGGGCTAAGCTGCAGCGGTTACAGAAACTGGGCGAGCAATTCGCTATTCCCCTATGCGCAGCCGGCGGGGTCTATATGCACCACCCTGGGCGCCGAGTGCTGCAAGATACGATAACCGCCATACGCCTTGGCAGAAAGCTGTCCGAGCTAGGGCTTGATGGGGAAAGTAACGGTCAGCGTCATTTACGCTCTCTAGATCAGCTATGCAAACTCTATCCGCCTCAGCTGTTAGACGCCACGGTGGAAATTAGTCGGCAATGCAATTTTGTTTTGGATGAACTGCGTTATGAATACCCCAGAGAATTAGTGCCAGAACAATACACCCCAAGCGCATGGCTCAGAGAACTCACTGAGGCAGGTATTCGCCGGCGCTGGCCCGAAGGCCTTGCGCCTAAGGTACGCAATATTATTGAGCATGAGCTGCTGCTTATTAAACAGCTGGGCTACGAGCATTACTTTCTCACCGTGCATGATCTGGTGGATTTTGCCCGCAGCCAGCACATACTTTGTCAGGGCCGCGGCTCTGCTGCCAATTCCGCAGTGTGTTATTGCCTTGGCATTACCGAGGTAGACCCTGCCCGTATCGAGGTCTTGTTTGAACGTTTTATCTCGAAAGAGCGCAACGAGCCTCCAGATATTGATGTGGATTTTGAGAACGCCCGCCGGGAAGAGGTGATTCAGTATATCTATCGAAAGTATGGCCGGCACCGTGCTGCGATTGCGGCAACGGTTATTAGTTATCGCTCCCGTAGCGCTATTCGGGACATTGGCAAGGTGTTGGGGCTAGACGAGGAGCTGCTGAATCACATTGCTAAGTCAATCTACTGGTGGGGTGAAAACCTAGAGGAGCAGCTGGCCGATGCCAATATTGATTACAGTGATCCTGTTATCAAAACACTTGTTACTCTGTCTAAACTACTTATTGGGTTTCCTCGGCATCTGTCCCAGCACGTCGGCGGGTTCATTATCAGCCAGGGGCCACTTTCTCATTTAGTGCCCATCGAGAACGCCTCAATGAAAGACCGCACGGTAATTCAATGGGAGAAAACTGATCTAGAATCTTTAGGCCTGTTAAAAATAGATGTATTAGCGCTGGGTATGCTCAGCGCCGTGCAAAAATGTTTAGACTTGGTAAGTAGTTACAGCACGTCTGCTTTAACCCTGCAAAAAATTCCTGCAGAAGATTCGAATGTTTACGACATGATGGGGCGCGCCGACACGGTAGGGGTTTTTCAAATTGAGTCTAGAGCGCAGATGAGTATGCTGCCTAGGTTAAAACCTCGCTGTTACTATGATTTAGTAATTCAGATAGCAATTGTGAGACCTGGCCCTATACAGGGAGATATGGTGCATCCCTATTTGAATCGACGCAGTGGCAAGGAGGCCGTGTCCTATCCTAGCGAAGCCGTGAAAGACACCCTAGAGAGAACCTTAGGGGTACCTATTTTTCAGGAGCAAGTGATGCAGTTGGCCATGGTAGCTGCTGGGTTTAGTGGCGGCGAAGCCGACAAGCTGCGGCGGGCAATGGCTGCTTGGAAACGCAAAGGCGGGTTAGAGCCGTACCGCGACAAATTAATTCGTGGCATGTTAGAGCGCGGTTATGAAGAAAGCTTTGCCGAGCAATTATTCAATCAAATAAAAGGCTTTGGTGACTATGGCTTTCCCGAGTCTCATTCCGCCAGTTTCGCCCTGATTGCCTATGTCTCCTCTTGGATGAAATATTATCACCCGGCAGCATTTTGCTGCGCCCTGTTAAATAGCCAGCCCATGGGATTCTATGGCCCTGCGCAGCTGATCAAAGATGCTCAAAGACATGGGGTTTCAATCTTAGCGATAGACATTAATGCCAGTAGCTATGACTGCACTCTTGAATTCGCCGCAGGCTTCAAAACACTAGACGATCATAGTCAGGTAACTAGCGCGCCTAAGCTGCGCATAGGGTTGTGCATGGTAAAAGGGCTTTCTGCAGACGGGGCGCAAGCGGTGTTTGAAGCACGTACCGAAGGTAGATTTCAATCCATCCAAGATTTGGTTTTTCGAAGCGGCATCGGTAAAAAAGATTTGGAGTCTTTGGCAGCAGCAGATGCGTTAAGAGGTGTAAGTGGAGATCGTCACCGAGCCTTCTGGCAGGTCTCTGGTGCTGAGAAAGAAGCGCGCTACAGCAAAGGGCAAACCTTGAGTTTTTTTGCCGACCAAGACTTTGCTGACAATGACTTCGGTGTTGATGTGTTGCTGCCAATAGCCACTGAAGGACAGAATATTGTAGGGGATTACAGCGCTTCGGGGTTTACCCTGCGCCGCCACCCGGTGGCACTGTTTCGTCAGCACCTACAAACATTCAATGTGGTTTCAGCGACGGATCTTGATCACCTAGCGGACGAGTCGAATGTTAAAATCACGGGCATTGTGACCTGCAGGCAACGTCCGATGACAGCAGCAGGAGTCACTTTTTTAACACTGGAAGATGAAAGTGGTTTTGTGAATGTGGTGGTATGGCCGAGCTTGGGTGAAAAACTTCGCCCCATAGTACGCCAAGCGATGCTATTAGGAGTGGTTGGTCATGTGCAAAAAAGTGACGGCGTCATTCACCTAATCGCACGCGACCTAGTAGACCTCAGCCATTGGCTCGGCTCAATGGAGCTGTCCTCAAGAAGCTTCACATAACCACACATAGTTGGCATAGTCAGAGTAAAAATACAGTAGTTTTCTGCTGCTAGCCATCCTCGCTCCTTGGGGCTATGCTTTAGCCGGCAAACTCTGAGACTTCATATGAAAATCTGCTATTGCCAAAAATAACGTCCTGATGGAAAGAGTAATGAATGTCCATCGCGATTCACTTTCGCTATACTTGTAAATAATTCACCGCAGCCTCAAGAAAAGACGGTAGGTTTATTTCCTAAGATGCTTTGGAAATATACTCACCCTGCCCTCAATTTTCAGCTCAATTCTCTAAGAAAAACAAGAAAGTAAATCAGCCCTATTTAAATCTCCGTAATATAAAACTACTGTATTTTTACCCTACCCCCAATTATTCACTTGGTATTTTATGCAAAACGCGTTGTTGACTGTGCTATTTAGTTTTTTACTGTTTGTCGGCACGATAGTCGAATTTCCAATCCCTGGCACCACAGTCATGCAGACAGGTCAGACCATTGCCGTTCTGTGCGCTGGGGCACTTGTTGGTGCGAAGTTAGGTGCCGCTAGTGTAATGCTCTATTTGCTGCTCGGGTTTTTGGGGTTGCCGGTGTTCAGTGAGGGCGCTTCGGGGCTGCAAGTTCTCGCCGGGCCCAGTGGCGGTTACCTAGTGGGTTTTGTTGTTGCGGCCGCCGCCATGGGTGGCTGGCGCAGAGCAGGTTTGCTGAGGTCTCCCGTCACGGCAACCCTCGGAATGCTGCTCGGGCATGCCATTATATTAGTTTGCGGCTGGCTGTGGATGACCGTGCTTATAGGGGCTCTTGCCGCCTATACAAGCGGTGTCGCGCCGTTTTACTTAGGCGCCCTAGTGAAATCTATTTTGGCGGCCTTGCTGGTATTGTTGATCCGACGCGCGGCCCAGGCTAGGCGTAAAACGGCATCCGCCCCGTAAACTTTAAAATGGGGCAGACTATTTTTAACCTTTACTGCGCCAAGCAATAAATCTGTCCCATTATTCGTTCACTGGACCAAACAATAAATTTGCTTCATTTTATTCAGTGACATAAATCGCGTTATCTTTAATTCAGCCTTCTAATTCCCAGGTTCGGCATAGGCTGCTTCCAGCGTGGCAATGTCAAACTTAATCATGGTGTTCATCGCCTTAAGCACCCTCGCCGTTCTTGCTGCATCTTGGGTGTTTATCATGTCGAAAAACTTAAGTGGCACTATTTGCCAGGCTAGGCCGTATTTATCTTTTAACCAGCCGCAGGCCATCGGCGTGCCGCTTTCAGTGAGCGCCTGCCAATAGCGGTCGATCTCGTCTTGAGTATCGCAGGTAACCATAAAAGATACGGCTTCATTGAATGAAAACGCGGGGCCGCCATTTAGCGCTGTAAATTCCTGATCGGCGAGCTTAAAGCCGATAGTCAATACTGAACCCTCTGGCTGGGGCATGTCACCGCTGCTGTAAGTTACTTGAGTAATTTGAGAGTTGGGAAAAATGCTTAGATAGAAATTAATCGCTTCTTCTGCGTTATTATCAAACCAAAGAAAAGGCGTAATTTTATTCATATTTTATCGCTCTACTTTATTATTATTGAAACTTGGATCGCTATTTTTAGTTGTGTTGCAATCGGGTCTATTTAGAGGCAATGGCCCAGACACAATGAACTAGACGCAATGGCTTGAGGCTGCTCTATGAAAAGTAGCCGTGGAGAAACCAGCGTTTCTCTCCGCCGCATTCATGATAGATCCAGAGCCTGCTGCCGCCTAACTCTCTTGCGACGTAATAGTCTCGCCGAATATCTTGGCCAGACCACCAATAAGTTTCGATTCGCTCCGGCCCATTAACTATAACAATTGGTTTACGAAGGTAAAGCCTATTATTTTTTAAGGTGAGCAGCTTAGGTGGTTCGAGTAGCCAAATAGGGCGAGGTGCATAGCTTAGGCCATTGGCATTTAGCTGTGAATGAGGGTAGCTTTTTTTAAACTCCACCACATCGAATTGCCTGCTTGCATACTCCGGGCAATGCTCGGCGATGTGTTTAATATTTTTCACATAGTTATTACCGAGCCGCGCCCGCAATTGCTCCATAAACTGGCTAAGGTCAGTGTCAGAAGTTTGTCTATCTACTGTACTTTCCAGCGCGAGAGAGCCGCTGTGGGCCGCGAAGGCATCAAATTGCTTAACCTCCAGCTTCACGCTGATCACCGGCGCCGGCAGGGTCAGATTGTTGAAATGGGTGTCTATCAACAGCAGGAAATGCGCTGCCGCACGGTTAGGTTTTCGCAGTGAGATATTGATAACTGTGGCGGATCTTTTTTCATGTAGCAGCGAAATAGCTAGATGGCTGGTGCAGAGGTCGCGCCGTGTCAAAAAATCAGTAAGCTGGGCTAGCATTTCGTCAATTATCGGCAGCAGTCTTTCTAAATTCTCCAATTCATAAGGTAGGTCATAAGCGGCGCTAAACGTCGGCGGCGGTAAATAATTTGCCGTGGGCTCGGGCGCCTTGCCGAGGGCTTTATTTAATGTGCTGACAAACTCGCTGCCAAAACGTTTGCGAATACCATCCATGGGCAATCGCCAGATGTCCCGTAGCTGACGAATGCCCATATTGTACAGGCGTCGATGCTGTTCGGCGCTCAACTGCATGACATGTATCGACAGCTCTCCTAAGGCTGAGCGTAAGTTCTCTCGCCGATAAACTAGCGCATTATTTCCTGATCTTGCCAGAAATAGGCTGCCGGTCACTGTCGGGCTTGCTCCATAGAGAAAATCCTTAGCTAGCGCCATGTCAGCTAGAGCCACCTCTAACGGCTGCTTAAGGGTTTCATGAATGGAGTTGATGCCACCGAAATATTTCAGGCTGCTGCGAACCTCGCAAACCAAGGCTTGGCAGTGAAAAGACACGGTAGAGCTCACGCTTTCTGCTACCCCAGCTAATGTGTTTAGACACCGCTGCTGCTGATCATGGCTAAGGGTTTCCAGCTGGGGAAAATACAAAGCGTACCAAAGGCTGGCTTTGTATTTAGAGGTGGAGCTTGCTGCGCGATTGGTTGCTGCAGAGTTTTGCAGCCGATTAACACCAGCTGCAATCGACGCGACTGCCGCCAGCGGTGGTCTAGTCGTTGTGGTGTTAGCACTTTTTAGTGCAGCTAGACGACTGGCTAAGGTTTTTCCGATGGGATTGCTGACATCGCAGCGGCTGGCATTAACGGCGACAGCTGCCTCTGCTGCCGTATTAGGGCGCAAAGACAACTTAGGGCTGATATCTGACTCATCATGGCCCTTCTCCACTAGCTAGACAGCAGCCATGGCGCTGGGCTGGTAGGCATCAAACCCGTAAAGATCCAGTTCGGCGGTGCGAGGGCGAAAATTGCCGCGGGCTTTTACAACCGTCACTGCAGCCGCCGAAAACAGATCGCGTCTGTTGGCAGACTCGCTTATTTTTAAACGGGTAGCTGAGGGGGAATGTTCACTGTCATTTTTCTTAAATACTACCCCTAGCGTGTTGCCAGTGTCGGCAGCAAGCTGCAAACGGCGTAAAACCGGGCTAGGCAGCCAGTTTTGCCAAGCCAATACCAAGCCGCAATTCTCTGTTTGTAGCGCCTTTTCCATGCTCCATAGAGCATCTTTGCAGGTGGTCTCAAGGTCTACGACTAAAATGTGCTGGGTATCGATGCCAGCCTGGGCCAAGGCCGGTGCGTAAACACAGTGGGGCGGTGCAATCCAAAGAATCCACTTACCCTGTTTGATCACCGAGCGCATAAGAGGCAGCAGCAGCTGTAATTCGCCCATGCCCCACTGTGGGCTCACTACTTCCATGAGGCCTTTTTCCGGCCAGCCCCGCCCTGGAAGAATGTCGTCCAAACTAGCAAAACCGGTGCTGCGACCATGAAAACCTTGGCCTGCCATATCGCAGCCGCGCCATAAATTGGGGTTACCATGAAGAAGTTGGTCAATATGCCCCAAAGCCTTGCCAGCCGTGGCTTGTGTAGATTCCGTAGGGTTTAAAACGATAGCCATCTCTGCCACCTCTCAGTCATTTACTGTATGTATGTACAGTATTATAGGCAGCGTTTTAAAGAAAGCAAGCTTAAATAACATTCATCAAGTAGAGCTGCATGTAAGTAGTCTAATCGCTTGTTTTTTAATAAGAATTAAAGCTTGTAAGGGCTGTGCCGCTACATTATTTGAGCGTTATTACTGTACTGGAGACAAACATGAGTAAAAAACCAGATATGGTCATGGTAGTGATTGCATTATTTGTGGTGAGTATTTTGGCCAGTAGTGTTGCCCAGAGCGCACTGCTTTAAACCGGCCCTGAAGCAGAGCAAAAGATAACTAACAGGGAAGCTGACCCAAGGAAGGGTGTAAAAGTAAGGCCTAATCCCGCCCTATGCAGTATCGGGGCGGTATATTTTCACTGCAGTGACTACTGCGTCTAAGCGCACATCCCAGCTGTGCACCTCAAACGGCTCTGTCAACTGACACTCATGGGCCAAGCCTATAAGCAGTGGCCGCGCCTGCCGATTGAAAATCTTAAAGCTAAACGTCCGATCATAAAAGCCTTTACCCAAGCCCAATCGGAAGCAATTTTTATCAAAGGCAACCAAAGGCACAAACACCACGTCAAAATCAGTGGCAGGCACCGGAGTGTCAGGCAGGGGTGGTTCTGAAATACCCCATTTTCCTTTGTGCAGCGGGGTATCCTTCTCAACCGGGGCAAAGGAAATAAACTCAGGGTTGGAGTCGGCAATTACCGGCAAAAAACAGGATTTGCCTTCAGCTAAGGCAAGGTCGATGATCAAGCTGGGGTCGATTTCGCCATCCATGGGTTTATAAAAAGCGAGTCTTCTGGCATTCGTGAAGATATCTAATTCACGAACCGCCGCAAATAAATCCTGTGCAGCGATGGTTTGTTGATCTTGAGACAAATCACGGCGAGTTTGCCGCAGATTCTCTCTTAATGCTTGTCGCCTATCGTCTGTCATAGTTGGAATAAAACGGGCCTAGCATAATTAAGTGAAGTCCCCCGGAACACCGCTACCAAAGTTGCCCTGAACCGAAAGGTTCAGGTGGTGGCCCTCGCGATGTATAAGGCTTTCCGGCTAGCGGACGTGCACAACAACATCTGTCGAGTAGCCTCCGGGTTTACAATTATCGGCTCAAGAACACTTTTGGTTGGCAAATGGTCTAGGGAACTCTTGGGTCAGTATATCTTGCGATATTGGTCGGGGATAGGGCCAATATGGAATTAAGCAAACCTGTTGTCAGAGGATTGGGGAATTAGATCTCTAACTGGCGACTAGCCGCGAGAGCCGCATCAAGTTTGTCTTCAATCCCCTTAACCTGCTGGGCAGTAACGTGGCGCGTCTCATTAATAAGCCGGTTTTTACGCAGCATATCGTGGGTAATATTCAGCGCCGCCATCACAGCGATTTTTTCAGCACCGTGAATATTGCCGCGACCCTTTATTTTTCGCATGTTCTCATCAAGATAGCGCGCAGATTTCAGTAGCGCCTCTTGGTCTGACGGGGGGCAATTTACCTGATAGTCCTTATCAAGAATCTTCACTTGTACCGCTGTGCTTTGCTGTTCGCTCATTTCTGACCTCAAATACCTAGGAGTTTTCCATTGCTTTCAAACGAACCAGAATGGATTGAAGCTTTGACTTGGCTTCCTTGTTAGTGTCGATCAGCTGCTTACGCTCTTGAGTCCAAGAGCTCTCATTGGCCTTAAGCAATTGATTTTCATGCTTCATTTCCGCACACAGGTGGATTAAGTCATCGACTTTTTCGTTGAGGCCGTAAAAGGTATCTTCGCTCATTTCTAGTTTTCTTAATAATGGCTAATTTTCAATAACCGCAATGGGCTATTAGACTAAGTTTAGGATTTACATTAACAATGGGGCTAACTATAGAACTGTGGTGATCAAGGGTCAATATTGTAATGGGTAAAAATGGGACTTGGCTCATAGCTGCGGGGCTTATATGCTTGTTCGCTGTCTAAATGAGGGACTACAAGCAACATGAATAGCAGATACAAAGAGATGAAAGCGCGCCGCCGGGAGCTTATGAGTCAGATGGAGCCAAACAGCATCGCCCTACTGGCTAGCGCCCCTATGCGCTACCGAAATAATGATGCCGAGTATCTGTATAGACAGAACAGCGACTTCTTTTATCTCACCGGGCTTGCCGAAGAGCAGGCTTTTTTAGCTTTGATCCCCGGGCGCAAGCAGGGCGAAGTGGTGCTGTTTTGCCAAGAAAAAGACAAAACCCGAGAGCTCTGGACCGGTGTATTGCTAGGGCCAGAGGCGGCTATCAGTGAGCTAGGGGTCGATGATGCCTACCCAATTAGCGACATTGATGACATCGTGCCTGGTCTGATTGAGGGTCGAGAAAGGGTCTATTACTCTATGGGCAAGGACGATCAGTTTGATACCCAGGTAATGGAGTGGGTTCGGGTTATCCGCAGCAAATCGAAGCTAGGCGCTCATCCCCCGGGGGAGTTTCTAGTGCTAGACCATCTGCTGCACGAGCTCCGCCTTATAAAAAGTGCCGCCGAGATTAAACTGATGGACCAAGCGGCCAAAATTTCTGCCGAGGGCCATAGAAACGCTATGTCCCGTTGCAAGCCAGGTATCAAAGAATATGAATTAGAAGCGGAGCTGCTGTATGCCTTCACCCGCGGCGGGAGCCGGGCGCCAGCCTATACCTCCATAGTGGCAGCTGGGGAGAATGCCTGTGTGCTGCACTATAATCAAAACAATGCTGAAGTCAAAGCAGGAGACCTAGTGCTAATAGATGCTGGCTGCGAGTATGAGCACTACGCCTCTGACATAACCAGAACCTTTCCTGCCAGCGGCAAATTTAACCCCGAGCAAAAGGCAATCTATCAATTAGTGTTGGACGCACAGAGTGCCGCCATCGACGTGATAAAACCCGGTGCCCCATGGGATGCCCCTCATAACGCATCGGTTAAGGTTATCGTGCAGGGTTTAGTTAAACTGGGGCTGTTAAAAGGCCGTGTCAGCCAGCTAATAAAAAGTGAGGCCTACAAAGATTTTTATATGCATAGAGTTGGGCATTGGATAGGTATGGACGTGCATGATGTGGGCGATTATAAAATAGATGACAAGTGGCGCTTATTAGAGCCAAATATGGTTACCACTATTGAACCAGGGATTTACATTTCGCCCGACAATAAGTCAGTGGCTAAGAAATGGCGCGGAATTGGAGTGCGCATTGAAGATGATGTTTTGGTCACCAAAAAAGGCTATAGAATACTCAGCCAAGGTATTCCGAAAACTGTCGCAGAGATTGAAGCCCACATGGCGGCCGCGAGTTAACTAAGATGATTGTGACCTGCCCCAAGCAACACTACGATGTAGTCATTATTGGCGGTGGTATGGTGGGCTCGAGTTTTGCGCTGTCACTAGCAGCAGCTATGGCAGCGCCGACTATTTCAGTGCTGGTAGTGGAAGCATCTTCTATACCTTCTAGGCCATCAGATTCTGATAACTTCGATGCCCGCTCAACTGCGCTCTCCTATGGCTCTAGTCTAATACTAAAACAGGCGGGGTTGTGGCAAGAGATTGTGAGATCTGCCGCTGCAATAAAAACAATTCATGTTTCTGATAAAGGTAGGTTTGGCACCGCTCAACTCGACTGCACTGATTACGGTATCGATGCTCTAGGCTATGTCGCTGAGAACCAAGCCATTGGCAAGGCACTTGCTCAGGCATTGGCTGCCGCTGACAATATCGACCACCTTGCGAACGCCACTGTTGCCCAAGTTACCCCTAAAGCAACAGGTATGTCGCTACAAATCAGTGTCGCCGATCAAGCGGCTCAAGAGCTCAGTGCTGACCTCACCGTACTAGCAGATGGGGGCAGGTCACCCTTATGTTCGAAGCTTGGCATCGCAACGACCAAAAAAGACTATGGCCAGCATGGACTTATTGCCAACATAGCCTTTGCCAAGCCCCATTTAAACCAAGCGTTTGAACGATTTACCGAATCCGGTCCGCTGGCGGTCTTACCGTTGCCAACTATCGATGGCGAACACAGGGCGTCGCTAGTGTGGACTGTACTGGAAGGCGAAGTGCCGAGCCTGCTCGCAATGAATCAGATTCAATTAATCCAAAGGCTGCAGCAAAGCTTTGGCGATCGTTTGGGCGCAATTACTCGAATTGGGACATTGGCTCACTACCCGCTGTCGCTGAATCAGACATCTGAACAGGTTAGGCCCGGTTTGGTGCTGCTGGGGAACGTAGCCCACACCTTACATCCCGTGGCCGGCCAAGGGCTCAATTTGGCACTAAGAGATGTGCAGGCATTGGTTAACAGCCTATGTGCAGCAAAAGGCAGAGGCGAAGGCTTGGGTTCGTTGAAAACCTTGCAAAGCTATGCCCAACAACAAAGCGCAGACCAGCGCACAACCATTGCAGCTACAGATAGCTTAGTCGGGCTGTTTTCAAGCAATCAACTGAGTAAGGTTTTACTGCGGAAGTTCGGGCTGGTTACACTTGAAATGGTCCCATCGATGAAGCGACTGCTTGCGCACCAGGCAATGGGACTCGCTAAACCCTAAAACAGAGTAGGTTTGAACTAAGGTTGATTTTAATTATTTAAGATTTCAACTTCTTTCGGCTTCAGCTGCTGTAGATTTTAACTACAGCGCGGCGCGGATCGCTTCGATGCGCTTTCGATTTGCGCCTAAGTCGCTGTACCCCAATCTAGAGGCTGAACGAACATGAGTCATGCCTGAGGTCTCATCGAACATAAATTCCACGTCATCCACATAGCCCATAATAGGGCTGGTAAATTCGGCATACAGATAATTGCTGTTGGCGTTGACGATATTGGCTTCGTCTAAATCACGCAAAATCGCGCTGATTTGATCGAGGGACCCATTCAGTGGCGCGATGCCGTGGGTTTCATCGCTTTCAAAGCTGGACACGCAGTTTGGCGAATCCGGGCACGGCGTTAGTCTGCCTTGCTGCACTCCAATATTTTGCGGCGGTTCTCCGGCACAGGCAGCCAAAAAAGGTAATACGGATAATAATGACTTTTTCATAGAGTATTCTCGCAGGGGTTGAGACGGTAAACGCTACTAATCGAACTTCAGTTTAACCTGTGACGGTCATTCCAAGCCATTCGGCAATTAATGCAGGCTTGTCTTCACCTTCAATTTCCACGGTAACTGTGTGCTTTAACAGGTAGTGATTTGGCTTTTTTTCTTCGCCACTGGACAACACGAAGCGGGCACGAATCTTACTGCCAACTTTGACAGGGTTGATAAAACGTACTTTGTCCAAGCCGTAGTTAATGCCCATCACAGCATTTGCAAGTTTGAGGCCGCCATTCATTGAGCTAAGCATGCTCATCAGCGATAGGGTTAAAAAGCCGTGGGCAATGGTGGTGCCAAAGGGTGTTTGCGCCGCTCGCTCGGGGTCGATATGAATGAACTGGTGATCGCCGGTCGCGTCAGCAAATTTATTGATCCTGTCCTGATCGATTTCTATCCAATCTGTAACACCAACTTCTTTGCCGATGAAATCACTAAGATCACTCGCATTAACGACATTTTCCATGGCTTGCGGCTCCGCTGCTTATTTTGATTAGGCTTGGAAGTCTACCAATAATAACCTTGACCTGCCATTAGGGAATCTTGCTGAGAGTCTCTATAATGCCCTGATGAAACCAAATGATAATCCCGTCGCAGTTGATATCGCCATAGTGGGTGCTGGCATGGTGGGAGCAACAATGGCCCATCTCCTAGCAGGCACACCTTACCAAGTGGCACTGCTAGACCGCTTCGACTTTGCCGCAGAAAAACCAATGGCCTTTACTGGCGCCGGTGAATTTGACCCTCGCGTTAGCGCCCTGTCCCCCGCTTCACAGCAACTGTTTGACCAATTGGGTCTGTGGTCAGAAATGGCAGCGCTGCGGGTAAGTCCCTATCAGTCGATGCATGTCTGGGACGCCGACGGCACCGGATCAATCGATTTTTCAGCGGCTGAAATGGGGGTTTCCCAGCTTGGTCATATTGTCGAAAATTCAGTGGCATTAACGGCATTGCATCAGGGGTTGGCACAAATTGACAATCTGCAGCTGTTCGCTGGCATTGGTATTGAAAACCTCGAAACTGATGCAGACGGCGTGAAAATCTACCGGCGTGAGGGCGCACCCATTCAAGCCAAACTGCTGATCGCAGCTGATGGCGGTCAATCGGTTATCAGGCGGCTGGGGCAGTTTCAAACCAAGACTTGGAACTATGACCACAACGCCATTATCACCACAGTAAAAACATCTAACCCCCATGGGCAGGTGGCACGACAGCGCTTTATGGCTACCGGTCCTTTGGCGTTTTTGCCCCTAAACGCCGCAGCCGAACCCCAGCACTACTGCTCCATTGTCTGGTCCTGCATCCCTCAGCTAGCCGATGAATTAATGGCCCTTAGCGAGGCAGAGTTTAATAAGCGCCTTGCTAGTGCGATCGAGCATCGCCTTGGTGACGTGGTTGCTAGCGCCAAGCGTTTCAGCGTGCCCTTAAGGCAGATGCATGCGCTTAACTACAGTAAAAACAATATTGTGTTGATTGGCGACGCCGCCCACACGATTCACCCCCTTGCTGGTCAAGGGGTCAATCTGGGGCTGCTCGATGCCGCCGCCCTAGGCGAAGAGATTATTCACAGCATTGCTGCCGGCAGAGCGATCAATGACCCAGTCATCCTTAGCCGCTACGAGAGAAAACGTAAGGGCCACAACTTAAGTACCATGTGGATGATGGAGGGGTTTAAGCATTTGTTCGCCGAAGAGGCATTGCCAGTGCGCTGGCTGCGCAATGTGGGTTTAAAAACTTTAAGTGATTTGCCGGTAATAAAAAATAGACTGGCCCGCCATGCCATGGGGCTAGAGCACTAGGGGCGCTATTGCCACTGGAAGTTGTAGCGCAGCTGCAGCTGCAAAACATCATTGTTGCGAAACTCATAAAAGAAAGAGTTTTCATTGGTGTGATAGTCCACCCACAGCAGCCCCAGATTAAAATTATCCGACCAGTTATAGTCCACCGACAGGCGGCTAACCCGCCCCTGGTTATTAGCTAACTTATTCCACACCCCTAACACCTGCAGGCGCTCGTTCAGAGCGGTCCAAAAAAAACGCGTGCCTAGGCTTATTTGATCTGCCGGCTGCAGCATGGATTGATCATGGGCTCGAGTGTGGATGCTATCGAGCTCTAGGCTTAGCAGCAGGTTACTAAAACCCGTGTATTCAATCCCGGCTACCGCCAGCAGCTGATCTTTCTCACTCCAGCCGTTTACTTGAGTTAAGAAGGCCGCCGGATTAGGTATAACTGCCCTGTCATAGTGGATGCCCAACTCACCGTAAAAGAGCCAAGCCCCTTCGACCCAATTTGCGGCGGCGCCAATAGCCCGCATGCGATTCTGACCAAAGGTCAAGGTGGGATCAGCCGCCCCGCTTTGGGTTATGGATTCAAGGGTCAGCAAGTTGTCGTTAAACTCTCCCGCCACCAGTTGGAAGTCACCCTTGGGCAATTGCGTAGAGACCCGGACAAAGCCCTCATGGCGGGTTGCGACGTCGGTCTTTTGCAAATTAAGACCGATGCCGCGCAGGGGCGCAAACTGGTCGAACTCATCCCCTTCTGGAGAAATTTGATTGCGGTCGGCATCGAAAGTAACCACAGCATCTATTAGCCAATTCGACAGGCGATAGCTAAACAGTGCGGCGGGAGCCTGCAGCCTGAGGTCTTCAAGATCTTGCTGGGCAATGGCGAACTGATCTTCGACATTTATTAAGTCAGTAACTCGAATGTATTCGGCTAAGCCCCAGGCTAGAATTTGATTGCCCACTTTGACATAGAGCCCATTGTCTGCCTGATAGTCAATATAGAAATCCCTAACCTCGGTTCGATTTCTAAACTGATCTTTTTCTTCCTTAGAAAAAGGCACGTCACGTTGAAGCCGGTACACTTCGTCATGATAATATTTTCCGCTTACCCTAAAGTTAGACTTTTCGCTGATGCTGCCATCGGCCTGCAGGTAGAGGCTGGTCTGAAATCCGTTGAGCTGTTTTTCAGTGCGGCTAAAAATGCCACTTGGCTCTTCTAAGCCGTAGGAAGTGTTTTGATTAACCCAGCCAATAATAGAAATGTCAGAATCAATGGCTTCTTCGATCTCAACATCAATGCTATTGAAAAAATCAGTTTGGGCAAGACCGTAATTTGAGGCAAAGAAAAAGCTGGCGCAGAGCGAGAATCTGGACACAGCGAGGCAACAAAGGCGCGTCATTAGCGCAGAACCGGATTAGTCCAATCCCCTCTGCATAGACTCGGTGCTAAAGGCGCTGTCGTCGACGTCAACGTTGTAACGAATAGAGTTGATCTGCAACACACTAGCATGTTCCTGGCGTCCATTTCTTGTGCTTATGGCCTGTAAGCGCTTGGTAGTCCATATATCGTCAATCAACTCGATTTCCGAAGAATTAAAGTACTTGATGCGATTGCCTTTAAGCTCCCAAGCCTGACCGCGTACCTGCAGAAAAATGTCTTTTCTAACCCAAGCATGCATCCGAGTGTAACCGGTGGCCTCTTCAGCGCGGGCTTTGAATGCGGGTTTCGGCGTTACTTCGATTACCCATACTTCATGACCATCAATGTTGTCCGATTCATTAACAAAGCTGTAATCGAACCAATCCAGTTCATAGCCGTTGATATCCGCAAAGGTAAAGTCGCTGCCCATAAAAGAGTCTGAAGTATCGCTTGAGGCTATTCTTTTTACTCGCTGCAGCGCGGGAAGGTAAAGCCAGGAATCGTCATCTTGATTGGCATCATGCCAATCGATATTTAGATAGGCTGTGCCGCGGATGTCGGCGGGGGATTCAAACAGTGACAGGGTTTTGGAGTCGGCACCGAAGTCTTTGCTGTAAATTCGCAGGTTTCTTGTGCGCTGGCGGTCTTTTCGATCTATCAACACCATGGTAAATTCGCCAATGGAGGAGTCGCCATCGTAGCGGTTATCCACTTTTTGCATGACTTCAAACGCGCTCATGTCTGCGCCTTGGGCTGCCGCCGCAAAACCTAGCGTGAGAAAAATACTACAGCGATACAGAGTTTGGTACAGGCTAAAAAATTTACTCAAGATATCAACTCCATAATTCTATCCAGCTTTTGCGACAAGAGGTTTTACGATTGCAACATCATCGGGGCCGTCGATCAAATATAAAATTGCAGGAAGCACCAATAAGTCGCCGACGAGTGCTAACGACATAATTATGGCACCGAACATTCCTACATAAATTACGGTGGTAAATGAGCCGAAACAAAGCACGCTGAAACCGCTGACCAAGACAATAGAGCTAAATACCACGGCTCGTCCTGATTCTCGCATTGATCGAGAAATAGCGTCGTGAGTTGTCGCGCCTTGTTTTTTAGCTAGCAGATAGCGGCTCATCACATGAATCGAATCATCAACGGCGATACCCATAGTCATAGCAAAAACAATCACAGCGCTCTGATCAAGATAGATACCTAAATATCCGGCAAATGCGCCTGCCAACAAGATCGGCAGTACGCTAGGAATGATCGAGAGCAGCCCATACTTAAGCGATCTAAAAAGTACAATAAAAAAGACTGTAATTACGGATAACGCGATTAAAAAGCTCTTCACCATGCCATCGGACACATACACGTCCTGCACTGTATACAGCGCCATAGTGCCGGTGACTACGGGGCTTAGTTGAGAGAATTGAGTGCTGAGATAGTTGTTTATTTCATCCAGCTCGGCCTGCATGTCCGACGCTTTCATATTGATAACCGGAACAACTAGCCTAGTGGACTGGTTGTCGAAGTCTTTGATGTCAGACAGGTCTTCGTTAGCGCCAGAGCTTTCATACAAAAACATGAGTTGAGCTGCCATCTCGGCTGAGTCTGGTAGGCGGTAGAAAGCAGGATCGTCACCATTGAGCGCTTGATTTATCTCTTTCAGGAAGTCGACCAAAGAATTTATCGGGCCTAAGGTGGGTCGCTGGGAAAGCCATGTTTGAATAGCCTGAGCTTGGGCAAGAAATTCAGGAGACTTGATACCGTCGTACTCGCCTGAATCTAGTATCACATCCAGTGTCATCATACCTTTGAAGGTGTCGTCGAAATACTCAATGTCTTGGCGGGTCAAACTTGCTTCTTTGAATAAGGTAACGTAATTGGTGTCCACTTGAATGCTCGGCAGATAGATAATCGAAAACACGGTGGCGACAACGCTTAAACCGAGAATTCGATTCCTGTGCTTGAGGGTAAAATTAGGCACGCTTTTTGTCATTTTAGTGAGGATGCCAATGTCCAGTACCTGCTTGGTCTTATTGGAGATGTTACCGAGGTAGCTAAGCATTGCCGGTAGCACGGTGAGCGAAAAAACAAACAGCACTAACGGCCCAATTGCCCCGAGCAGAGCAAACTCTTTAACCGGCAAAATTTTGGTGATTGATAAAGCATAAAAGCCAGCTGAGGTTGTTATCGCCGTAAAAAAGGCTGGCATCCAAATATGTTCAACTGCTAACCGCGCCGCTTCCTCGCTGCCTTTGCCTGCGCTGCGAAAGTTAAAAAACTCTATGAGCACGTGTACCGTAATGCCGATCCCTATAATAATCAGCGTAGGCGCTAGCGCCGCGCTGTCGATAGTCGTGTGGGGAATGCCCAAGTAGTACTGTATCTCCATTACGATTAACAGCCCGCCGATAATCGCCAGCCAGGGGAAAAGCGTGGCGACTAAGGAGCGGAAACTCACAAACAGTATTACGATCATTAGAACGATCATAATAGGAATCAATAATGCGGTGTCTGACGCCGAAACCGTTTCGAAGCGCTCGTTGACCAGCGGGTAGCCAGATAAATGCAGGCGAAATTGCTCAGATTCGAAATCGTTCTCAGCAACAAATTTGAACAAATCCTGCACTAGCTCGATTTTGTGCTGAGAAGTTTCTTCTCTGTACTCCACCCTAGCGGCAATTCGCAGATCTCGAAAGTCTTCAGTGATCAGTGATCCTAAGGCTAATTTTTCACCCTTGAGAATGGTCTTTACAGAGTCAACTGCTGATGGATCATCTTTCAGTGCGGCAAAATCATCAATCAAATAATCAGTACGCAGATCGTCGCCGTCGGCGTGAATATACTCGTAGTTTGTTAGGGATCGAAGTTGGGTAATAGTCGGATGGAAGTCGAGAAAATCGGAAATGGCAACTATGGCATCCAAAGTTTCGGGCTGGAAGATATCCGGCGCCGCAGCCGTTGCTTCAAATCCAACGATAAGGTACTCATTGTCACCAAACAGCTCATTGAGTTTGTCATATTCCAACAGCGTAGGGTCACCCGCGACGAAATAGCGCTCGGTGCTGTTGTCAAAGGGTATAGGCCCCCCTGTGAGCAGTATTGCCGGCAACAGCAATACCGCCGCGATGATAATAGGCAGGCGCCAAGAAATTACAAAACGTGCCCATGCGCTGACAAAGTTGGTCAAGTACGCCTCTCCACTCGATGTTTTTCCACCGCTCTTTTTTTTATAACTATACGTTATGTCGGCCGACTGTTTCGAAGAATTTGTGAGGTTGGTGTTCACAAACTTCGGGGGTAGTGTAATACGTGGTATGAGGAGGGTAAAGCGCACTTCTCTTACACGATTAAAAGTGCATAAAAATCGAAAAACTTCAATTATTAGAATTTCTTATGAAGATTTCTTAAAGTCAGTCGATAGTATCCATGGACGATGACATAGCCTAATAATTAAGCAATCTGATAGAAAAAGGAGCGGTCGCTTCATGGCGAAGGAACTAAAATTTCCATTCGATCTAGATCTAAGCAGTTTAGATACGGGGAGCATCACCAATATCCTCAACGATATCGAGCATCATTTGCCGCTAATGGAATCCAATGGTGACTTAGTGCAGCTTCTCGAAGTGAAAGAGTTTTTTGAGTGCGAACTCAAAGAGTCTAGGCGTCTGCATTAGCTAAGATTAGCCATAACTGGACTCGACGCCACAACCAACCTCAAAGCGAGCTCGACAATTCGACCCGCGCAAGAAACAGCGCCGCCGACAAAGACGGTATACTCATTGCAGCCCTTAGTTTATGCTCTAAATGCCCATTTAACTGGGGCTTCCAACAATAAATAGCACCGGTACCCAATAAACTTGGGTGCAAACCCGGTCTTACAATAACAAGCAATCAGAACACTCAAAAGGGAACATCACTATGAAATCAGTTTTCACACTGTTGGCAGCCTGCGTCCTATGTGCAAGCGCGTCAGCCCAGCTAGATACAGCCGCGCTTACTCGGGCTATGGCAAACCCAGATAGACCAGCCGCGGACAAAGAACGCGACGTCAATCGCCATGCGCCTGAAGTACTGCAGTTTATGGGGCTTGAGCCTGGCATGACTGCCTTGGACTTAATCGCCATAGGTGGCTGGTATACCGAAGTATTGTCCTACGCGGTTGGCGATAACGGCAAAGTCTACATGCAGAATTCCGAATCTCCGTTTGTTGAACGCAATATGCCCATCATCGAGGAGCGCTTAGCCAGGCTGAGCAATGTAGAGCATTGGCTGCAGCCAGTGTCGGCTATTCCCGCGGGTTCTGTCGACTTCGTCATGACGGCCCTTAATTTCCATGATGTTTACAATCCTGACCCCGCCGCCGCCCAAGGCTTTCTGGCAGAAATTGCCGGGGCCATGAAAACCGGCGGCATTCTTGCCGTCATCGACCATGAAGGTAGCTCTGGGGCAGATAACGAGGCGCTGCATCGGATAGCCTTTGATGACGCGGTAAAGTCTTTAGTCGCCGGCGGTCAATTTGCTCTGGTTGCCACTAGTGAGCTTCTAGCAAATCCAGCCGATGATCATAGCAAGGGGCCATTCGATCCTAGTTTAGAAAGAAATACCGATAGATTTATGATCAAACTGGTCAAAATTTAACCCTAAGCCACGCAAAAAGGGGAGTCAGTTTAACTGGCTCCCCTTTTTTTTCCCATGAGCCACTGTGCTAAAATCTGCGCCCTGCAAGCTAGCGTATAAGCTAGTTCCCTAATCAATTCGCTTCACTTATTACCTATATCGAGTCACTTTTGGAAGAAACCCAAGCTAGAAACCCGATCAAAAAATTCATATCGGTATTCAAATACAGCGCAGTCGCTGTAAGAATTGTCTGGAACACTAGCCCCTCCCTGACGATTGTCATGGCTCTAACTACCCTAGTTGCCGGAATACTTCCGGCCTCCATCGCATCGGTTGGAGGCATGTTCGTAGACGCCGTATCCTCTGCGTTCCAGGCCTCTGCCTTGGACAATGAGACCGCTCGCGCTAACGCGCTGCGGTTTGTGCTCATCGAGGCGGGGCTAGTTGTCCTAATGACGGGCGCGCAAAAACTCAACGGTATTTGTCAGGCCGTGCTGCGCGCGCTTCTGGGCAATGAAATTAATGTGATGATTCTCGAGAAAGCCCTTACTCTGGAGCTGGCGCATTTTGAAGATGCCGAGTACTACGACAAACTTGTGCGGGCTCGAAGAGAGGCATCCTCGCGGCCATTGAGCTTGGTTATAAAAACCTTTGATCTGCTACGGGACTCCATTGCGTTAGTGACTATCGGCCTGTTCCTGTTTCAATTTTCTCCCTATGCGGTACTTCTTCTTACCCTAGCCGGTATTCCAGCGTTTTTAGCCGAGGCTAAATTTTCTGGCGAAGCGTTTCGGATACAAAAAAGACGCTCGGCCGAGCGGCGAATGCAAATTTATCTGGAAATGGTGTTAACCCGTGAAGACGGCGTCAAAGAAGTCAAGCTGTTGAAACTTGGCAAGCTGTTTCTTGATCGTTACGTTGATATTTTTCGCATTATGTATAAGGAAGATCGAGATTTACTCATCAAGCGAGGGGTTTGGGGGTATGTCTTAGGGCTATTGGCAAGCGCCGCTTTTTATTTCGCCTATGGCTGGGTTGGGTTTGCAGCAATTGCAGGGGCTATCACTATCGGTCAGATGACTATGTATATCGCTCAGTTTAGAATTGGCCAGAGCGCCGTTACCAATAGCCTGGTGTCTGTCAACGGCATGTATGAAGACAATCTGTATCTTTCAAATTTGACTGAATACCTCGACCATAAAGTGCCAGAACAAACCGGAGACGCCTTTGCTGGTCCAGACCCTAGTGACGGCATTCGGATTGAGAACGTCAGTTTCTTTTATCCGGGTAGCGAGGTTCCAGCGCTGGACCAAGTCACTTTGCACATAAAGCCCGGGGAAAGCCTGGCTATAGTTGGCGAGAACGGAAGCGGTAAAACCACTCTGATCAAATTGCTAACCCGACTATATACACCGACCTCTGGCAAGATATTTCTTGAAGGTCTTGAGCTTGAGAAGTGGGATATCGAAGCCCTGCGTAATAAAATCGGGGTGATTTTCCAAGACTTCGCCCGTTATCAGCTAGTTGTTGGCGAGAATATTGGCATTGGTGATGTCGATAATTTGCATGATAACGAGCAAATTATCGACGCAGCCAAACAGGGTATGGCAGATCTATTTATTAAAGACCTGCCTAAAGAATATGATACTCAGCTAGGTACATGGTTTAAGGATGGCAAAGAGTTATCCGGCGGACAGTGGCAAAAAATTGCCCTCTCTCGTGCATTCATGCGCAGTAAAGCCGATGTCCTAATTTTGGATGAACCTACTGCGGCGATTGATGCGAAAGCCGAGGCGGAAATATTCGCTCACTTCAAAGATATAGCAGCCAACAAAATATCCATTATTATTTCACACCGTTTTTCTACCGTGCGAATGGCAGACCATATTATCGTTCTGGAAAAATCCAAGATTATCGAGCAAGGCAGCCATGAAGAGCTATTGCAGGCAAATGGACAATATGCGACGCTGTTCAACCTGCAAGCAAAAGGTTATCTATAAGCTGTGGAAAACCCATTTTTATACCTAGTAGTAGGGTTTATAGCCTGTTTCATTGGCACCATTCCTTTTGGTCCTATTAATTTAACCGTTGTAAAAACCACCGTAGACTATGATACCAAGCGTGGCTTGGAAGTAGCCCTTGCCGCTTCAGTTATTGAAGTGCTACAGGCACTGGTTGCTATCTTTTTCGGCATGTTAATAAGCAACTTTCTTGAGACGAACTCTGCCATTAGGCTAGCCATTGCCTTAGTGTTTATAGGGCTTGCCGTTTTTGTATTCACTCGAAAGACCAGTCCCTCGCTGCGTAGAGACTCACAAATTCAACAATCGTTCTTTAAAAAAGGGCTTGTTATTGCCGGACTCAACCCCCAGGCGATTCCATTTTGGGTTTTCGCGTTGGCAGCAATCAGCCAGTATGTAGAGTTCGACTATTCGGGCATTTATCTGGCTGGGTTTTTAGTAGGTGTGTTTATCGGTAAAGTTGTTGCGCTAACAGGGTTTGTTATTGGCAGTACTTATCTGAAGGCCCATCTTCAGGCCAGCAGTCAACTGGTGAATAAACTGCTGGCAGCGATTTTACTGTTTATTGGCACAACCCAAGGCTTGAGTGCTATTGCAAGCCTATTTTCGCAATCTGTTTAGAGGCGTAAGTGAACAGAAGGATAGTCCATGACTAACAACGCTGATGATCAAGAACGTTTAGTGACTCCCTTTAGAAAAAGTCAAAGCCGACACCTGCCTGCCCTAAAAAAGGTTTTGGCATCACGCACTAGAATGTTGGTGAGCTTTGCGACTTTACCGCTGTATATGATTGGTGTTTGGATACTATTGAGTAACGGTAAATCCATTGATGGTTTCCTGTTGTTTTACTGTGCTGTGTGGGGAGTGTTTGCAGTAGATATGATGCTCAGAAAATGTCCGTCCTGTGGCGAGCAGTTTTTTGTCAAAGACATCATCATGAGCTTCCGCAGTAAAAAATGCGTCCACTGTGGTCTTGATATGCAGGCAATTGAAGCAGGCAATAAGCGGGAATTTTAAGACTTAATTCTCACCTTTACCGCAATTAATGCTTACCGCCAAACAATGCGAGTAATTCGCGTAGCCTCGGCGGTTGCCCCGTGCGCAATACGCCATGTTTGAATATCTTACCCGACAGCCAAAGCACTAATCCAATACTGGCGATTAATACCACTGTCGTGCCAATCACATCAATTAGTGGCGGGTTTGCCGCCGCTCGGTTCATCATGACATAGGGTGTAAACAGCGGAAACCAAGACATCGCTCGAACTACGGTGTTATTGGGATCCAACACAATAAAGAACATGGTTGCTAAAGGCACTACCTGTATTAGAATCATGGGCATCACTAGCGCCTGGGCTTCCTTTAGGGTATTGCATAAACTGCCAATGGCTAGGAAAAGGCCGGAGTAAAGTGCGTAACCGGCGAAATAGTAAAACACGAACCAAGGAATAAGATCAGAGCTCAATATGACATCGAGTATCTGTGAAATGAGCTCGGTTTGAGAGCTGTCGTAGACCGAAATAAACAGGAAGAAAGACAGCAGCCACACAGCAACGGTGGTCAAACCGGACAAGCCAATTCCCAACAGCTTTCCCATCATTAGCTCGCCGGCGGTTACCGAGGCGAGCAAGACCTCAATGATGCGATTGGATTTCTCCTCAACAGTATTGGACAGTAAATACTGCACGTTCTGCATCAAAGAAATAAACATTAAGTAAACAAATCCAATAGGTGCAAATTGCCTGAAGGTATCTGCCAAGCTTACGGCCTCCTCACCGGCTTCCGCCGCTGGGTCTAGCTGCACCAGCGGCATGCGGGTACGTTGAGCAGTGCGAACCTGTTCCGTATTAATGCCTAATTTTTGAAATTCGATTTCTCTAATCGAGGAGTTAACGCTGCTGGCTATGGCATCGGGCAGTCTGCTATCGGTTAGGTTACTGGCCCAGTATTGAATGCCAGCATTTGGCGCTGGCGCCTGTGGATTAGTGCTGGGTCTTGAGATGAAGTCATTTACATTTTCAGGGATTAGTATAAGCGCGAACAAGGCGCCGGACTGATCATCGCCGGCTACTAATTTTTTTCCAGTAAGGTAGGGACGCAGCGTTTGGACAATTTCACTAGGGCTGGCGTTTAGGTCTACTTCGCTGGGCATCTCTGCCAGCACAAATTGCCGGCTAGGCTGCTTAAACTCGGGCACGTCTTTTTTTAAATAGGGCGATGCCATAGCAAGAGCGAAATCGAGTCCGCCGCTGTTGAGCCAATCATCTAAGGCAGCAACTTCATTAGCATCGACATCGTCAATAAATTGATCGGCAGCGCTTGCGGCATTGGCAGCGGTAAGTTCGAGGTTTGTTTCAGCCCGGTGCTCGAGCAGGTAATTAACAAATGCCTGTAAAATACGGCGCTGGTGATCTCGCTCGATAGCCACATCAACCGCTTCTTGGTACTCACCGGATTGATCAATCAGTAGATAGAATCGAGTAGGGGTAGAATTAGTTAGCACTGTTTGTAAAAAATAGATGCCAATAAAAACCACTGGAAAAATTAAAATGGTCAGCCAAAAGCCTTTGGTTTTTACATTTTCCAAATATTCGTGGGCGGCAATTAAACGGACCATTTTCATCTGAAAACATGCTCCTTGGCATCATCGCCCACCAGATTGACAAACACATCGTGCAGGCTTGATTCGCTGAACTCGAAACCCCGTATAGCGATCTCAGCGTTAGCGCAAAACGCTAAGATATCCTGCGGATTGACGTCCTTGGAAATATCAATACGCCATTGATTGTGTTCAGTGGCAGTTATGCCTTGCACGCCGCTCAGTTGTTGCAATGACGACACATCACTCTCACTGCTAATAATTACCCGCCGCGGTATCGTTGCCCTAGCCTCGCTTACTGTGCCATCGAAAATCTTCTGACCCTTGCTGATCAATAGAATTCGGTCACACAGCCTTTCGGCATGTTGCATTACATGGGTTGAGAAAATAACCGTTTGGCCATTATTTGCCATGTCGGTAATGAGGTCTTCCAACACGGTTTGATTAACCGGATCTAAGCCAGAAAACGGCTCATCGAGGATAACGAATTCAGGGTCATGGGCAACTGCAGACAGTACTTGGACTTTTTGCCCCATACCTTTGGAGAGAGATTCTATCTTGGCATCGGCAAATTCAATCAGCCCGTATTTTTCCAGCAGCGCAAAGGCTTTGTGCTTTGCCGCCTTTTTTTCCATGCCTTTGAGTCTGGCAAAGTATTGAATGATTGCCCAGACCTTCATTTTTTTGTAGAGGCCCTTTTCTTCAGGGAGATAGCCAATGCGATTGCGAACATCCAGCGCGCAGCTGTGCCCCAGCAGGGTAATGCGCCCGCTGGTTGGTTTTACGATATCTAGGATCATGCGGATAGTGGTGGTTTTTCCAGCACCGTTGGGGCCAAGAAAACCGTAGATCGCGCCCTTGGGAATCGCCAGACTAATGCCGTTTACAGCGGTAAAGTCGCCGTAGGTTTTTACAACATTATCCAGCTGCAGAACCGATTCTGTCATAAGGTAGTTTGCCTAAAGGGTGTTTTAGCAGTATGTCAGAAAGCTCTAGCGCAAAGGAAGCGCTAAGAGCTCTATCTGAGCCGGCCGAGGCAGAACCAAGCGGTAGTTGCTATGACAGCAAAAAGGCAGAAATTTCGTCGGCAACCAAGCGACCTTCATCGATGGCTCTAACCACTAGCGACTGGCCGCGGCGACAATCTCCCGCCGCAAATACCTTGGCTTGAGAGGTTTTGAAGTCTTTGTACTGCGCTTTATAGTTTGAGCGGCCATCCAGCTCCAGCTGCAGCGCTTCACTGACGTAGTGCTCGGGGCCTAAAAAGCCCATCGACAGCAGAATTAAATCGGCTTCCCAAAATTGCACCGTGCCCGGGATTTCTTGAAAGTTATTATCAACTTCCACCGTATTTATGCCTAGCAGCTTGCCGTTTTCGTCTCTGACAAACTCTTTGCCGGAAATAGAATAAACCCGTGGGTCTTGGCCGTATTTTTTTGCGGCTTCTTCATGGCCGTAATCAACACGGTAGATTTTTGGCCAAAGCGGCCACGGATTATTATCCGCACGGTCCACCGGGGGTTTAGGCATAATTTCAAAATTCACTAAAGACTCACAGCCATGGCGCAGTGAGGTACCGATACAGTCGGTACCAGTATCGCCGCCGCCTATAACAATGACTTTCTTGCCTTTGGCTGAGATGTATTCGCCGTCGCCTAGCTGGGAATCCAATAGGCTTTTGGTGTTGCGCCACAAAAAATTCATGGCAAAGTGAATGCCGTCGCCTTCACGATTGGGAATGTTCAAATTTCTAGGGGTCGTGGCGCCCGTGGCCAAAAGCAATGCATCGGACTCTTCCATCAGCTTGCTTACAGGCACCGCATTGTCACCACTGCCACCGACATCGGCACTGACAACAAATTTAACGCCTTCTTCCTTTAGCAAATTAACCCGTCTGTCGACAACGTCCTTTTCCAGTTTCATGTTAGGAATGCCGTACATAAGCAGACCGCCGATGCGGTCATCTCGCTCATAGACGGTGACTTCATGTCCGGCTAAGTTTAGCTGAGCCGCCGCTGCAAGACCGGCAGGGCCTGACCCGACAATAGCGACTTTCTTGCCGGTGCGCTCAGTAGGCGGATTAGCAACCACCCAGCCTTCGGCAAAGCCTCTATCAATGATGGCGCATTCAATATTTTTTATGGTAACGGCAGGCTCGTTGACTCCAAGCACACAGGCACCCTCGCAGGGCGCAGGGCACACGCGGCCAGTAAACTCAGGGAAGTTGTTGGTCTTGTGGAGCCTATCTAAGGCCTCTTTCCAGCGGTTGTTGTAGACCAAGTCATTCCATTCAGGAATTAAATTGTAGACGGGACAGCCTTCATCTGACTGACAGAAAGGCACGCCACAGTCCATGCACCGGGCGCCTTGAGTGGCCAAGTGCTCTACTTTGTGTTCAGTATAAATTTCTTTGTAATCTAGAAGTCGCTCTGTCGCATCGCGATAGGGCTCTGCAGCGCGAGTAAACTCCTTAAATCCTGTAGGCTTTCCCATGGAATTTCCTAATACCTATTGCTAGTGTCTTTTTAACTCTACGCCGCTGTAGCGGCAGCAGCTTGTGCTTCAAGCACGCGTTTGTAATCGGTGGGCATAATTTTCACAAACTCCCCGATTGAGCGTTCCCAGTTTTCAAGAATCATTTTTGCGACGCTTGAATCAGTGTAATCTGCATGATTTTGAATCAACTGCTTAAGCTCGATAATGTCCGCGCCAGCGCTAACACCTTCTAACTCATAGGTTTCGGCGTTGCACTGAGCGGGCAATCCGCCCTTTGGATCCCACACATAGGCTACGCCGCCACTCATGCCAGCGCCGAAGTTACGGCCGGTTTTACCAAGGATCACTACCCGGCCCCCGGTCATGTATTCACAGCCGTGATCGCCGATGCCTTCGATCACCGCAGAAGCGCCGCTGTTACGGACAGCAAAGCGTTCAGCGCCAATACCGCGTATATAGGCTTCACCGCTGGTAGCGCCGTAAAGGTTAACATTGCCGGCGATGACATTTTCTTCAGCTTTAAATGTGCTTTGCTTGGGCGGGTAGATAATTATTTTGCCGCCGGATAAACCTTTGCCAACGAAATCGTTGGCATCGCCTTCCACAGTTAGGGTTATGCCTTTGGCAAGCCATGCGCCTAAACTTTGGCCGGCAGAGCCGTGAAGTTTAATATTGATCGTGTCATCTGGCAGCATTTGCGCTTTCCAGCGTTTGGCAACTTCGTTACTCAGCATCGTGCCAACAACTCGGTTGGTGTTGATGATTTCGTGTTCGATGTAAACTTTATCACCCGATTCCAGTGCAGGTTTAGCTAAGCGGATAAGCTCATTGTCCAAGGCTTTTTCAAGCCCATGGTCTTGCTCCTGAGTTTTATAAAACTCAGTGCCTGCAAAGATTACCTTGGCCGGTTCAAGCATCGCACTGAGATCTAAGCCAGCGGCCTTCCAATGGTTGATGGCGGCGTCAGTTTTTAGCAAATCTACTCGGCCAACCATTTCATTAATAGTACGAACCCCTAGCTGCGCCATAATACCGCGCAGCTCTTCGGCTACCATGAATAAATAGTTGACCACATGTTCAGGTTTGCCCTTAAACTTTTTACGCAGCTCGGGGTCTTGGGTGGCGATGCCCACTGGGCAAGTGTTCAAATGGCATTTGCGCATCATAATGCAGCCAAGAGTGATAAGTGGCGCTGTTGCAAAGCCAAATTCTTCGGCGCCTAGCAGTGCCGCTATTGCAATATCGCGGCCGGTCTTTAGCTGACCGTCAGTTTGCACCACGACGCGAGATCGCAGATTGTTCATCACCAAGGTTTGATGGGTTTCAGCGACACCAAGTTCCCAAGGCAACCCGGCGTGTTTGATTGACGTTAGCGGCGATGCTCCAGTGCCGCCGTCATGGCCGGCAATTACTAGATGCTCAGCTTTGGCTTTAGTCACCCCAGCAGCTACCGTGCCAACGCCGACCTCGGACACCAGCTTTACGCTGATGCGGGCTGCTCGATTAGCATTCTTTAGGTCGTGAATGAGCTGAGCGATATCTTCAATGGAATAAATATCGTGATGAGGAGGAGGGCTGATCAACCCTACCCCGGGGGTTGAGTGACGAATGCGTGCAATAGTTGCGTCGACTTTGCCGCCGGGCAGTTCGCCGCCTTCGCCGGGCTTAGCGCCTTGGGATATTTTGATTTGCAGCTCATCTGCGTTGGTTAAGTACCAAGTAGTAACGCCAAACCGACCAGAAGCTACTTGTTTGATAGCCGAACGCTTGGAGTCGCCGTTTGCCATGGGCTCAAAACGAATTGGATCTTCGCCACCTTCGCCGGTGTTTGATTTACCGCCTAGTCTATTCATGGCGATAGCTAAGGTTTCATGACTCTCTTGAGAAATTGAGCCGAAACTCATGGCGCCGGTTGCAAAGCGTTTAACAATTTCGCTAACCGGTTCAACCTCGTCAACACTGATGGGTTCATTAACCGACGTATTGAAAGCCAAAAGACCGCGGAAGGTGCAGCGTCTGGTGCTGTCTTCGTTAGTAAATTTAGCAAACGCGTTATAGGCTTCGCTGCTGTTGGTTCGAGCAGCTACCTGCAGGTTAGCAATAGTCGTTGGGTTCCACATATGGGCGTCACCATTGGTGCGCCAGTGGAAATCCCCTGGATTATTCAGTACTGGAATTCTCTCGCTTTTTCGTGCGGGAAAGCCCAGCGCATGGCGACGCTTGGACTCTTCAATAAGCACATCAAAGTTAACGCCTTGAACTCGGCTAGCGGTACCAGCAAAGCAAGTATTGATAATCTCATCGGCAAGACCAACGGCTTCAAAAATTTGTGCGCCTTTATAAGACTGCAAAGTGGAGATACCCATCTTTGCCATCACTTTTAACATGCCTTTCTTGACGCCTTTTTTATAGGCAGCAACGAGCTTAACTTCAGTCGGGTAAGCGTCACCCAACAAGCCTTCAAGATTGGCTTTCCACAGGGCTTCAAAGGCTAGGTAAGGATTGATGGCATCAGCACCGTAGCCTACTAGTAGGCAGTGGTGGTGAACCTCTCTGGCTTCTCCGGTTTCGACCACGATGCCTATTTGCGCCCGCTGGTGAGTTTTAATTAAGTGATGATGCACAGCGCCACAAGCGACTAGCGCACTTAAAGGAACTCTCTCGGCGGAGGTTGCGCGATCAGATAAAATAACGAACGCAACACCTTCTATGATCGCCGAATCTGCTTCAGCGCATATTCGGGTCAGGGCGTCACGGAAGCCATTGCTGTCTTTTTTGTCGAAGGTAATGTCGATCACTTTTGACTTCATGCCCTTGTAATCCATCTTCCTGATATCAGTCAGCTGCTGATTGGATAGGATTGGGTGCTCAAGGCTTAGCCTGTGGGCTTGCTGGGGCTGTGTTTCTAGCAGGTTGCCTTCGGGGCCGATAAAGCATTCCAAGGACATGACCACTTCTTCGCGGATCGAATCGATTGCCGGGTTGGTAACCTGCGCAAATAGCTGTTTAAAGTAGTCGTAGATCATCCGCGGCTTATCTGACAAACATGCCAAAGCCGAGTCGTTGCCCATAGAGCCGAGCGGGTCACGTAATTCTTTTACTAAAGGGATGAGCATGAAGCTCATGGTCTCGGTGGTATAGCCAAACGCCTGCATTTTTTGCAGCGCGTTTTCGCTGTCCAAACTGTGGGCCGAACTGCCCGAGCTTATTTGTTTCAAAGTGACTTTGTTATCAGCCAGCCATTGGCCATAGGGGCGCTTGCTGGCAATAGACATTTTTAATTCCTCATCGGGAATTAAACGGCCAGTCTCGAAATCCAGCAAAAACATCTTGCCTGGCTCTAAGCGGCCTTTAATTTTTACATTGGCAGGATCCACTTTAAGAACACCCACCTCTGACGCCATGATCACCTTATCATCGTGAGTCACGTAGTAGCGGCTGGGTCTGAGGCCATTGCGATCCAACACGGCGCCGATGTAGTGGCCATCAGAAAAGACGATGGAGGCTGGCCCGTCCCAAGGCTCCATGAGGGCTGAGTGAAACTCATAAAAGTCTTTCTTAGCCTGAGCCATGTTGGCATCGGATTGCCAAGCCTCTGGAATCATCATCATTACTGATTCTTGCAGAGAGCGGCCGGAAAGCAGCATGAATTCCAATACCGCATCAAAGCTTCCAGAATCAGAGCAATCATTCTCGATGACTGGGAATATAGAATTCATTTTGTCGCCGAAGTAGCCAGAACTTGCCTGGCCTTCTCGAGCCACCATGGAATTGACGTTGCCCCGAAGAGTATTGATCTCGCCATTGTGAGCCATAAACCGGTTAGGCTGCGCCCGATCCCAAGAAGGGAAGGTGTTAGTGCTAAAGCGCGAGTGCACCATGGCTAGGTGGGTTTCAAATTCGGTATGGGTCAGGTCTTTATAAAATGGGAATAGCTGGCCTGGAGTCAGCATACCTTTATAGACAATAACCTTGGTTGAAAGACTGCAGGCATAAACCTGCTTGGCTTCGGTAAGCGTTTGGTCGCCCCGCAGGCGGTGGGTGAAGCGCTTGCGAATTATATAAAGTGCACGTTCGAACTGCTCTTGATCCAAGCCCTCTTGAGCGGTAATAAACAACTGGCTGATAAAGGGCTGGGCCATCAATGCGGCAGGGCCCACGTCGGCGCCCACTGGGTCTATAGGGACGTCACGCCAGCCCACCAGCTGTTGCTGTTCTTGGCTAACTATGTCGCCTATGACGGATTGGCATAGCTCTCGTTCTGCTTGATCTTGGGGCAGAAATATATTTCCGACAGCATACTGTCCAGATGGAGGTAGCTGGATACTGAAAAGCGAATCTGCAACGGCTTGGAAAAAACTATGGGGCAATGCCATGAGGATGCCTGCGCCATCGCCCGTGTTGGCTTCAAACCCGCAGCCGCCGCGGTGATCCATGCGCGAGTTTAAATGGTAAGCGTCCAGCATGATTTGATGGCTGGGCTGGCCTTTTATATTGGCCACAAAGCCTACGCCGCAAGAGTCTTTCTCGGAAGCCGGGTCGTAAAGCCCTGTCTTTGGCGGGTATCCGAAGCGCAGGGGTAGCTTGTTTGCATCACTCATAGATTCATAATTCTCTGTTACATTCTGGCCAGTCAGTCGTTTTCGCCACCGCGCCTCTTATTCCGACGCTGGCTGAGCCTATCGGTAGGAGAGTTATGCAGCTGAATTTGTCCCGGTGAGGCTAGACGGTAGCTAAAGCCCTTCTTGCTTGAGCCAACAATGCATTGGCTTAGCACTTCAAAAAGGGCCGATAAAAATAACATCACGGCAGAATATGTCAAGGTGATTGGCCCTTTCCGCAGAATATGCGGTTTGCTTAAGTGGCTGATATTTAGAGAGATACAAACTCTTTGATTATCAACATCCGACAGTACATTGACAGTTTCGCTCGCGGTGAAGTCGATGTGAGGCTTTGAGCGGCGGTGATGGCCTGCCTTAGGCTGCACAAGGCAGCATGTCGATTGATTCTGAGGGCGTTAACACGCGCTTGCCTACATTTGCAGGTGTCGAGAAGTTCTGCAACCCAATATCACGACCAATTTTTTCGGGGAATTTACGCTTAAACCGAAAGAAACACGGGACCTACGGCGGTTTCGGTGGCTTGCTTATCCCTAGCAGGTGATTTACCCTTGGCTGCTGAATAAAACTAACAAAAATGTGCGGTTTGATTGGTCCTTTATAGCCAAGCATCTCGTAAAGCAAAAAGTAATATCCTTTCCCTACCAAATGGAGGCGAACGTAGCCGTGAATTCAAAATTAACCCGTAGA
>CAYGSO010000025.1:47390-56322 GCA_964352445.1 uncultured Pseudohongiella sp. | reverse complement strand
GCTGCGACAACTGACTTTAAGTTTGCGGGTTTGGTGCATTGCCTAGAAAAATTGTCTGCACCATGCGCGAAGTCTCAAGAGTGTCCCCCCAAGCAATACCCGGTGAGTGAAACAACCAAGGTCGAAACAACACTAGACGGTTATACCTATAGGGAACCGCTAGGGTTTTTTCCCACTGGGTGTCGTCCATACCTTCTTTCTCAAGCAGGTGTTTAATCCCTTCACGTGAATTTAAGCCAACTTTAGTAAGCCCTGCTTCGGTTCTGGGTATCTCCTCCAAGCCTAATCTTTTGTGTTTCCAAAAGACTGTGCCATCAACGCTTGGGTGGTTTTTCGACAGGTAAACTACCCCTGACCATTTTGTATCAAACCCACCATCAAAATGAATATTCTGCTTGTAAGGATCGCTTTGTTTGGTAAAGCGCACCTTGCCATTGAGTTGGGTGGAGGAATCGATTGAGGGCTCTAGTAGAAGTTTTTGAAAAAGATCTCTTTGCTGAATAGACAGGAATGCTTGGGAAGTCATTACGCCGGCAAAGTTGCCGCTTGCGCCAAAGTTTTTTGCAGACTCGAGTGAAACTCGGACGAGCTCATCCGGATCATTGTAAAAGTCATCGATAATGTAGTATCTATTTATCATTTCTGCGCTTTCTTAACCGATCACTTAACGACGGATCCATAAACTTCAGATAGCGGCAAATCTTAGTGAATCGATTTGCTTCGAGCCTCACAGGGTGAGTAAAAATTGTCTTACTTCATCATGGGGAATCCCAGTAGAAGTGAAATCCCAGATCGAACTCGCCCGAGGTTATCCAGTTTTTTCCGATAATTCAAACAAAGCGAGGTAGGGCAGAGGCCAAGTTACTTTTTGTTGCAACTGCGCGCAGTAATTCTAGTGGGCACAGAGGCAACGACCAGCTGCAGCTGCTGCTAAAGCAAAAACCTATGCTTGGGTTAGGACGATCGAATGGGACTAAAGATTAGCTTAAGGCTCAGAGGGGCGAGGCCCCCTGAACTGCGCCAGGTAACAGCGGCTTGTTAAACAGAGATTTCACTAACCCTTAAGGGAATAATTGAGCAAGTTGTTCTTTAGCTGAATCACTGGCCATGTGATTGAGATTGCCAATTATTTCGGCAAGACTTCTAGCCTGTTCCGACGCGCTGGAGTCTCCGGCTATAGCTTCCATGGCACCTTTGCCTTCTTCGTTAGCTGAGTGCTCGATGTTGGCAACTGTGTCGGCCATCATCCGTACTTCAGAGGAAACGTCGCTATTGGCAATTATCGCGTCCAATGTGGCGAAATCATCGTCGTTAGGGAAATGATTCAGGGTGGCTACAATAGCGGCGATCTGCTTCATTGCGGCGCTGTCGGCATCGCTTTGTGCAGCGGCGAAATGTGAAAATAGGCTAAAAGCGACGATAGCTATCAGAGTTTTTAGGTGGAGCTTTGCCATAATGAGGTCTCCTAAAACGGGAAGGGTTTAATTTACAGGCAGAAGTCTATCTCAGTAGTTTGCGAATAAATAGCTGTGGAGAGGTCTACGCTTGGGATTGCTACAGGAGCTAGATAGGGGGTTAGACCTTATCTGACAGACCAAAATGCCATCGGCAGCAGCGGTTTTTCGTTTCATCGCAGCAGAAACCGGCTGCCGTCTGCTTGCTTGGCTTAATTAAGACTGGGTTAAGGTTCGGCGACTCAGAATCAGCGTGCCGAGAATGGCCGTCGTAGTTACAAAGAATTACAAAAAGCTGGCCCGCGATAGCCCACTAAGCGATTGATATTATTCTTAGTTTTCTAATCGCCAATTGGTTGTGGGCTTGCTTGTAGGACATAGATTGCTTATTCTCCACAGTCCCCATTACTCGGCTACTTTCACCCTTTAAAGTGCCGCATCGCGTAACTTGGGTGGCCGGACAACGAAGATACCTCGTTTGAAGGGTGAGCGCAGTTTAAAGACTTAATTAGTAAGCGGAGAGTTTAAGATGATAACAACAAAAAGATTGATTTCGTCACTCATGATCACTGCCGGTGCTCTTATCGCGGCACCGGCGCTATTGGGCCAGTCTGGCACCGATGTGTATGCAGGTGACTGGCCAGATTATGGTGGCAACATGGCAGCCCAGCGTTATTCGCCGCTGGATCAAATTAATGCCGACAACGTGGGTTCTCTAGAGATTGCTTGGCGGTTCTCTACAGCTAATTATGGGCCAACCCCTGAATCCAACGCGACTTCCACTCCCTTAGAGATTGACGGCGTATTGTATGCAACTCTCGGGGCAACCAGAAATGTTGCTGCACTGGACGCGGCAACCGGGCAAATACTTTGGCTTTGGCGGCCTCAAGAAGGCGAAAGATTTGATAACGCGCCGAGAAAGGGCTCTGGTCGTGGGCTTTCATTTTGGCGTAGCGGTGACGAAAAACGCATTTTAGTTGTCACTCCAGGTTTCTATTTGGTGTCGCTGGATGCCCAGACCGGATTAGAAGATCCTAATTTTGGCGTCAATGGCCGCGTAGATATGTTTGAAGGTCTGCGTCTAGGACAGGGCCGCGAAGATTTGGACATTGGATCGTCCATGCCCCCATTTGTGATGAACGATGTTGTAGTTGTGGGCCCGGCGCATAAAGTGTCAATGCGTCCGCCTTCAAAGTACAACGTGAAAGGCGATGTGCGCGGTTTCGATGCGCGCACTGGAGACCTCTTGTGGACATTTCGCACTATCCCCCAGCAGGGCGAAGTAGGTATCGAGACATGGCTTGGTGATGGTGCTGAAATCTCAGGCAATGCTGGGGTGTGGGCGCCAATGTCGGGAGACCCAGAATTAGGCCACGTGTATCTGCCGGTTGAGTCAGCAACAGGCGACCGTTACGGCGGAGACCGCCCAGGCGACAACTTGTTTGCCAACTCAGTTGTTGCATTAGATATTAAAACCGGTGAAAGACAGTGGCACTATCAGCTGATTCACCATGACATTTGGGATTGGGATAACCCCTCTGCGCCAGTTTTAGCTGATCTGCCCAATGGCCGTAAAGTTGTAATGCAGGTGACCAAGCAGTCTTGGGTTTACACATTCGACCGTTTGACTGGCGAGCCAGTATGGCCTATCGAAGAGCGTCCAGTGCCAGCCGGTGATGTCCCTGGCGAATGGTATTCGCCAACCCAGCCGTTCCCAACTAAGCCTGCGCCTTTTGATCGACAAGGTTTCAGCGAAGACGATCTAATCGACTTCACGCCTGAGCTGCGAGCAGAAGCACTAGAGGCAGTTAAAACATTTCGCTTAAGTCCTAGCGTGTACTCTCCCCCTTCATTGGCTGATGCGGCTGACGGTACTGTGGGCACTTTAGCTCTGCCTGACGCCATTGGTGGTGCAAACTGGGAAGGCAGCGCCGTTGATCCGGAAACCGGTATTCTCTACATCCCATCAAGAACTAACGTTGCCTTATTGTCTGTTGCAAAAGACGAAAACTCAGACGTTGCGTTCAGCCAGTCTTATGGTGTGCGAGTGCCGCGTATTAAAGGCCTGCCACTGGTTAAGCCGCCCTATGGCCGCGTCACAGCAATCGATATGAACAGCGGCGAGCACGTGTTTCAAGTTGCCAACGCAGATACCCCTGAGCGTATCGCCAACAACCGCGCTTTGGCCGGGCTGGATATTCCCCGTACGGGTGTCGCAACTCGTTCCGGTTTATTGCTGACTAAAACCCTGCTGTTTGTTGGTGAAGGTGTGGGCGGCAGTCCAAAATTCCGCGCCCTAGATAAGCAAACTGGTGACATCGTTGCCACCATAGATTTACCTAATGCACAAACCGGTGTGCCAATGACGTATGAGCATGATGGTAAGCAATACATTGTGATGGTAGTCAGTGGAAGCGGCACAGCGGCAGAAATAGTGGCTTATGCACTGCCATAATTTAAAATCTGGAGTAGTAATAATTATGCGAACACTAATTAATCGAGCAGTCGGACTTTCTACACTTTTACTCATAGGGCTGCCTGTTCAGGCAGCCACATGGGTGCTAGAACCAGATGAGTCTAGCGTGATTTTTCAATACAACTTTGGTAATGATCCGTACCAAGGTGAATTTACAAATGTTGAAGCGGTTTTTGAAATAGATCCAATGAGCCCAGGTGCATGTAACTTCGAAGTTACGATTAATATCGAAGATATCGCCATAGATTCTCCCGAAGCCTTGGACTACCTGCTTGATTATGAGTTGTTCGACGTTGATCAGTTTCCCACTGCCACATTTAAAGCTGAAAAGTGCAGCCTAGAGTCAATGAGCTCTTTCGTTTCAGAAGGCATGCTGACAATTCGCGATCAATCCCATCCGCTAAGCTTCCCATTCAACTTAGATGTTGATGCCAGCGGTGGCAAGATTCGCTTCCATTTGACCAGCGAAGTCACTATCAATCGATTGGAGTACGGTGTTGGCCAAGGCTACTGGGCAAGCACTGCAGAAATTCCAAATGAAGTGACGATCACGGTAGATGTCTACGCAGTTCAGCAGTAAATAAACAGATTCTGTATACAATAGGTTACGTTAATGATTTCAAGATTGTTTTATAAAACTCGCCACCTTTCAGCTCTACTTGCCTGCTCTGCCTTTTTGGTCTCCTGCGACCGTTTGTTGACGCCGGATTTCGAAACCGATATGGCCGAGCTGAGCACTGGTCAATACACATTAGACCCAGACCACGCGACACTGCTTTGGAAGATAAACCATTTAGGCTTTTCTACTTTTATTGGCCGCTTCAATACATTCGATGCATCCCTCGACTTTGATCCGGAAAATATTGGCAATTCCCAATTGGAAGTTATTATTGATACCACGAGTTTGGATATCAATAATACGGAGTTCGCTGAAGAGCTAAAGGGCCCTAACTGGTTTAATAGTGAGGCCTTCCCACAGGCGGTTTACAGAACCACTTCTTTGCTGTCGTCAAATGAAAACTCCTTTGTGTTTCAGGGCGAGCTGACCCTTCTTGGAGTTACTGCACCGGTACCGCTTAATGTCGAGTTCCACGGCGGTGGCAGAAACTTTCTGACCCGTGCTAACACGATTGGGTTTTCGGCGAATACCACATTTCAACGCTCGGTTTTTGGTCTAGACCGTTTTACGAGCTTTGGTGTAGGCGATGACATCGAATTAGAAGTGCATGTAGAGTTTCAGGAAAACTAAGAGACTTATGGCTTGAACTGAACTTCAGCAATGGCTCCACATCACCTCGGTGAAGCCATTGCTACGTGTCACAATCAATCCTCAATATACTAGGTGCCGCGTTTCCTCTTTAAGACCACAGAGATACCACACGTGTTGGCCAAACGCCTGAAGAATATACTTACTAAAAAATCGCTTCTTGCCTTGCTTACGAGTCTGCTGCCGATGTTTGCCTATGGCCATGGTGTCGATGAAATGACACAGCAGTTCTTGGCAAGCAACAACGGCGTAGCAATCGCTCCCTTTTTGTATATTGGCGCCAAGCATATGGTCACAGGGTATGATCATTTATTGTTTTTAGCGGGCGTCATTTTCTTTCTCTACCGCAGCAAAGACGTATTAGTTTACGTTAGTTTTTTCACCTTAGGACACAGCGCCACGCTATTGTTGGGTGTATACAACAACATTGCGGTTAACCCGTTTTTGATTGATGCGGTTATCGGTCTGTCCATAGTCTACAAAGGGTTTGATAACCTGGGAGGTTTCAAGCGCCTCTTCGGTTATCAGCCAAATACTCAAGGCGCGGTTCTAGTTTTCGGCCTGTTTCATGGGTTTGGTTTAGCAACCAAGTTACAGGAGTTTAGCTTCGGCGGAGAAGGTCTGCTAATAAACCTCATCGCCTTCAACATTGGTGTTGAAATTGGCCAGTTTGTCGCCTTGAGCTTTATTCTTATTGGGCTGAGCTATTGGCGCCGAAACGAGAGCTATATGAAGCTTTCAGTAGTCACCAATACTCTATTGATGACTGGCGGCGTTGTGCTGACAATGTATCAACTTACTGGTTTTATTCTGACCACTGGAGTATGAGATGAGCGAGGCTGATCAACCCATTCAGACCACTAGAACCTTGGTCAAGGCATCAGTCCTTGCCTGCCTGTTTGCCACGGTGCTGTTCGTTCTGGTGGTCTTGCCGGCTGAATACAACATAGACCCAACTGGGTTTGGCGCGACGCTGGGGTTGACAGTATTAGCGCCGAGCGGTGCGGTGGCTGTTACCAGCGCTATGGCTGAAGGCTCAGGAAATGGTTCGCGCAGCGACGAGGCGGTGATAATCGTTCCAGCAAAAAGCGGACTTGAGTACAAGTTTCAACTCGCTCAGTACGCTAAGCTACAGTACCAATGGAATAGCGCTGGCAGTGATCTATACTTCGATCTGCACGGAGAGCCCGATGGCGGAGAGCCTGGTTACTTTGAAAGTTATGCCGAAGCTACCGCAAACGAAATGAAGGGCGCCATTACCGCCCCTTTTGCCGGCTCTCATGGCTGGTACTGGCGCAACAGGAGTGATAATGAGGCAGTGATAACTTTAAAAACCAGCGGCAGCTATGAGATTATTGGTCTTAATTAGAGTTGGTTTATTGCATGATATGGGATTGACTTGGCCTCGCTCCAAAAAGAGCTAAGCGCTAAAGTGATTAGCTTCTTACGATACTTTTTAGTTTTCAATAGTAGCTGTTGATTGCCATGCACCTTAGCGGCGCTTGAACATCGAGTTGCCCTTGCCTTTTTTGCGAGGCTTGTTAGAGGCCTCCGAGTCAGAAGTGATTTCCACCTGTTTAGCCTCGGCCTTTTCTAGGAGCTCCACTTTTCGTTTAAAAGGTGGCTTGCCGCGGAAATCGACAGTTTTACCTTCAATCAGCTCTTTTTCGGTTGGTACGGATTCAAACTGAGCGATATCAACTGCAGGCACCATTTCAACGCTTCGTTTAAATGGAGGCTTGCCGCTAAAGTCTGTCACCATTTTGGCAACGCAACCACCGGAGCAGTCGGCTGAGCCCATTGTAGCGTTGCTTACAAAAGCAGCTAAACCTACAGAAAATAGTTTCAAAGTTCGTATAAATTATCTCCTTTTTAGCAAGTTAGCGACGTTGTTCAACCACTGCCTAAACAATCGATTTAGAGTTTAATTGCTCTAGACCAACCGTGTCGGCCTGGTTAAAACGATACTCTTGATTTTACTAAAGCCAGCGCATCAAATGTACGCATTTAACTGTTTTCGCACTGTTAAAGAGCGATACTCTCGAAGGTTTCATTAGGAAAAACGGTATTAATCCAACTCTCGGTGCTGGCTTAATTATTGCCTAGTCACTTGGCCAGCCTATTTACCGGAGCTGCTATGCACCCTTATAGCCACTCTCAGTTTTTCTATGAGCGCAGTCGGCTTACTAAATACTGTGTGTGCCGAAGATTTGAATTTGAGATTCCGCTCGCTCAGCAAAACTGAGGAAACTACTGCGTCGCAGGCGCTTTAGAAAACCATGCTGAAGTCGAGTTTATGGTGGACACCGGAGCTGGTATTGCTGCTCTTACCGAGAGCACGTGTCTTTCTCTAACAGATACCGTCAAGCAGGAACCAACACGACGTATCGCCGTTAGAAAGGCCGATGGCAGGCAATGTCTATAGGCTGAATAAGTTAATACTTGGACAAGGCTACAACGTCGGGCCTTTGCAATTCGCCGTCATTCCTTGCCCATCAAATAACATTCTCGGGCTAAACGTGCTGCAAGAAGCTGCGCTTTTCACTGTATATACTTTGTCTCCATTGCCTGCGCGTAGTAAGTGTGCAAAAGTTTTGCCAGGGTTTGCTTTAGCGCAAGCTAGCGAGTCTATGTCAGCGCTACTCGACGCTCTTATGCTTCTTTTTGGCGGTGAGGCAACGGTAAAGCGCAGCAACGATAACCGCAGCGCTGAGAAGCGGCACCTTCATCGGTGAGATATCTATGATAACTGATGACTTAGCGTCGGCTGATGTAAATGCTGACTCTGAAATCCGAGCGTTTTGTTGGCCACGACTTAATCTGGACGCTTTGTTTAAAAAGAACCCTCAATTAAAAGCCTCATTTCAAATGGTCATAGCCTCAGATATGGCTCGAAAGCTGGGCTCCGCTCGGTAACAGGTATTAAGCGACAAGAACAGCCTAAGGGGGAGTTTTTCACGTTCCCCGATTAATAAGGGCTTGGTGGCATTCTTTGCCAATAATCCTTGCGCATTACAATCAATGGGGTATACCCTAACAAACTGATTCTGGCCGTAGGTTTTTTGAGACATAATTCTTACAAAAATTAGTCTCTTATAAGGATAATGTGAAGAGAAATCGAACTATGCGCAGGTCATTTTTGAGCGCCCAAGCAAGCTTTTTAAGTTGAGCTATCAAGCTCAGATATTGAGCGTAATTAACAAAAAATAATCAAGTAAATCATGCTGTTATGAGAAAGCCACACAGTCAACAAAGGGCAGGCGAATCACAGGCCGCTGCCCAGCGTCGCCGCCGAGATTCACAAGCCACAGCACAGCTGAAGACTTTTAAAGCCAAGCTGGGTTCTCAGGGAGCTGAGTCAGAAAGCGTGTCACTGGCACTTAATAGCAGTTCACCGGCGCTGATGCAGCGCAAGAGTGTTAATTCGCTGCAACAAAGCCCCTACAGTATTGCCCAACTTGAAAAAGCCCATTCGCTTCAATTAAAAGCTGACAGCAAAATTCTGCAAGAAAAAGCCGACGTAAGTCAGCGCGTTGAAGAAGAGGAACTGCAGGGTAAGTTTGAAGCTGCCCAGCTCATGGAAGAAGAAGAGCTGCAGGGCAAGTTTGAATCCACTCAATTGATGGAAGAAGAAGAGCTACAGGGTAAGTTTGAATCCACTCAGTTAATGGAGGAGGAAGAGCTGCAGGGTAAGTTCGAATCCGCACAATTAATGGAAGAGGAAGAAGAGCTGCA
>CAYGSO010000025.1:0-47290 GCA_964352445.1 uncultured Pseudohongiella sp. | reverse complement strand
AAGTTCGAATCCGCACAATTAATGGAAGAGGAAGAAGAGCTGCAAGGCAAGTTCGAAACCACTCAGTTAATTGAAGATGAGGAAGAGTTGCAGGGCAAGTTCGAATCTACCCAATTAAAGAAAGATGCTGATTCTTCCGGCGAAAATAAAACCGGACTGCCTGATAATTTGAAATCCGGCATAGAAGCGATGTCAGGTGTATCAATGAACGGAGTCAAGGTTCATTACAATTCAGACAAGCCAGCTCAGCTTAATGCTCATGCCTACGCTCAAGGGCAGAATATTCACGTTGCCTCGGGTCAAGAAAAACACCTGCCTCACGAAGCGTGGCATGTGGTGCAGCAAGCTCAAGGACGTGTAAAACCGACAACGCAGATGAAAGGCGGGGTGAAGGTCAACGATGACCCGAGCCTTGAAACTGAGGCGGATGTTCAGGGTGCAAAGGCCATGCAGCATAAAGCCGCAAAGCCACGGCAAGAATCCGAAGATTAACTATTATTTAGACAACTACTGAACTGTAAGTCGGCTATAACAATGAAAGATCGTTCCAACACTGAGTCCGCTAACCGCTCCCACAGCCCTGCCAGTGAAAGCGGTGCTATGACAGCGAAAGCTAGCTCCACTTCGTATCAAATAGATGATCGTAGAGCCGCGTCTGTTATGCAGCGCAAATTCAGGAACCTTGCGAACGGGCTCGCCTCAGCCAATATTATTCAGCAAAAAACTAACCCACCCAATTTCCAATCCAACACAAAACCTTTTACTCAAGAATCTGAGTAATCCGATTTAGCGTTTCCGAATGGGGGACGCTGCTAAAGGCAGCATTCTCTAGTTGACTGGGGCGTTGCTGGTTTTTCGAAACAGCAGGTTTCGAATAATCTCGGTGCTTTCTTCGTTGGGCCGAATCCCTAACTCCATATTCAGCAAGTGGCTTAAGTTATTGTAAGCTTCTATCGCTTTGGTGTTTTTGCCACTGGTTGCCAGCAGTTCAATCAGCTTGTGATAGCCAGATTCATCCAGTGGGTCTAGGGTGATAAAACGGTGGGCATGATGGAGCGCTAGATCGTAGTCTGCTTTCTCTGTGTATTTCTCGATTAGGCGACCAAGTACAATAAGCTCATAGCGATGAAATATCTCTCGCCTATTACACAGCCACTCATAGAACAACTCGTTTTCAGTGAGTGTGCTTTGCTCCATGAAATCACCGCGATAAAGTGCTGTTAAATGCTCCAAGTGATCAATAGTCAAAGAGCTATTAGGTCGCAGGGAGTGATCAAAGGCCCCTGCTAGCTCGGCAGCATCGAGATAGAAATCGCTGTCAGGATTAAACCGAATGCTGGTGCGGTTAACAATTAGGTAGGGCACGGTATTGTGCTTGTCTTTGAGGCCCTCTCTTAATTTGAATAGCGCATAGCGCAAATTGCTGCGGGCATAATCATCAGACAAATCCGGCCAAAACAGTTCCGCCAGTACTTCGCGGCGGTGTGGACGATTGCTCTCGACCGCCAAATAGGCCAACAAGGCCTCCACTTTTTCGTAAAACACATCATCTAGAGAGCTCTCACCCAGATTAAGACGGGGTGTTCCTAGAAGACTAAGCTTTAACTGCGGCGTTGGCATGATAGTCAAATTTCTTCTTATTAATGAGGAACATGGATCATACATGAATTCGAATTTAATGGTCAAACTAACGCGTATAAACGTTCAACAAACGATAAAACAACGGTAAGCAAACACAGGCGAAACGCTCTGCTAGCGGTAAACACACTCTAAAATAACGCCCAGCCAGCGGACGGCGAACGCTGGAGTAACGTTGCGGTGCTACTGTGCTTCTACGAAACGTGCTGAGCCACTAGACGTAGTGTCTCAAACAAAAAGTAGATCAAACACTTGGCCCAAGTATCGAAAGCAGTTTTTCTAGATTGCCCGACTGATAGCATTTTGCGAATTCAGCAAAGTCCGCTATGGCGTGAAAATATCTTCCTATCTGACGGCAGATGCGCATGATCAATTCCGCCATAACTGTTGTTGCTAACGAGTTAAATTACTCGCTGCAAAAAACCTTCAGGTTAGACGAAGACATAGTCGTGGTGTCCAACACAGTGGAGCAAGATGGCAGCTTACCGCTGCAGGCGGCCAACAAAGTGGCGGTGAGTCTTATCAACATTGAAAGAGACACTCTTTCTAAAAGCATGGGCGGATCTGGTTCTGGATATTCCAGATCGGTGGTTGGATTTGAGCCGGTCTACCTGAACCTGTACATCCTAATTTCGGTTTGCTTTGGTGGAAATAATTATCAAGAGTCTATGAAGTTTTTGTCGAATGCGATTGCCTTTTTCCAAAGACGACCGGTTTTTGATCATTCAAATACTCCAGATATGGACGACCGCATCGAAAAGCTTGTGCTTGATCTGGAGAACCTCTCGATTCAGGAACTGAGTAATTTGTGGGGAATCTTAGGCGGTAAATATTACCCGTCAGTGCTATACCGCGCACGGATGGTGGCGATCGATCCAGGCGATATTAGAGATCAAGCCGTAACGATAAGCGCGACGCCCCAAGCGAATTTTGGTGGCTAACAATTAAGAGCTTTAGAGATGGGTCAGTATAAACCGATGTTCAATATCAGTATGGAACATACTTATTTTAGCGATGGCAAGCTTACCGGCGTGGAGCTGGTGCCCACTGCCGAATCAGCAAAAATAATGAACAATGCGAATTTGGTGCTACGCAGGCGTCAAGACGGCGTCACTGTGTTTTTTGATAACGACTACATTGACGCACTGAGACTATACGCTGAAGACGAAAGCGACCCGCTGCAACTGAACTTTGAATGTGAAATTGATAACAGCAATTTTCAAAATTTTACCGCAGCATCAGCATTTGCGGAAAACAAAACCCTATTTTTCGATTCGAATGCCACAGATAACGCCGTGCTGGGTAAAAAGTATCTGCATTCGAACGATCATGTCTCAGAGCTTGATCTCGCCGAAAACTTTACAAGCCAACGCGCTTTGAATGCAAGCCATGGCAGTGTGTTATATTTTTCTCAAAGCCGAGCTCTATTATTCAGCGCCGAGCAAACAGCGCTCAACCCTAAAGGCAAAGAGAAGCTAAGCCCTCAGGATACTCAGCAGCTCGCTAACCTGGGGCAGAATGCGGCTCGCGCTTCAGGCAGTCCAGCTAGGCGTCGCCAACCTTCACTTGGTTTAGTAAGTATCAGCGTGACGCCTGACGAACTAACGCAGTTAACTCAAAGCGCCCAGTCCGCCTATAACGACTATCACATCCGTTTCAAAGCCCGTGAAACCCATTGGAAGTATGTGCTGGTGGGCGATGCAAACCGCGAGGGTGCATTCATCAAGGATGCTAGCGGCGAAATGGAATTTAATAACTTAGGTGAAGAAATGCTGGCTGACGGCCGCATGGGCAAAGTTTTCTTGTCGCAGCAAGCTATAGCGTTCAAAGACCGAGCTAAACCAAAGTTTCAGTTATTGGTTCCAAAGAACAATAGAATTAAAGTTTTAGTGAGTCGATTGGCAGTTGCATCCGCTAAGCGAATTAATAAAGTGAAAGTAGCAGGTAAAGAACTTTTTGTTTCAGAGATATACATTAATTTTTAACCGGAGGGATGAGAAATCATGGCCGCACCAATGAAAACACCTGGCGTTTATATCGTCGAAAAGAGCGCGTTTCCAAACTCAGTAGTAGAAGTTGCAACTGCTGTCCCCGCTTTCATCGGGTATACCGAAAAAGCGGACAACAAAGGTAAAACACTGGTCAATAAGCCATGGAAAATTTCCTCTATGGCTGAATTCCACAACTATTTTGGTAGTGGAGCCAAGCCAATATTTGCCGTTCGCCCTGCTGCCGAGGGTGAAGATGTAGATTTCGTTCAGCGTACTGGTGATGCAGAAGATCCAACCATGGCTGAATATGTTATTGAGCAGCAAGCTGGCAAGTACTTACTCTATAACAGCATGAAGTTGTTTTTCTCCAATGGTGGTGGCCCTTGCTACATCGTGTCGGTTGGCTCCTATGGCAAAGAAGATCAGTCAGTAAGCGGCGCTGCCTTAACAGCAGGTATCGAGACCCTAATCAAGGAACAGGAGCCAACAATGGTTGTTATTCCTGACGTCTGTCGAATCGCTGACCGCGGTGAAGCAATCGCGGTGCAACAGGCTAGCCTGATGCATTGCGGAGTGAAGATGAAAAACCGCGTGTCGATTCTTGATGTCTATGACGGTCATCGTGATCGCAAAGACCCTCAGGGCGACCCGATTGATAATTTTCGCAATGAGCTAGGCACTAATAACCTTGACTTCGGCATGGCGTATTACCCTTGGGTGAACACCTCAATTGTGCAAGACGGCGAGCTAACTTATCGCAATTTTGACGCTGACAGCATTGAGCTTTTAAAGACCATAATCGCTGCCGATATGGGCTTGGCTGACCCCGCTGCGCAATCAGAAAAAGAAAAGCAAATGCAGGAACAGATTAACCAGCTTAGCAAAATGACTATCGCTGACTGGGTGTCTGGCGATGGTGATGAGGCCACTGAGAAATCTGAAGCGCCGGTTAAGATGCGTTTGCTACAGTCAAGCTTGGTACAGAATTCAGCCGCATTCAAAATTATTATGGATGAAGCAAAAAACAAGCTTAATTTGTTACCTCCGGGCGCCGCCATGGCAGGAATTTTTACTCGAGTTGATAACGCCAGCGGCGTTTGGAAAGCACCAGCAAACGTAAGTTTGAATGCCGTGGTGTCACCAACGGTAAACATCTCTCATGATGATCAACAAGACCTCAACGTGACTCCCCAAGGCAAGTCAGTCAATGCAATCCGCAGCTTTATTGGTGAGGGAACATTGGTTTGGGGCGCTCGTACTTTGGATGGCAACAGCCTAGATTGGCGTTACATTCAGGTGAGACGGACGATGATTATGCTCGAAGAGTCAATTCGACTTGCCGCCAAGGCTTATGTGTTTGACAACAACGAAGCCAATACCTGGATCACCGTTAAAAGCATGATCCGGAACTTCTTAACGGGCATCTGGAAACGCGGTGGTCTTGCCGGGTCAAGCCCTGATGATGCATTTGCAGTAATGGTTGGTCTTGGCGAAACCATGACCCCTGAAGATATTCTTGAAGGCATTCTTCGAGTCACAGTTCTGGTGGCGTTGATTCGTCCAGCGGAATTTATTGAAATTACGTTCCAGCAGCAAATGCAGAAGTCTTAAACGTAGCATTGAATACTAACTTATTAACTAGTCGTTAAACTGGAGAAAAATTATGGCAGATGATGGTGCAGCGCAATCAGCTAGTGTATGGCCGTTACCTAAATTTCACTTTGAAGTTAAATGGGATAGCGAAGTCATGTCGTTCCAGGAAGTATCTGGATTGGATGTTGAAGCTCAGCCAATAGAATATCGTCTTGGTGATAGTCCTGAATTCTCAACCGTGAAAATGCCGGGTTTGAAAAAATCTAGCAATGTCACGATGAAGAAAGGTATCTACAAAGGCGATAACAAGTTCTGGGATTGGTTTAACCAAATTCAGATGAACACGATCAAACGTGTGCCTGTCACTATCAGCCTTTTGGATGAAAACGGTGATCCAACCATGGTATGGACTTTAGCTAATGCTTGGCCCACCAAGATTACTGGAACCGACCTTAAATCTGACGGTAACGAAGTGGCGATTGAGACAATCGAGATTGTTCACGAAGGTCTTATCATAGACAACGGCTAAGCAGTCAACTACCGAAGGGTTTAGTGATGTCTATTTTTGACCAGTACTTTGCAGGCGATGAAGAGGAGGATCCCAATCCTTATCTGCTGCCGGCATTTTACTTTCGTGTTTATTTGGGCGGCAGATTCGGTTTTCTAAGCAATAGCTCGCCTTCTGACCACTCGTTTCTTGAGGTATCTGGCCTAACCGCCGAGATGCAAACGGAATCGGTGGTCGAGGGTGGCGAGAACCGCTATGTGCATCAGCTACCCTCCGGGGTTAAGTACCCAAAGCTTCAGTTGAAGCGCGGCATTGCCGAGCTTGACTCACCTTTAGCTAAATGGTGCAAGAAAACCCTAGAAGGCGGTTTTACCAGCCGAATAGAGCCGTTGGATCTTAGTGTAAGACTACTTGACAGATCAGGCGATCCGGTTCGGGTATGGGAAGTAGTCCATGCTTACCCGGTAAAGTGGGAAGTTGAAAGTTTCAATTCAACTAAGAATGAAATCGCAATCGAGAAAATTGAGCTTAACTACAACTTTGCCCACAGGACGAAGTAAGTCTGATGACCATTGAAGTTAAACAATTAGTAATCAAATCATCGGTAAATGACGGTTATAGCGGTTCTCGACAACAGCCGGAGTCCGCTATCGATTTAGAGGCATTTAGGAAAGAGCTGCTTGCCGAATGTAAGCTAATTGTCTCCGAGTCGCTGAATAAAGTGAGAGAGCGATGATTATATCAGCGGATCAAGGTTCCCTTAAAAAGCTATCTATAAATACCTGCAGCGTCGATGCGCAATCAGGAAAGATATCCTTAAACCAAGGCGCCGATGACCTATTTAAAGTAATGATCAACCCGAAGGGATACGAGCACAAATACTCGATTTCTTACAGCAAGGCGGCTGCCATGGGCAGTACCGGGTCAGATCAAAAATTCAATAGCACCAACCCCGACAAAATCAACTTTGAGATCTGGATAGATGGCTCAGGTGTAGTGCGAGACTACTCTACGATGTTGAATCTAGGCAGTGTGCTTCCTCCAGCTTCCGTGCAGTCTCAACTAAAGAAGCTGAACAAAGTTGTCTACAACTACGATGGCGTTGATCATGAACCCAATGTTGTTAGGTTGCTTTGGGGCAGTATGATTTTTTACGGTCGTCTTGAATCGATGACAGTGTCATACAAACTGTTCAAACCTAACGGTGAACCTCTGCGGGCAATGGCAAAGCTTGCCTTCTCCGGTTTCGTGAGTAAGGAGGAAGAGTCATTAAAAGCTAAACGTTCTTCACCAGATTTGACCCATGTTGTGGAAGTGAAGTCGGGCGACACCTTGCCCTTGCTTTGTAATCGAATTTACAAAGACTGTTCTTACTACTTGGCTGTGGCGGAGGTGAACGGCATAGATCACTTTCGTGATATCAAGCCAGGGCAAAAACTCTATTTTCCACCGTTGTCTTAGACTATGGCTGATTCTCCTGAAAAAAACAGTGAAGGGGTCATAAAGCTAACAATTTACAGCGAAGGCTCCAAGCTCAAAGACTCCATAAAAATCGTCAGCGTTGAAGTTGATAAAGCGATCAATTTGATCCCGGTAGCGCGCATTACAATGCTAGATGGGGATATGCCGAATAAAAACTTCCCAGTGAGTGATACTAACGATTTTGAACCGGGGAACACGATTAAAATTGCCGCAGGATACAAGGACGACGAGAAAACCATTTTCGAAGGAGTCGTGGTAAAGCACAATCTAAAGATCACCGGTGATAACTATTCGAGGCTGTATATTGAGTGTCGAGATCAGGCTATGGCAATGGCCATTGGTAGAAAAAATGCCAACTATATCGACAGTAAAGACAGTGCCATATTTACCAAGCTGGTTGGCAATTACAGTGGGTTATCGGTGTCCACTGATGACACCAATACTGAGCATGGCGAAATAGTTCAATACTACTGCTCGGACTGGGACTTCTTAATTTCCAGAGCTGAAGTCAACGGCTTTGTAGTTATCGTTGATGACAGTGATGTCAGTGTTAAGGCGCCAGACGTTGCAGGCAATCCTGCTCTTAAAGTGACCTACGGGCAAGACCTAATGGAGTTTCATGCAGAGATTGATGCGCGGAATCAATACAGCAAAGTTTCGGGAGTAAGTTGGGACCCTAGCCAGTTAAAAGTTGTTGAGCAAGTAGCTGCAATTGAGACCCTCAATGATCAAGGAAACTTTAAAGCGGCTGACCTTGCGAAAGTCAGTAAGCTTACTGAATTGAAATTACAGACCCCAGTGAAGATGGAGACATCCGCCCTCAAAGACTGGGCAAAAAGCCAGCAGATTAAAGCAGGCCTCGCCAAAGTGACTGGCCGGATGAAGTTTCAAGGCTCAGCTAAAGTCAAAGTAGGGACAACAATAGAGCTTTTGGGCGTGGGCGACCGTTTCAGTGGGAACGTGTTTGTCAGCGGTGTAAAGCATACAATCGAGGAAGGCGATTGGTTAACCGAGGTAGACTTCGGGCTATCACCTGCGTGGTTTGCCGAGAAGCGAGACATTGTAGCGCCGCCAGCATCCGGGTTATTGCCCGGTGTAGAAGGCTTGCATATCGGTATTGTCGCCCAATTGGATGAAGACCCTGAAGGTCTAAACAGGATCAAGGTAAACGTACCCGTTTTACAAGCCGAGGCTGCAGGAGTATGGGCAAGGCTTTCAAACTTTTATGCATCAAACGGTTTTGGCGAGTTTTTTGTTCCTGAAATTGATGACGAGGTCATACTTGGTTATTTGAACAACGACCCCAGCCATCCGGTCATTCTAGGCAGCCTTTATAGCTCCCAACATAGCCCGCCGTATCCTTTAACTGCGGATAACTTCATCAAGGCTATAGTTACCAAAAGTAAGCTAAAGGTTGAATTTGACGACGAGAATAAGGTGATCACCATTGTCACACCCGGTGAAAACAAAATCATAATCAGTGATAAAGATAAGTCCATATTAGTTGAAGATCAAACTAACAATAAGATTGAGCTGAGCCCTAGCGGTATTAAGATCGAAAGCCCAAAAGATATTGCAATTAGCGCAGATGGGAAAATCACCTTGGATGCTAAAGGGGAGATATCAATGACGTCGAAAGCCGATATAAAAGCATCCGGCCTGAATATTGAGCACAACGCGAATGTCGGCCTGACGGCGAAAGGGGGAGCTTCGGCAGAGCTCTCAGCCGGTGGCACGACTACAGTGAAAGGCGCCATGGTGATGATTAACTAGGCGACAGATTTTCGCCGGTTCTAGGGGAGAAGACAGCAATGCCTCCAGCAGCAAGACTAACAGATATGCACGTGTGTCCGATGGTGACGCCTGGCTTGCCCCCAATTCCTCATGTCGGTGGGCCTGTGGTTGGGCCTGGTATCGCTACCGTGCTCATTGGCAAGCTCCCGGCGGCCGTGGTTGGAGACAACTGTGTTTGTGTCGGTCCGCCAGATTCCATTGCAATGGGCTCGGCGACAGTAATGATAGGGGGCAAACCCTCCGCACGAATTGGAGATAGCACCGCCCACGGTGGCAAGATTGTAGCCGGCTTTGCAACGGTTATGGTTGGCGGTTAATTTAAGAAGCACGAGTAAAATTATGGCTAGTGATCACGACAATTCCTTTCTCGGGCGGGGCTGGAGCTTTCCTCCTCAGTTTGCCAGCAACAATGGCGTTTTAGAGCTACAGATGGTGTCTCTTGAAGCGGATGTAAAAGAAAGCTTAGCCATTCTGCTTGCTACTACGCCAGGAGAACGCGTAATGCAGCCAACCTTTGGCTGTGGTTTGAAGCGCATTGTGTTTGAGTCAATAGATGAAACATTGATTACTGAAATTAAAGATCTAATTGAGAGAGCGGTATTGTTTTTCGAAACCAGAATAAGCTTGGATGAGATCACTATAGATGTTGATGATATCCAAGAGGGGCTAATAAGAATTCACTTGGAGTACACAATTAGCTCTATCAATACAAGAAGTAACATCGTCTACCCATTCTATTTTGAAGAAGGAAGTGAAGTCAGTTTTTAACTGACAGCGAGCAATGAGTAATTCAATTGACATTAAGACCCTTAACGGCGTGGAGCAAAATGCGAGGCTGTTGCCTGCCTTGGAGCCAGGGTATTTTAATGTCGACGAAATGTCGTTTGAAGATTTGTTGACTGCGAGCGTAGAATTTGCGTCTTCGTTAACTTATTACAATTCCAGTCTGCAACCCAGCGGGGATTGGAAATCGTTTTTAGCGGCAAATGAAATCGTCATCATGGCCGGTATTATTAACAAAGATGTCGACGAACTGCGTAAACGCCTGCAGTTGCCTGCCAATCAAAACGCAGCAGCGCTGCTGGGCTTTGTGTTTGACGCGATCAGTGAATTAGACGGCTGGCTCAAAGATTTAGCAAGGTCCAATTCAGCCCCGGCAGAGGAGCTAGCCTCCCATATACGCATGACTATTCGCGGTTCACTGCGGCTAGAAAGCCATCGGGCAGGCGCTGTCGCCGAGGAAATACGCCAAACCGAAGCCGATTTACCCAGTATTAACTACCGTGACTTGGGGCGTATCTGGGAGATAGCTGAGGATGATCAAAATCATTATATATTTGCTAAAGCTGAGCCCCAGCCTGCGCTCAACAGTGATCTGGTTTGCAGTCTATTCAGGCGTTCGGCGTTCGAGTTCTTCAATGCCTATGAACAGTTAAAATCTGTTTGCAGCACACTCATGCCGCAGTCGCTTAAAACCCAATCCCATGATCCAGCGATTAGTTTGTTTATTACGTTTCTTAAGCTGTACCGCTATGCGCAAGATAATCTCAATTCGTTCACTCAGCGCCATTTAGACTATTACTACCATGAAATACTTAAGGTCCACTTTAAAACGAAGAGCCCAGAAACCGCGGTGCTTAATTTCAGCGTTTTGGCGGAAGGCAAACCGGTACAGATCGCTGCGAATTCTAAGTTTGTATGTGCGCGAGACGATCAACTAAAAGATGTGGAGTTCAGGACTGCGACGGGCCTCACAGTGACTGATGCCGAAGTGGCCGCTCTTTACACTCTTTATTTTCAAAGGGAATCACTAATCACGCCCGAGTGCGATATGAATTTTGTCACTCGAATTCACAAGCGTAAAATTTCACTGGTTGCTGCCCAAGAAGATCTGGAAGATCGTAGTTGGTCTCTGCTTGGGGATGGGTTAGTAGGGCAATCTGATAAGAGTAGTGCTGGCAGTCAGCTAGAAATCGGTATTGCTATCGCATCGAAAACGCTGTTTTTGGCTGAAGGCCATAGAAAGATCGTATTAGACCTTAGCTTGAGCAGAGCCATTAAACCGATCTCTTATTACTTGGAATCGTTGGAGCAGGCGTCAACAAGAGCCGAGTTTCGACATGGGCTTTTTAACCTCACACTAGGCTGGATGAACGATTCTCAGCAAAGTGATTGGGAGGTCTCCGTTCCTAAAGAAATGGCAGCCAATATCGTTTCAACCGCTGAAGCGATTGATGCTAGATACCCATCCACTATGGTCAGCCTAGCATCCGGCAACCAAATAAGGGTGGAGTCCTGTCAAAATCTACTCAACGAGGCGATCGAATTTATCCAATCCTCGAAAGACGGCTCTACACCTTACAGCACAAATCTAATGCATGCAGAGTCAGAGACTGAGTTTAGAAGCGGCTTGGGGTTTTTGGTTAATCACTTTCTTCTAGAGAAAGGCGCGGCGCTTGAGCTACTTAATAGCGCTGTCATAAAACGTGCTTGTGAGCTTGGCTGCGAAAAATCTCTTAACGCTATTCGAGCAGAATTAGAGTTAGGCAGGGAGCGGTTGTTAAACAAATACCTTGAGACTGCCTTTGTGCTTGAGCTAACTACCGAATCAGGCTGGCTCAAAATTCAGCGCTACGATGTGGCGGATGACGAGCCTGGAAGGATACATCTAAAAATCATTACTAGTTTGTCGTCAGAGGCCGGCGCCGTAATTGCTTATGACAGAGAATTGCATGGTGAAGGCTGGGAAACCGAGTTGCCGCTGCTAAAGCTCAAAGTCAACGCCGAGGCCACTATTAATGTTTACTCGCTGCTGCAAGCCTACTGCCTCGATACCGTGACAGTTAAAGCGGAGGTTACTGGCGCCAGAAACATTGTGGCCTTCAACAATATTAGCCAGTTAGATCCGTCAAAGCCATTCTACCCCTTCGGGCCTATGCCAACCACAAGCTCTTATTTTGCGCTTGCTGTACCCGAGGCCGCGAAGAAAAACATAGATAGTTTCTGTATTCACCTTAACTGGGGTGATCTACCAAAATCTGAAGACGGCTTCGACGGTCATTACTCTGGCTATAAGACTAAGTATAAAAACCATAGCTTTACGGTAAATATTAGTATTTTAAATAATGGTCGTTGGCAGCCTAGTTCATTAGCTCAAATTCAAAATGCTCCATTGTTTTCAGCGCGAGATAAAAAGTTAAAAGAGCATCAAACTGTTCAAGTTCAAGCAGTTGAGCATTTTCGGCCTATTGCCGTTGACGTCGCAGATGATGAATTGGATCTGGGTTTGAAAACTCGCAATGGCTTTGTGAAACTGACTATAGCAAGTCCAGACCCTGCATTTGGTCACAGTGAATACCCTCTGAAACTTTCCGAGACACTTGAGAAGAATGCTAGAGCGAGGTCAAAGAAGAAGGCTAGTCTGCCAAATTTTCCCTATACACCCCTGCTGAACAAAGTCTCCATTGATTATGTGGCATCTAGCACAATGTCAATGAGCTCCCCTAGTGGTGCAACAATTGACAAATTTTCAGACAAGGTTTTTCGACTGCATCCGTTTGGAGTGGAGAAAGTCTATCCCAGTGCGAAAGGCGGACTGGTTCAACTGCTCAAGCCGTTTGAATATGATGGCAACTTGCTTATAGGGTTTTCCGCTTCCCAGCTGCATGGCCCACTTCGGGTCTATTTTTCCCTCTCTGATGATTCGAAGAGAAACAACTCAGCAGACATCATACGTCTAGATTGGTCCTACTTGACTGCAGACGGCTGGCTAAAGCTTAATCAGGAGCGAATAATTTCTGACGGCACTAAAGGATTTTTGAAGTCGGGGATTATCACTTTTGATCTGCCAAAAGATATTTCTAAAGATAGACCAGACATGCCGGGTGGTCTCTATTGGCTAAAGGTTTCCAGCGATAGTGATTCAACCAACTTTTGCAGCCTGCATCGAGTGAAGACCCATGCGGTGGAGCTCAAACGGAATTTGGAGGATCTCGCGAGTTTTGATGCTCAGACGGTTGATTGGACAAAGCTACAGTGGCAACCTGTTCCATCAATTCCTCGGCTTGGTCTAATAACTCAATTAGATAGGTTTTTGGATATTGATGAAAACGAGCAGCGCCGAGACCTTGTAACCCGAGTAAGTGAGCGCATCAGACATCGCGCTCGGGCAGTGACCCCATGGGATTATGAAAGGTTAGTCCTAGAGCGGTTTCCTTATGTGGGTAAGGTGTTATGTCTGCCAAATAGATCTAAAACCGCCCTAGGTCAAGTCGCCGGAAACCTGTTAGTGATTGTTGTGCCGCGGGTTGTCAACATTGACAGCGCAGTGGGTAGAACGCCACGGTTAAGCGCGGTCTATCTTGACGATATTCATGATTATTTAACTCGATGTTCCTCAACCTTTAGCACTATCGAAGTTGCCAATCCAAGCTATGAGTGGTTGCAGGTTCGTTGCACCGCTGTGTTTGAAAAACATGCCTCAGGCGGGCAGTTTGTTGAACTACTAAACACGGATATTTCGAGATATTTAAACCCTTGGCAAGACATTGGCTATGGTTTGAATTTTTGCCAATCGATTAATCGTGAAGATGTCTACTCTTATATTTACGATCTGGACTACATAAAATACGTGACAGATTTTTCAATGCTGCATATAACTAAAGATCTAGTTGGCAACTATGATTTGGGAGATACAGTAACTAGTGAGTCCTATAATGGTGAGTCAGCTGATGTGGCGCCGTTGAATCCTTGGAGCCTCATAGTGCCGCTCAAGCGTCACTACATTGAAGTAACTAATGAAGTTAGACCTATTAATCCTGAGATTACAGGTATCCGTGAGTTGGAAATCGGCAGCACATTCATTGTTGGTGGAGCATAACTAGTGGCTAAGCAAAATAGAGAGACACTAAAACGCTTTTTCAGTGCGGGTAAGCTGCCAACCGAAGAGCATTTTGCAGATTTAGTGGATTCTACTCTCAATACCATTGACGAAGGTTTTGATAAAACCGAGCGTTTCGGATTTGAGATAACACCACAGAACTCATCCGAAAAAGGCAAAAATGGTGCGGAAAACCTCATAAGCTTTTTTCGCCGGCTTACTGATAAGAGCCCGTCTTGGTCCATTAGCTATCATGCGACCAAAGAAGCGCTTCAGTTTAGGCACACCGATGGGAGCACTAATGATGAGCGGACGGTGCTTTCTTTGGACAAAGAAGGCAAAGTTACAATCAATGAAGAAGAATTTAATGATCTAGAGCTAGGTGAGGCTGAGGGCGACCAAACTTCGATTAAGCTAGAGGTCGGGGGGGCTATTCGTTCACCAGCGCGACTTGGTGTAGGGCTAACAAGAGATTCATCAGTTCCGGCCAATGGCGAATATCAGCCAATCACAGAAAAACTTCATGGCTTCCAGGCGCTTGAGGTTGTGGCAAAGGTTGAGTTAAGAGAAGAAAAGCGTTTTGCTATTGTTCACTGCATTGCTCTAAATGCTTACAACCCGCCATGGCGAATACTCAATTTTTGGAACCGCGCGAAGCGAATTAAGATTCACCAATCGTATTTTAGTGGGCCCCGAGATCGCTTGAAACTGCGCTGGGAGTCTGTGAAAGATGAGGATAATCCGGGTCTGCCGCAATATCGGCTAGCCATCAAATCTGCTTTTAGGTACCCCCAAGACGCCAAGATCGAATATCACGTCACGCGGCTTTGGGGCTCGGATTGGTTTAGCCCAGAACCCACATTTGCGCCAGAACCGCAGGCCAGCGATGAATAGTCATTGCCTAGGTCGCGCTAACTTGGAGAGTCGTCTGTAAATGAAGGCGCATCGAACCATAAGCAGAGTAGCCGAGGGTTCTAATCCTTACGGGTTCTCACGCCTGCGAAAAGAAGGCATCGAGATTTCTCAAGAATTATCCGGCGCGGCGTGGACAGACTACAATTATCACGACCCCGGGGTCACGATTTTGGAGCAGGTATGCTTTGGGCTCACGGATTTAATCTACCGGACAAAATTTGATGTTGCGGACTATTTGTGTAACGAAGCGGGCGAGATAAACGTCAGCGCGATGGGCCTTCATAACCCTGCCGATGTGTTCTTTGGCCGACCCAGCACGCCAATCGACTATCAAAAAGCGCTTCTTGATATGGCCGAGGGCGTGTCGGATGTCCAGGTGTTTAGTGATTCCATGAGCCCGCGCGCGGGGGGCTATGGACTGTATTCGATACAGGCAAGAAAAAGCGTCGACTCCCAACATTCAAATTCGACAGATAGCTCCATTGTCCAGCAGACAACGTCGAATTACCACGGTATGAGAAACCTCTGTGAAGATATCGGCGAGGTTCTTGTCATTCAAGAAATCGATTGTTACCTCGAGGCCCAAGTCAGCGTAAAGCCGGGCTATCGCGTTGCCAGTGTTCTGGCCGAAATTTTATACACAGCCTCTAAAGAGCTGACCAAAAGCGTTCACTTTAAATCTTTCAGCGCTGGGTTAAGTCGAGGATTAGCTTTAGATGAGGTGTTCGAAGGACCATTTACCCAGCATGGGCTGATAGACGATACGGAAATAGCTCACAGCGATAACCTGAAAAACAAGCAGCTGCTTGAATCAGCCATTTTGTCAGGGGCACGCAAGATCGAAGGAGTGGAATATATTCTATCTCTTCGCCTACAGCCGGTTGCAGCTGATCTTGCCGATTCGACTGGTACTGGTGTGAGTAAGTACCGCCTAATTGAGCCAGTTACCATGGCAGACATAGCCAGTGTTGTTGTGCTCTCCAAAGGACGCAGAGCCACCTTTGCTCTCGATGAATTTAGAGCGCAATACGAGACTTTCCAATTCGCGAATAAAGGTAAGTCATTCAGCTTGAGCGAAGACACGACACTGGCAGCGCCACTGAGGGGAACCTATCGAAATTTGAAGTCCTATCAGTCAGTACAAAATCAGTTTCCCGCTGCTTATGGTATTAATCAGTTTGGCGTGCCAGAAAACTATTCCCCTGAGCGCAAGGCACAAGCCCTGCAGTTGAAATCTTACCTGCTGCTGTTTGAGCAAATCATGGCAAATTACCTTGCCAACTTAGGTTCGATTCGCCAGCTATTTTCTATTCGAGAAAATGGCAATTCATCTTATTTCAGCGGCGTCTTAAGCAATAAAGAAATATCCAGCCTTGATCGAGTCTATCCTGCCAACGCTGAAGTCGTACTGGATGATATGTTGGGAAAGATTGATGACTTCGTTAATCGAAAGTCTCGGTTGCTGGATTACCTTCTGGCAATGTACGGTGAGGAATTTGGCCAAGATAGCTTGCGCAATTTTAACTATTACCATACCGAAAAGCAGCTCGAAAGTAACATTATCTTCAATAAGATTAGGCTGCTAAACCGAATTAAATATGCCAGCGGGGACCGTGCGGGTGGCGTCAATATACTGCGGGCCAACTCGGTTTCTAATGCCTTAACTGCTGACGAAATTAGCCCTAGCCAACGCCTTGAAAATGTCAGTGGTTTGCAGTTTCGGGTGAGCATATTTTTGGGGTTTCGTTATTTGACTCCGCGGTCTTTGGTTAGGGAAGTGTTCAGATACGGGCTCGTTCTTTTACCCCATCACGAATGTGCTCCGGCCTCAGAGCAACCGGTACCGGCGAGACAGAATAGCTTCGTTGCTAGGGCACGAATTCTTTTGCGGCAACAGGATAAGCTGTCTGAAGAAGATAAGCGTCACTATCAATTTATGGTGCAGCGCTATCTTGACTTGGAGCCGCTGCAGGGAGGCAAGTTAAGTGAATCAATTCTGCGTGCGGGCGTGTTTGAGACAAACTATGCTTATGATGAAGCTTCAGGAGAACTGAGTCTCAAACTCGACAATTCAAATCCTGTTGATGCCATCAACGAACCCATACGGCTATTGACTAGCAATGACGAGAAATTCATTGCAGACCAGAAAAAGTGTTTACGCCAATTGCTGATCCACATAAATAGCGAAAATGAAGGGATGCATGTGGTCGAGCATATCTTGCTTAGGCCAAGTAATTTCAATGAAAAAGCTCATGACTTCAAACAAAAATTCGCTAATAGGATAAGCGTCCTATTCCCGGCTTGGACCGCCCGCTGCAGCGACCCCCATTTCCGTGCTTATGCCCAAGAACTGGTGCGCGAAAATACTCCGGCCCATATTCATGTCGACGTATATTGGCTTGATTTTGAGCAAATGTGCGAGTTCGAGGTATTACAACAAAATTGGCAAGCGATGTTGGCTAAGCATTGTCAATCGAGACAGTCGGCAAGTTTGGATAGTGCCAGCAGAGCACTAAACTGTTTTCTGGAATTACAAAAGTCTAAGAGTGGTCTTTTCACTAACCATGGTAGTGAGTTTGAAAAGCTGCGTGAAAGTGTAGAGCGAGAAATTTCCAACTACACCTCGAAACTAATCAGACGCAGAAAGGAGCTTGAGTTCAGCCAACGACGCAATCCTGATGCTGAGCAAAGTTATCTCAAAGGTATTGAGAGGCTTCAGGCCGAACTTAAGAAAATTAAGGTATGTGCAATTCAGCACATTCAGCTCACGCCCAAGAATAGCGAAATCCCCTTCGCTGACTGGGATTTTTACGTTGCAAACGTAAGCATAGTGTTGCCTAAGTTATTCTCATTTCGACCTAGCGCTGAACAGGCGGCGCCATTTCACGAGTTAAAAACGATCATCGAAGGGACTGTTCGACGGTCTGTGGATTCGTCGGTCGCAGTGGCGTTCCATTGGATTATTCCTACAGATATGTGGCAGTTTCAGCAGAAATATTCTCAATGGCAGCAATTACTACATGATCCTAGTGCAGAACCGGCCGAGTTCGATCGCGCGGCGACCGCCTTAAAAACTGCTCTGCTGCAACTTAACGCTAACGCAGAAAAGACTTTCGATATCCATGAGTGGGTATCGGTGTTCGGTGAGACGTGATGGACAATAAGCACTGCATAGAATCAGCCGTCCTCCAAATATCGTATTCAAGCGAAGAGCTTGCGTTGTCTGAGCATAGTCAGCTGGAAACATTTGCCAAGTCTGAACTGATATCCATCGTCGATGAGGCGTTCAGTGAGCTGTCAGGCCCTGGTGAGGTTCTGGGTATTGAAAAGCTTGAAATTGATTTAGGGGAAATCTCGCTGGCTTATTTTTATGAAGACTTTGGCGCACTGCTAAAAGAAAAAATAAAAGAACTATTAAAATCTTACATGGAGCAGTCAAACGCTGAAGGCACAAGCATCACCAGAAAAGTGTCAACTACTCACTCAGAATTTGAGATCATTTGTCAGCTTCTGCAGTATGGTCGTCTGCCTTGGAATGCCGATTCCCATCAAGTGGGTATAGAAAAGTTGATGCAGCGCGTCATTGACAATAATGGCGCTGAGCTTATTGAGTTTGTTCGCGCTTCAGAAAATCGCAATGATCTGCTGACTCGGCTTTCTACACAGTTCTCCTATGAGCCTCTTTGCAGGCTGCTTGCCTTTATAGTTCAGCCGCGATCTGCAGAACTTTCAAGTCTTTTGACTAAGATGTTTGCACTGGGTTCTGAACATTTTTCACTAAATCGCAATGATATTCAAAGCCGAGTGTGGGCTGATCTGTTTCAAGCGGCATTTCTGTCTCGGTCTAGCAAGCTGTCAGCAAAACAGATTGTTGCCCGCATTATTCAGGTATTTTCAGTACATGTATCCCAGCGCTACCCCGATTTTTTGGAGCGCTTAGCTCGCATAACTACCCGGGTTCGAGAAAATTCAGAGGTGACAAAACTGATACAAGAGTGTGTTGCTGACGCTGTGGGCTCGGACTTAGCGTCTAGTGTGAGTGCAGACCAATTTGAAGGGCTATCTGTCACTTCAGCCGATGAAAAACGTGAACAGGAAACTAGAGCGAGACTGTTAGTCTATAAGGCACGCTTTGTGGAGGCGGTTAATGGCGGAGTCGTTTCAAGACTTCAGCCGGTTTGGCTATCCCTGCGCAAAGAATCGCCCCAGATGCTGACCCAGACTCTTCATGCTCTAGGGCAATCGATTCAGGTACGACGCAATATAGCGCGAAATTTCCCTGACGCGATGATAAAGGACGTAGTAGAGCTACTCGAGCCTACAAACTATGGTTTTATCGAGCAAGTGGTAAATGAGCCTAAGCTATATCTGCGAGCCCAGACCAACATGCAAATGCCTGCAGCAGAAGCTAAAAAATCTTTATGGGAGTTTACCCTTACTTACCTTTTAGTTGAGAGAGGCAGCCGTTTCAACAAGAAATCCTATATTGGTAGCGTGATGACTCAATTGGCTGCTAACCTAAATATAAAGGTTGTAGATCTCTATGAATCAATTCTTGCGCTATTACAGCCTATCTCCAGCACCAGTTCAGTCTATGCTGACATTGTGGAAATGGTTAGCGAGCTGCGAGCCGACCTTGGCAGCGCAGAGAGTGTTGAGAGAGCGCATAGCGACCCCAAGCTTGGACTTACATCTACTTCTTCTTTGGAGCCCTCGGCCCTTGAAAATGCAGTCGGTCAAGACAGCCCAGAAAAGGTTCCGCCAGATCATATTGTGGATGCTGTACGCCTAGCATTTGCCGGTACAGACTTGTCCCAGTTGAAAGCAATATGGTCCCAGTTGCTGGGTCAGTATTCTGAGTGGTTCACTTTAGCAATCAGCGATTCCGGACGGGCAGCGAGTGTGAGGAGAAACATAGCTCGCTCATTCAGCAACCCGATGTTTGAAATTATAATTCGCCTAATTGAGCCAAGTAATGCCAAGTTCTTGGCCGAAGTCATTCATAGAAGCACCACGAAGCCACCTGTTAATGGCGTGCGCCGCGCGGTTGCACAAAAGACAAAGCGAGCTGTGAGAGAGTTTACTCTGGCCTATTTGTTGATTGATCGAGGCAGTAAATTTAATAAAAAGGCTTATCTAACCGGGCTTGTTAAAGAGCTAGCGGCCCATGAAAACATGAGCACGCAAGAAGTTCTCCAAGCGATATTGGAATCAGTTGACTCGGCTGCCTACAAGAACGGGCTGCAACAGGAAATGCTGACGCTGCTAAAGGACGTTTATAAAGGATTTAACAACGAGGCTAAATCCAAACAATCTCAAACGCCGCCCAAAATGAGCCTGGCCAGCGTAAAAAAAGGCGACTTTGATTCTACTAAAGAACGCTCTAGCGGCGAGGGTAGCGCCAAAGAGTTTGAAGAGTTTGAACTAATCAGGGCCTATCTGCTGTACGAAAAATTGGTTGCTGAAATTCGCAGTGCCAATGGCTCAATTTCTTACCATGTTGTAAGACTAATTCATGAATTGATAGAGCATTATCCTTGGATCTTCCACCGTTTCAATCAAGAAGTGAGCTCAGGGCAGCTCTCGTTGGTTCCTGTTATTGTTCAACTGCCAAAGTCATTGCAGAAGAAACTGGTCATCTCTTTTTTTACCAGCATTGCATCCAGATACCGCTTTAGCTTAGCTGAGTTTGAAACCCGTCTAGAGGCACTGATCGCCGCTAGTGCGTCAAATAAAACCGTCTTCGGCGCTGTCCTAGCTAGGCTAATTGGTAACCGTATCTCCAGTTTAGACCAGCTGTTTGAAATACAGGGTTTAGACCATAGCCAATCGAATGTGTCCACCGGGAACTTAGGCGAAGCTGTCAGTGAGGAGATTAAAAGGCAGCAAGAGGCAGATAGACTTGCTGAGTTGTATAGTCGAGAACACTCAACCCCGCTGTCGCTGAACCAAAGCACCTCCAATCTGATCAAGGCCTATCTTTTAGGCCAACTCGATTTTTCTGACCAAGATAAGAGTTCGATAGTGAGCACGCTGGAACTGTTATTAAGTAGCCATCCTGGCGCGTTAGCCTCGTTGCTGAAAGAATCGTTGGTCCATCGGCAGGCGGCCCATCGCCTAGTCGACCTGCTGCCAGAAAGCTTGTTGGTTAAACTTTTGTTGCTGCTGCGACCGGATGACCACACGAAGAGCATTTTGTATGCAGACTTAATGACTATGGCTGCTGTAGACGTAGAGAAGCTAGCAAATGGCATTTCAGGCCTGCTTCACCTTACTAAATGGCAATTTGTGTTTGACTATTTAGTAATCGAAGGTCGCCGATTTAATGAGGTCAGTTTTGTTAGGATGTTCTCCAAGTACTTACAGGATCGCAGCACTGTGAGTCCCAAGACGGCTTTTTTTGAACAGCTGTCGAGGAGTGTTGGTAAAGCCTCAGTGGGTGGGGCCCATGCTGCCTCAGTGCGGATAGCCATGATACTGGGTAGCGCATCCCATGAATCTGAAAAGGATCGCGTGTCACATCTTTTGGACTTCACGCAAAGTCCGCGCGCACAACAGGCAGCTACGGGTGATCTACAGCAAGTAGCTGGGGCCGGTCAGCCCGAAGAGTTTGACTGGGACTCTACGGAGTCAAACCAAGAGGATGAAGCAGCTGCAGTTGAGTCCGTCTACATAGACAATGCGGGGCTGGTCCTGCTTGCGCCCTATATCCCCCGTTATTTCGATATGCTCGGGCTGCTTGAAAACAACAAGTTTAAAAATCGTGAGGCGGCTGAGCGCGGGGTTCATCTGCTGCAATATTTACTCAATGAAAGTACTGATAGTTTTGAGTATCAGCTCGTTCTCAATAAACTGCTGTGCGGTGTCGACGCGGGTGTGCCAATTGTTCGCGCAATTGAGATAACTAGCGAGGAGATTGCTGCCTCCGAGAGTCTATTGAAAGGGGTTATAGGAAACTGGCCAATACTTAAAAATACGTCCATTGCTGGACTTAGAGAGTCGTTTTTGCAGCGCGAGGCCCATTTGCAGCTGAAGAATGAATCTTGGCAGTTGCTGGTGCAGTCAAAGGCCTTTGATATGTTGTTAGACTCATTGCCGTGGAGTTATGCGACGATCAAACTGTCTTGGATGAAAAGACCGATACAAGTGGATTGGCGATGAGTAGCGATCTAAGTGAAGCCAACGCAATGTTTCTAGAAAAAGAGCTAGCGTGGTTTAATTCGATTCTAGAAACTCGAATTGCCCTGTATTTTGAGCATGAAAAGCCTGAGGGTGATTCCGCAGCGATCAGCAATAGCATCTTCGATATTGTTCCGCCCAGTTTTCAAGGAGACTGCTCACCTTATGCTCAGGTGCTGTCTGAAGCTAATATGGGGTTCGATGAAAGATTGCTGCTGATACTCACACTCATCCCCCATATCAGGCCCGATCTGTTAGATCTGCTTTTTACGCGAAACAAAAACTTTGACAGAGGATTTACTCAATTTGGCGGTTGGAAAGGTCAGAGCCACGGTGGTTTTTTACCAACCTGTGAAACTGCGGCCTTTATTATTGCGGGCGGCGATCTCGAGCACCGCTTTAAACTTTCTCAGTATTTAGATGGCGACGGCTATCTAGTTGTAAACGGCATTGTGTCAATTGAGCATAAGTCGTCGGGCGAGCCGTTCATGAGTGGTGCGCTGCGCATGAGTTCGGAATACCTAAACCGGCTAACATCAGGGGTCTATCACAAGCCCGATTACAGTATAAACTTCCCTGCCAAGCTGATTACGTCAAAGTTAGATTGGGATGACTTGGTGTTGCCGGTAGAAGTCATGGTAGAAATTGAGAACATAATTACTTGGATCAAACACTCGAAGACAATTATGGATGATTGGGGGTTTGGGAAAGTGGTTAAGCCTGGCTATCGCAGCCTGTTTTACGGACCACCAGGCACCGGAAAGACGCTAACTGCAAGCCTGATTGGTTCCGCCGTGGGAGCGGATGTGTACCGCATCGATCTTTCGATGGTGGTGTCGAAATACATCGGCGAAACTGAAAAAAACCTAGCCAATGTGTTCGATCAAGCACAGTCTAAAAATTGGATACTTTTCTTCGATGAGGCAGATGCGCTATTCGGTAAACGTACCCAAGCATCTTCATCAAATGATAGGCATGCCAATCAAGAAATATCTTACTTGCTGCAGCGGGTAGAAGACTTTCCCGGTGTGGTTATCCTGGCATCGAACATTAAAACGAATATCGATGAGGCGTTCTCTCGCCGGTTCCAGTCGGTCGTGTATTTTCCTATGCCGGATAGAGAACATCGGTTACTGCTGTGGAAGCGAATTTTAAGCAATGTTAAGCAGCTGCCGGTCAACGTGTCATTAGAAAACATGGCGGATAGTTTTGAACTCTCTGGCGGGGCGATGACTAACGTAGTGCGCTATGGCGCGATCAGTGCGATACAAATGCAGCGCAATGAGCTGCTTGAGGAGGACCTCATTGAGGGCGTAACTCGAGAACTGCGTAAAGAGGGCAAAACGGCCTAAGGGGTGTAACGATTATGATGCCACAGTTTTGCTTTACCAAAATTCTACAATCCACAATTACAGTATTGCTGGTTCAATGTTGCCTGATGTCAGTAACAAGTGCTGCAGATGGGGTGGATACAAGCTATAGAAAGCTTACAACCTACCATCAGATATCTGGCGAAGCCCTTGATGCCTTGGGTGATACGATAAAAATCCAAGCGCAGGCGCTGATGGATCAGTTACAGCCAGACATGGCTTTTGACGACTATGTGGCAGCGCTTAGCTCGAACGATTACGCAAGGTTCTTAAAATCATTCGTTCAAAATACCACGGAGTCCGGGTTCTCCGAATTAGTCGACCTTGAGTTTGCGCACTATTATGACCTATTCGTCGACAGTGCAAGCGAGAACGAATTTGCTCAGATGTTCAGACAGTACCTTGGTGAGCTGACGGTGGATTACTTAACTGCCCAGCCCAACCTGGATTTTACGGAGTATGTCCTATCCCGCACGCTGCAGCTGTCACAGGCAGACTATTCAAACCTGTATCGCGATTATATTGTTACCCTGTGGCGCTACTACGTTACTTCAGCTACGCCTGAGGAACTTACTGAATTGTTAGGGGATAACTACCCCGACCCGGTTGCTAACGCATCGCTGGCTATCGAAGACGAGCAGTATTTTGCCTTACTTGCAGATCATATTACGACTATCAGTGAAGCTGAGTTTGTCGCTAGCTATTCTGCCTACATCACTGAAATGACTGGTGGTCTGCTGCTTGAACCAAGCCCAGAGCTAGCCGCAGTCGCTGCCGCCCCGGCAGCTGGTTCTGATCCTACACAAGGCAATGCGGCGCCAGATGCTGCGGCACAGCCCGTATTCACTAATTTATCGACTGAAGAAAGTGTCACCCTGATTAGACGCCATATTGCAGCGGTTGCGAAGCCCAATTTCGTTGCTTTTTTCCGGCAAAGTCTTATCCAATCGACCTCAGATTATACCGATCCCTACAGGCCGGCTGAGTTAGCTAGCCTGCTAGAGTTGCCGGGCTTTGCCGCATTGCTGCGGCAGGAGCTGAACATACGCAATGCCCGCGATTTAAGTCGCCAGAATTCGCTCACGGCCTTCGCCGATGAAGCGTTTCTTATGGAAGTAAGAGCTGATCTAAATTTCGTCAGTAATATTCCCTATCCGAATATGCGGCTATTGCGCATAGCGGTTTCTCATGTGCTAGATCAATACAACCCTGATTCGTCAGTGCCAGGAGTAAAGTTGCCGAGCCAGCAATTCCAAATACTCTATGACGCAACGCTTGCCTCGGCTTCACTTTATGATGAATCGGGGCCGGTAGCGGGACCAGCCAGCCGGCAATTAGCTAGCGCTGAGCAAGACCCTCTTGCAACCGCAGCTCCACGAGGAGGGGTAGTAAAATGGAACTTCCTAGGTTGTGGCTGTGAAATAGATTTAGCGAATGTAATCTATGGATTCTATCCGACATGGGCAGTGCCTACTCCAGGAAGCGAGGCCCAAAAAATAGACTTGCGCTATTACGATCGCGTTGCGTATTTCGGTCTAACAATGAATGAAAGGGGCGATATCAGCAACGATGATTATTGGCGTGAAGGCGGTGTACTCAATGAATTTATTCAAGGTGCCCATATTCGCAACACCTATATTGATCTAGCGATTTACTCGCCAGCATGGCATCTATGGGAAGACCCGCAAATTAATATAGCCACTGCAAACATTGTCGACAAGCTGTCTATTCCACTGGAGTTTGATTTGCTCACCGGCTTTGCCAGAAACTATTTAGCACCTATTTTCCCGACCTATTCGGAAACTATTGGTAAAAATACCATGGGCGACGGGCTAACTCTTTATTTTGATAACCTTGAGGATCCGCAGACTGGCGCAGTGAAAAATTTGGATTTGATCATCAGGTTGGTAAGCAATCTTTCTCGAGAGCTGGCACGGGAGTTTTCAGATGACGTGCCCCCTATCAATCTTATGCTGGATTTCCAAGCCAAAAATGCTGCCGCTGTACTATCTCAACTGCGCCCGCTGATTCTGGGGACGGAAGCTAATATGAATCAGTATGTTGCACGGGTGCTTATTTTCTTAGAGCAAGATACTTGGGATAGCTCGCAAAACTTAATTAGTTCAGTAAGAACAGTATTTAAAGAAGACGACAGCGCCGGTGTGTTCCGCAAGCTTGCTCCGGTACTGGTGCCTGCTATGAACGAGCCTAACTCATTCACGTCGCTTACTCGAGACCTCAGAGATCTGCGATGGACGTTTGGCAATGCTGGGGGTGCGGCAATTTGGCCAATTCCTATCGAAAGCTCTGTAAACAGTTTTTTAATTGAGAAGTCTTTTAATGCAGCCATGGTTGATGACAGGTTTGGGTTTTGGCATGAAGTTAGAAGCCAAACCAGTATCCTTTATTTCCAGGCCCGCCTTTCACTTATCTTTACCATGACTGGTTTGTTCCTAGTGTCCATGTTGATTCTAATTTGGTCAATTCGCGAGCCAATCCATCCCATTGTACTTTGGGTGGCAAAGGCGGTCGGGTTCGTAACTTTTACCCTGTTCATGCTATCTGCGATATTTATAGACCCTTACATCAATCCCTTGCGGATCGTCTTTTTCCTGTTGCCTTTGCTGTTCGTAATAACCATCGTGCCTTTGCAAAGTTCAATGCCCGAGGTAAAAGTGAACACGGGCAGCAATAAATACGTCAAGCGTACCATTAAAATGCAGCGCTCGAGAGTGCTACGGGGCCTGCGCCGAAAGCTAAAGCAAGGTCTACGCTATCGCAATGGGTCTTAAGGATACAGCGACAGTACACGCCTATCATCGGGATCGCATCGCTCGGTTTGGCGCGGATAGCGCCGAGGCCTTGGGCTGGAAAACCCGAGAAAGCCAGCAGCAGAGGTTTTCTCAGTTGGTGGGTATCGGTGATTTTAACAACCGCAGTGTGCTGGATATTGGCTGTGGCCACGGCGACCTCTACCCGTTTATTGCACAAGAGTATTCAGGTTTTGACTATATAGGTCTGGACAACGATAAGTCTTTCTTGGAGGTTGCTGCTACCCGCCACGGCAAGGCTAAAAATACATCTTTTCTATTTGGCGAGTTTGCGAGCTCTAAGCTGCCTAAAGCGGACTATGTTATTTGCTGTGGTGCGCTGAATTATCGCAACGGCGATGCAGACTATTTGGAAACAATGATAGATAAGTTTTTTGCGGCGTGTAACCTAGGATTAGGTTTAAATTTACTCAGTCATGTAGATTTTGAGGCTGGGATTCTAACGCCTTGCGACCCTGAAGCTGTGGTGAAATTTTGTCTTGAATTAACCCCTAATGTGGAGCTTGTTTATGGAGTGGAACAAGATCACTTTACCTTGTTTTTGCGCCGATAAGGCTGGCTAACATTGTCTTAGGCTAGCAAAGTGCGTTGGAGGTCTAGGTAGGATAGCTGTCTTTGGCCATGGGCTAGCCGGCCGCGTTTTCTTTGCCTACTGGCCGTTTAATTCGTCGGCGCCGGCAGTGCTAAAACACTGGCTACTTAATGACTTCCCAGTAAGTGCCTTGCTCAGTGTATTTAGCTCTAAGCAAATTGCGCGAATTTGCCCGTAAGTTGTATTCAATCAATGACCGAACATCACCGAGTATGGAGTCAGTTGTTTTGTAGCTGGAGTGCCCTCTAAGACTGCTATTTATACCTTGGGCATCGATCGTTTCAACCCGTGGGGTAACAAACACGCTTTCCCCTATTATTGGCGTGTTATTCAACGTATTGGAGATAACAATTGCAGGGTCGCTCTGCGCTACATACACCGTGACAGGTCTTTCTACCGTGCCGAGAAAAGGGGCCAGCTCTGATATGAATTCATCTGTTTCTATATCCGGTGCAATAAGGACTATTTCCTTTACGGCGGTCCTAAAGCCAGGCTCAGCTAGAAAGACTGATTTCATTGCCCGACTCGCCAAACGTGCCCCTAAACTGTGGGCCACAAGGTATACCTTAGTGGCTCGGGTTTGATACAGCAGTTCGCTGACCACGGCTGCAAAATGGCGCTGGGACGCCGCGGCACTTTCTGCGTCAGCGATATAGGCAGGCGCTCCGCCGCGAGCTGGCCAGCTGTAAAAAACAGTCAACCCTTCAAAGCCAATATCATAGCTGAGTTGAGCGCTGCTAATGGCGGCATTTTCGAAACTCATGTTAAAGCCATGCACATAGATAAGCAGGCTGTCTGCTGCGGTTCGGTTTAACTCAGAATCCACCTCTCTACCTAAGCGCTTCCGCGTGAAGACTTCATTGTAGGAAAGAGTTGCATCGGCAGTAGGTGGGTTGACAATATCGACCTTGATTAACGAATCCGGCTCGATATCGAAAGTATCTCCAGAGCGTCTTAAAGTAACGTAAGACTTGCCGAAACTCGGGCTGCTTGCTCGGCCGTCTCGAAACATAGTTGCGGCTGAGGCCTGGGTGTCTGATGAACGATTGGTCGCGAAAAATGTTTTAATGACGGCGTACTCACCGTCGGCTTCGACTGATGCGTTAGGAATTGAAAAATCGCCGTCTATATAGGCACTGCTTTCGAACTCACTGGGAAAAACAGTGGCGGGCAAGTTTTTGATGCTAGATACCACAGTCGCAGACGACTCTTTCACTCGGGTCAAAATATTGGACTGACAGCTGCTAAGCGTGAAAAGCATTGCTAGTGTTAAGAGCAATTTTCCTATTGTGCGGGTCGGTGGGGCTGAGGAAACCTTAATAAATTGTATCGAGGCAGAGAATGCCATGTGCCGGTCCTTGCTGTGGGTTGAGTCCACTTTTCTATTTGCGTCCTATGGTACTAGATTATGAATCAAAGGCATAAGTGCTTGGGCACTATCGGTCGGCCAATTGTCCTGCGCCAAAGGCGCTGGACAATTGCGAGGCTGCAAGCTACCTTGAAGGCTAAGTGCATGAGATACCTTAGTTACTATCAAGGGCGCGTTACATGTAATAAATAACAATTAAATCAATAATTTATATGCTCGAGAGGTGCTGCCGTGTTTAGCAAATCTAGTCTTACGTCCTACCTTGCAATAGCTTTCGTCTCTGCCTCAATCAGTTCCGCGCCTGCTTTTTCCCAAACATCTGCACGGCCTGATCTGGAAGGCATCTGGACAAATGCGTCTTTGACTAAGCTGAACCGACCCAGCGGAGTCGATAGCCTGGTGGTTTCAGCGGAGGTTGCACAGATTATTGCCGCTAATACGCCTATCGCTGGGTTGGAAGGGGGTTTAGATGAAAAAGACGAGGTGGTTAATATCCCCGATGCCAGCGGTGACGACTTTGGGGTGCGTGCCTACAACAATTTTTGGGTAGAGCCGGGTTCCAATCTTGCCTTAGTGAAAGGCGAGTTTCGGACATCTTACGTGGTAGATCCCGCCAATGGGCGAGTGCCAGTCAAGGAGGATCCGAGCTTCGATTTCGAAAGACGTAATTTTGGGTCGCGCTATGCAACCGGCGTTGGCGATGCCCGCGGACCTGAAGCCATTCCTAATGCGGAACGCTGCCTATTAGGGTTCGGCAATAAAGCCGGCCCCGGCATGATGGGCGCTTTGTACAACAATACTTACCAGTTTGTACAGACCGACGATTACGTGGTCATTCTAGTAGAAATGGTGCATGACGCTCGAATTATTCCAATTTCTGACACTAGAGAGGAAGCGCTCAAGGGCCGTCGTCCACTGGTTCTGGAACAGTGGTTCGGTGACTCTGTAGGATGGTACGAAGGGGATGAGCTGGTGGTTGAAACTATAAATATTAATCCCATTCAACTAAGCCAAAGCTCAGTGCCAATTACTAAGCAGGGGCGGATCACTGAACGCTTCAGTCGCTACTCTGACAGCGAGATGTTTTATTCGTTTACTGTGGAAGATGACAATATCTATCAGCAGCCTTGGACCGCTGAGCTAAGTTTTTACGGAACTGACGATGGGCTCTATGAATATGCTTGCCATGAAGGCAACTACGCTATGCCGGGAATACTTGCCGGCGCCAGAAGGCTAGAGATGGAGCAGCAGTAGGTTTTACCCAGCCTGGGGCAGTGTATTTAATCAGCTCGTTAAGTGGCAAAAATTAACACACAGCCGTTGCAAATCGGGGCTCACTTGAGCCCCGATTTTTTGCTGAGTTCTTAGCACTGGGCGGCTATTGAATAACTATAACTGCGATATTGGAAAATTCGCTGCTCAGCACCGAGTCATCATAAGGTTGAATAGCGACATACAGCCCGAGGCCTGACGGCAGCTCTACCTGAAGCTGGGTTGTAGGTCCCATGTCGACACTGCCACTAGGACCTTCTCTTCCAAACAGCGGCGCATAGTAAAGTATGTAGCCCGTTGCGCCAGCCATCTCGGTCCAGTTGATGCTGACATTAGTGCCTGAAACGGCGACTGTCAGAATAGGAAGGGCAGAGCTGGATCCACTGCCAGTGCTTCCACCAGTACTGCCTCCGGTACTACCGCCGCTTGCCGCAGCGCTGCTACCGTCAAAGTTGCTAAACACCGCATCGCTCGCGTGTTGCTGGATGAAATCAGCCAGCGCAGCAACCGATGAATAAACTCCTGGAGCATTGGGGTCGGCACATTTGGGCCCAGATTCGATGCCGCCAAAACTGACAACACCAATTTGAATAAAGCCGCTGCTGGAGGCAATGCTCATGGGGCCCCCGCTATCGCCCTGACAGGTGTCACTGTTTGCTGCAGGAGCAGGTAGAGCGCCGGCGCAGAGCATATTGTCGGTGATACCAAAGACGTAAATAGACTCGCAGTCTGCTTGGGCAACAACGATTTGACGGGCTTCTAGCAATAAATCGGACGCTGTAATTGATTCGCCTTCGGCATCAAGCTCCGTAGTGCCCCAGCCCATGATAAAAGTTTCTGTACCGGCTGGGACAAGGTTGCCCTTGGCCAATAGCTTGACAGGAGTCAGCGTGATCGCCGATGCCAGCTCGATCAGGGCAATGTCGAAATCATTACTGTTAGGGCTGGTGTCGAAGTTTGGGTCGTAACTGGGGTGTAGAATAATTCTAGCTATGGCGCTGGTCTGAACGTCTGTGTCGGCAAGCAGAGAATTGTCTGACCCAAAGTAAACGCTTGAGAGTATGCCGGTGTCTAAGTCTGGCGCGGTATTTTCTTCATTGTTAAAACAATGGGCAGCAGTCAACGCCCAAGTTGGCGAGATAAGGCTGACGCCACAGTACTGTCCACCAATCTCAGGGGTGGCAATATAGCCCATCCAAGGATAAGTGTCCGTAGAGCCGGCGGTTCCGTTGACAATTTCCGAGGCGCTTTGAGCTGCGAAGGCTGGGCCTGCTACTTCCTTTGCAAACAAATTGGCGCTGCACATAAGCACAGCTGAGAGTGCTGCACAGCGAGAAACTAATTTGCTGGTTGCTTTTAGTCTTGCGATGGTCATGGTTATCACCGGTTGCTTCGTTGTGGGGTTAATTCGTTCAAGGCAGCGCATACACCAAGATGGCCGCGCCCTCGCTTGGAGTGCCTATTGCTTCCGGGTTGTCGCTCAGAAACCCTGAAATGATGGCGTAGAGGCTGCCGGTGAAGCGGCTCGGCTGACCGCGGATAATCGCTACATATTGCTTTCCATCTACGGCGTAGGTAATTGGGAAAGAAGAGGGGATATGCAAGATTGAATCTTGCCAAAGCACGTCGCCATTGCTGCTATCGATAGCCTTAAACGTTTGATCTAAAAAGCCCGCAAAGACGATGCCACCATCGGTAGACAGCACCGGTGTTGCCGGCGGCGTGACTTCCCGATGGGTCCAAGCCAACTCCATGGTGTCCATATTTATGGCCTGAAGGCGGCCATAGTTGCCATCCGTATCTGGCCGCGGCTCGGGGGTGAGTTCCACACCGCTGCTGAGCAAATTGCCTTCCCCGGGCGATGCCATCATGCACATTTCAGACAGCGGTAGAATTAACTGTTTAGTGCCTGCATCGAATGCGGCTGCCTGCCAGTTTCTGCCGCCAAGCGCATAGGGGCAAACAAGGTGGCTGGTTTCTTTGTTGGGCGTGGCGTGGGGGAACAGTATTTTCTCCCCGGTAATGGGATTGATATCGGCCACGAGATTTTGCACGCCGGTATCGATAGAGTCTAAGTACTCGCCAGTGGCTGCATCCAGCACATCGTACAGGGCCATTTTACCGGCGGTGAAAACCACCTTACGGGTTTGGCCATTAATCTCTAGCTCGGTAATGTGACGCTCATACACCCAATCTAGGTCCCACTGATCGTTGGGCATGTGTTGAAAGTGCCAGACTAATTCACCGGTATCGGGGCGCAGAGCAAGGGTAGTATTGGTATACAAAGCATCATTGGACACTCCGTCGAGGCCTAAGTTGGCCAGTAAAGGCCCAGTGTCATAGGTTGGTGCGGTGCCGAAATAGACTAAATTGAGCTGGGGGTCATAGCTGCCGGGAATCCACACCGAACCGCCGCTGCGGGCGGCCAAAGGCAAATTATTCCAGGTGCTGCCGCCGACACGATCTTCCGGCCGCGCAACCGTGTGGAAGCGCCACTTTTCTGCGCCTGTGTTTAAATCGATGCCAACGATAAACCCACCTTGGGACACCATTGTGGCGCCAACCCCTTGCATGACGGTGTTGCCGGCTATGACAGGCGCGCTGCGCAGAGAGTAGTAACCCCCGGCATTGTCTTTATCGATGGGGGTCGCAACGGAGTGCTCCCAGACAATTTTGCCGCTGCGCACATTCAAAGCGACAATGGTCAGATCATTGTGGGGAACAATTACTACATCCCCGTGCAGGGCAATGCCAATACGCCGCCCGTCAAGGTTTACCGACACATGCTGATAGTTCCAAAGTTCTTCGCCGCTGGTAGCATCGAGAACCCTCAATACATTATTGGTGTCAGCAATAAACATCACGCCATCGTGCACTAATGGCGTTGTCATATTGCCGCCTTGGCCTAAGGGGATGCTCCAAGCGAGTTTAAGACTGTCCACGTTATCGCGGCTGATTTGATCCAAGGGGCTGTGGCCGCTGACACTGTAAGTGCGTCGCCACATAAGCCAATCGCTAGCGGCGGGGTTCGCCAGCATGCTATCGCTTATCGAGGTGTAGTTTTCTAATTTATCGGAAGTCGGTTCTGCGGGCTGGGCAAGTGCTTGTTGGAGGGGGATCAGAACGATAGCTAGGGCGATGGCTCGGTTTATGAAACTTGGCATCAGACACTCCTTATTGTTTAGCCTGAGTGTAGGTGCCGCCACCCTCGGTGTCTAGGGTTTCTGAGGGTGGCAGCGCTTGCCTGAGTTGGTGCAGTTGGCCGATGACTAATGACTAAAACAGCTGTTACTGCGCCTTGGCCGCAATGGCCGAGCGAATGGCATCAGCCGTGAAGCCGGCGCGAAATTCCATCATATCTCGGCCTAGCTTTACCGCGTCAGCCAAAGGAGTGATTGCTACGCCGTTGATTGAGGCGAGCCCGGCATCAACCCGCTGATTGAACCGAACTAATTCGGGGTCGGTCACCATCATCATAGTGGTGACCCAGATATCGTCGTGATAGCCGTCGTTGCCGTTTTCTTTAACCCCAAGGGTGTGCTCGGTGTACTGCTCGGTTTCTACCCAACCGGGGTCGTAAAACTCTCTGACAAAGTGAATTTGAGTGGCAGAGCCCGCCCATTTTTGGCTTAGGGCATCAGCCACATTTGCCATGCCCCGCTGATTGCCGCCACTGTCACCAATCATAACAATATCGGTAAACCCTGATTGCTTAAGGCTGCTGGCGATGTCAGTGAGCAGCGCCTCATAAGTCGCGGCGCTAAGACTGATTGAGCCTGGGTAGAGCATAGCCCCGCTTGGTGGCTCAATATTGCCTTCGGGCACGAATTTAACAACCGGTGCACACAGTGCATTGCCTAGGTTTTTGGCGATGACGGGGCAGGTTCCCTGCATAATGGCATTGTGTTTGCCTGTGGCAAGATAGGGGCCGTTCTCTTCGATACCGCCAGTTGGAATGATGATCGTGGTGGTGCCCTCGGCGACCAGATCGCGAACCTCCATCCAGGTGAGTTCTTCTAGCCAATAGGACTGCCCGGCGGCGATAGGTCTGGCTGAGGCTAACTCGGCGGCCAGCGCAGCAGCCCGCTCTGCTGCAGTTTGGGAGTTTTGCGCCCAGCCTAGGGATGAGAAGAGTGTTAAGGCGGCGACGCCAAGCGCTTTAAGCGTCGTGCGGCTGGCTGCCAATAGCGTCCGAGGTCGTTCTGAAGGTGTGTTCAATGGTCTATCCTCACTGATAAATCAAGGCTGAAAGTAGCTTGCCTATGCTACCGGAAAAACCGGCATTGTATATTCCCTATGGGAGTAATTCGTCATTAACTGTTACGAGAGTTTACCCAGCATTGACTTCTTTTTCCTGTTCACGCCTAATCGGTGCATTGTATCCTCGCGATGACAAAGGGCGCCTTTATTTGGTGCGCATGCCTTTAATTCTTATTGAGTACTCAAGTTGTTAGTTTCATTCCGTAGGGTCGCCCTGGTGGCGGCAGTTGTAGTGTTGGCCCTGAGTGCTGGCGTGCTATTTCTCTCAAATCAGCCTTCAGAAAACGGCCCTGTAGTGGCCGCCGAAAACAATCAGGCCGACTTAATTGCCCGCGGTCAGTATTTGGTAACGGCTGGCAACTGCGCCAGTTGTCACACGGTCGGAGGTGGCGGCTTTATGGCCGGTGGGCTCGCTTTTGAGACGCCTTTCGGAAAGCTGTATTCCACCAATATCACGCCTGATCCTGAGACGGGGATCGGCAGCTGGAGCGACAGAGAATTTTTGAATTCAATGCGCTATGGCCTCAGGCCAAATGGCGAGCACCTGTACCCAGCTTTTCCCTATACTGCATTTACTAAGACGTCCGATGCTGATATTGCCGCCATGTATGCCTACCTGCAGAACATTCCTGCGGTGAAACGCACGGCAGCGGCAAATGAATTGACGTTTCCATTCAACGTCCGATCTTTGTTGCCGTTTTGGAAGTTCCTGTTCCTGGATGCCGGTGAATTCGAACCGGATGAAACTAAGAGCGAGGAATTTAATCGCGGTGCGTATTTGGTTGAGGCGCTGGGTCACTGCAGTGCCTGCCATTCTCCGCGCAATTTTCTGGGCGCTGAAAAAACCGGTTTAGCCATGAGTGGCGGCGAATACCTAGACAGAGTGAGCGCAGGCAAGCATCGCCCTTGGTCTGCGCCGAATCTGACTGCTACTGATCGCGGGCTGGCGCTGTGGGCCAAACAGGATGTTGCTGATTATCTTAAAACTGCGCGCAATGGGTTTATAGAATCATTTGGCCCCATGAACGAGGTGATTATGAACAGCACCCGGCATTTAAGTGAATCCGACATTGATAGCATGGCTGAATACCTCACAAGCATCCCGGGGATTTCCGAGTCTGCTGCTAGCGCCCCCGATGCGCAGATTATGGGGCGTGGCCGTACAATTTATAACCTTCACTGTGGCACCTGTCATTTGCCCAGCGGAGAGGGGGACCCGCAGATGGCGCCCAAGTTAAATAAGGGCAGCTTGGTGGTTCAATCCGACAACCCTGCCTCAATGATCAACGCCATACTTTATAGCCCGAAGACCCCAGGAGCACCCTTGCTGCCGAAATGGCGCAACCCCATGGAAGAGTTCCAGTATGAGCTTGATGACGAAGAACTGGCAGCTCTCGCGACTTTTATCCGGCATTCTTGGGGGAATGCCGCAGGTGTAGTGACTGCCGAGCAAGTGGCGCGCCAACGCTAGCCCTATTTTAGTAACGGCTTGTAGTTTGGGGCTTGACCCCAAGATTTGAACCTGTAATTTATTGATTATGCAACTAGAGGCATTACGACGTTGATTAAATCGTCCAAATTAGTCATTACCTCGGCCTTGGCTGGAGTCCTGCTACTGGCAGGCTGCGAGCAAGCGCCGCCCGAACCTGATACCAATGGCACGGTGCTGCGTACGCGCTTAATGACGGGTGAGCAATACGGGAACACCATTGCAGCGGTGTTTGGCGAAGATGTCAGTGACAGCGTGATTCCGCCCATGCCACTGATGACCCGAAGAGAGGGTTTATTAGCCTCTGGCGCCGCCTTTGCGGGGGTTACTTCGGATCAGATTTCACAAATTCAACTGGCAGCGGCGTCCGTTGCCAGCAAAGTTGTCGATGACAGTCATCGAGATTTTTTGCTGCCCTGTAAGCCAGAGCTCACGGCTGCGGCAGACCCGGCCTGTGCTAGGCAGTTTCTTGCGCAGACTGGACGATTTCTGTATCGCCAGCCGCTTACCGAAGAACGTTTAGAAGAGTTGGTTAACATCGCTGGCTATGCGGCCCAGCAAACCGAAGATTTTTACGATGGTTTGGCGCTGGCGCTGGAGTCACTGCTGGTTAGCCCTGAAGTGCTGTTTATTGTAGATCGTGCAGAGCCCGACCCCAATCGCCCCGGGGAGCAGCGGCTGAACGCTTACTCTTTGGCCTCGCGGCTTAGTTTTTTCCTGTGGAACTCACCCCCCGACGACGCTCTCATTGCTGCCGCTGAATCTGGTGAGCTACACACGCCGCAAGGCCTCGAGCAGGCGGTGGAGCGGCTTCTGACCAGTGCGCGATTGGAACAGGGCATGCGAGCCTTTTTTGACGATATGCTGGCGTTCGATGAATTTAATTCCTTGGCCAAAGATCCAGTGGTTTATCCCATGGTGACAGGGGCCACTTTGGCAGACGCCAGGGAACAGACCCTGCGTACCATTATTGATCATTTGCTGGTGCAAGAGGCTGACTACCGCGATTTATTCACCACGCGTAAGACATTCATGTCTATGCCTCTTGCGGTTGTTTATAACACGGTAGCCGCCGAGGGTTGGGCGCCCTATGAATTTCCGGCCAGCGGGCCACGGTTAGGGCTACTCACTCATGTGAGTTTTCTGGCCGCTAACTCCCACGCGGTGCGCAGCTCGCCAACCCTGCGCGGCAAAGCGCTGCGCGAGTTGTTCCTATGCCAAGAAGTGCCGCCGCCACCGCCGGACGTCGATTTCTCTGGTCTTGAAGAAGACGAGAATGCCGCCACCGCCCGGGAGCGCCTCAAAGTGCACAACACCAACCCTTCCTGCGCCGGCTGCCATTTAATTACCGACCCTATGGGCTATTCGCTTGAAAATTTCGATGGTGCAGGCCGCTTCAGAGAAACTGATAACGGGGCTCCACTGGATATCACCGGAGAGCTTGATGGCGTTTTCTACGAGGATATTAGCGGGTTAGCCAGTGCTCTGCGGGACCATCCAAAGCTTTCGAGTTGTTTGGTCAACAGGCTATACTCTTACGGCACTGGCGGCCCTGTGTCTCTTAAAGACGATAGGGATAGTCTGCAGCGGTTTGAACAGGGCTTTGTTGCCAACCAACATAGGCTGCCAGCGCTGCTGCGCGAGTTGGCCATGAGCCCTTCGTTTTCAGCGGTGCGCCCGGTGGCTGAGCAAGAAACTCATCTGGACGACTACGGGACTGAATGGATAACACAAGATCAGCTTTCTCAAATGGCTGTGGAGAATAAACAATGAGCAAGAAGATTAGTCGACGTCGATTTTTGAAAGGCACGCTTAATGGCGGGGCAGTCACTGTTGGCTTGCCGCTGTTGAATGTGTTTTTGAATGAAAACGGTTCAGCCATGGCCAATGGTGCGCCTATTCCAACCCGCTTTGGCACATGGTCTTGGGGCTTGGGCATGAGCAAAGAAATTTTTGTGCCTAAAAAGACCGGGCTGAATTTTGATCTACCGCCAGAAATTGAAGCCCTTGCTCCGGTACAGCAACACATTAATTTGTTCACCAATTACAATGTCTACAAGGATGACGCGCCAAATCTGTGTCATCACTCAGGCTGGGTTTTGCTGCGTTCAGGTATCGCGCCGATGACTGGTGGCAACAGACCCGGAGAAACCATCGACGTTGCTATCGCTAGAAAGTTAGGCAACGCCACTCGATTTCGCAGCTTAAGCGCCACTGCTACCGGCGATGTGCGCGACAGCTTCAGCTATGAGGGCGGCAACTCGGTAAATGAACCAGAATGGTCGCCGCTGCGGTTTTATAACCGCCTGTTTGGTGAGGAGTTTCAGGATCCAAATGCCAAATCGTTTACCCCTGATCCCAAAATTATGGTGCGTAAGAGCGCCTTATCCGCGGTGCAGGAAGAAACCAAAAACCTCGAAAAAGCCTTGGGCGCAGAAGACCGCGCTAGGCTCGATCAATACTTTTCCGGGCTGCGTGATTTGGAGCGCCGCTTTGACCTGCAGCTGTCCAAGCCTGATCCGCGGGAAGCCTGTATTGTGGCCGAAGCGCCTATGGACCTGCCGTCTGGCTTGGATGCTGACTTAGTCGCCAAGCGTCACCGCATGATGACAGACCTAATGATGATGGCGTTGGCATGTGATCAGACCCGGGTATTCAATATGTTCTACGCCTCGGCATTTTCAGCCACCACCAAGCCTGGCTACGATAAGCCTCACCACACCGCAACCCATGAAGAAGCGGTTGACCCCTTGCTAAAGTGCCAGCCGAATACTTCTTGGTACACGCGGCGGGCGATGGAAGAGTGGGCTTATTACGTTCAGGCCCTAGCTAATTTTAAAGAAGGCGACGGCAGTCTTTTAGATAACTCATTGATCTATGCCACAACCGATCAGTCTTTCGCCAAAATCCACGGTATCGAGGGTATACCCATGTTTACCGCCGGCAACGCAGGGGGCCTTGTTAAGACCGGGCTGCACCTTGATGGCGGTGGCTCCGCAGCCTGTCGGCTTGGCTACACGGTGCAGCGCCTGATGGGGCTGGATATAGAGTCTTGGGGCAGCAAGAGCAACAATACATCCAGCTTAGTGAGTGAAATCCTTGCTTAAATTAACGTTTAAAACCGCTGTAAATCTCGCGCGCGCAATGGTCATTTGCGCCAGCGCCTGGAGCCCTTTGGTATTGGCCGCAGATTCCGAAGGAACTGCAGATACCCTGATCGAAAGGCATCGAGATGTGCCTATGCCAGCGCAGTTCCATGTCGAGGCAACCTTGCTTGATGGGCCGGTATTTGCCGATGCTAACGGTAAAACCTTGTACAGCTGGCCCCAGCATCGTGGCCGCAACGGCTATAGTGGTGAAGGCCCCGGCAGCCCGGCATGTTATGACGAAGTCATCACCGTGACAGCGGGCCTGATGAGCCCTTACCCTGCAGGCATTGAACTACCTGATTTAGAGGGCAGACCAAGCTGCACGGATTTATGGCCACCTGTATTGGCCAGTGCGGATGCCGAAGATGTGGGTGAATGGACCGTGCTTGAGCGCAGTGACGGCACTCGGCAATGGGCCTATGACGAACAGCCTTTGTATACCTCGGTGCGCGATAGCCAACCTGGCGATGTTTTTGGTGGCAAAACCCGCAGGTCTGGCGGCGACGCGCCAGCCTATAGAGAGCCCGTGGGGCCTCCTTCTATGCATCCCCCCGGATTCACGGTGAGAAGTACCAGCATAGGCCGTTTGTTGACAACGGCCAAAAACGAATCCCTCTACGCCTTTGAGCTTGATAGTGCCACCGAGGCTGCTTGCATCGCCGCCTGTTTGAATACTTGGGAGCCAGTCATTGCGCCAGCGCTGGCCAAGGACCAAGGCGAATGGGCAATCCTTGAGCGCTCTCCGGGGGTGCGCCAATGGGTGTTCCGCGGTAAGCCGCTGTATACCCATAAATTTGATACCCGCTCGTGGAGTCTATTGGGCAGCGATAAACCCGGTTGGGATAATGTGTTCACCCAAAAGGCACCGGCTTACCCAAGCAGTTTCACTGTGCAGGCGACGATCGCCGGCGAAGTGTTGGCGGACCCTAAGGGCCGTACCATCTATGTCTACAACTGTGGCGAAGATTCTGCCCATCAGCTGTCCTGCGACCACCCAGATGACACCCAGGTTTACCGTCTGGCCATGTGCGGCGGTGGCGATGCGGAAAAATGCCTCACGCACTGGCCCTATGTAGAGGCCGCTGATGACGAGGTGAGTGTTAATCGAATCTGGCGTATATTGACTATAGACCCCATGACTGGTCGCCTCGCTGGCGCCGATCAGGAAGGCGCCATCAGGGTGTGGTCTTATTTGGGCAAACCCGTGTATTTGTATGGCCCGGATAAACGCCCGGGTGATGTGAACGGCGGCGGCATCGGCGAGTGGCGCGGGCAGCGCAACGGCCTACGGGCGTATTGGCTGCGAGATGACTTTATGAATGGAATACTATGATGATCAAGCAACGGTTATTGGTTTCAGCCCTGTTGGCAGCAGTTGCCGCCAACGCAGCGGCAGCAGATGATTCTTTACGCGATGGCACAATTGGCTATGTGATGACCAACCTATTTTGGTCTGTGTACCAAACCCCCGACGCATTGCAGGAGTGTCCACGAGGCTTCAACGATGGGCCGCGGGAGCAATTTGAAAAGCTTTATCCGAACCCCACTGAGATGACTGTCGAACAAACTCAGCTTAGGCAAGAAATTCAAACTTGGCACCCGACAACCGAGCCCGATGGATTTGAGTTTCTTCAGGTTGAAGGGGATTTGTCTTGGGGGTTAAACCTAGACGGCGCGGATAGTCCTAACGACTTTACCCACCCCGATGGCACGACCGGCATCGACAATGAAGTGTACCGAGCAGTGGGCTGCGTGATTGGTTTTAGAGGCCCAGACGGGGTTGAGTTTATTTTCCAAGACAAAGCCATCGCTGATGCCAAGTACAATCGGATGATGATCGAGATTACCGGTGTCGATGATTTAGACAACGACGACAGTGTGACGGTTAATTTATACCGCGGCATGGACCGCCTATTAACCGATGCAACCGGGCTCAAGGTTATGGCAGGTGGCACTCAGCGGGTGGACACGCGCTGGGGCAAAGACTTAATGCGCACCATGCAGGGTAAGATAGTCGATTCGACTCTGGTCACCGAGCCGATAGAGGACATGGTAATGCCTTGGATGAATCTTGGGGTGCCTTCGGTGCATATTTTTCGGGACATGCGTTTACAGCTGGAGTTAACACCAGAGGGCGCAACAGGTTTGGTTGCTGGCTATGCCGACATCGACAGCTGGTACTATCAGCTGATTCGCAATGACTCCACCCATCACTTGAGTAACGGTCAGATATCTGGCATTTCTTTGTATAAGGCACTGCGCCGCTTGGCCGATGCTTACCCTGATCCCGAGACAGGTGAAAATACCGCGATTTCTACAGCTTTGGATGTAAAGATGGCGCAGGTTTTCATTACTCACTCTGCCGCCGAGGCAGCCCAGAGCAATGCCACCGGCGAGCGCTAGTCAATAAATCCCCCGTAGGCTGCATTTCCCACTGTTATCAGTTTACCCCAACTCAAAAAGTGCGGGTCGATTGGTAACAGTACTGCGCAATTAATTCCTATCACCGAGTATTTTGTTTCTATCGGTAATAGTCGAAAATCTTCTTTTAATTTTTTTTAAAAGCACTGTTTACATTTAACTCTAACGTGGCACACTGCTGATGAGCGTCACGATTATTGAGCTAAAAATACCATAAAACTTGTGCTCACCTGTTATCCAAAAATACTTACAATAAAAAACATCAACCTAAATACTTACAAAAAAACAAACTTGATGAGGATACTGGAATGAAAAATTTTAAATTACAGAACCGATTTAGCCTGTTTGCCATAATCGGCCTGTTCGCACTGGCAATAATGCTGGTAACCAGTGCCCAACCCAGCGCAGCGTCCTTGGCTCGAACTCAATCTTCCGCCTCTTATTCAGAAACGGCTGATGTAAATGTAAGCGTTGTGGCTAAAATCGAAAGTATATTTGCAGTCAGTGCTAAACATGTTTTTGATGAGGACTATTGGATAGCAAATATGCATAGCATCCAAAGTTTTTAAGTTCGAACTTTTTCCCTCAATCAACCCCCTAGTAAAGTCTTTAGCAAGTGCTCGATAGCAGCAGCTGTTGAGCGTCGCTAATTTTATGCAATGTTATTGATTCTTAGTTGTCTTGGCGCTTTGCTCAGTGCGTCTTTTAAAGTCTAGTGGTTTCCTTGGCTCATCTGAGTGTGCCAGCAGCACTTTTTACCCCCAGCCGTTGGCAAAACTGCTATTCTTCGAGCTGTCTGTTTTTATCGTTCTTCAATTGCTACTGGACCTTGCGCTATGAAAAGTACAGCCCTGCTCGCACTAAGCGCGGCTCTTATTGCCGCGTCTTGCTCACCCCCCATCACCTACGAAGTAGGGCAGATTCAAACGCCCATGGGAGAGTTACTTATCTGGCTTTACGATGATACTCCCAGGCACAAAGCGGCGTTTATTGAATTGGCTGAATCTGGGTACTGGGATACTTACACCTTCAACCGTGTTATCGATGACTTTGTCGCCCAGGGCGGCTGCCCAGATGTGCCGGAAGGGTTTGCCTATTCTGTGCATTTAATCGAACCCGAGTTTGAGGCTGGCCATAAACATATCTATGGCGCTTTTGGTGCCGGGCGTGATAACAATCCCGGCAAGATCGCCGCTGCCTGCCAGTTCTACGTGGTGCAAAACCAAGCAGGGCTGGCGCGGCTAGACGACAACTACATGATTTACGGCCATGTGTTTAAAGGCATGGATGTGGTGGATGCCATGGTTAAAGTTGAAACCGATGACTCGGACAAGCCGCTGGTGGATATCCCAGTAGAGGTTAACGTTATCTCAATGACCCAGGCAGAGATTGAAGGATTTGGTTTTCAGCTGCCTCTATAAAAACTGCGGCAAAAAAGGGAAGGGAATTGCAATGGGCCATCACTGGTTAAAGCACTTTTTGAGCGCTGTGTTACTTGCCGCTTTGGCAGGATGTGGAGATAGCGATTCCACTGACTTGCCGGTTTTTGACACAAAGATCAGTAACGCCAGCTTAATCGACGGCTTGGGCAATCCGCCGCGACCTGCCGATATTTATATCAACGCTGGGTTAATTGCGCGGATCACACGACCCGGTGAGCTCGATGCAAACGCCTTACAGACTATCGACGCCAATGGGCGCATTGTGTCCCCGGGGTTTATCGATGTGCATTCCCACGGTAATCCAATGCAGACGCCTCAGTTTAGTAATTTTCTCGCCCAAGGTGTCACCACTATTACCTTAGGGCAAGACGGCGATAGCCCAGAGCTGATCGACTTAGGCCCTTGGATTGATGAGGTGCAGGCGGGCGGTATTGGCGTCAATATAGCCATGTTTGTGGGGCACGGTACACTGCGCAGTTTATCTGGCATCGGTCAGAACCCAAGTCCCAATGACGAAGATATCCAGCGACTATTGGCACTTTTGAATAGTGCGCTGGATTATTCATTCGGGCTTAGTACCGGGCTCGAATACAATCCGGGCTTACATGCCCCAGAATCTGAACTAGTCGCCATGGCCCAAGTGGTGGGCGAGCGCGATCGGCTCATTATGAGCCATATGCGCAACGAAGATGATGATCAGCTTGAAGCGTCCATCGACGAGCTTTTAAGCCAAGGGCAATACGCCAAAGTGCATATTGCCCATTTGAAATCAGTGTATGGCAAAGGGGCTCAGAGGGCGCAGGAGATTCTGGCCATACTGGCAACAGCCCGCGCTCAGGGAATAAGGCTTACGGCGGATGTCTATCCTTACAACGCCAGCTATGCCGGTATCGCGCTACTGTTCCCGGTATGGTCGAAGACTAGCGAGGAGTTTGAAATTGCGAAAAGAGACCGTCGACAAGAATTAGAAGAGTATTTGATTGGGCGCATTACTAAGCGAAACGGGCCGGATGCCACTCTTTTAGCGTCGCAGCCTTACACCGGAAAAACTTTAGCCGACTTAGAAACTGAACTAGGGCTGCCTTTCGAGAAAATACTAATCGATGTTATCGGCCCGCAAGGCGGCAGCGGCGCTTATTTTATTATGGACGATGCGCTGCAGTCTCGGCTGCTGCAAGATGCGTTTGTTACTGTCTCCTCTGATGGCAGCCCGACAGGGTTTCATCCCCGTGGCCATGGTACGTTTGCCAAGATTATCGAAGAATATGTCGTCAAGCGAGAATCCTTGGACCTAGTGGAGATCATCCGAAAAATGACTTCTTTTGCGGCATCTATCGTGGGTATTCAAGACCGGGGCAGCATTCAAGTAGGCATGGCGGCTGATCTACTGATTTTTGATCCCTTAAGGGTAAAAGCCAATGCGAGCTATCCAGAGCCTTTGCAGCTAGCTGAGGGCTTCGATGTGGTGATGGTCAACGGTGAGATCGCGTTTTCCGCCGCGCAGGCCCTGCCGGTGCGGGCAGGGCAGATGCTAAAGCCCAACTAGTGGCCGAAGAATTTACGCCCCGTAAAATTCGATTGGCGAACTTGCAGTGGGCTAGGTACTATTGAGCTGTGCCTTGAATTTGGCGCTGTAACAAACCAACATTTAAGCCAACATTTTAAACAACACCGAAACCAGCACTGAAACCAACATTGAAAGAGTATTCACTATGTCCGACGCTGCCGTAGCTACATCAACTGATTCTGAAGTAATCGACAGCACGGGCCTGCGGGCGCAATATCCGCCGCGCTATGAAAGTGTTGAACAAGAGCGTTTAGCCCGCAAGCAGCGACTCGCGGCAACCTTTCGGCTATTTGGCAAATTCGGCTTTGATGAGGGCGTGGCTGGCCATGTCACTGTCCGTGATCCCGAGCACTCAGACCATTTCTGGGTGAACCCGTTTGGGCTGTCGTTTAAGCAAATCAAAGTCTCAGACTTAATCTTGGTCAACCATGACGGTGAAATTGTTGAGGGCAAACACACACTTCTCAATCAGGCGGCGTTTGCCATACATTCGAGAATTCATAAAAACCTACCCCACGTAACGGCGGCAGCCCACTCCCATTCTGTGTACGGTAAAGCTTGGTCTAGTCTCGGCGAATTACTGCCAGCGGTCACGCAAGATTCCTGCGCATTTTTTGAAGATCACGTGCTGTTCGATGAGTTCTCTGGCGTGGTTCTGGACGTGTCTGAAGGCGATAAAATTGCGGCGGCTCTGGGCAATCACAAAGCCGCTATCCTGCAAAATCATGGCCTGCTAACGGTAGGCAATACAGTGGACGAGGCGGCGTGGTGGTATATCACCATGGAGCGCAGCTGCCAGGCCCAGCTGTTGGCTCAAGCGGCCGGTAAGCCTCTGCACATTGAGCCCGAGGTTGCGGCGCTGACGCGCAGGCAGGTTGGCTCGCCACTGGCAGGTTGGTTTAGTTTTCAGCCTTTGTACGATGTGATTTCGGCAGAACAGCCAGATTTGTTCGACTAACAAATAGCACGCAAGCTCGGCAGATCAGCGGCTCAAGTTGATGCACTAAAAACCTATTTGATTCTAAAGCGACGGAGTTACATTGGGACAGGAAATATCAGACGCTCACTTTACAGCGGCAGACTCGGCAAAGTTTAGTGACAAGCTGCACGGTAATTTACGGGCGCTCAAAAAGCTTCTAGCAAAGCCTGGTTTTGGCGAAGGGGAGCTGTCTTTTGGCGCTGAACTTGAGCTGTATATCATTGACGCCAACGGCGCGCCGCTGCATAAAAACTTAGAGATTATCGAGCAGATGCATGACCCTCTGCTTACCCTCGAATTAAATCGCTACAATCTCGAATACAATTTCAGCCCGGTTATGTTGAAGGACAATTGCTTCGCCGCAACCCAGCAACAGGCTCTTACAGCTTTTGATAAGATTAACGCGATTACCAGCCAATGGCAGGGGCGTGTTGTGCCAATCGGTATCTTGCCGACACTCCAGCAGTCTGATGTTGGCCATCATGCCATGACTCCCCTGCACCGCTTCGAAGCTTTAACCAGTGAACTAACGGAACTGCGCGGCGGTCCTTTCACGATTGCCATTGAGGGTGAGGATGCCCTGCAGCTGGCAATGGACGATGTCACCTTAGAAGGGGCCAATACCTCGTTTCAAATTCATTTGCGGGTGCCCCCCAATGAGTTTGCTGATTTTTATAACGCGCTGCAGCTAGTGACGCCTTTGGTTGTGGCTATGGCCGCAAATTCTCCGACTCTGTTTGGCCACCGCCTATGGCAAGAAACACGAATACCGCTGTTTAAACAGTCTATCGATTGCCGGCCAAAAGATTCCATGCATCCAATTCCAGCGCGTGTGAGCTACGGCAACAACTGGATCAGAGAAAGCGCCTTTGAATTGTTTGCCGAGGCAGCTTTGCTGTACCGGCCACTTCTGCCGGTGTGCACCGATGAAGATGCCGAGGCGGTGTTCTCTAGGGGAGGCACCCCTAGTCTAAAAGAGCTAAGAATGCATTTGGGTTCAATTTGGCTGTGGAATCGACCGGTGTATGACCCTGTTGATGGCGGTCATTTGCGCGTTGAGCTGCGGGCACTGCCAGCAGGCCCCAGTGTGGTGGACATGTTAGCAAATGCCGCGCTCGCCATCGGTTTGGCCAAGGCCCTGCAACCGACTATTAATCAGCTGCTCCCTGCTATCCCGTTTACTTACTGCACGGCTAATTTTTATCGAGCGGCGCAGCGCGGTTTAGAGGCCGAGCTGTTTTGGCCTTCGCAAAGCCAGAGTCAGCCAGAGTATTTCCCGGTGCCCCAGATATTGCAAAAGCTATTGCCAAGATTGCCTGAGAGCCTCGAATCGATGGGCTTCGTGCCGCAAGACTTCGCAGGCTTGCTTGATGTCATCGCCCAGCGTCTGGACAGTCGCCAAACCGGCGCTGCTTGGCAGCTGAATAAGCTCAAAGAGCTGCGCAAAGACATGCATAAGCGAGAGGCGCTTATCGCCATGCTGCAAAGCTATCAGGTCAACAGCGACGCGAATATTCCGGTAGCTCAGTGGCGTTAGTTCCCCAAGACATTCCGCCTTTAGGTGATTCCTTAAGCGAATATCGGTATTGGCAAAACCCCAGCGCGGATGCAATTGGCGACACTTTCCTGACCTTTTTAGGCCGGTTAGACGGGCCTGTGCATATTCATATCACCGGTAAAAACTCCCAGCGCTGCCGCGCAGTTGCAACCTTGCTTCATGGCAATGAGCCTTCCGGACTGGTGGCGATTTTTAATACGCTGAAATTGGGTATTACGCCGGTAGTGGATATGCACTATTTTATTCTGAGCGTGGATGCCGCTAAAAAGCCGCCAGGATTTTTCTACCGCATGTTGCCGGACCAGAAAGACCAAAACCGCTGCTTCAGCCCGCCCTTTGATGAATCTGAGCAAGACCGCTTAGCCCTTGGGCTGCTCCAAAAACTTGTCGTGATCAAACCTGAATGCCTGATCGATATCCACAATACCTCAGGCTCCAGCCCGTCCTTTGGTGTGACAACGTTTATGGATGATAAGCACAATGCCTTGGTGTCACTTTTTACCCACCGGATTATTGTCACGGGTTTAAGCCTTGGCTCACTCATGGAAATTAGCGAGTCCATATTACCCGCTGTGACGATAGAGTGCGGCGGGGCAGCGGATGAAGAATCTTCAATTCTCGCCACTGAAGGTCTGATGAAATATCTCACCATTGATGATGTGTTAACACAAAGCCACAGCGATCAAATTCTCGAGTATTTTGCCAACCCTATTCGCCTCGAGCTTAAACCGGGTGCGAGCATTTCCTACGCCGATCACCGCTGCATTAGCCATGGCATCACTCTAAAACCCGATATAGAAAACCGGAATTTCGGCTTTGTCGACCCTAGCTATCAGCTTGGCTATCTCTGCGGCGAAATTGACGAGTTGTTAAGTGCTAAAGATAGCGATGGGGTTGAGCGCCTAACCGAGTTTTTTCGTGCCAGCAACGGCGAGCTGTTCCCAGCCAAGACCCTAAAATTCTTCATGGTGACTACTAACCCACAGATCGCTAAAAGCGACTGCTTGCTGTA
>CAYGSO010000024.1:47692-59709 GCA_964352445.1 uncultured Pseudohongiella sp. | reverse complement strand
ACTAGAACGGGTACTGTACTTCACAGCGCAATAGTATCTCTTGCTGAGCCGGCCGAAGGGATTTGTAAACTCCAGCCTTCGAGCCCTAACCCATTGGGCAATCACGGATTGCCGCGATTCCGCAAGAATCAAAACTAGTGCCCCGAAAAACTTTTTGCTCCGCCCTCTTCTATACTGCGCACGCTGCGTAAAATGGCCAGAGTAATTACTCTGACGCCCCATCACCTGAAGCGAAGCGCCGCAGCTTCACTAAGCTGTAATATCTCTCAGTTAAAATTTACGGAAAAATACGCCTAGTGTTTGCCGCCTTAAACCTGTTTTGGAATTTCATGTTGAGAAAATTTAGTCCCAGAACTCACAATTCTTGCATTCAGTTTCTATGCATCGGCGTTCTCGCTCTGCCGCTCGCGGCGCCGGGTGTCAGCGCACAATCGGCTGCCCAGCCCAATGAGATCATTGGAGAAGAACCAGAATTTGTACTGATAGGCACCTCCCATATTGGCGATTACTACAGCGCGACCTTGCGGTTGAGTTCTGGCCAGCAGCTTAGCATCAGCAGTGACAACGCAGGGGCAATTCCACTCGCTGGCTTTAACGGCTATACCGTGACCAAAATTGAGCCTAAGCGAGTCTCGATTCGTCACCCAAGCAATGCCGCCTGCGCTGCCTCTTCGGAGCAAGGCGTGGTTTGTGATACTGAAAATGTGACAGTGCTGGAACTTAAAGTGCGAGTGTTCGATGGAGTCGCCGCGGCCGATGTCGGGCAGACTGTGATTCCTGCTGTAACTGATTTGAGCGCTATCTCATCTGAAGCTGGTAGCTTTATCGATAGAATTCAAACCCAAGCCGCCGCTACCGGAACGCGGGCCGAAGTGCCTGATGGCATGGAACTGATAGAGACTTCCGCTGGCTTTCAGCTGATACCCGACGATTAATTGTTGGCCAACAAGCGTCTTGCTTGATGCCTGGCTGGCTTTTGGCTGCTCAACTAAGGCCTGCCTGCAATCCCATTTATTGAGAACACTGCGCACAAAAAAAACGGCCTCGGTATTGAATACCGAGGCCGTCTTAATGCTTGCGCGGGTTGAGCCTTAATCGAAATTAAGAGCCGACTATGCCGCCGTTCTTTCTGGTAAGAACCACCATGGCATCGCGAGGAACCGCACCACTGCCAGTGGCTGCTGGAAACGAGCTAGATTCCGGATCGCCGTTGCCTGGGTGCTGCACGTTAATAAACATGGTCTTGCGGTTAGGAGTCACAGCAATGCCTGTGATTTCGCAACCCGGAACCCCTGTGAACAAACGCTTGATCTCTCCTGTGCCCGGATCGCCCACCAATATCTGATTCTGCAGACCGTCTTTTTGGCCGCCGTCAGTTTCGACAAAGATACGGCCATCAGGGTCGGCCCAAATACCGTCTGGATCTGCGAAGCTAGCTTCAGTGCCGTGAGTGTCCTTGGAAAATATCACTATCTCCCATTCGAACTTGTTGCCACTGTGGCTGCGAGATTCGGTCCAGCGGATGATGTGGCCATCAGCGTTATTAGCCTGTGGGTTAGCCGCATTTGGGCCGGTATCCACTTCTCTGCCGCCCTGCACCCCAATCTGATTGGTTTCTGTACGGCGCGAGTTATTGGTACAAGCCACGTAAACGCGGCCATCTGGCGCTACAGTCACCCACTCTGGACGGTCCATAGGTGTCGCACCAACAAGGTCTGCGGCGGCGCGAGCCATAACCATCATCGTACCCATATCGGAAAACGCAGCAGCCAAGGTTGGGTTTTCTAGCGATAACTCTAGCCAATCACCAGAGCCATTATCATTAAATCTGCCAACATACAGGGTGCCGCGGTCCAGCGGGCTTTCGCCGTTTTGACGCATTTCACGCCACGGCTCAGCCGAGACAAACTTGTACACATAGTCGAAGCGCTCGTCATCGCCCATGTAGACAACAGCGCGGCCATCGGCACTTACAGTCACTGTGGCGCACTCGTTCTTCTTGCGACCCAAGGCGGTTCGTTTGATTGGCTTCGCGTTTGGCGTTAGCGGATCGATTTCTACCACCCAGCCAAACCGGTTGTGTTCACCAGCATAATCCGGATTTGCAAGATCGAAGCGTGGGTCGAACTTGTGCCAGCCATAGCCGAAGCCACCGCTGGATATACCCAGTCGGCTTTGGTTCGTGCTTGGAGTCCAATTGGCATCTTCCGTTCCAAAATAACCGTTAAAGTTTTCTTCACAGGTAAGGTAGGTGCCCCAAGGGGTGTAACCGTTAGCGCAGTTGTTGACGGTGCCCATTGGCTCGTTCATGGCATTGTTTTGCAGCATGGAATGGTTAGCAGCCGGGCCACTGAAATCCACCGGCGTGTTTACATGGATGCGCCGTGCCAGGTCAGATTCTACAGTTTTCCATTCTCCGTTCACGCTCTGCAGCTGCACGATAGTCACACCGTGGGCATGTTGTGACACCCGCACGTCTTCTAAAGACTCTGGGTCATTTTTACGAAGCACATGGAAGTTAGTGCCAAACTCACAGTTGAAGCACATTACTCCGTTAAGATCGCCATTGCCTGGAATACCAGATTCCGACAGGTAGCCTGAGATCCACGGGTTGGTATCGTTGAGCGCGTCCCAACCGAAGCGTGGCGCATTGGGATCAAGGATTGGAAAGTACCACATGCCGTCATGACCAATGCCGATTTGTTGCTCTTGGTTACTTGAGGTCATTGGCAAACTAAAAGCCGGACCGCTAGGCTTAATTGGGTCGCCCCAAGGCAGAATGATTGTGTAATCATATTCAGGAGCAACAGCAGGTTCTGGGCCAGCACCTTGAGCTAAAGTGACCGACGTAAAACCAATAAGCGGCTCGTTAAAGCGCAGCAATGCTCGAGTAAGCGATTGCGCTTGAGTCACACCAGAAAAGCCCATTGCCGCGCCGCCAGCGAGGGCTGCACCGGATTTCAGCAGATTTCGTCTTCCCATATTTACCCGCAGCACGTCCTCGAATGGGCGATTGCCTGATTCATTGCTGGGAATATCTTCCATATAGTCATGTTGTTCATGTTGGTCCATAAGATGTAGTACCCTCTTCCAAAAATAGTGAAGTAGCGTTCTGGATTGCGTTTGAGAGACTTAAGATATGACTTAAAAATGACACTTAGATTGCTCATAGTTTGCAGTTCTGTGAATTCTTTATGACAGTCATATTTCAAAGCATTTCATGTTGCACAATAAGGCTTTAAAAAGCGCTCGCCTGAAATTTTTAGACCGCCGGCAAAGGGTTCCGACCTATGAAAACCGTTTTACTAAAACTATTCGCCTCGGTGCTTTTTCTTTTCGGCGGTCCTTTCGCCAGCCCAGCCCAGAGCTCGGCAGATGCTCACTGGCAATTGAGCGCGATTTATTCGAACACCGACGGTGCTGTGCAATACATTGAAATGACCAGCCTTGGTGCTGACCAAGGCCGACTAAAGAATCAAACTCTCAAGAGTTACAGCTCAGGCAGTGTCGACAACTTTATTTTTAACGAGAACTTGATAGGGGAGACAGCCGGGATGAGCCTGCTACTGGCCACCTCTGGTTTTTACAAACTAACTGGGCTGCAGCCAGACTACATCATTCCCGATCGATTTATTTCTGTGGCTGGGGGTAGACTGGAGTTCGCGAATGGGGTTGATTCATTCGAATTTATAAAGCAAAAATTACCGTTAAACGGAAGCCAAGCACTCAGCCGAAGCGGTGAACCAACTCTCGCTAGAGCAACTAATTTTTCCGGGCAGTCGGCAACAGTGTTCGACAATAGCTGGGCGGCTTATGACGAACAGCTTGGCGAGCTCAAGCTGCCGGTATTGAAAGTGAGCGATGCTTTAATTGCCAACGTCACATTTACTGTAGACCTAGCGGCATCGACATTCACCTTACTCGATAACTTTTACTTCTATGGCACAGGTATCAGCTCTGGCGCCACTCCCGCCTCATTGGAAAACAATGCTGCTGTTTATATTCCAGCTCTTGTCATAGGCAAACAGCTGTTCGAACTCAAGCTCTGGATTATTGGAGACAATCCGGTGGTGCTGGGAAACCCCACAGTGTTGAGCGTGCGCGCATTATTGCCTGATGAGGGCGGGGCTTTTCCGCACAGTGCGGCGATGGAGAGTAGCATCATGCGTGGCAAGATCTTGTACGCGCAGCAGTGCGAAAACTGCCACGGCAGCGACTCTGCTGGCGGCATTGCTGCGGCCATTATTTTCCGCGCTAACCCAATAGATTTCGCTGAGCTGCGAGAATTTGTCGATGAGCGCATGCCATTCCAAAATCCGGCACTTTGCAAGGACACAGCGGCAGACACCTGCGCCAGCGATGTCGCTAACTATGCGATCAGTGCGATTCGGCAACTGGAAAAATAGGGAGAGGCGGTTATGATGGGCAGGGGAGATTTTCACAGTAATTAGTCTGTCATTCTACCTCCCATATTTCATAACACAACGCCACACTAAACCCATACTTCAACACCCTACATACTTCAACACCCTACAAGCCAACAAAATGGGTGTGCTGACGTTTATCGAAATAATTTTCCCTAAAACTTAGCAAACCTATAGTCTTCGCCTAGAATGAAATTTCTTCTCAATTTTGCAATAACAAAGGAGTGTTTAATGAGAGAATTAACCAGTGAAGAAATTACACAAGTATCCGGCCGCGGCATGATTGCAGACTATGCAGCAGATTTTGGCGCCGTTGGCACGATTGTGGGCTATGTTGTTGATAGCACTGTCATGGGCGCTACAAGAGGTGGCTTGGCCGGCGCAATGGTAGGTGCGTCGTTTGGTATTGGGTACGGTATTGGGACTAGGCTCAATGATTGGGCTCATGGTTCTTAAGTAAAACTAAGAGGCTTAAGCAATGAATGAGACTTGGGCAAAGCGATCAATATTGACTATGATGAGCCTATGCGTAATTTTCGGCTCAATCGATACGTTCATCGACCAGGATATGATGACTGCGCTTATTTCTATTTCTTCATTCTTCGTATTTAAGTTTGCTTGGAAAAACCCAAAACTATTAATGGTCACTTCCTACAAAGAGTTTGGTGAGGTGGTGGACACGGCTGAGGGAATTTCTGAGATCACCGGCACCCCGGCGTACTATATAAGCGTCATTGTCTGTGTGCTGTATATCCTCGTGTTTTGATGGAGGGAGACGTCGAGGAGGTAGGTGTCGGAGTAATGACTCCGACACCCTCCGCGTAGCGAAAAATATAGCCAGCATGCTAGAGATTAAAAGCCGCCCCCGGAATCCTTCCTAAAACATGGGTCAGACTACTCAGAGCGCTTCAAAGCTGCGCTTGCCAGCTAACGATGCATCAATCAAAGCGATCCTAGCATTAAACTGCCCAGCCGGTCGTTCATAGGCTTCAGCGATTAGTGGTATTTTAATGACTAGCTCGCGGCTCAGCAGGTGCGATACTTTCAATCGTGGCCACAGCTAGCCGCTGTAGTTAGCGGCTAATTTCGCGTGTGGTGCGGCGGTATGAAAGCGGCTATATCTGAGAACACGCTCTGGGTATCGATGCTGCTTGATTAAGGCGCATCGACACCCAGACCTTGCTATGCCATCAAAGCTTGCGAGTGAGTTCCAAACCCCAGCTGCGGCCCGAAAGCAGGTTTTGACTAACCGCTGGCTCGAAGCCAAAAGAACCTGAGTCCAAAGGCGGCGCTTCATCAGTCAGGTTAATGATCGACAGCCTGATGCGTGTATCCCGCAGTAATGGGCTTTGCGCATCGTCAAACTGATAGCCAACTGATAAGTTGTAGGATATTACCGGATCAATAACTCGGCGGTAGATGGTTCTGCCCTGAGTAAAGAAAGGTTCAATGTAAGATGGCCGACCTAGGCTTTCAAACACTGCCTGGCTAGTTGATGCGCCGGCGTCGTGAGTTTCGCCGGTATAGAACGCACCCAAGCCGGCATTCCAGCCTCCACTGCGCCAGAAAATATTGCTGGTGCCGCGCCATTTAGCTGCACCGTTGGCGTAAAGCTCGTTATTCACGACCGGGGCAACATTGGCGGCTTCTAAGGTAGACTGTGACTTAGACAAATAAGCCCAATCCGAACTGAACACCAAGTCGCCTATCGCCAGCCCTCTCAACTCATACCTAAATCCGAAATCTATTCCCTCGTGCTCGCTGGTTGCAAGGTTCAGAAACGGGCGGTTGCGGGATAGTATTCGCCCGGCGGCAGCGGCAGGAGTCATTGGGTTAGCCGCGTTATATGCGGCAAAGGCCGCTATGTCTTCTGCTGTTAGGGGGAAGCGCTCAACGTCTGGGTCGCCACGATAACTGGCAGTGCCGCTACCGAGGTCGATCTGATCAATAGCAACGCCTGCGGCCAACTGCTGTTGGGTAAACTCCCTTAACAGCGCAGTATCGCTTTCATTTATTTGTGGCAAACTGCGCTGCCCAAGCAGATTGGTTCGGCTTATATTCCACCAATCGGCACTAATAGTCAGGCCTTCCACAAACGGCACTTCAATGACGAAACCTGCGGTCTCTCCCTCGGACTCTTGAGCCTGAAGATCTGGGTTGCCTCCAAAGAATGTTCGCATTACAAACGGCCCTTCATTTAAAAAAGGATTGCGGTAGGTATCGATATCGCCAGCCCCTGCGGTAATTGTCCAACGCGGGCTTGTATTAAGCGCGGCTAGGCTTGGCGCCATGAATCCCTCATTGTAAGACGCACGCAGCATTAACCATTCGGCCGGCTTCCAATTCAATCCAATCTTCGGTTTAGTGGTGTCGCCGAAATCGCTGTACTGCTCGTTGCGGGCTGACAGACTTAACTCCAATCGATTAACCCCTGGGATGTTATTGTCTTCGCTCACCAATGGCACCATTAGCTCAGCATAAAAACTAGTAACATCTCTATTCCCCAATACGTCAGGCCGTGGCGGGTGCAGCAAGAAATCGTTGTTCAATGGATCTAAGCCTGAGCTCGCAGGATTTTCCCCGCTGAACGGAGGGCGGATATCTTCTAAGTCTTCACGGCGATGTTCAACGCCGAATGCAGCTAATGCTTCTCCGCCCCACCAGCTAAACAAGCTGCCGGTGGCTCTTGCATCGGCACTGGCAATGTAGCTAGATGCGGTTCGCGCAAAAACAGCCGAAAAAGAATCCACCACCGAGGTTGGGTTTGTGTAAGGTGCGTCAACAACTACTGCCCCGTTTTCTACCTTAAAAGTATGCCCAAAGGGATTATAGGCATTGGCGTCGTTGCGACTAAACGCTGCCTGTAACAGGCTTTCACGCACATCTGGGAATGCCTCGTCTTTGCCATTTACCTCGTTATAAAACAGCGACCCTTCCCACGTCCATGTCTCGCCGATGGAGCCTTTTAATCCGGCGGCAAAGCGCAGGACATCCGATTCTGTTTCTATCTCTTCCGACGGCAGGTCGGCAATTGTCATTTGCGTCAGACTTATAGTTGTTGGCGTGCCAAGCAAGCGCGCACTGCCATCGGCATTCGGCGCCCCAGCGATATCGAAGAAACGAGAGCCAAAAGGATTGTAGGGGCTGTCAATAGGCATTACCTTCACCTGATCTGACGTCGGCCCATTGAGCGCTAGCGGCTGCCGGCGCATGGTAGACAGCGCTCGGTAATAACCAAACTCAGCGAATGCGGTTAGGTTGTCACTAATATCAAACTCGCCGGCTAGGAAAAGATTTCCGCGGCGTACTTCCGGCGAGGCTAAACCAAACTGATTAAGATCTAAGAAGAACTCTGGGTTGTTTGCCCTGCTAGGTGCTGCCGTGGTCAACGTTGGTACACCGTCCACGGGCCGAAAGTAGTTGTTTTGAGTAGACGATCCCACTCGAAAAGTTGGCCAGATACCGCGAGAGGATCGGCCGTCGAATGGGCCGCCGAAATTGTTGAACGGTGGGGGAGCCCGATCGACATTCAACGCGCTGCGACTAAAGTCTCGTTCTATGAGCTCAATGCTATCGCGGAATAAACCCTCAACAGTGCCTATAAAACGACCTCTACCATTGGCGAGGTCGGTGGAGCCAAAAGTAAGCACCAACTGAGTATTTTCGCCGCCACCATGTTGAGTGCCACCCTGGCGCACAGAAAACTCCATCCCATCAAATTCAGGCTTCATGATGTAATTGATTACACCGCCGACTGCATCGGAGCCGTATATCGATGAGGCTCCATCGCGCAGCACTTCAATTCGCTCTATGCCCTGAGTTGGCAGCTGATTCACGTTTACTGCTTGCGACAAACCGGCTGTCATCGGGTTAATTGCCATACGCCGGCCATTTACCAGTATAAGGGTTGCGGTAGCGCCCATATTTCGTAGATTAATATTGGCGTTGTCGCCCCGGGCACCTGAGGAGCCAAGTCGAGTCTCGTTTTCAGGCAGGTTAACCACTGAAGGCAATGAAGTAAGTAGATCCGCCGGAAGGACGGCATCTCTAACTTCCATGGCTTCCTCACCGATCACCGAAACTGGAATTGTGCTGTTATCGGCACGGCGAATATTAGAGCCGGTGACCACAACTTCTTGAATTACACTGGCCGCGCTGTCTTCCTGAGCCGCAGCGATAGAAACAAACCCTGTTAGCAAACCAACAAGCGCTGCATGTATCGACAGACTTAGGCTGCTGCGCTTGTGACTAGGCCGATTGAGAACTAAAGCCGACCTAGAAATTGTAAACGACCGTTCTATATATTTATTCATAGCAACCTCAGGCAAAAGAAAAATTTCTGCACGGATACTAGTTATTTTCGTTTTCAAATTTGTGACACATGGCATTAATTTTCTAATTATTTTTGCTATTTTTATTGCAATTTTGTTGCCGATTGGAGGCTATTTTGCAACAAATGATCGAAGGTAAAATCTAAACGCTGCCGTCAGTAAAAGGTTAGTTTCACGAATTTTGAAGTGACCGTACTATTAGCTTAGCTCGCGCTACTTCAACCTTATATAGAGAACGTAAGCAAAAGGTTCTGATTTCATTAGCAATTGAGCAAATAGTTGCAAAGCTTGAATCCAAGTTCATTATTCATCATGATCGCGTCATGCCTGACTCTCTATCCAAAGCCCAAGCCCGCAGAATTATCATTCGCTCCCATTGCCTGGACAGTCGTCGCCGGTTTGACAAAGGGATCAATGGGACTTTAGCTGCAGTTGAACATCTTGGCTATGTGCAGATTGATACCCTGTCTGTTGTAGAGCGCGCGCACGCGCATTGCCTTTGGAATCGGGTCAACGGCTTTGCCAGTTGGCACTTAGATCAGCTGCAGCAAGAGGGTAAAGTGTTTGAACATTGGGCACACGCACTCGCCTATTTGCCGATGCAGCATTACCGGTTTTCATTACCTTTGATGCAGCGTTTAGCTCAGGGCGAAGGGCACTGGTATCCAAAAGACTCTAAAATCACCAAGAGGGTGTTGGAGCGAATTCGCCACGAGGGCCCTTTAGCGGCGAAAGACTTCACCGACAAAAAAACCAGCACAAAAATGTGGGCCCGTTCGCCATCCAAAATTGCCTTAGAGCAGCTGTTTATGGAAGGCAAATTGATGGTCGCCCAGCGGGTGAATTTTCACAAGGTGTACGACCTAACCGAAAGGGTTCTGCTGAGTGACATCGACACTAGCCACCCAACCCCAGAAGAGTTAGCCGAACACCTTGTTCTGCAATTTATCCAAGCCAATGGCCTAGGCCAGATTAAACAAGTCAGCTATCTGCGCAAGGGTTTGACGCCATTAATACAAAAGGCAGCCAATCAACTGCTAGAAGAGGGGCTTCTGTCTAGTGTCACCATCGATAATGTCAGCTATCTGTGCAGCAAGGGAGCGATGGAAAATGGCGCAAAGCCACTTCCCAACGGCTTAGTAAGAATCTTGTCTCCATTTGATAATGCTGTTATTCAGCGCAAGCGAATGCAGGAGATTTTTGATTACGACTATCAGATCGAATGCTATGTGCCGAAAGCAAAGCGCCAGTTTGGCTATTTTTGCCTACCAATTCTTTACGGTAGCAATTTGGTGGCACGGATCGACGCTAAGGCCGATCGGGCCAACGGTGTTTTCCATGTGTATCAGCTACATATGGAAAAGCCGCTGACAAGATTAGACAGCTTCTTCAGCAGTTTCCAAAGCGAATTAACAAGGTTTGCAACGTTTAATGGCTGCAACCGCGTTATACTGCATGAAGTTCTTGGCGCGGCTAAACCCAATTGGGCATAGGCTGCTTGCCTTGAGTATGACAATCGTCTGGCCGCCCAAGGCGGCAAAGCCATAGATTTTGGAAACCGCAGAATTAGGAAACCATAGCGTGCGCGTTGGCATAGGAATATTACTGGCACTTCTGATTATCGCGCTGGCAAGCCTGGCTTATGCCGAGCAAGATGCCCTACTGCTTTTCGTTGAGAATAATATTCGCTCATTGCCGCCTTATCAGTCAGCGCTAATTATTGTGGCGTGGGTAAGCATCGGCACCTTGATCTTAATTCCTAACACCGTGCTGTTTGTCACTAGCGGCTCACTGTTTGGATTTTGGTTGGCGTTTACTTTCAACCTAATCGGCTTTGGAGTAGGCGCATCCCTCGCGTTTCTGATATCTCGCTATGGCTTCTATGAATTTGTCAGACTCAAAGCCCACAACATGCTGCAAACGTTTAACCATCGGTTTAGCAAAGCCGGGTGGAAAGCCGTGGCAGTAGTACGCCTAACCCCTGTCTTTCCTTCATTTGCCGTAAACTATTTACTGGGCATCACCCACGTACGGTTCTTCGACTACCTTTGGGCCAGCATCGTGTTTACTCTACCCGCCTGTATTACCATGACACTTTTTGGCGATGTCTCAATCGCACTACTGCTGCAAAGTGAACCGTCGCCCTTGGTCATCACCGGGTTTATCGTGCTTTTTGTCGCCGTGGCAATTACCGTAGCTATCACACTGAAGCGTCGCGCCACCAATGCTCAATAGAGTTTGCGTAATAGTTAACTAGCCCTACCTTGGCTGGGTTGATGTGGTAGCGGTCATCAGCCTCAATCACCATTTCTCTACTGCGCAGTAACTCTAACGAATTAGACAGCGTTCTATGGCGGGGTTTTTCATCGGGCTTCATTGGCGCGCCGCGGGCAATCATCTCATCGATGAGTTCATCGCAGCGGCTAATAATCTCGATCGAGGTAAGGGTTTGGTCCTTGGCTTTAAGTAGGACTACACAAAGAATTGGAATGGGGATAATGGGCATTACGAAGCGCAGTGCTTCCATCAAACTGGCTGCCAAGGTTTTGACCCGCTCGATGCGCAGCTCCTTGTCGGCATGTTTGAAATCCACCCCGTGGTCGAGGCAATATTTCCCCATGGAAACCGGCACCCCGAAATTCACACTGGCATAACCATAACGGCCCCAGCGCGCTCTGGACCCAGCGAACAAGTTCAGCCGGATAAAACTCAGCAGCTTCCTGAGCTGCTGCCAATTGCTGGCCCGGCTTTCTGCTTTATCCCAGTTCAGCAGGTTCTCGTCTTCTAAAACGCGGTCATAGTTAATACCAATGGGCACAAACACCACATCTCTATCGGAGATCGGGTCATAGTGCCTTAGCATATAGTCAAGAAAGCCAACTTTAGGCTCGGCGAGCAATCCGTCTCGGCTCAAACCGCCCTCTAAAAATACCGCCTGACAAACTCCATTTTGCGTCGCCATGTAGACATAGCGCTCTAGCACCTTGCGGTACAGAGGGTTTTGCGAACCGCGGCGTACGAAAAAAGCGCCCATGGCTCGAATCAAGGTTTCAAGCGGAAACACCCTAGCCCACTCACCCACCGCATAAGAGAGGGTGACTCGCTCGGCGGCCAGATAGCTAATCAGCACATAGTCCATATTACTGCGATGGTTCATGACGAACACCACAGTGGCGTTAGGGTCTACCTTTTGCAGCTGAGCCGGGCTCGCTGCTGCCACCCGCACTCTATAGATAAACCGAGAGGCCTTTTTAGCTAACCA
>CAYGSO010000024.1:0-47592 GCA_964352445.1 uncultured Pseudohongiella sp. | reverse complement strand
TCGCTGCTGCCACCCGCACTCTATAGATAAACCGAGAGGCCTTTTTAGCTAACCAGTACACCACTTGGTAGTACACATAGGCGTTGAATGACGGCACTATCTCCCGCGCGTAGCTGCGAACCCGCTGCCGCAAGACTTCACGAGGAATATTTTGTGCGGCAGACTGCGCTTCAATAGTAGCGAGGATATCTTGATCGAACAGCAGCTGATCGATCAGTACCTGGCGTTTGGTGCTTTGCAGAGGCCGGATGGAGATTTGCAGGCTTGAGTTGAGTTTATCAACCGCTCGGTTTAGCCGACGCCGGAAAAACCACCTCACACTTGGGAACAACACACTGATAACAACTGCGTAGCCTGCACAAACTAGCAGCAGCAGAAAAACCCAAGTTGGCAGGCTAACGGTTGCGTCAAACACGGTTGCACCCTCTTATTGTTATGATTGTCAGTGTGCCATGTTTTAACGCGTTTTTCCTATCAGCTGTAGTGCTGTATTTGATACCAAGCTATAGTGGCGAGGTATTTATTGGCAAATCAATAACGGCGGGAAAATAATGATGAAAAGTCTGCTTATTATATTGGCTACAACCCTTGGCTTTATTCCTGTGGTCCAGGCTCAGGAAACCGGCGCACCCCCTGCACTGTATATGACAGAAGCCGAGATTCTCAGTTCTCTCGACCGCGCGGCGGCGACGTCGGCTTCGGCTGGCGGTTGGTCGGTTACCGTTGCTCCGGGTATTTCTATCCGCAGACGCAGCAGCGGTGTCGATCAGTATGCCATCATCCATCCCTACAGCATGGAAATCTACCGGGTACTTGCTGGCAGCGGCACTTTTGTGACCGGCGGAAAATTGAATTTGCCCCTAGCTGAGACTATGAGTGAAGACATTGTCCGAACCTTAAATGGCATAAGCGGTGGCCTAGAAAGACAGGTGAAAGCCGGCGATGTATTAGTTCTTCAGCCCGGCACGCCCCACTGGTTTAAAACCATCGACGGCGAGACCATTACCTACATGGAGTCCAGAGTAAGAATCTCCACTCACCCCATTCAATTTCAGAACTAAGGTTAATCTGAGGCGGCTGACTTAAATGATTTTGGCTGCACAGCCGGGGTTACACAAAAAGATGAGCCGCTACCACCAGTAGCGGCAGGGTAATCACTGTGCGCAGCAGAAAGATCACGAACAGCTGGCCAATATGCAGAGGGATTGATGAGCGCAGAATCAAAGTGCCGTTTTCGGCGATAAAAATTAGCTGCGTGATTGATAACCCCGCCACCACAAAACGAGACACCGGGTCTTCCATAGAGCCCGACATTATCGCCGGAATAAACTGATCAAAAAAGCCTACTAAGCTGCCCGAAACCACCGCGCTTGGATCTGGTATTTGCAGCAGCCACACCAGCGGTAACATAGGCAGACTAGCCCAGTAGAAAAAATCCGAGTAGGTGTAAATCACTAAAGCAATGAACTCGATCGTCATGGCCGCCGGCAACACCGAGATAAAAATATCCAAGATGTTACGAGTGCCACCTTTGATGATAGCTTTCAGACTCGGCCCCTGCTGGGCACGGCTCACTGCCCTGCTCCACGCCCGCTGCAGCAGGGGCACGCTTTCGTCCTCAATATCCTGCTGTCTTTCGGCCTGATTAAAGAAACCCTCCGATACTCTATTTAGGGGTGGCAATCGGGGGGTAATGAACGCCGCAACAATACTGCAAAAAATCACCGACAAATAAAAAGGAAAGAAAATATAGTCGAGCCGGGCCATCTGCGCGATCACCACTGAGAATGGCAATGACACGGCGGAAAAGTTAGTCACCACTACGGCCGCTTCTCGGGCTGAATAATGCCCCGCCTCATATTGCCGAATCGTTAGAATAGTGCCGACGCTGGAATCCCCTACCCATGAGGTCAGCGCATCTAAGCCTGCTCTGCCGGGCAAGCGAAACAGCAGCTTGAAGGGGGCTGTCAACAAAGCGCCCACTAGCTCGAGAAAACCATAGTCGGTGAGAAACGGCAGTAGGTAGTTGGCGACGATCATTATGCAGAAAATAATGCTCGCCATTTCTATGTAGGCCACTGCCCCCGTATTCTCACCAATGATCCAATCTGGACCTACTGCCAATACGGTAAGAGGACACATGACACCACCGATGATGCGCAGGCTCAGCCAAACAGCACTGGTGGAGAAGAGGTGTTTGGCGAAAGAATGTTGCAACAGCCAATGAGGTTTGAAGATTGAAGCATAGCTGGAGGCGATGGCCGAGAACGCAAAAAGCAAAGCCAGCAGCATTGGCAAGATCGGCTCGAGGGATTGCCGCAACAGGTCTGACAACAACCCAATGACGATTGTTTGTTTACCGTCCACACTGATAGGAACCAGAAACAAGCCAATGCCCACCAGAGACGGCAGTAGAAACTTGAGCACCCGCAACAGAGAGTTGTAAGCCAATATAGCTTCCTTGGATTCAAACCACGTATAATCGCGCCCTCGCTGGGTTTCTCCAGCGGTCAAAGTCACGCTAAATGACTATAACTCAGGTAAACAAAATGTTCTCTAATGCTATTGTTCGCAGCCCTTGTCCCAACATGGTCTGTGGTATTACCACAGCTAGTCTGGGGCAGCCGAATTTTGAGGCGGCACAACGTCAGCATAAAAGATACATTGAGGCTTTGGAAACCTGCGGGGTTAACGTGATGATCCTGGACTCCGACGACGATTATCCCGACAGTGTCTTCGTTGAAGACACCGCCTTGATCACGCCCGAATGCGCCATCATCACCAACCCTGGGGCTCTATCTCGGCGTGGCGAAACCGAATCTATGAGCGACGCGCTGCTGGAATTTTTTTCCGAGATCGAAGAAATCAAGACGCCTGGCACCTTGGATGCAGGTGACATCATGATGGTTGGCAATCACTACTATATTGGCTTGTCCCAGCGCACCAATGCCGCCGGCGCGAACCAGCTAATTGAGATTCTTGCAGCTTACGATCTCACTGGCTCTACCGTAGAGTTGGCGGGTATTCTGCACTTGAAAACAGGGCTGAGCTATCTTGAAAATAATATCTTACTTATCGCCAGTGGTTTCCTAAACGAGCCCCAATTTAAACAGTTTGATCAAATCCTCGTGGCAGATGATGAAGCCTATGCTGCCAACTCCGTTTGGATTAATGGCACGGTGCTAGTGCCGGCTGGTTTTCCAAAAACCAAAGCAGCAATCGAGGCCAAAGGGCTTAAAACCATTGAGCTGAACGTGTCTGAATTTCAAAAACTTGACGGCGGCCTCAGCTGTTTATCATTGCGATTCTAGTTCTCTAGAGAACGCTAGTCCTGCTTTGCTTTTGCCTCGTCAAGCATTTGCCGAATGCGAGCCGCTTCATCGTCAGACAAACCGCGGTAGTTTAACAACGCCATCATGAGTTTTTCCGGATCGCCGCCACAGGCTTTGTCCACCATCTCCATAACCCGCTGGCCCAGGCTTTCCTCCCGCGGCACCACGGCCGAATAGAGATACGCCCTGCCTACCGCGCGGTGTGTGAGCCAGCCCTTCTCGCGCATTCTGTCCATTAGGGTGCGCACCGTGTTGCGGGCCACCGCGCGATCTTGGTTGAGAATCTCAGTCACTTCCAATACACCGATCTCACCTTTGTCCCAAATGATCTCCATGACTTCCCGCTGGGCTCTGGACAGCGGCGCCGGGCTGTTAACTGCCATTTTAAATGTCCTGCTCGAGTGCATATCTGAAGAGGTACTGCACCCCTTCAACTTTAAACCCCTTGCCATTGACAAGCCTGGGCGGAAACTCAAACTTCGCCACTGCCCGCATGGAGCTAAGGTCGAATATCTGAACCGGGTCGGCGTCTTTTACCGAGATGGTCTGCTCATCTATCGAGCCGTCTTCAAGCACCGTAAACTCTACTATCACCCAGCCTTCAATGCCGTCATTGGCGGCTTGGGTTGGATAGTCAGGGGAGACAGTTACCAGCGGCAAATAGTCGTCGTAACTGCCCGAAATCCATGTGTCACCTGCGGTGTCTAACTGAGCCACATCTTCGCCAACGATGTCACGCAGCTCATTAACCGCCTGGTCAGCATCCTCATTCGCGTCCATCATCGCGAAGATAGACTTTAAGTTGTTCCAGTCCCGTGAATCGTTGAAATTTAAAATCATTTCTTTGGTGATCTCTAATGCTTTGTCTAGATCTTCGACCGTAAAGTACATGCCTTTTAAATAGGCAAAATCGTCTCGCGACAGCGGCATGTCCTGTGCCTTCATCAGAGCCATGTAGCTCTCCCAATGAGCAATTGCCGGCGTAAACTGTTCCAGCTGATAGTGGGCATAGGATAGCCCTCTGAAAACTAATTGATCCTCAGCCGCCGCAAGTTCTCGCCACGTCGTATAGAAATCAATTGAGTTCTGCCACTGTTCCAGTGCGGCGGTAAGCTGCCCAAGAGACCTTAACGCTCGCAGTCGAATGTCAGGCCTTAGCTCATCAATCTCCAGAATGCGCTCGAAAGTGGCCGCGGCATTCGGATAATCTTCTTCGGTCAAGTAGTAGTTGGTTAGGAAATTAAGCGCGCTGGCTTTTTCAAAATCATTAAGCGAATCAAATCTAGTTATCGTTAACTCATCCAGCAGCAGTTTTGCCTGAGCCAACTTTTCAGCATTCTCTGCTGGGTCCTCGCTCTCATTCAACATAAGCGACTGAATTTCATTGAGCAAGCGCACCATTTCATCACTCAGTATCAGGGCATTGCTTGGCGGCGATGGATCAGCGGGATCCTCCTGATCTGAAGACTGCACGGCGATGTACCGAGCGTCAGCCGGTGCACGTGGCTCGCGGGGCGGGGTAGCAGGCACAGTGGGCAGAGCTGGCACAGCGGCGACACTTTCTGGAGCTGAAGTTTCCGCTCTAGGGCCGCCAACTTGGCATGCAGAAATGAATACGGCGGCGGAAAAAATACTGGCGCTGAAACACACCGTTCTAATTTTGGACAAATTCATATCGGTCTCCCGGTTGTTGTCTAATAAACCTTTCACTCTATCTTCTAACTTCCAATTGTTACCGTGCATGCCTAGTGCGAGACTAGGAAGCGGCTGGCCTGAATAACGCAAGGAACCAACATTTAACAGCACCTCGCCGTAGCTGACGGCATCGCTTTCAGCCAGCGCATAGTTATCGCAAATTTCTTCCCGCGCTCGGTCGATGCGCCTATCCAATACAATGACCAGCGGATGAAACCAAAGTAGGCCACGGACCATTTTTTGCATGTAGTTAGCTGCCACATCGCGGCGCTTGAGATGGCCAAGCTCATGCAGCAAAACGGCCTTCAGCTGGACGGCGCTGAGATCTTCTGCGAAACCATTGGGCAGTAAAATCTTAGGCCTTTTAATGCCAACAAGAAGTGGGCTTGCTATCGCCGCCGACAGTTTGAACTCTATTGCTAACTCTGTGCTATTAATGCTTTGAAGCGCACTGTGGATGTGTTTTCGTTGCGGCTTTGTGGGCGCCCTCGCCTGTTTAACGAGACGGTTTAATTTAATCTGAGAGCGCAGCATGCCGAACAAAGCAGCGCTGGCACCTGCCAGCCACAGGGTGAAGAAAATGGCAGACACAGGCCATGCAGAAAGTCCGGGTGTGCTTACAGATAAAGACATCGATTCCACAGTGTTATCTGGCGCACTGGGCTCTGGCCCATAGGAGAAAAGTTCATTTATGTCTGAAAGAAAAGGCAGGGTTTCTAGGATGAAGCCACTATTTTCTGTCACAGCCGAGGATGGTGCAGCGCTGACATCAATAGCAAACAGGGCAGTTTGTTTGAGCTGCAAAACACTGGACACAGCCAAAACTAGAACAAGAGAAAGCATTGCAGAATACAAAATTCCATAGCGGCTGACTGGGCTGTGTTTAAACCAAGCCGCAGTAAATAGGGCTACAGCGGCCAACACGGTTATTTGTCCCAGAAGATTGAACAGAAATAGCCCACCTGAGTGCCGCAGCCAGTCTAGTAATATCGCCATCATGCCTCCCACTCTAGGACTTTGTCCCAGATGCTGAACGATTGTTAAACTACATTTGTAGTTAACTATGGCTACATATGTAGTTCTTGTCAATTATTATTTTTGGCTTTGTCGTATTCCTGACATGATAAGGTATTAAGGTAACCCAAAAATTAAGCGAGACTAGCAATGAAATTCAATAGATGTTCACTAATAGCTATTACCTTGAGCAGCTTGATCAGTGGCGCTGCCTTGGCCCAATCCTATGAGTTACCCGACTACATCCCGTTGCAGGTCCTTCAGTTAGAGGCGGAGCAGGTGACGCGGCATAAAGCCCAAGAAGCGGGTCAAGGTGCCGCCGCCGACGCTGACTATTTCTATGCCATCGTTAACTCTGTTATTGGTAAATACAGCAAGGCTACTGGCGAATTTTTAGACCGTTGGATAGGCAGCCGCGGCGGGCCCATTCGGCATTTGAACAGCTGCTTTGCAGAAACCGGAAAACTGTTTTGCGCCAATTCCAACTTTCCTGAAATACCCATGGCTAGTTCAATTGAAGTCTATGCGACCGAAACCATGGAGCACGTTCAATCCCTAAGCCTTGGAGTGTTGGAGGAAGGCTCGCTGACTTGGTTTGACCATCTTGGCGATGGCTGGATCGCCGGCTTTGCGCACTATGATGAAAGCGGCGGGCTGGCCTACAAAGATCACTCATTTGCCTCAATCGTGCGCTACGACTCTAACTGGCGCCGCCAGGGGGGTTGGATGATTCCTGAATCGGTAATGCAGCGCATGAAGCCCCATGCAGCATCCGGTGGCGCCTTGGGCCCGGATGGCCTGCTTTATCTCACCGGGCACGACAGAACGGAGATGTACGTGATGGCTGCCCCCGTCATGGGGCCTAAGCTTGTCCATGTTGCAACATTTGCGATCGAGCTTGAAGGCCAGGCATTCGCGTTTGATAAGTCGGCAAGCACCCCTACTGTTTGGGGAATTAGCCGACCAAATCGCGAGGTGAGGGCTTTTCAGCTGCCGTCTATCGAGCTGCCCGAAGGCCTGCGTCCGTTAACGGCAATCTCTTTCGACCTGTAAAGTTAGCTATACTTAGGGCTGCAACCCAAACCCAGCTGCAGCGCGTATAGCAGCTATCAGCCTAAGCGAAAACTTTATTGCCGTCTTGATGAAATCAAAACCCAAATCTATAGCCATTATTGGCGCAGGGCTCGCCGGAGTTACTGCCGCCAGAGAACTAGCCGGCGATTTTGACGTGCAGCTGTTTGAAAAATCCAGAGGTCCAGGGGGCCGTATGTCGTCGCGGCGGGTTGCGCCCTTCGCCTTCAATCACGGCGCACAATTTTTTACCGCTCGCTCGACTGAATTTAACGCGCTGGTCACCACAGCCAAAGACCAAGGCATTGTGGCCCAGTGGAGCCCGCGGCTGATTACCTTAGACCCTAACGCGGCGCCATTCAAACGGGAATGGTTCGAACCACATTACGTGGCAAAAGCCGGTATGAATGGCTTGGCGAAATACATGGCCGGGGATCTAAATCTTTCTCTAGAGTGCGAGATCAGCGAAATAGCTAACTCAAGCCGCGCATGGATTCTCAAGGACAGCAGCGGCGGCCAGCACGGCCCATTTGACTGGGTAATCGCCACAGCGCCAGTTGCCCAAACACAGGCACTGCTGCCCACATCGTTTAGTTACCGAGATGAGCTGGAACAGGTTCAGTTTAGCCCCTGTTTTGCCTTGATGCTGGGGTATTCAGGCTCGGTTGATTTTGGCTTCGAAGCGGCGGTCATCAGAAACTCACCCCTTGCTTGGGCGGTAGCCAAACAGGGTCAACAGCATTCAACCCTGTTGCTGCATAGCGATAATCTATGGGCAGCAGAACACTTGGAGCAGGATCTCCCGTGGGTTCAACAAACACTGCTGACCCAGATGAGTCAGGTTTTACCCAAGCCGTTGCCTTCTCCCGAGCACGTTCAACTGCACCGCTGGCGGTATGCACGGTGTGAAGCACCGCTTAAACATAGCTATCTGCTCGACAGTGATAGCGGGTTAGGGGTTTGCGGGGACTGGTGTGGCGGTAATCGGGTAGAGGATGCGTTCACCTCGGCAATGTCGCTAGCTGCGGCGCTAAAGACATTGCTCGGTTGAAAACATACAGCTGAAACCAATGCTGACCTAACGGGCGAGCAGACCCACCAAAAGTTTGATCTGGGTATCATCGAGGCGTGCATTAAATGCTGGCATCACGCCAAAACGGCCATTGTGTAACGTGGCTTTTATAGTCTCTAAACTTCCGCCATAGAGCCAAATGTCATCTGATAAATTTGGCGCTCCGAGCGCCGGATTACCTCCACCATCGCTGCCGTGACATGCCGCGCACATCTGCTCAAACTGAGCCTTGCCCGGATGATTCGCAGCAGGGCCTGAGCTTAGCTGCTGAACATAGGATGCGACCTTGTCTATGCCTTCATCGCCAAGCACAGCCCCCCACGCAATCATGTTGGCGTTTCGACCTGCTCGAATACTGGTTTCAATCTGCTCGGGCGAGCCGCCCCACTGCCAATCAACATCATGTAGGTTAGGAAACAGGGATGCCTGACCCCTACCATCAGGGCCGTGACAGGCCGAGCATTCCCGTTTGAATATTCGCTCTGCAGTCTGCATTAGCTCTAAATCGTTCTGCAGCTGCGCAAGGCTCATATCCACAATAGCCGCCCTAGCATCGGCAAAATTAGCATCGAAGTTTTCATAGGCTTCAACCATACGCTTGCCTTGGGACCAATTAAGCAGGCCACCATAAGCACCTAGGCCAGGGAATAGCATCAAATAGATTAAGGTAAACACCAAGGAGGCGAATAACATCCAAAACCACCACAAGGGCGGCGCAGACGAACCTTCTTTTAAGGACTCATCCCAAATGGGTTCGACTATCTGCTTGGCGTGGTCAACTTTTGCAAAATAAACACTGAGAATTAACCAGGCTAGGCCAATAAGTGACGAGACAGTTAGAACTATAATCCACCCACTCCAAAACGACGATGGCATATCGGCTGTCATTACTTCAGCGCTCCTTTGCTTGGCTTTAAGTCGCTATCCAAGACATCGTCTTGTAGCGGAATTGCGGCTATTTCATCGAAATCTGAACTCGCACCGCGAGTGCCAAACCAAATGGCGACGCCGATCATAAAAGCCATAACTAGCATGTCACCTGCAAATATAAATAGTGTCATTAGCTTTCCTCCTCGGAGAACCCAGTGCCTAACATCTGTAAGTATTCGATAACCACGTCAATCTCCTGTTTGCCTTCCAGAGCCCCAGCGGCGCCAGCAATGTCCTCGTCGCTGTAGGGGTGGCCAAGATAGCGCAGGGCCTCCATCTTAGCCGTGATGTCACCGGCCTGCGCTGCGTCTCTGCGGGCCAGCCAAGGGTAGGCAGGCATGATACTGGTTGGCACGACCGAGCGTGGATCTAGTAGATGAACTCGATGCCAGTCGTCAGAAAACTTACCGCCTACTCTGTGTAAATCCGGACCTGTGCGCTTCGAGCCCCACAGAAACGGCCGGTCATAAACAAATTCTCCGGCCCGTGAGTAAGAGCCATAACGCTCAACCTCAGCAATTAGCGGCCGTATCTGCTGCGAGTGACAGGTGTTGCAGCCCTCTCGAATATAAATGTCTCGGCCCTGCAGCTCGGTGGCTGAATAAACCCGGGTGTTTTCAGACGCCGTGCTTAAGCTTTCTTGGAAAATAATTGGCAGCACCTGAACCAAACCGCCAATGGCCGACACAAACAAGATGCCAAAAATTAAGAGGCCGGTATTTTCTTCGATTTTTTTGTGTATTGATAATCCACTCATGCGGCTACTCCATAGGCTGGGTCTACCGGCGGGACAGGCACCTTAACCGTGTGCCTGCCAGCCATTGTCATGAATAAGTTGTAGGCCATTAGAATGGTGCCCAGTAGAAAAATAAGCCCAGCCACTAAGCGCAGGGTGTAATAAGGTGCCATGCTGCTCATAATGTCTTTAAAGCTAAAGCTGAGCTCACCGATTTCATCAACACTAAGCCATAACAAGCCTTGCGATACCCCAGCCGCCCACATGGAGACGATATAAAGCATGGTGCCGGCGAGCGCCAACCAAAAGTGTAGGTTAGCTAACCTAACGCTGTGCAGCTCGGTGCCCACAAGCCTAGGCACCATAAAATAAAAGGTGCCGTAGGTGATCATAGCGTTCCACCCCAGCGCACCAGAGTGCACATGGCCGATGGTCCAATCGGTAAAATGGCTGACCACGTTGACGGCAGGAATCGACATCATCGGGCCTTCAAATGTAGCCAGGCCATAGAAGGCCAACGATAAGACAATAAATTTTAGTGCTGGGTCGGTGCGCAGCTTCTTCCAAGCGAGGCTCACCGTCATGATGCCGTTGATCATAGTGGCCCATGAGGGTGCTAATAGAATGACACTCATCACTACCGCCGTACTTTGCACCCATTCTGGAATCGCATTGTAGTGAAGGTGATGTGGCCCGGCCCAGATGTAGCTGTAGGTAAATGACCAAAATGCAACTACCGAAAGGCGGTAACTCCAGATGGGTTGCTCCGCGTGTTTTGGTAGAAAATAGTACATCATGCCAAGGAAACCGCCAGTTAGCAGAAAGCCCACGGCGTTGTGACCATACCACCACTGAACCACCGCGTCTTGGGCACCGGCGTAGATAGAATAAGATTTAAATAACCCTACTGGAATAGCAAGGCTGTTAACAATGTGCAGCATAGCGATAACGATAATTAACGCGCCATAGAACCAGTTCGAAATATAAATAGGCTTTATTTTTCGAGTGGCTATGGTGCCAAAAAATACAATGCCGAAACACACCCATACAATAGTAATGGCGATATCAAATGGCCACTCCAGCTCCGCGTATTCTTTAGACGAGGTCATGCCAGCAAGTAAGGAAAGGCCGCCTAACAGCACGATCAGCTGCCAGGCGTAGCAGCAAAACCATGCCAGCCGAGGTGCGAACAATGGCACGTGAGAGGTTCGCTGCACGCTGTAAAACGCGGTTGCCATCAAGGCCGAAACCCCGAAGCCGAAAATAATACCGTTAGTGTGAAGCGGTCTGAGGCGCCCAAAAGAAAGCCAAAATTGGCCGAAGTCGATGGTCGGCCAAATTAGCTCAGCCGACAGGTATACCCCCGCCGTCATAGCAGCGATGGCCCAGATAACCGACGCCTGAATTAGCCGCACCACGACCTTATCGTGGTACACCTGGTTGGTTGGATCCGTTAATGCAGTTGTCATTTATACCCTTTGCAGAATTGCATCTGCTCCATTTAGTTAAAACTAATTACTAATAACCGCGCGCTGTTTAAACGCCAAGCAGCGGGCCAATTCCCATGGTCCAAAACGCCATGCTGATGCCCAGCAGGCTAACCGCGGCAACCAAAAGCCAACCTACCAACGAAGACGCCATTAGCATGCCCCGCTCTGGTGGCGTATCCAAAACAATCGGGATGCCTTTGTAGAGCAAGTACATGCTCCACATCATAGTTGGGATAAGCACCAAGACATTGACAAATACATCAGGAAAAAGATGCACGATGCTGGCTATAGCAAGGGGCTCGCCGACCATGGTTATGAGAGCAAAATGGCGACCTAATGATGTGCTCGCCCCGTAAGTAGAGGCCATCCAACGGCTAATGATTGAAGTAGAGATTAGACCGAATAGCAGCACGAAAAGGTAAGCAACGCTTATCATCAGCAGAGCATTTGTCGGCAGCATCAAAGGATCTGGCGCCCCCAGACGCCAGCCAAAATTAGCCGCACCGATAAACGAGAACAGCGGCGGCAAGAGCAGCAGCCAGATAGAATAGCGCAGCAAAATAATGACCGGCGATGGATTGGTCTTAGCCAGCTGTTGAAAAGCCTCTATTGGCTGATAAACCGACTTAAACAATAAAAAGGAATAGATGCTTGAGCTCATTTACCGAGGCTTCCGAAATTGGGGTTTGGTTAGCATACAGTACTTACTGCGCCACAACTTGATCTGCCTCAACGGAACGAGTTGCTGCGCTGCGTTTAGTGGGCTGACCCAGCTATAGACCTCACGCTCAGCTAGACCAAACTTACCCAAATAGCCCAACAAGCAAGTGCTGTAACTACCGGAACGAACATGAGGTAAACCATATTTTTAACAGTGATCATTTTTAACTCTCCTTCGATTAATTGCTGTAAGCCAGTGCAGTTCTACAGTCGCGGCCACAGACGCTGCTTGGCTTCTTTTTTGAGCACCTAAGCTTTGCTTGTGAAGTGGCTTGTAATAACTTTGCATAGTCCGTGCCAGATCCTCCATCATTTACATGCCATTGATATCTATAGATTTTCTATAAGGCCTACTGCAGACAACGAACGTAGGGCTTGACTAAGTCGAGCAATCTTGCCATTTTCGTCACACACTCTGCCAATAACGACAACATGAAACCCATAGCGACTGATGCTCACTCCCCCAACGCGGCCATGCTCGAAGGCTTTGATTGCCCAGCCATATTGGTTTCGGCCAACTATGAAATTCTTGGCACTAACAAGAAGTACGTCGATGCCTTCGGCCGCATCGACCTCAGCGATACCCATCACTGCTATAAAGTCTCCCATGGCTACGACTTACCCTGCGATCAATCTGGCGAAAGCTGCCCCTTAGTGGCAGCCAAGCAGTCCATGCGCAAAGAACGCGTGCTGCACATACATCAGACACCTCACGGCCGTGAGCATGTTGATGTTGAAATGCTACCCATCCAAAACGCCGCTGGTGAGTTGATTTATTTCGTTGAGTTACTAAGACCCCTGCCCTTGGCCAGCGGCAAGTTGGATTCCCAGGAGCTGGTTGGAGAAAGTGCTGCTTTCAAAGCCATGCTCAGCAAAATTGCTCGCGTTAGCAGCGCTGAGGCCTCGGTGTTGTTGCTCGGAGAATCAGGCACAGGCAAGGAGCTAGCCGCTAGGGCGATTCACATGGCGAGTACTCGAAGCCAAAACGCGATGGTGACATTGGAGTGCTCTGGTCTTACGGATACTTTGTTCGAAACCGAGCTGTTTGGCCATGTGAAAGGCGCTTTTACCGGAGCAAACTCCAGTAAAAACGGCTTGGTCGAATTGGCCGATGGCGGCACCCTGTTTTTGGATGAAGTGGCAGATATCCCATTAAGCCTACAGGTCAAACTGCTGCGACTGATCGAGACCGGAACCTTTAGACAGGTAGGCAGCCTAGATGTGAAGCGCTCTGATTTTAGACTGATTTGCGCCACTCATAAAAACTTGAAACAGCTAGTTAACGAAGGGCTTTTTCGCAACGATTTGTACTACCGAATTAACGTGTTTCCCGTTGATGTGCCGCCCCTGCGAGAAAGGCGAGAAGACATCCCGTTACTGGCTAAGAAACTGCTGCGGCGAATCGAGCCGGACCGCAAAATGGCGCTAACTCCGAACGCGCTAGACGCTCTAATGAGTTATGGTTTTGAAGGCAATATTCGCGAGCTGCGCAATTTGCTGCACCGTGCGGTGGTGCTTAGCGATACAGATGAAATTGATGAAGCAACTATTGGGCTGTGCTTCGAGCCCCAGAGCCCGATGTCAAGCACCTTGGGGGCAGAGCCGCTGGTTGACTTGAAAACCGCAGAACAGCTTTATATCGGTCGGGTAATGGACGCCTGCTCAAACGACAAAGAGGCAGCAGCAAGGCTGTTGGGAATAAGTCTGCGCTCACTGTATCGCAAACTAGAATTGCAAGACGGTGCTTAAGGCTGCCTTAAAGCAGCCCTAAGCAAGATTAATTATTCGTCGGTAACACTAAATGTGTAAGAACCGGAGTAAGTAGCTGGGTCTTCACCTACTTTGGTCACCCATTCAACCAAGTACTCTCCTTCTGTTACCGGGTCTAGTATTTCAACCATTAAATCGTTCATACCCATGGTGTGAAGACCCCGCAGATTATGCTCACCGTTAGGACCAGTTAACTTGAGACTGCTAGCTTCAACCACGGGTAAGGCATCGTAATACAACCGCAGGGTGCGCGGCACCCGAGTGGTGTCGCTGTTAAGAGCGGGCTCTGCACCAGTTAACGGCGAGTAGCTGGAACTGCTAGCGCAGCCATTGAGCAAGACAGCGCTCAGAATAAATCCTAAAACCGCCGCAGTTCTTAGAGAATTAAAATGCTTCAAGTTGCTCTCCTGAATAATGTTGAATTGCCACTGATGACCCTGCTCCATCCAGACTATCTAGATTTGTTGCACGAGTGATCATAGCGGGATATGGCAATGAAATCATGAAATTCAATGAGACGCGGCGATATGTCGCAACTAGCGCGAGAGGCCTGAGGCAAGTGATCTATTATTTTGAACGAATAAACTTAGAGTTACAGGGCAATGCAGGTACGGGGACGCTTAATGTTCGCCCCGTTCGCGGCGAGCTTGAGAAAGCTCTTTAGCGAACTGGTCTAGCTTCATCCGAATTTCATTTTCTGTGAGCTTTTTCAATTGCAGAGACTCGCCTTTAGCAGACGCATCTAGACGAGGCTCTGCGGCTGAATTATTAGTGACTGCTTGTGCAATCTTGCTCATTCCAACCTCTCCAACAGTAATCAAACACAACCGGGACGACACAATGCCCATCCCCTTACCAAAGCGTGATTGACGCAACATATAGTGTGGGCTTTTCTAAGTCAAACAATATCTAGTAAAGCAGCCTCACATAATAAATGTGATACCGACCTATTTTTACAGCCGCGCACCATTTCAAAATATTTACTTATTAAATATCCGATACTTACATCTAAGACTTAAAAAACAAAATGAATAAAACATAGGACAGCCATTTAATTAAAAAAGGACATCCAATTTATTATTCAATTTACAGAAAAACAGCAGCGCAATAATTTTAGCTAAATCGATAAGGGTGAAATCGGTGGAATTGTTCAGAAAATGAAATAGCGACCACCGAATCAACGACGGATGCGCCGGATATTTCAAGGCTGCTAAACAGTTAGCTATGGAAACTCACAGAAGGGCCTGTGAAGAGATGCAGCGAAGCGAGAGTGCTAAGTGCCGTAGAGTTCTTTGGCGGCGCCCATACCCCGAATCCATTTGAGTGGGTGCTTGAAGTCTGCTCCGACATCGATTCGAGACTGGTGAAAACGAATAAGTGAGGCTTGTGACCCAGCAGCCGCACCATAGTGTTTATGAAAATTGCGAACGCTTTTCAGCCAAGCAATGGGTGCTACGTTAAATGCCGCCAGCGTATCTGAATGTTGCTCTAAGAGGCGATGAGCCTTGAACGACTCATTCGCACCTAAATTAATGGCCTGGGCCGTTACCTCCAATAAAGCGAAATAACTCTTCTGCGAAATAGGCAGCTCCGAGCCTGCCTTAGTTTCGAACTCGGATAACGGTTTCAAACTCGCTTGCTTGCCACCTGTCTGATGCCCTACTAAATGCTTGGTGTTAGCACTGGTTAATAGTCTGTGTTGACGGTAGCTGCGATTCTTAACTTTTTTTGCGTGGTTTATCAGCCGTTCTTGGATTGATGTGAAGTCACTATTATCCAAAGAATCTGTGACACCCGCTCTTATGGGATTGAGATCCACATAAGCCATACAGGTAACCACTGCCTTTTCATCCAATAGTGCCTGGCTCTTAAATCGGCCTTCCCAGAACCGGCCAGTGCATTCATCTTCCCGATTCGCTTGACGCGCCACTGTCTCGTTGATGCAGCGCATAAACCAGCTAATGTCTTGAAGCCGTTCTCGCCACAGATCAAGTTTTTGCTGCAGTAATTTTTGTGCCGCTCGAGAGCCTTTATTTTTTACGAGTGTCTCGGCAAGGACTCCGTTTCTTGGAAACAAAGTGCTCCAACGAGCAATGACTTCGTCGTCACTTAAGGCCTGCGCGTCCTCTCGATCCACCTGTAAAACCAGATGATAGTGATTACTCATGACTGCGTAAGCGCAAACGTTAATTGAAAACGTAGCAGAGAGCTGTTTGATTTTTGTCACCAGCCACTTTTTCCGATGATCAAAATTGCGGCCGGTTACGGGGTCTTCTCCGCACAGATAAGCCCGCCTTACGCATCGACTTATGCAGTGATAGTAAGGCGTATCATCTAGAGAAATCTGTTGGCTTCTTGCTTGTGTCACGGAAAATGATTGCTGCTTAGGCAGTCTCAGTCTTTAAACGGACGATCGATTCTAGAGTGTTTGTTGTACTATGCAAGGCTAAATGCGAAACTCCCGCGAGTGACACTGACACATAGCTAAATACAGAGGTTTAACAGCCAAAATGAGAATTGGAATCGATTTAGGTGGAACGAAAATAGAGGGAGTTGTTCTGGCAGACAACGGTGATTTGGCAAAAAAAATACGCATGCCCACCCCGGGAACCGACTACAAAGCGATAATCAACAGCGTATGTAATATCGTACAGGAGCTGCAGCATCATTCTGCTCAAAAAATGACCGTAGGTATTGGTTCACCTGGCGCTTTATCAAAAACAACGCAGTTGATGAAGAACTGTAATTCCATATGTCTCAATAATCAACCACTGCAGCAAGATATAGAGACAGCTTTAGGCTACGGTATTAGGCTGGAAAATGATGCTAATTGCTTTGCCTTATCCGAGGCAAATTATGGCAGCGGCAGCGGCGCTAAATCGGTATTTGGCGTAATTATTGGCACTGGCACTGGCGGCGGTATTGTCATCAACCGTGAGTTGGTAACAGGCCCCAACAGCATCGCTGGAGAGTGGGGGCATAATTCATTACCCAGTAATGCAAGGCATCTAATCGGTGACGATAGGCTATGCTACTGCGGAAGGAAAAACTGCATCGAGACTGTTTTATCTGGCAGAGGGCTTGCCGCAACTCATTTAGAGCGCACAGGTACTGCTTTGGAAGCGTCGGAGATCGCAGCAGGCGCCAAGGCTGAAATACAAGACTGTGTAGATTCCCTCGCTGTTTATAGCAAACATCTGGCGGGCTGCCTGACCACCGTTGTAAATCTAATCGATCCAGAAGTCATTGTCCTTGGCGGCGGCCTCTCCAATATAGAAAGTCTGTATGAAAGCGTCATCAAAGATATGGACGGGCTAGTCTTTACCGACAACATCGAAACTAGAATCTGCGCCCCGAGTTTCGGCGATGCCAGCGGCGCTAGAGGCGCCGCGTGCTTGTGGCCGTTAACTGGCTAACTCACTAGGCGCTAAAAGGGTGTCTAAGAATGATAGTTTCTTCTCGATCTGGGCCGGTAGATATAATGTCTACTGGCACTTCGACTGCCTCTTCGATGAATCTAATGTAGCTTAGAGCATTCGCTGGAAGATCATCTAAAGACTTAGCCCCAACTGTGGACTCACTCCAACCAGGAAGCTCTACATAAATTGGCTCTAAACTATTAAAATTATCAATATCCATCAGGCTACCTGATGTATTGGTTTCGCCTTTGTAGCCGGTGCATATCTTTATGGAAGCCAATCCATCTAGCACATCCAACTTCGTCAAACAGATACCGGAGACGCTATTAATTCGCACGGCCAATTTTACCGCTGATGCGTCAAACCAACCGCAGCGTCTATCTCTGCCGGTGGTGGCTCCTTTTTCATGGCCAACTGAGGCAAGGTGCTTTCCTACTTCATCAAACAGCTCGGTAGGGAACGGCCCCGAACCTACTCGAGTCGTATAGGCCTTGGTGATCCCTAAGACATAGTCCAGATACAGCGGGCCATAGCCACTGCCCGTCGCGGTTCCACCTGCGGTAGTGTTTGACGAGGTAACGTAGGGATAGGTGCCATGGTCAATGTCTAACAACGAACCTTGGGCTCCTTCAAACAATATGTTGTCGCCGGCTTTGCGATGGGTATGCAGAATATCGGTAGTGTCCGCAATCATGGGTTTAACTTGATTTGCCAATTCCGATATCAAATGGAACGCTTCATTGAAATCTACTGTGTCTGTTTCATAATAATTTTTCAAAAGAAAATTATGGTACTCCAGTAGTTCGCGCAGACGCTCCGAGAACAAATTCTCCTTCAAAGTCTCTGCCAATCGAATACCGCGGCGCGCCGCCTTATCTTCATAGGCCGGCCCGATACCGCGCCCTGTGGTGCCAATTTTGTTATCGCCTTTCTTTAGTTCACGTGCCTGGTCCAAGGCAACATGCGATGGCAAGATCAAAGGGCAGGCGCCGCTTATCCTTAAGCGTTCACGCACTGGAATGCCGGTCGCCTCGAGCTCACTGATTTCTTTTATCAGTGCTTCTAAACTCAGCACCACGCCGTTACCTATGATGCAGCTTACATGCTCTCGTAATATTCCCGAAGGCAATAGATGCAGCACTGTTTTCTTGCCTTCTATGACCAACGTATGGCCTGCGTTATGACCGCCTTGAAACCTAGCGACTACAGCTGCCTGATCTGTCAGGAGGTCGACTATCTTGCCTTTACCTTCATCGCCCCACTGGGTTCCAAGCACAACTACAGATTTTGCCATTTCACATTCTCTACTTTTTACAAAGTTTACTTCACAGTGTTAATAAAATGTTACGTCTATCGGGCCCGAGCTAAAGCGGTTCAAGCGTCCACAGGTCAGCCACTTTTTTGAGCTGTCTGTCACAGGCCAATTCTTCCAATTCATTGGCCTCAAGACTGTCTTCCAAATTTACGATAACAGTTTCGCCACTCGCTCTCAGCTCAGCAATTTTAGCCAGCAAATCAGCAGCGGTGCCGTTAGGAGCCAGAATGCCAAGCTTGCGAGATATTGTTTTCCCAGAGAGCTTTGCCAACACCTTCAGATCGCTATCGAATCCAGAGGCCGGCCGCGCCCGGCCAAAGGCCTCACCAATATCGTCATAGCGACCGCCTTTAGCGACAGCTCTGCCATAGCCCGGTGCATAAGCCGCAAAAACTATACCGGTGTGATACTCGTAGCCTCGCAGCTCACACAAATCAAAATGAAGATTTATGTGTGGGTTGCGCTGCTTGACACTCTCAGCAATTGTTATAAGTTCTTGTAACTCGGATTTAACACTATCAGGCGCATCAGAAAAGAGTGACACCGCATCATCAAGCGTCGACTCATCACCATTCAGCCAGGTTAAGCGTCTAAGCATTTCGCAGTACTTTTTGTCTTTTACGTTGGCATAGACAATTTCGTCGATCTCATCAAATGCCTTTCTTTGTACTGCTAAAAATAACTCTCGCTCTACTTTAAACCCTAGTCCTGCTTCTTGTACTAAAGTTCTAAAAAGGCCGACATGGCCAAGGACGATGTAAATCTCATCGATACCTACTTTGGCCAATGTTTCTTGCATCAAGCAAATGAGTTCAATATCGCATTCAACACCGGCATGGCCGAATAGCTCAGCGCCAACTCGGAACGGCACCCTGGAAGTCATAATGCCGCGCGGCTTGGTATGTAAAACAGTGTCCGCGTAACACAAGCGAACCGGGCCTTTGTGATCCATGCCGTGGGCATCTATGCGGGCGACTTGTGGAGTAATATCGGCGCGGATACCCATCATCCGGCCACTGAGCTGGTCAGTGATTTTGAACGTGTTTAAATCTTGGTCATGGGATGAACCCACGAGCAGCGAGTCTAAAAATTCTATCATGGGTGTGATAACTAGCTGATAGCCCCAAGATTCGTAGAGGTCCAGCAATTCTCGCCGGAGAGTTTCGAGTTTGTAGGCTTCTACCGGAAGGATCTCTTCAACCCCATCAGGTAACAGCCAACGTTTAGCAGAAGTCATTCGTGTCTGAGCTCTTTTCTATTTTTATTTCAATTGATTATGAGCAGTAAACCGGTACCAAGCAACATAGAGCCCAGTCCCATGTATCTCATGGTGTTATCGTCAATCTGGTCTAATAATTTTAACATTCTGCGCCAACGCTGTGGATCGATACAAGGAATCAGGCCCTCGATCACCAACATCAAGCAAAACGCCATGGCTATCTCATGCAGCATCAGTAAAGATAACCCTCAGATCTCAATTCTAGTAACAAATTTTAGCCGGTTTCTAAACAACAAACCTGAGCCACACTTTCGCATCGCTCAGGTTCGGTTGCATTGCCCTGGTGGGCTTTTAAAATTTTACTGTTCCCTACTGGGCAGAATCACTGTTCTTCAAATACTTGAAGTAATCGCTTTCCGGATCTAGCAAAAACACATCATTCTTGGATTTGAATGTCTCGCGGTACGAACTCAAGCTTCGCGTAAAGGCGAAAAACTCTGGGTCTTTACTATAAGCTTCTGCGTAGATAGCCGTGGCTTGGGCATCGCCTTCACCGCGGGCTTTCTCTGCGTCTCGATAGGCCTCTGCCTGATAGATGACGGCCTGACGTTCTGCATCGGCGCGAATACCTATGGCCAATTCTTCACCACGTGAACGAATTTCTTGGGCTTCGCGATTACGCTCGGTAATCATTCGATCATACACCGAAGAGCGCACGTCATCGGGAAGGTCGATGCGTTTTACACGAACATCGATTACTTCAATACCAATATCGGCCGCTGTAGTTCTGTTAAGTTCTTCAGTAAGATCGAGCATTAACTGATCACGTTCTCCAGCAACCACTTCAATTAAATTACGCGCGCCGATCTGGTCTCTGAGTCCGTCATTAATGCGAGACGATAAAAGATTACCAGCTGTTAACGAGCTGCCCCGAGTAGAGACGTAAAATTGCCCCTCGTCGACAATGCGCCATTTGGCGTATGAGTCGACCTCTAATGCTTTTTGCTCAAGCGTTAGAAATCGTTCGGATGCAGTTTCTTCAGTTTGGATACGCGCATCGAATTTTCGAACAGTTTGAATCCATGGCATTTTGAAATGCAAACCTGGCTCGATGCTTTCACGGACCAATTCGCCAAATTGCAGCATTACAGCCTTCTCGGTTTGTCTCACAACAAATAGAGAGTTGCTACCAACAATCAGTGCTAAAAATAATAACCCTATTAAAACGAAATTCTTCATGGTCGAGTGCCTCTGTTAGTATTCAATCGAGCTCGGTCAACAGAATTTGTTGATGGGCCGTTCAAGAAAGGAGCTAGCTCGTTAGCAAAACTTTGCCACTCTTGTGAGTTGGTTGGTCTGTTGCCGCCAAGTGCCGAGGAATTCTGCTCCATGATCTTGTCCAACGGCAGATAAAGCATGTTATTGCCGCCTTCAACATCGATCATGACCTTACTGCTGGCTGATAACACGTCTTGCAGCGAGTCAATATACATCCGCTGACGTGTGACCTCTGGCGCTTTGGTATATTCAGCGAATAGTGAGTTAAACCTTGAGGCATCACCTTCTGCGCGCGCAATAACTCGTTCTTTGTAGGCATTGGCCTCTTCGATTTGGCGCTGCGCTTCACCGCGAGCATTCGGGATAATTTGATTCGAATACTGCTGCGCTTGGTTCTGAGAACGCTGCTCGTCCTCTCGGGCGCGAATAACGTCATCAAAAGCCGGCCGCACATTATCAGGTGGCTGAGTGTTTTCTACGTTCACTCGGCTGATTAGAATGCCGGTGTTGTAGTTATCCATATATTCTTGCAGCCTCTCTTTAACATCAACCGACACTTGATCTCGTCCGGTTGTGAGGATCTGGCCCATCGTGGTGCCGCCAACAACGTGGCGTATCGCCGACTCGGCGGCATTATCCAAGCTAAGCTCAGGGTCTCTTACTTCGATAACATATTTCACTGGATCTTGGATCAGATACTGCACTGTGACATCGATATCAATGATGTTTTCATCGGTGGTCAACATCGCCTGACTAAGATATGTCTCGGTATTGAGCTCTTGAACGTTCACGAGGGTTATTTCATCAATCAGCGGTGGGTTCCAATGCAGCCCCGGCTCAACTGTTGCATCAAGTGCCTTACCAAAACGCAGCACCACACCCTGCTCGGCTTGGTCGACGGTATAGAAGCCTGTAAAGCCCCACACAACCGCAGCCACAGCTACCACACCGATCAACATACCAGCAGAAAGACCGCCGCCAAAAGGGTTGTTGCCGGAGGATTTTGAGCCCCCTGAGCCACCACCACCTTTACCACCCAATAATTTATTGAATTTTTTGGAGATGTTGCGAATTACTTCGTCAATATCTGGCGGCCCCTGGTCACCACCACCACGGCGACCATTGCCCCAAGGGTCATTGTCATTTCCGTTATTTCCAGGTTCATTCCAAGCCATTGGCTTCTCCGTAGCTTTCTAAGACGCGATTGTCGATTTTAGCTAATAATTGTGAATTTACACAGTGTTTTGAGTAGATTGGTAGCAGCCGCCGCCATTTAATCACTCATCGACTGATTTCTTGGTAATTTAGATGCCTACTATGCTCTGTTTTACCTCGGCACAGCCCTCAACTAACTCTGCCCCGCCCTGTCGCAAAATGCGATCCAGCTCATCCACAGGCAGATGGACATTGACGAGGTAGTACCCATCGCCACTGGCCTGTTCGTTCTCGATATATTCGTGTTGGTAAAGCTGGCTGCGCAATTTGGCATTTTGCGGCGCTATCCGCAGCCACACTTTTGCTAGTTTGCCGCCGAGTAATTCACTAATGGCTTCGAGCAGCAACTCCATGCCGGCTCCGGTTTTGGCTGAAACCCACACCCGTATAGGCTTACCCTGATCATCACGTTCAATGCGTGGGGTAGCAGTTTCAACCAAATCAGACTTATTCATGACCTCTAGCTGGGGCACTTCATCTGCCCCGATCTCGGTCAGTACTTTATTAACCTCTTTGACTTGCTCGTCGCTGTCTTCATTCGAGGCGTCAATCACATGCAGCAAAAGATTCGCCAGCACGGTTTCTTCTAAGGTAGCACGGAACGCCTCTACTAGGCCGTGGGGCAAATGGCTGATGAACCCCACCGTATCGGCAAGAATGGCGCCGCCGAAGTTTGGCAAGTTTAGCTTACGCAGAGTTGAGTCTAAGGTTGCGAAAAGCTGGTCTGCTGCATAAGTCTCGGCACTGGTCAGCTGATTAAACAGTGTGGATTTCCCAGCATTGGTATAGCCAACCAAAGAAACAGTGGGCACGTCAGCGCGCTTTCTTGCTCGCCGGCCTTGCTCACGCTGACCCCGAACCTTAGTCAAACTCTTTTGAATGGATTTTATCCGCTGCCCAATCATACGCTGATCGAGCTCTAATTGAGACTCCCCGGCGCCGCGCATGCCAATACCGCCTTTTTGGCGGTCTAAGTGTGTCCAGCCCCTTTTCAGCCGCGTTTTTAGGTGTTCTAGCTGAGCTAGCTCCACCTGTAGCTTGCCTTCATGACTGCGAGCGCGTTGGGCAAAAATATCCAGAATCAACCCGGTTCGGTCTAACACGCGGCACTTTAGGAAGCTCTCTAAATTGCGTTCTTGAGAAGGAGAGAGGGAATGGTTGAATAGCACGAGGTCGGCTTCATGGGCGTGCATGGCATCGCTGATTTCTTCCAGCTTGCCCGAGCCAACGAAATACTTAGACGACGGCTGCTTCCGACTTCCGGTTAAATAGGCTACGGGTATAGCCCCCGCGGAAATCGCAAGCTCTTCAAATTCTGCTGGGTCCTCGCGCTCATCTTCGGAGTCAATTGAAAGATGCACAAGGATAGAGACTTCACCAGATTCTGGCCGATCGAAAAACAATCAGTAACCTCTCAGGAAAGCGTTATGCGTTGCCCGGATCCACAGTCTCTTCATCCTCGAACATGTCGCCGGCGCCTTGCATTGGAATTTTAACCATTCTTGCAGGAACAACTGTCGATATAGCATGCTTATAGACCATTTGGCTTACTGCGTTTTTAAGCAAGATAACAAATTGATCAAATGATTCAATCTGCCCCTGCAATTTGATACCACTCACCAAATATATAGAAACTGGAATGCGCTCTTTGCGCAGCACATTAAGAAATGGGTCCTGTAGTGTATGCCCTTTGGACATTTTATTCTCCTTGCATTCTATTGAGCGATAATTGAGGCTCTACCAAAGCCTTATTGTTTTACTTTAAGATCTCTAATTGCTGCAAAAGACCCGGAACACTTCTCTATATTGCGATAGAGTCCACGAAATTCAAGACACTGTCGACTGATTTCGCTGAGGGCTCGGTTAAGCTGTGCAAATTATCCCAACTTCGCAGCCAAGTAAGCTGTCGCTTGGCCAGCTGCCGGGTGGCAATAATCCCTCGCTCTACCATGCCATCGTAATCAAGCTCACCAGCAATGTGTTGCCAAACCTGGCGATAACCTACTGATTTTATTGAAGGCATTTCAATTTTGAGATCACCGCGCTGGTAAAGCGCAGCAACCTCATCAACCAAGCCCAGTCTCAACATCTCCCGAAACCTGTGCTCGATTGTACTGTGTAATACGCGTCGGTCAGGTGGTTGGATTGCGAAGTAATGCAGAATAAACGGCAACTCATTGTCATTATCAATCTGGTTTTTTCCATCGGCATGAAACTGGGACAATGTTTTACCACTGATTCGATACACCTCAAGAGCTCGTTGCAGCCTTTGCGGGTCATTGGGGTGGATTCGCTGAGCAGCCTGAGGGTCAACCGCCGCCAGCTCTTGGTGCACCGCATGCCAGCCTTCTCGATGGGCCAACTCTGCAATGGCTGCCCTAGTGCCGGGGTCTGCAGTGGGCAACTTCGCCATTGGATCGCCTAAGGTCTTGAAATACAGCATAGTGCCGCCCACTAAAAGCGGTATATCGCCTTGCTCGGTGATAGATGCAATCTCGACTTTAGCATCTGAGCAAAATTCAGCGGCTGAATACGCTTGGCTTGGGTCTTTAAAACTAATAAGGCGATGTGGCGCCACAGCAAGTATGTCAGCACTGGGCTTGCCAGTACCGATATCCATGCCTGTATAAATCTGAGCAGAATCTACGCTGACAATCTGAAATCCGCCCCGCTTAACCAACTCAATTGCCAGCGCGGTTTTGCCTGATGCAGTTGGCCCCATAAGGCAGATTACGTTGGGTTTAGCGAGATCATTTTGCATGGGCTAGGCCTTAGTCTAAGCGGCTCTACTGGCCCCGAAGAAATAGTTTGTCCAAGGCGTCTAGGCTTTGATACACCCAGGTTGGGCGCCCGTGATTACACTGGCCGCTACGCTGCGTTGCTTCCATATCTCGAAGTAGGCCGTTCATCTCGGGGATTGTGAGATGCCGGTTGGCGCGGACGCTGCCGTGACACGCCATGGTCGAGAGCAGCTCATCCTGATGGGCTTGAATTCTATCGCTGCTGCCATACTCCAACATGTCAGAAACCACATCGCGAACCATTTGTTCCACATTCGAGTCGCGCAGGATAGACGGAATTTGTCTAACCACAATGGATTCTTCGGACAGCTTCTCAATGCCGATACCTAGCCCGAGCAGCTCTTGCTGGCGGGATTCCACGCAATCTGCTTCCGAGGTACTCACAGCAATAGACAAAGGGACCAACAAAGGCTGCATGACTAGGGCTTCATTTTGGCAGGCGGTTTTCATCCGCTCATAGGTAATCCGTTCATGGGCCGCATGCATATCAACAATTATTAGGCCATCTTTGTTTTGGGCCAAAATGTAGATGCCGTGAATTTGAGCGACCGCATAGCCTAGCGGCGGAACGTCTTGACTGTCAGCGTTTAGCTTTTCCAAGACCGTTAGTTGATCTTGAACACTGGCACCGTTTGGCGCGGGGTTGTAGTGATAGCCGGAGCTGCGAGCATCGGCTAAGCCTAAGCTATTTTGATGTTCCGGCGCTGCAGTCAGCGGTGCCGCTGCAAACCCTTGGGGGGCATAATTATGCTGCGGGGCAAAAGGTGAAACTGCTTGGTTGGCAGTGTTTTCAAACCGATCGCTAGGCCTTACTTCGGCTAGAGATTTGTGCAGGGTGCTGAATAAAAAGTCATGAACTAGTCTGCCCTCTCGAAACCGCACCTCATGTTTAGTCGGGTGCACATTGACATCGACTGTCGCTGGATCACATTCTAAATAAAGCACGTAAGCAGGGTGACGGCCATGGAATAGCACATCGCGATAAGCTTGTTTAACGGCGTGGGTTACCAGCTTGTCTCGAATAATTCGCCCGTTCACGTAAAAATATTGCAGGTCTGCTTGGCTACGGGAGAAGGTGGGCAAGCTAACCCAGCCCCACAGTCGAAGGCCTGCACGCTCGGAGTCGATAAACACTGAGTTTTCAACGAAGCTCGGCCCACAGACTAAGCCCACGCGGCGCTGTCGCTCTTGGGGAGATTTTGCCGGCAGCAAGTTGTGTATGCTGCGTTGGTTATGACTGAGATTGAAGTGCACGTCAAAGCGGCTCAGCGCTATGCGCTTCACTATCTCATCGATTTTAGAAAATTCTGTTTTTTCAGTTTTGAGGAATTTCTTACGCGCCGGGGTGTTAAAAAACAAATCTCGCATTTCAACTGTTGTGCCTTGAGGATGCACCGCGCGCTGCAGCTTAGCATCCATATTTTGCCCTTCAACCTCCACTTGCCAGCCACTCTCATCATCGGCTTCGGTGGCTTTCGAGGTAAGCGTCAAGCGCGAGACTGAGCTTATGCTGGCCAGCGCCTCACCGCGAAAGCCAAGGCTTGCAATGGCTTCAAGGTCTTCAAGATCATGGATCTTACTCGTGGCGTGTCGGCTCAGCGCCATAGCCAAATCGTCTTTGTGAATGCCTTGGCCGTTGTCTCGAACCCGCAGCAATTTCACACCGCCGAGCTGAACATCTATTTCAAGCCGAGTTGCCCCAGCGTCCAAGCTATTCTCGGCAAGCTCCTTGACCACCGAGGCTGGCCGCTCCACCACCTCACCGGCAGCAATCTGATTGGCAAGGCGTTGGCTAAGTAAATTAATTCGAGGCATTAAGTCAGTGTTTTAAAAAAGTAGGCGATGCGGTTATTGTAGCACTCTAAAACCTGAATAGAATCGCTCAGTGGCAATCAGCTGCTACTCCACACGCGGGCTGGTTTAAATGGTTGGAATTTTCAAAACTTGGCCAACCATGATGCGGTCATTGGCCAGATCGTTTGCTGCTCGCAAGCTGGCTAGACTAATGCTATAGCGCACCGCGATTTCGGACAAAGTCTCGCCGCGGCGTATTTTGTGCTCTGCGACCAGCGCGCCATTGGCGCCAGGTATTGTTAGCTCTTGGCCGATGCGAATGGTATTAGAAGTCAGCCGGTTAGCCGACTTCAATGCGCCTAGCGAAACAGCAAATTTATCGGCTATTTCGGAAAGGCTGTCACCGCGCTTAACGACATAGCTACTGGGCACTACACCGTTGGCTTTTTGCCAGGCTATTAGCGTGTCTTCAGGCGGCGAATCATAAAAGTAATTCTTGACCCCTCTCGCTATAGCGCTGGCTATTTGGTTCTGAAAAGAAGACGAATTTAGCTTCTTGGCGTCATCTGGGTTGGTTAAATAACCAGTCTCAATGAGCATTGAGGGAATGTCCGGAGAATTAAGCACTTGAAACGATGCCTGCTGGACTTTGTTTTTTCGCAAAAAGGCAACGCCATCCAAGGACTCCAAGATACGTGTGCCCGCCACAAGGCTCTGCTCCATGCTCCATGCCATTTGCAAGGACACGAGCGTTAGCGCTACATCATCGTCCAAGCCACCGAGGGCAATATCGCCGCCTACTCCACCTAATAAATCTGAGCTGTTTTCTTTTTCAACCACGCGGCGAGCATTTTCTCGGTCGGCACGATCACCCGACAGTGCGTAGATGGTTAGCCCTTTAGCTCGGTTATTTTTATACCAGTCGGCGTGAATCGCTATAAAGATGTCTGCTCTGCTGTCCCTCGCTATTTGCGGCCGGCGCTTTAGCTCAACGTAGTAGTCCGCCTCGCGAATCATAATGGCTCTGTAGCCGGGCAGACTATTGATCTGCCGCTGCAGGGCTTTGGAGATAGCCAATGTCACGTTTTTCTCTTTTAAACGGCCATCAGGACTAATGCTGCCTGGGTCTTCGCCGCCGTGGCCTGCTGATATGGCAACAATGATATCGCGCTTTTCTTGGAAGGTTGGCGCTGGCGTAACCCGAGAGACAACAGATGCCGCAGCCGGACTGTCGGCCAAGTCGTAAAGATCGACTACCAGTCGATCGCTGTGCTCTGAATTCGGTTCTAGGGTAAAACTTGAAGGTTTTGTTGGCGAATTCAAATCTAGCACCACCCTTAGGCCAGAGCCATCGCGAATGCCGCTGCGCATAGTTTGAATAGGGCTTGCGGTAAAATCCAACCCGTCGAAACGAGCGCTCTGAGTAGTATTTTGAATATCAATGACAACGCGATCGGGGTTATCTAACGTGAACAGCGTGTAGGTAACAGGGCCAGACAGATCAAACACTAGGCGTGTGTGATCCGGCGCCCGCCACATGCGGACGTCTTCAAGCTCAGCCGCAATCGCTTTTAAACTTGCAAGCGATGACAGTAGCAGGAGAATCCAGACGGGGCGAATTTTTGATACTCGGATAATGTTCATGGATGTTTCTGAGACCTACTTCCAGATGTCTACTTATTCGGCCTTATAGGGATAATCTTTGGTAAATCAGCGCACCTTTATCGGATTCAGTTCGACAGTGTACTGCCCTGCCAGTTCCACTTGAGCCTAAGTAAAGACTTAAATCAGCTGGCGGCAGGCGGTCGCCCCCTTTGTCTGGCCACTCAATAAGGCAGACGCTGTTGTCATGAAAATAGTCTTGAATACCTAAATACTCTACCTCATCAACACTGCCTAGGCGATACAGATCAAAGTGGTAAAGCTGGCAAAGCGTTAGTTCATAAGGCTCGACCAAGGTGTAGGTTGGGCTTTTTATGGCGCCTTCTACACCGTAACCGCGCATGAACCCTCGCGCCATTGTGGTTTTGCCTGCACCGAGATCACCGTGCATATGGATGACGCCGCCTAAAGTCTTCATTCCAAGGCTTGGCTGTTCAGGGTCTGGATTCGCCGCTAGGTCTGCGAACGTCGCCCGGGCTAAATTGGCGCCAAAGGCAAGAGTGGCCGCTTCATCGGCAAGAAAAAAGTCAGAGTTCATAATTACAAAATGTTTGTTTTGGGCTTAACACCGAAACGCGCTCAATCAGAGGGTGGAGATACCGTAGGATTCACCAATTGGCGGACAAAATCTAGTAGGTCAGTGGCTTTTAATCCGCGTTCGCCCCGGGTGCTTGCAGCCAAGTCAGCCGCCTCGCCATGCACTGCGGCCGCTGCTTTGGCTGCATCCGAGCAATCCAAACCCTGGGCTAAGAAAGCGCCAATTATGCCGCTGAGCACATCTCCCATTCCCCCGCTGCCCATCCCAGGATTGCCCTCTGTGCATAGGGTTATAGGTGAGTCAGCACTTACTTCGCCTATAAGTGTGCCGCTGCCTTTGAGCAAGCAAGTGCAGTGATAAGTCGCGACAAGCGTGCGCATAGCGTCAAATCGATCACGCTGGATCTCGGCGGTACTGCTGCTAAGCAGCGCGGCCGCCTCCCCTGGATGAGGGGTAAGCACCCATGGCATAGCATTCAGTCCCGGCAAAAGTGCCAGCCTATCCACCAGCAGGTGTAGGGCATCTGCGTCGATTACCAACGGCAGATTGCTGGCGCGGCTGGCTTTAAGTACCAAGGCAAACAGCTGTTGCGACCACTTACCCTTCCCCAAACCCGGCCCGACTACCAACGCGGTTGCGCGCTCTAGCAGCGCCTCAACTGACGTCCAGTCATGTGGCTGAGAAGCAGACTGAAACGATGAGTCTTCCGTGCCGCAGACCATTAATTCGGGACAGCGAGCCAGTGCCGCAGTTCGATTAACTGATCGCGTCACAATACTTACCAAGCCGGCGCCGCCGCGCAGGGCTGCTTCTGCGGCCATTATTACGGCGCCTCCGTAACCACTGTCACCCCCGACTATTATCACATGCCCATTGGAGCCTTTATGGGAGGATCGCGGCCTTGGCATAAAGTGCCGAGTGGCATCGTTTATGTCAAAACGCTGAACCTTAGACTTGGGCGCCGCTTGGCCGTTATAAACCGCAGTCGGCAGCTCTAAATCACTGAATAAAATTTCGCCGCAAAAATCTTGGCCCTGACCAGTCAGCATACCTTGCTTAACGCCAATAAAAGAGACAGTGATATCGGCCTTAACGGCGCATCCCAATGGCATGCCGGTGTCACTGTGAAGGCCTGAAGGGATGTCTATGGCGAGCACGGGGCCTTGGCCGGCATTGATTTGCGCGACGGCCTGCGCGTACTCGCCCACGACAGGTCGGTCTAGCCCAATGCCAAGCAGCGCATCAACAGTTATTACATCCTGCTGCGATGGTGTGGAAACCGCGAATTCAGCAAAAGGACAAAAAACCACGCCCACCCGCTGCGCCGTCTCAAAAGCCGCCGCCGCGTCACCGCGCAGCTTACTTGTGTCACCCAGCACTATCACTTCACACTTCAACCCGGCGGCTTTGGCTAGGGCTGCGACAATGAAGCCGTCGCCACCATTGTTGCCACAGCCGGCAAATACTCTTAAAAATCGAATGTGGGGCCAGCGTTGTTTTATTGTTTGAAAAGCAATCGCGCCAGCCCGCTGCATCAGCGTGAAGCCAGGAATGTTAAACGACTGGATCGCCAAACTGTCTAATTGCTTGACTTGGTCGGCGCTATACAGAGCTTTAGGAAGCCGCAATAAGAAATCGCTCATAGCCAGCCTTTGCTCCTGAATGTAAAGTTAGCGATCGAATTTTTGGATAAGACGGCGCACTAAACGCAGCGCCACATCGAGTTCTTCCGTTGGAATATCATCGGTGGCGTTAATTGCCCATGGATCCTGAATCTCTCGAAGGCTTGCATACACAGTGACGCCTTCGTCGGATAGAGTCACTAAAACCGATCGCTTGTGGCGTGGATTCTGTGAGTAAAGCAGCAGGCCGTCGGCGACCATAACATCGGTGATGCGCTGAACGGCCTGCCTAGATTGCCCAAGAACTCGAGCAATTCCTGGCACTGTCAGCCCGTTCGTCGACAAGGCAATAGCACCAATAACTTTCCAACGGGCATGGGTAAGGCCCATTTTTTCAGTCATGGCATCGCCTTCGGATATTAATAGGCCATTGAGGCGAAATAACGACAGCACCAAGTCTAGAAACAGCACTCTTTTTGGGTAATGTGATGGCAATTTATTCTCTCCCATTTGCGTCAGCATGCTGTCATTAATAGTCGTTGCAGTCAATTGATATGCCTCATTAAAAGGCATCTAAAACTTTCAACTGCAATACTGCGACTGTACTAACAGCAAACTAATTTTCAATGTGCCAAGCTACCCGCAGCTTCGGGACCCACGCAGATAAGGACCTCTAATGACTAGATTCTCCCGTATCATCGCTATATCAGCGGCTGGATTATTGCTCAACAGCCCGCTTGTGCACGCGCAGGCACAGTTATCTGGCACTCCTGAAGAATTACGCGAATTTCTTCATCCTAGACCAAATACTGTCAATATTAATGGCGAAGGCGAGCTAACGGCATACAAAGATGTTGCCAAAGTTAGCTTAATGGTAAGCACCGAAGCGCGCAGTTTGAGTGCAGCCATGGCGGCCAATCAGTCTTTACGCAATAAGATAATAGGGGAATTCGTCGCGGCAGGGATCGACATTGAAGATATCAATAATTCGAAGTTTTCCAGCTCTCCTCAATTTGGCCTGTTTGGCAAAACTCCCAATAGCTACGAAGTTGCCGCTCGGCTAGAAGTCTCCGCTAAAAGCGAGGAACATCTTCAGCTGCTAGCGCAGGCTGCTGACACCAACGCTGAAATCGAGTTCGAACAAACAGTATTTGAGCACTCCGCCGCAGATGAGTTTGAAGACCAAGTACGAGAAGCGGCACTGAACGACGCTATGGCTCAAAAAGCCTACTACGAAACAACCTTAGGCCTTAAGCTCAAAGCAATTAATTTCTACTACGGCGGGGTGCGCAGGATGGCACGGGTAATGGCGGCGCCGATGGCTCAAGACTTGGCTTTTTCCGCCGCCGCAGAAACTAGCTCTGCCAGCAGCGCGCCGGCTGTTGCGCCTAGTTTCGATGAAGTACAATACCAGACCTCCGTTACCGTGGTATTCGAAATAGTCAGTGACTAAACCCTATAAATTTTCCTGCCTAATCTTCATTCTAATATCAGCGCCAGCCTTAGCTCGCGCTGATGCCCTAGGCGATGCCTTCAAGCTCCTGCGACTTACCAACATCGATCAGCAGTTCAACGCCGCTGCAGCCGAGCAAACTCGAGACATTATTCGCACCTACTCCCTCATCGTTAGCGACGCGGCAGAAGCTCAATTGCCACCAGCGATTAAAACTGCGATTTCTAGGTGCTATGAAGAAAGTTACGACTTTACCAAGTTCCGACGCGGCATCGCAGAGATTTTAGTCGCCACTTTTTCGGCAAAAGAGCTTGAGCTCTTGGTAGATTTTCACTCTGATCTCGCGTTGCCCCCTAGCGAGATCAGCGCGTTTAGAGAGATCGTTGCGAAGGCAGAACTGGTGCAAAGAATTGGCGCAGAGTTTATCTTAAATAACAGCGAGGGTTGTCTTCAGCAAGGTACTAATTTGGTGTTGGACTTTTTAGACACCCAGCAGCTCAAGCCGACTGAGCCGCGCTAGGTATATCCGCCAGACACTTGGCAATATTCAGACCAACTTGACAGCAAGTATCCCTAAGTTGCCTAGCTTCTAGTAAGTACACTTTCGAGCAAATGGTGTTGCCGCAGTTACCCTGACTTCTGCATCAACTGCCATTCTTCGCGGGGCATAGCTGGCAGGGACTAAGAAGTTTGGAGGAGTTAGCTTGGCGAATGGATCAAGTTACTCTGACCCCTTTGCTTGCTAGTGGGTCATTGAATACATTAGGTAGTTGATGCCTAGGCGGTAGGCGGAGTTCGCATAGCGGGTTGGATAATCCGGGTGATAGGTGTGCTCCCAGCCATCACCCATGTCTGAATTCCAGTTGATCAACACCATGACTCGCCCCTCGTCATCAAGAATGGCATGGTTACTCGCAAAGTCGATACCCTGCTCGCCAAACTCATCTGAGCGGTAGAGAGCTGGGATCATGGTTGGACCATCGATGTCATAGTAAACGTGGAAGATCTCATGGTCTGACTGCAGCTCAACGATCTCACGGTCAGGAAAAACTTGGCTGAACGATGCGTAGAAGCTATCCCACTGTTGCTGGCCCCAAAAATCATCAATCAGCAGAAACCCGCCTCGAAGCAAATACTCTCGCAGATTCTGAATTTCTCCTGGCTGCATAGAGATACCGCCACCCTGCCCCACTTCCAGCATGTAGAGGAACGGGTAATCGAAAATTTTGTCATCGTCGAAGCGGAGCACGATTGGGTCGCTCATCACTCGTATGTTAGTAAGCCTAGACACGCCGCGAAGGAAATTACGATCCGCATCCGGAAAGTCAATTGACCATGGCCCGTACCCAAAGCCGCGACCGAAATAGGAATCAAACTGCACTCGAACAAAATTGAACTCTCCGCCCTCATCGACGTCAAGGGGAAAATCGTTATCAGCGGCAATCACGCTGCTGCTAATACCCAACAGCAGCGCAGCTGCAAAACCTAGCGCGGTAAAAACGTTGAAGGCACTACGAATCATAAACTCAATTTTAATCATATGGCTTGGGGTAAAAACGCTAGAAGATGCAGTCTGTCTGGTTTCTGCCAATCCTTCAAGCTGTTAACGACGGAGCGAAACAATTCTCTACAATTTCCGCTTTCATTTTAAAAATTGTGTTCTACACTGAAGTTTAAGAGCAGTAAGATCCGCTCAAACAGTTCTCAATCTGAGAATTCCGGCCAGTAGTCGTGTCACAAGGATGTGCATGTGGCCGGAAAATACTTTTCTTGTCAGGCCAGCCTACACACCCTCACGCATCGAAGCGCAGTAGTCTTCGTTGCTCACCGCCGGGGTGAACCAAATATAGTCATGGGCCGGCACGCCAGCGATGGCTTCAAGGTATTGCTGCGGGTCTAATCCGTCTGGCGATACTTCTACAAACGACAGCGAAGCGATATTGGTTCTGGCCAAACCACTGTGCTCTCTTAATAAGTAGTTGGGCACACCTAAATCTTGTCTGGCATGGTAATTACCAGCAATCAGGACGGACACAGAGCCCGTAGCAGGTGGCGGCAAGCTCTTTGCCATTGCACTATCTCTAGCCTGTTGCACTCTTACCATGGCGGGAAACTGTGACTGAGGCAACAACCCACAATGACTATCATCAATGTCTTGGGTCAACCGCGCCAGCACCTCTGCGCCGACAAACTCCCACTGTTTGGAAATCTCCCCGTCAGTATATACGGTGCTCATGCGCTGCCTAGAAATATTACCGGCGCGAATGGCAACACCATTGTCTATTACTAAACGCAGCAGCGGCCCATAAAAGCCCCAGTTCCAACCTTGATCATCCCACTGAATAAAGTCTTTAAGCTCATCCTCAGTGGCGAAACTTGTTTGATTAATTCTATTGAGATTGGCTTGAGTCTCATCGCTCATCATTTCGAAGCTAACCGAATGGAGCTTGTCCGCTTCCAATAAACTAGCCAGCACTGCCAGCTGGAGAGCATGATGATCAGGGTTATCATGCTTCTCACCTAAAAGAAGGTAGCTGGCACTTTGTAGTTCAAGATCAAGCTCTTCCGGCGAGATAGCTGTTTGCCTGCGAGTATCCCACACCATCCCCACCAAAGGGTGATCGGCATACAAAGCCGAAGTCCAAGACTGCGGATTACTCAGTCGAACTGAGGCCTGTTGTGATGACACACTGCATGCGGTCAAACACAGAAAAAGCGCTAAGTATTTAATTGCGACCACCCATTTTTAACCAATTTGAGTAAATTTCATCGGACCAATAGTTCTGGAAGAAGGCGATGACTGCAAGCTTTTCCTGCTGCGCCAAAGCAGATTGAAACCCAGGCATGTTGCCTCCCAGTGCCACACCGCCTTCGTTTATCACTCCCAGCAACACTGAAAGTGGATGGTGCCATGCATGGGCAGTGCCATTTAGAGGTGGTGGCGGAAAAGCGCCATCGGGCAGCTTTGCTTTCCAATCCTCCACCAGGCCTTGGGCAAACTCACCGTGGCAAGAAGCGCAGTTAGCGGCAAACACCTGTTGCCCCTGGGCAACTTGCTCCGCGCTATACCAGCGCGAGGGAGGTGATTGCCCAGTCTGCTCAGACTCAGTTTCAAGCCGCCCACAAGAAATCACGACGGATGCCAGCAACAGCAAAAATACGGAGAGTTTAATGCTAAAAAAACCCAGCCTCATGCCTGTCTCCGTTTTACGCCAGCGAAAGTGAAACACAAAGTTAAGCTAACTTCTTTGGATAATCGAACTCTAGCATTGAAGCGAGCCCAAGTTCGGCTTGAGACCAAGTGTCAATGGCTAACTGTAAATGCACTAGGCCGCAGGTGGGGATGTTGTCGATTTCGACATTAGCCATGGCATTGGCAAACTCGGTGATGGCGGGATTGTGACCAACTAGCAGAGCAGAATCGCAGTCATCGTCAATCAGCGTTGTCGCCTTAAGAAACATGCCAACTCCCGCAAAATAAAGTCCGGGATTGCTAATAATCGGGTCGCCTGAGTAATTCACCGCTTCGGAGAATAAGAGTGCGGTAGTTTTAGTGCGCAGTGCAGGGCTACAAATGATGCTGGAAACTGAACAGTTGCGCCCAGTAAACCGTGCGGCCATTACTGGAATGTCGGCAAGGCCTCGTTGGTTGAGCGGCCGCTCAAAGTCTTTCAGGTCAGGATTATCCCAACTCGATTTTGCATGACGCAGTAAAAATAGATTTTTCATTTAAAGCATGAAACGCAAAGTGAGGATTTGGTCAGTTGCAGCTGAGTTTGTGACTTATACCGCAAAAAATCGCCGAACTCCAGAAATGACCGCAGAACACCCACAGTAGGGGCGATTTGAACCTTCAGAGCTCAAGAAAAAGGCCGAAACAGTGACATATCGCAAAGCAAACCCGGCGCAGCCTGTTTGAAGACGGTATATCAAGTCATACCCATCGATGAATATTTACAGGAATTTTTACATGAGAAATCTAACCCTGCTCACCACGGCAACCACCTTGCTCTCAGTGAGTTCTCTCATCTATGCGCAGGAAGACAATGGCGTAAACACCGAACTAGAGTTTGGCGCTATTGCCACATCAGGAAACACTGAAGATGAGAGCATAAGCTTTAAAGGGCGGGTGGAATGGATTGATGACGAGTGGGAATATAACTTCCGGCTCAATGCGTTTAGATCATCGCGCCAGAGCCAATTGGCTGCTCAGCGAGTTTACTCAGTGGCCTCAGCCGCCTATGAGCTCAGTGAGATTAGTTTTGTTGAAACCCGCTTAGCCCATGAGGACGACCGCTTTAGTGGCTACGATAGCCAAACCGATCTAACCGTAAACTATGGTCGTAGCCTACTTACCAGCCAAGAAAACATGACCCTAGATACCACGGCCGGTATCGGTTATCGTCAGTCGAAGTCACCACAAAATGACTTTGACGAGGTTATCTTTCGCCTAGCCGCCGACTACAACTGGGATATCTCAGATTCTGCCATATTCCATCAACTAGTTTCGGCTGAAGCCGGTGAAGAAACCAGCATCTTCCGGTCTGAAAGCAGTATTGAAACAAAAATACTAGAGAACCTGTCTTTAAAGTTCTCTATTGATATAAAGCACCAAACTGAAGTCCCTGCAGGTCGTGAGAAAACTGACACCGCAACCGCTGTCACCCTTGTCATGAATTTCTAATCCTGTTGGCCTAAGCGATGGTGCTCTAACTAGGAGACACCATGACCCCTATCGTGCGTCTGTATTGGACCATCGCTTTACTCCTTATGCCGCTCAGCGCCGTGTGGCTGTTGATGGCCACCGGCACTGATTTTTCTTGGGCCTCGTTAAGTAGCCGCCCTGTCAGACTGACACTTTTTTTGTTCACCCTAAGCTGGACCCTATGGGGTGGGTATGAGCTGTTTTTCTGTGTCAGCAACCTCAAACGCAATTATCCCGTGCTCGCCAATATTCGCTACATGCTGGAGTATATCCGGCCTGAAATTCGGCAGTATTTCATTGCCAATAACACCGAAGAAAAGCCCTTTAGTCGCGAGCGCCGCAACTTAATTTATCGCCGCGCCAAGGGCGCTAACGACACATTGCCGTTTGGAACCGAACAAGATCTGCTAGCCGATGGCTATCACAGCCTGGCGCATTCTATGAATCCCACTGTAGTCGGTGAAGAAAACGTGCGTGTCACTTTCGGCGGACCCGACTGCAAGATTCCCTACAGCGCATCGAGACTCAATATTTCGGCCATGAGCTTCGGCTCGTTGAGCGCTCCGGCGATTGAAGCACTCAACAAAGGTGCCTCGCTCGGCGGGTTTGCCCACAATACCGGTGAAGGTGGGCTTAGCGATTACCACTTAAAACACGGCGGCGACATTGTTTGGCAGATTGGCACGGGTTATTTTGGTTGCCGCAATGATGATGGTAGCTTCAACGACGAAGCCTTTGCAGAACGCGCCAAGCTAGATTCTGTAAAAATGATCGAAATAAAGCTATCTCAAGGTGCCAAGCCGTCCCACGGGGGCGTGCTGCCTGGCGCTAAGGTAACTGAAGAAATCGCTAAGATTCGGCTAGTACCTGTGGGAGAAACGGTAAATTCTCCGCCGAGCCATCCTGAATTTAATTCTCCCAAAGGGTTGCTGGAATTTGTGCAAAGGCTGCGGGATTTAAGCAATGGTAAACCGGTCGGCTTTAAGCTTTGCTTAGGCCAGAAAGTGCAGTTCATGGCCATTGTCAAAGCCATGATTGAAACTAATATCCTGCCGGACTTTATCACCGTAGATGGCGCCGAGGGCGGCACCGGCGCAGCGCCGGTTGAGTTTTCTAATCGCCTAGGCACGCCTTGTCTTGAAGCTACTTATTACGTCAATCAAGTGCTAGTCGGAGCAGGTTTACGGGAGCATATTAAAATTATTAGCTCGGGCCAAACAGCCACAGGTTTTGATATGTTAGAGAAAATCATACTGGGAGCAGACACTGTCAATGCGGCTAGATCCATGATGATGGCGGTTGGCTGCGTGCAGGCTAAAGCCTGCAACACTAACGATTGCCCCACCGGAGTTGCAACCCAGGACCCGGCCCGCTCCCGGGCTATCGATGTCAACGAAAAATCCCAGCGGGTCAAAAACTTTCAGCAGGGTACTGTGCACTCGTTTCTGGAGCTGATTGGTGCAATGGGCTATGACGACCCCTGTGACCTTGCACCAAGTGATCTGCTTAGTCGCAGCAACGGGGCAAATAAGAATTTTGCTGAGATCTACACGCCATTGCTAAAAAACCAGCTGTTCACCGATACAGCGCCGGATGAGTATCTGCATGACTGGCTCAAAGCATCGCCACTGAGTTTTTAAGCCTTAAATTCTGCAACTGAGCAAAAGTAAACAGTTCCTTTTTATTCTAAACTTTTTAGTTAAAGGCGAGGTGAATTTTGAAATATGCAGCCCTAGCGATGCTTGTTATTATTAACTGGTTTAGTCAGCCTTTCGCCGTGCGAGCTGACCAAACGGACCCGCGCCTGAATGATCTGTTTGCTCAACTGCTTGTGCAGGAAAACAACATTGCCCTGCGTGGGATTGAGTCGCAGATTTGGGAAATTTGGCTAACCCACCCCAACCCTGATGTAGAGCGCTTAATGCTGCTTGGTACCGCAAGCATGAATGCCCAGGCTACGTCTGACGCGCTGCTTATCTTTTCACAACTCACCGAGAGCTTTCCTGATTATGCAGAGGCGTGGAATAAGCGCGCTACCTTGTACTACCTATTGGGCGATCTGGAGGCCTCTATTTCAGATATTGAAAAAACCCTAGCACTGGAGCCGAGGCATTTTGGTGCGCTGTCGGGGCTTGGCTTGGTATACATTCAACGCAATGAATTGAGGAAAGCTAAACAGGCGTTCGAAGACTTAGTCGCTGTTCACCCCAATAGCACCAACGCCAAAACCAATTTAGATGCTGTCAATGAGAGTCTTAGACTGAATGTTATCTAGGCTCACTTCGACTAAATTGAACATAAAAAATTGCCACAAAAAAAAGGACCAACATCAAATGAAGGCCCCTTTTGTGCGACCCGATAGACTCAGGTGCGGTTTAGCGTGTTTACTGACGGGTACCAGTGACAGCGAAGTCACCAAAGTCACTGCCAAAAGCGCCGGCCACTGTGTCGCCTTCTACTATGCCGTTGAACTCAAGTACCAATGTTTGGCCTTGGGCATCAACTTCTGTTTCAAAATTCATTGAGTTGCCATCGAATGTAATGCCAGAGATTGGCGCTTCACCAAGACCTTGAGCAACCATTAGGCCGGAACCGTCTGCATTAACTGTTAGCACTGCAGGCAACGCACCTAAAGGCGTATTCATCTCAACGTCCCAAACACCTACCGCTGGGGGTACACTTGCAGCACAGCCGACTAGAACAGCAAGAGACAGTATAAATAAACCGCTTACTAATTTTTTCATATCTTATTTCCACCTATTAAAATTCAAATGCTCAAACTGTTTCACAAATAAAGAGTGGCAATGCTAATTATCGATGCTTTTAGCAATCTACCCCAACCCCCGCTTGAGTGGAGTCGCCTCGTTTGTTAAACGCTGCGCATATTCTCCCGTTAATTGTGCCTGAGTCAACCGCAATAGCAGCCGTTTTTCACTCTTTTTACCTCGATTTACTCGTCAATAGCGCAATATGCTGCCTGCCACTGGCAGTATTGGTGAGATATGGCGAAGATACGACTCACACAGCAGACAAGTAAAAATAGGGCTTGTGGCGGTTAGCTAGTTTTCTCGGTGCTGCCAAAATAGGCCAAAGGCAAGGTGAGTAAGGCTGGCCGGCTAGGGGAGTTAAGGTACGCTGCTATCCTTGGGCGTGTCTCGATCTGGTGTTTGAACTCACCAAGGGATTTGAACTGAGCTAAAGAGCTGGGAGAAAAAGGCCTGATAGAATCCAAAATATGAAACGCAAACAAATCGATATAAGTTAGCCCTGTGCCCACCCAATACCCGCTATCGCAAGAATTGGAGTAGTAAAATCGGCTAAGCCCACTTAACAAGTCTATCAACTCTGTCTGTTCGAACTGGCTTCGCTTTTCTTGGAAATCTCGATCCCAATAAAAATCAAACAGCACATCCTGCGCCGTGATCAACAGATCATGGGCCCGCTCGCAGCGCTGGTGCTCAACTGTGGACGTCCCTATTAATTTTAGTTTGCGAGCCACATGGCGGTAGATTTCAGATAGGTCATTGAGAAAAATATCGCCCTCTTCATAGACAGGTAGCTGAGCAATAGTGAAATTTGATTTGACGCTTGGCCAATCGCTGACACTGATTCGCCGCTCATTAAAACTTGTGCCGGTTTCTGCCATCATCAAACGAACTAGCTCACCGCGTTCTCGTGCGTCGAGATAGGTAAGCTTAGGTATAAACTCAGCAGCCAGCATAGGGTTTAAGGCCGCTAATAAACTAGCCCTAAACTCGTGCGGCCCAGGAATGGAGTTGCGCATAGTGCAGATTCCTTTTCAGATTCATCTAGTTCGACTAAGCGTTAAGCGGTGCAAAGAATACTGATGCCCTTGCAATACTTGGGATCACTCAATGTAAAGATGAGTTGATTGTACCTGCTGAAAATGGGGAATTTTGACTGTCTCGTCACACTCTAGTCACCACGCTAGGCGCAAAATTTCCATAACGTGATCTGGGCACGTTATGGCCCGCGGGTTACTTTTTACAACTGGATGGGTAAAGGCCTGATCGGCAATTGTCTGCAATTGGCTTCGTTGCACTCCGGCGGCGGCCAAACTCGTGGGCAAACCCAAGCTTTCGATAAGCTGCTTAACACCCTCGTGGGCGGGCTGGCCTGAGCTGCCTAATGCAGTAGCAATGTCTGACTGCCGATCGCTGTTTATTTCGACGTTCCATTCCAAAACCGCGGGCAGCATAAGGCAAGATGTAATGCCATGGGGCAAGCCGCAAAGGCTGCCTAGGATGTAACCGATACCATGGCTGGCGCCGTGGGAAAGTGTGCCTAGACCACAGCATGCTAACCAAATACCTGTTTGATTGGCTAGCCTTGCTGCGGTGCTTGTCTGATTGCTATACGCCTCGGGCAGGGATGTGGCTAATAACTTGATACCGGCAAGAAACTGACTGCCCACATAGGGGTGGCAATCAGCAGAGCAATACCCTTCGATGGCATGGTCCAGAGAGCGAATGGCGGTGGAGAGCCATAACCACTGGGGCGTTAATAAGGCTAACTCGGGGTCATAAACTATGGCACTGGGGCAGAGCCGCGGTGCCCTATAACCTTCCTTTGCCGAGTGTTGGGTATCCAATACTCCGGCGTTATTGCTGAATTCAGCGCCCGATAGAGTAGTAGGCACGGCAATCTGTCGTATTTTTGGCGGCTTGGAAAAATAGCTTGAGTCGCCGACTCGGCTACCGCGGCCTTGGCTGCCTTGGGCGTACTGCAGCAGCTCTGCAGCGGTTGTTACGTCTTGATCTATTGCCAGCTGGATGACTTTACAAGCATCGATCACCGAACCGCCGCCAATAGAGACTAGCAAGTCGGCTTCAACCTTGCGGGCGAGACCCAGGCCAGCCAGAACATCTTCACGGGGGGTATGGGCTCTGATTCCGCAAAAGACCTCAACTCGGGCTACGCTGCCGCAAGCGAGAATTGCCGCTGTAAGGGCTGAAAAGCCATCACACTGCTGCGCCAATGTCGCTGAAGCGACAATCAAAACGCTTGATGCTTGCCGCTGCACAATCAGTTCAGGTAAGGCCTGATTAACTGAGAAACCCGCGCGCACAGAATCCAAGGCAAAGTAGTCGAAGCTTATTGGGTGGTGATTTGGCTCTATTTTCATGGTTTATATCCTTCGACTGGGCGTCACTCGGGGTGGCCTTGGCTGTTGCTTGGCAAAACAGCACTAACCCACGTCGCAAAGTCGAGCGTATAGGAGTAAAATGCAGCTCAGTTTCAGTATTTAACACTCCATTGGGGAAAATGGACATGGCGAAATTCAAAGTAAATGGCGTTGAACACGATTTAGACATAGAACCTGATATGCCCCTTTTGTGGGCTATCCGCGACGAACTCGGTATGACTGGTACAAAATTTGGCTGCGGCATTGCCTCTTGCGGCGCCTGTACGGTGCATATAAATGGCAGCGCGGTAAGAAGCTGCGTGCTTCCGGTGTCTGCCGTTGAAGGCCAAGAAGTTACCACAATCGAAGGATTGGCTTATACCGCGGCTGGCGCCAACCCTTCGGCCCCGACAATTAGCGCGGTTCAGCAAGCGTGGATTGACCATCAGGTGCCCCAGTGTGGCTACTGCCAATCGGGCATGATTATGGCCGTTTCGTCTTTATTGGCCAGCAATCCCAACCCAAGCGATGCTGAAATTGATGCCGGTATCACCAATGTTTGCCGCTGCGGATCTTACCCTCGCGTACGCAAAGCCATTCGCGCGCTTGCAACAGCATAAGGAAGCCACTATGAAAATTTCTAGAAGACGCTTTATCCTCAGCAGTGCAGTCGTCGGCGGCGGCGTGTTAATTGGTTACTCAGCTACACGTCCCAGTAAGCACAGAATCGCCAACCGAGATTTGGCCCTCAATGGCGAGCACTATGTAACCTCATTCCTAAAGTTAGATCCTGATAATCGCGTCACAGTCTATGTGCCCCATGCCGAAATGGGTCAGGGTATTCATACATCGCTAGCCATGATGGCCGCCGATGAGATGGATGCAGACTGGGAGCTGGTCAATGTTGAGCAAGCGCCTGCCACCGACCTTTTTGCCAATGGTGCTGTGGTCAAAGGCTTTGCAGGCGAGCTAGGTCTGCCGGGTTTCTTAATGGGCCTGGTTAATGTTAGCGCCACAAAAATCGCTGAAATCGCCAACATGCAAATTACAGGCGGCAGCTCTTCAGTGCGTTTCACTGGCAACACTGCCATGCGAACTGCCGGCGCCGCAGCAAGAGAAATGCTAATAGACTGCGCGGCCGAGCGTTGGGGCGTGCCTGCTGAAGAATGCACAACTGCTTTGAGCTACGTCCAGCACAACGCTAGCGGCCGCTCGTTAAGCTATGGCGAGCTGGCCAATGATGCCGCCGCCATGGAGCCACCCACTAACCCGGTGCTTAAAGAAAGATCGCAGTTTAACATTATGGGCAAAGCCATTTCCCGCAATGACATACCGGCTAAGGTAGACGGGTCTGCGCCCTACGGTATCGATTATCACAGTGACGACATGCTCTATGCCGCGATCCGCTTTGCGCCAGTGTTTGGCACCAAGCTTGTATCTGTGGACGCCACCGAGGCGTTAGCGCGCCGCGGCGTTAAACGGGTTGTTGAACTTGAAGACTCGGTAGCGGTTGTTGCCGACAGTTACTGGCGGGCCAAAGAAGCGCTTAAGCTAGTCAAGTCTGAATTTGAAAGCTCCAGCAACGACAGCGTATCTTCCGCCGACATCGCGGCGCGCTTCGATGCTGAACTGGCCAGCAGCGATGGTGATGAAGATTTTGAAATCGGTGACGCGGATGACGCGATTGCCAATGCCGCGGACACTATCGAAGGCAGTTATCGTGTGCCCTATTTATCCCACGCTGCAATGGAGCCGATGAACTGCACCGTGCATTTTCATGATGGCAAAGCAGATCTATGGACCAGCACCCAAGACGCCCTTGGCATTCGCGGCCGGGTTGCAAAAATAGCTGGCCTGAATGAAAACGATGTGACTTACCACTTCAGCTACGTCGGTGGTGGTTTTGGTCGACGCCTACCGTTTACTTGGAATGTGATCGATCATGCCACGCTTATTGCCAAAGAATTTGATGTGCCAGTGAAAACTGTGCTCAGCCGTGAAGACGATATGCAGCAAGATTACTACCGCCCCGCGGTTCACAGTAATTTCAAAGCCGCCTTTGATTCCACTGGCCGAGTGCTAGCTTGGCACAACCGCTTCACGGGCCCCATTCAGGTGGCAGGTGCCTCACATATACCTTATGCGATTGATAACCAGTCAATTCGTGTGGTCGAAGGTGAGACTCACGTGCCTATTGCGGCTTGGCGAAGTGTCGACCATTCCCAGCAAACCTTCTTCACTGAATCCTTTATTGACGAGATGGCTCACCGCACCGGCGTCAACCCATACCAGTTTAGAATGGATTTATTGCACAAGCACCCGCGGCACCAGAAAGTGCTGCAAGTGGCGGCAGAGGCAGCTGGCTATGGCGAAAATCTGCCTGAAGGCCACGCCCTTGGAATAGCAGTGCAAGAAAGCTTTGGCAGTATCTGTGCCCAAGTTGCGGAAGTATCAGTCGGTGAAAACGGCGAAGCGCGGGTGCACAAAGTCACTGCAGCAATCGACTGCGGCTGGGCTGTTAATCCCGACACCGTTGAGGCGCAGGTTGAGAGCGGCATTATTTTCGGTTTAACGGCAGCACTCTACGGCGAAATCACGATCGAAAATGGCCGTGTTGCCAACAATAACTTTCCTGACTATGAAATGGTACGCATGGCGACTTCACCTGAAGTGGATGTGCACATTATTGAATCAGGCGAAGCATTGGGCGGCTTGGGCGAACCTGCCACGCCGCCGATTGCGGCCGCGGTTGCTAATGGTCTGTACATATTGACCGGGCAACGCGTGCGTGAATTGCCCCTTAGAAAACATGACTTTTCACGCACCAATCCGATTGCGTCTGCATAGACATTCAGCGGTGAGCACGGTCTGAAAAATAGGGCTCGGGTAGCCCTATTTTTTTGCCCTGCTGTTTTGCCAATTATTTTTCGCCCTGCTGTTTCTGCCCAACCGTTCATCAATAATCATTACTAGCACTCCCTTAGCCTATGACCGTTCTCCGTCGATCGACCAAGTCACTGCTGGCCATTGCTGCCGGGGTCACGTTGACCGCCTGTCAAACTTCGCTCACGCCGCCCCCTGTGCTCAATCTGGATGTCGAGCTGCAGCAGTGTGTCGATCTAGGGCAGGAGTTTCAGCAGGCTGTGAGTGAGAGCCAAGCCAACAATGCTGGGGTAAGTTCAGTAGCCGGACTGCCGTTTTTGGCCACCAATCGCTTTCACTCAGCCTTAGCTGAGCACGCCAAAACCGCTGAGCAGATTACAGAATGGGTGCAAGAATCAGTAAGCTTAGGCAATGAGTTTACGGGCTACGAAAACCGCAATTTAGCTCAGCCGTGGCCAAACAATAACCTGGCGCAGCTAGCAAGCTGCGCTTGGATGTTTGCCAACTCCCCGCGCTATTTAGATCAGCGCCAACAGGTTGTGAGTGAGCTCCCAGCATACAAAGACAACTACAGCTCCTTGCCACAGTGGCTTGGGCTATATCCACTGCTGCGGCCCGTGTTCAAGGCGCGAATCAACGCACTGCATCGCGAAGAGAAGCGCTGGTTTGCCGAAGACGAAAACTTCGCTTCGTCCTTGATCTACGGCATGGCCAAGCAGTCTATTGAGCCACCTTATGGCTTGGAAGAATGGTTTGATCAAAGCTACAGCGCCAGCCCGCTGGGCCTACCTAAACTGAGCGATTCCCAGTTAGCCATGCTGTTCGAGCTGCATGCCCCGCAGTTTGAAATTGAAACCCTGGGCAATCGCGATAAGTTAGGAACGCCTGGGTTTGTTGACTCCCGCACTGCAGTCGAGACAAATAGGGCAGTTGCCTATACCTTGCCTTCCTACACGCGCTTAGGTGGGCACAATTTGCTGCAGCTAAATTATGTGGTGTGGTTTCCCGAACGCGGCCCCGTGCGCCCGTTTGATTTATTCGCCGGTAAAATCGACAGCCTGATTTGGCGGGTCACCTTAGATCCCAGCGGACAGGTGCTGCTGTACGACAGCATTCACAGCTGCGGCTGCTACCGTAAAATTTTTCTCGCCAGCGATAAAGTCAGTGTAAGACAACCGGCTCTTTCCGCCGAGCCGGCTAACCTTATTCGCCTTGCTGACCTCACCACCAACCAAGGTCTACGGCTTATAGTTAGCAGTAACGAGCACTATATCGTAGGCCTTGAGCCCCGCAAGCAGAAGACTGACATTGACTACACACTGGCGCAATATTCAGCCCTGTATGCTGTGCCCAATGACACTGGCAACACAAGTTGGTTTGGCCCAACCGGCATTATTCAAGGCAGCGAAAGACTAGAACGGTTTACCCTTTGGCCCACCGGCATCGAGTCTGTCGGGGCTATGCGGCAGTGGGGAACCCATGCCACCGGTTTTGTTGATAGACAGCATTTTGATGATGGGGCCGGATTTGATTCCTATTTGATACTCGATTGGTAGCCTACGCGGCCTAGCTTGCAGGCGATTACCGTGGCTCGTGTTAGACTGCTGCGACGATGTTTAACTAGGCTTTGCGTATGTTGATTTTACTTTTGGGGCTGGTACTGTTTTTCGCGCCCCATTTACTGCGAGAGCTGGGTCTTCGCGATGCAGTGGTTGGCCAATTGGGTTCCACTGCAGCCTTTAAAGCGGTTTACAGTTTAATTACACTGGCTGGCATTGGCCTCATAGTCGCGGGGACTTCTGCCGCACCTTTTATAATGCTGTTTGAGCCGGTGTATCAGTACAAGTATTTCAGTCATATTGTAATGCTACCAGCAATGGTATTGTTGGTAGCTGGCAATTTGCCGCTGTCATACATTCGCAGCAATGTGCAAAACCCAATGCTGGCAGGCATCACGCTATGGGGCGTTGCCCACTTGTGGTCTAACGGTGATTTGGCCTCGGTCTTGTTGTTTGGCTCGTTTGCCGTGTGGGGGGCATTCAAGTTTTACGCCCTACGCAGCACCTCGAAGACCAACTTAGCGCCTAGCTTGTTTTGGGATTTTGTTGCCTTAATAGTCGGGCTCAGTCTTTATCTGGGGCTTAGTACATATCACGGTCAAATATTTGGTGTTGGGTTAAATTTTGTTTAAGGTGGAGTGCACTATGATTATGCAAACTGTTTTGAATCGTACGTCTAAAACCCTCGCTGCTTTGGCTGTGCTACTAACAGCAATGACAGTGCAGGCTCAAGCCCACTCTGCTCAAGCATGGGTGGGTGACTGGGTGGCTGAAGGCACCTTGTTTCAGATTCGAGTGGTTGTTGAAAACAACGTTCTAACAGCGACTCCGGTTGAGTCTATGGGGTTTGAGTGGAGCAGTGAAGATGCCGAACTGATGGGCAATGTTGTGGAAGTTGCGGTTGACTATCAGACAGGCGGCGTCAGCGGCATTATTAGAGCGGAGCTTTTAAATGAGACAACTGGCGTGTTGTCGGTAATTACCTGCACGCCAGAGTATATGGTGAGCTGTGCGCTATCCAAAGGTAGGCAAGCAGTATTCAGAAAAGTCACGGTGCCGTAGCCAAAACAATAGTCAATAAAACAGCCGTTACTACAACCGTTACTACAACCGCTACTACAACCGCTACTACAGCTTACACTATGAAAACTAT
>CAYGSO010000023.1:14908-60017 GCA_964352445.1 uncultured Pseudohongiella sp. | reverse complement strand
TTGCCGATAGCTTTTAGCACTCAAGGTCGCGCAGGCTTTCACTGCAGCTCTGGCCAATCCCGCGCCCTCTCACAGTGACTTTGTTGTGGTATGCTTGCCCAGCTGGTCGAAAAGCTAGGTTGTTCCACCCCCACTCAAGTAGGCTTCAACTCTTGCGCCGCGGGTGATATAAAATTAGACGCGATAGATGTTGAGCGATGCTTACCGAAGACACTACATTTTTTCTCTTAGCGATAATATTCATTGCGATTTTAAATGCCATGATTATTTCCGGCATTTGGCTAAGTTATCTTACGTCGAGAAAACCGTATCTAGCCCTAGCATGCTTTGCCGGGGGGCTAGAAATTCTGCTTCACTTTTGCGATTTTGCGACAGGCATAGGGCAAAACACCGTGCTGTTTTACTCCCTTGCAAATATCCTACAGTTTGGTTCTACCTTGACCCTCGCAGTGGCAATGTTAGCTGCCTTCGGATCAATATCCCATCGCGTCAGGTCAGCCATTTGGCTGCTTAGCTTGGCTCTCGCAGTCAGCGTGCTTTACCAAGCATTTATTCAATTGCCTTCCAGCCCACTAGAGACTTATTTAGGGTCAATACCTTTGCTTGGCGCCAGCGGGTTTCTCGTGTGGCGCACAATTTTCACCGGCCAAGTGGTAACTCCTAGTAAGCTGTTTTTCCTAACCGCAAGTAGCACATTGCTGCTGATTCGATTGGCTCTACCGGCCATGCCAATCGATAATTTCTACCTGCTTTTTTACTTCATAGACTACATGTGTTTTTCGATGATGCTCATTGCCATTATTCTCTATGAAATCGAATACTCAAATCGAAAAGTAAAAAGCCTGTTAGACGCTAAAGTGCAGTCAGAACAAGACTTGCAGTTCATTGTCGATAACTCTTTCGACATTATTCTCGTTGCAGACAATCAGGGCTTGCTACGGTCTTGGAGTAAAAAGGCACAGCAAGTGTTCGGCTATAGTCACGAACAGGCTGTCGGGAAAATTCATTTAGCTGGAATGTTTGTCGATAACTTTCTAAACCGCGAGCTAGGTGCCGTAGATGAGTTTCATGCTCGCATGGTCAGTATTGACGGCAAGTCGTTTATGGTGGACGTGCGCCTTAAAGAAGTGAGCTACGATGGCACATTTTACTCAATTTTCGTACTCCGGCTAATAGAAGAGCCAGGCAGTAACAGCAGGGTAAATACTACGGCCGCATTGCAACCTTAGAAGCAAGCGACAGCTAGACTTTGATGCTCGTTTAATTTTATTTTTCGACCTCAGCTAATTAGGCTAAGCCATTGAATGCAACCAGTTCGGCGTTCACAAAAAAGATCACAAGCGCGTTGTTATTCACCGGGTTTATCGCGGGAGTGTTGATAGGCGCCGGTGCGCTTTCAGGCGACGAACTGGGCCGCGTAAATTTGCTGTTTTTCATATTCTTATTTGCCTTTGTTCCAATTCTTGGCCTCATCATAAGCAGCGTCCTGCTGTTGGTCCAAAAAAACGGCATAGCCGCTTTGATCATGAACCTACCTTTCTGGCCAAAAGGGCTTGGCCTTTATGCGGCCCAACACGAACTCCTTGGCTCAAAAAAGAATTGGTTATTTTTGCAGTCCCAGTGGGTTGTGTTAGCGTTTGCGATTGGATCACTGGTGGTATTTTTTGCGTTGCTGTTAGGGACAGATGTTAATTTTGTATGGCGCAGCACTTTGTTGGACGCACAAAGCCTGTTGCCTGTGTTAAAAATCATTGCCCTGCCGTGGCTATTTTGGGCAGAAGCGCAGCCGACTTTGGCCCTTTTGGAATTGTCACAGAATTCCCGTATCGACGCGGGGGGCAATGGCTATTCAGCCAATTGGTGGCGGTTTGCAGTTGCTGCACAGATTAGTTACAACCTAATCCCAAGGCTCGTGATGCTGTTAATTGCAACTTGGCGCTACCGCCAAGAATCTCTCGCCAATTCAGTGGGCAACTTAGTCAACACACTGGCTAAAGCGAGGAATTTCTCAGCCGACACACCGCCACTAGCCAGCATTGCCTACACCACCCCTCACGACTATGAACTTGCTGACTGGGCCAACATGCCTGCGCACTGCATCAGTTTCATTACCAAATCCTTTGGTGGTGCAAAGCATAAAACTGCCATTGATGCGTTAACCGCTGTCGGCAAATTAGATCAACGTTTACAGACAAGCTCTTTGGTAGTCGTCGTCAAAAGCTGGGAGCCGCCCTTAGCTGAGCTTAGGGATTTATTAGAGTCACTAAAACATGATCAAAGCTACTACATCCTTCCGCTGGACTGGACTGACTCTCAAGTTGTGCCTATTAAACCCGAGCACTTAGCTGAATGGCGGCGTTTTGCTGCGACTCTCACTAACTGGCAGGTACTGCTGCCCGGGACATATTCATGACGCCCGCATTTGCCGTCGTCGGCCACCCTAATAAAGGTAAGTCGTCAATTGTTGCGACTCTTGCCCAGAACGACAGTATTGCGATTTCTTCCCGCAGCGGCACCACTAAAGCCTGCCAGCATGTTGAGGTTTTTATTGGCAAAGCTTCTTATGAATTAATTGATACACCCGGCTTTCAACGCCCTACAAAAGTCTTAGCATGGCTACAAACCAAAGCCGATACAGCAGACAAACGCACCGATGCTGTTCGCCAGTTCCTTAAGGATAAAACTTGCCAAGCCAATTTCCCTGACGAAGTAGAATTGCTGACACCGATTATGGCTGGTGCTGCGATTCTTTATGTCGTGGACGGCTCCAGACCTTACGGCCCAGAATTTGAAGCCGAGATGGAAATTCTGCGGTGGACGGGTCAAGCTAGCCTTGCCTTGATCAATCCCATAGAGAACGAGAACTACGTCACCCAGTGGCAAGACGCTTTACAGCAGTATTTTAAAGTCGTTCGAGTCTTCAATGCCATGGAAGCCGAGTTTGATAAACACTTGGCGGTACTCCAAGCACTCTCCCATATTCGTCAAGATTGGCAAAACCCAATTGAAGCTATTGTTACCGCCTCTAAAGCGAGAGCGAAGCAGCGCAAGCAGGATGCCGCCGATTTAGCGGCAGCACTGCTGTCAAAAGCCACCGCACTGCAGTTAACTCAGAAAGTATTAAGCAAAGAACAGGCACAGCTATTAAAAAACGAAATGACAAAGCGCTATTTTGCCAAAATAAAGGCCATCGAGTCTGAGCACCATGAATCATTAAAGTCGTTACTGGCCTATCACCATTTAGAAAGCCAGGCGGTTGATCTGCCTGAATTCGACAATTTGTTTGATACTGAAAAATGGATAATTTGGGGCCTAACTCGGAAACAGCTCACTACTGCCGCCGCTATGGCTGGGGCGGCTGCCGGAGCAGCTATCGACATCGCGCTTGCCGGCAGCAGTTTACTGTTTGGGACGTTGACTGGCGGGGCAATTGGCGCAGCGGGGGCCTGGCTTGGCTCGGACAAGCTGGCTCAATTTACGTTAGAAGGTCTGCCTATAGGTGGCTATGTTGCAGTTCAAGGTCCAATGAAGAATCGTAATTTCCCCTATGTGCTGTTAGGGCGCTTTCTGCATCTGGAGGAACTTCTGACACACCGCACCCATGCCCAGCGCAGCAGCATCACTATCGAAGAAGGCAAACTGCAGGAAAAAATAGCAAGGCTGACTGAAAAACAGCAGCGTGCTCTGCATAAAGCGCTGGGGGATTTAAGCAAGCACAAAACCGCCGAGGGTCTTAGCAGCGTGCTGCTACCGCTTTTTACCTAAGCCGCACACGCAGCTTAGGCTGCATCATGAAAAATGATGCCTAAAGTATAGCGCTGGCCTTTCACTATCTCAGACACGCCGTGGCGCATTTGCGCCTGCCGCCAACCTCGCACACCTGGAATTGGCCGTTCTTTGCTTGGAATAATGACAGCCGACCCTTTTACCAGTTGAGGCACGTGGGGTCTGGACTGCATTCGAGGGTAGTTTTCTATCAGCACCAGATCACCTCCCACGAAATCTAGCTCGGGCTCGCTTAGTAGAACAATAACTTGAAAGGGAAAATACACTTCTCCGTATATATCTTGATGCAATCGGTTATAGTCCCCTTGCCCATAGCGCAGCATCAGCGGCGTAGGTTTTACCTGGTGGGCAGCGGCGCATTCTTGCAAAAATTTATCATAATCTTCTGGCCACCTATTGGTTCTGGCAAACTTCTCGGCCCAGTCATTAGCAATCTTGGCCAGTGGCTGAAACAGAGTTTCTCTTAACTGTTGAACAAGCCTAGGCAGCGGATAGGCAAAATACTTGTACTCACCGCTGCCAAAATTATGCCGCGCCATAACGACGGTTTTACGAAACACAAGGTCGTTGGCGTAGGCAGACAAAAGTTCATCGCACTCCTCATGGGTGCATAAACCATCAATGACGCTGTAGCCTCGGGTCAGCAAATCAGCCTCGACAGTATTCCAGGCAATAACTTTTGTTACGCGGCTAACGCCCACTTATTTTTCCAGCCATTCGATAAAACTCACCGACGCTGCTAACAAACGTTCTCTCGGTGACTCGAGCAGTGCAGCGTGATCGCCGCCGGCCAGCACAATCCATTGCCGATTAGGGTTAGCTAGCGCTGAAAATACCGCAGCATGGGCCGGGGTCTGCGCCAGCGGGTCAAACTCCGCCTGCAGCAAAAGCGTCGGCAAGTTGACCTTGGCAGCATCCAGAGCATTCCACTGCTGCAGCTGATTCCAATCCGCGCGGATGGGGTCAGCCCGAAGCGCTGCGCGGACATAAGTATCGATAGCGTTTTGACTAATTGATCCCGGCACAATAAAGTCCGACGCTGCCGCTTCAGCCGTTGTTGCAAGCCTTGGCGGTTCGCCTAGATCAGATGTGTCGCTATACTCCCGGGCCGGGTTTACAGGGTAGCCAAACAGCGTCACGCTGCGCATATTTTCTGGGTATTGCTGGGCCGCTAATTGAGCCACCATGGAGCCGTAAGACCAGCCCCAGACATGGGTTTTCGCTTGATTACGCTGTGCCAACCAATCTAGCACTATGGCCAGATCCAGTGCGGCACGGTTGGGGGTATTCCAACCGCTACTGTCTCTTGGGGTCTCACCATAACCTCGAGCGTCCAATGCCCATACGCTGTAACCGGCGGCATTAAAACCATCCATCAGGGACAGCTCTTCCCCTTCTACCTGCAAATCGAAATCGGGAATGGAGCTCCAGGTGCGGCCATGGTGCAAGATAATGTGCGCTTTGGCACTTGGCACCGATTTTTCCCACACTGCCAATGGGTGACCATCAGCAATCACCGTATGCTTAACTAACTCGGCGGCAAACCCAGGCACGGCCTGCACTGCCAAAACTGCCAAGAGCAAAAATTTCCACCGCTGCAAACCAACCTTAACTACCACCACTCGCCCTCCACTGTATTATTTTAAAAAGCCGACTTTCTGTCACTGACAAAATGATTTTAACAACCCAGCTTTATTTCTTTGCTAGAAATACCGGCCATTTTTTGCTGCTATCTGGCGTTGGTTGAAAAGTACACCAGCAGCTGTTGTTCTAGACTGTCTGCAAGACTCGGCAGCAACAGCAAAACCGCCACGGTTAGCGCAGAGACAGCCACACAGGTAATTAAATAATTTTTAGTAGTCATCGCTATACCTCCGCCGGTGCTAGTTCGAACACCCAAGAATCACCCGCTTCAATCCCAGCCCGGGTAGCCGGCGAATTGTACTTACGGGAAAGCTCAGCAGCCACACCCTCTAACGCTTCACCTTGTTCAATACGCACAAGCTGCCTTGGATAGCGCATGCCGTTAACCCGGATGACAGCTCTGCCATCTGTATTTGCTTCAACCGCCCAGTGTTTCCAGAGCCTGCCTAAAAATGAATTCATATAACCAGACACCACATAGGCTTTACCCTCACTTTCTACGATCCAAATTAGCCGAGAAGTCATAGACTCAGTTAACTGCAGTTCAATGGTGCCCACGTCTTGGGTAAAACTCCAATCCGGTTCCGGCCCGGTGTAAAGATCGCCAGAGACTAACTCGCCACCGTTGAACATCACCGAAGGCCCGTCTGCACCGCGGTGTCGAAGCGCTAAGGTGCCCAAAGCCACAGCAGGAATGAGCACCAGCAGGCCAATAATTTGCCCGCCTACGATAAATATTTTCCTATTCGATTGAACCATCTTCTAACACCTCGATAAGAACAGACAGACGCTGTCTTTTAGTTAGTGGCCGAACAACAAAAAAGGCCGGAAGCGCTTATCGCGACTTCCGGCCTTTTCATGATTAACACGACTTAGCGCTTAGGCCAAATCTTAGTGACCGTCATCCGCTGCACTCATAGCACCGGGAAGTGCCATAGCCGTAAGCGTTGAGCCAGTTTGCAATAGAACATACTGATGGCCATCTAGGGTCCATGAGCTCATACCGTAACTGCTGCGACCTGGCGCTTCAATTTGTTCCATGATCTCGCCAGTGGCTTTATCAATCGCATACAGCATAGGCGTGCCATCGCTCGCCGCATCTGAATAGATCAGCATGTTGGCAGTGACCACCATCGGCACAAGTGCGCCGGTGCCTGTATTGCCAACATCAATGCCAGCAAGCGCCGGGCTATTCTTAATACGGTTTGGCGTTTCACCGGTAGGAATCATCCAAGAATGATCACCCGTAGTCATGTCGATCGCGGTGATGCGGCTGTATGGTGGCTTCCAAATTGGGATGCCTGAACTCAAGCGCGGCGTTCTAGCCGTCGCACCGGGCACACCGTTGGCATACTGGGCTGTGGTGACACCAGTTGAGTTGGGAAACAGCAAATCGGCTTCTTCACCGGGAATGAGCCGAAGCGCAAAACACGCTGTATGAGAAGACACATAGAACAAACCAGTGGTCGGGTCGGCCACTGCCGGTGCTGTGATATTGGCACCGCCGGCGCCGCCAGGACAGTTCATCGCGGCATATTTACCCATTGGGTTATCTGCGTGAATTGGTGGGTTAAACAAACCGCCTAGGACGTAATCTTCAACCGCTTCTAAAGCTTCAGCACGAAGTTCAGGCGTGTAGTCTACGAGGTCATCTTCAGACAAACCCTGCAAATCATAAGGGGCAGGCTTGGTGACGTGAGGCTGAGTTGGCGACAAGACTTCGCCAGGAACAATTGATGCCGGTACTGGGCGATCAACGATTGGCCACAATGGCTCGCCGGTAATGCGGTTAAAGGCATAGGCCCAAGACTGCTTGGTCGCCTGGATGACAGCAGGAACTCGGCCACGGCCCGGCATGTCAAGGTCCATCAATACTGGGGCTGTTGGGTTATCAAAGTTCCATATTTCGTGTTTTACCATCTGGAAATGCCACTTTCTCTCACCGGTGCGAGTATCAAGGGCAATTAGGGCTGCACCGTAGAGGTTATCACCAGGGCGGAAACCGCCGTAGTAATCAATCGTGGCGCTATTGGTTGGAATATAAACTAGATTGTTCTCAGGGTCTGCCGATAGCGGCGCCCAAGAGGACACGTCACCTGTCCACTGCCAAGCATCGTTTTCCCAAGTTTCGTGACCGTATTCGCCTGGTTTGGGAATAACATTGAACTTCCATTTAAAAGCACCAGTTTTAGTGTCATAGGCCAAAATATCACCAGGCACGTTTTCAATGCGGGCTTGGTGATAACCTTGCTCGGCCGAATTGCCCACGACAATTGTGTCATTGACAACGATGGGTGGCGCTGATGATGTGATATAGCCAGTTTCTAAAGGAATGCCTTCATAGGGGTCGTAGGGATGACCGAGATCTGCCAGCAAATCGACAACACCCGTTTGTGGGAAGCCGTCGATTGGCACCGGCTTGCCAAAACCTTCCAATGGAATACCGGTTTTTGCGTCTAATGCCGTCAAGAAGAAACCAGGCGAAACAATATAGACGACGCCTTTGCCGTCAACTTCAGTATAAGCAACGCCTTTACCGTAGTCTGCGCGCATTGAGTACTCAGCGCGCGGGGTGCTTGGCTCTCGATAGCTCCATAGTGTTTCACCAGATTTAGCATCAATGGCGATAACGTAGCGGCGGTTGCCGGCTACCGTGTAGAGCACACCATCAACCATAGATGGCGTAGAGCGACCGCTGACAGCACCAAAGCTGGCACCATCCCATTCCCAAGCTACGTCCAGCTCGGAGAAATTGTCTGCGGTTATTTCCGCCGCTGGAGTGTAACGGGTATGGGCATAGTCGCCGCCTAAGGTACGCCACTCGTCTGCACTTTGAGCGTTCGCCAAAACGGGTGCCAACAAAAGCGCCAGAAAGACTCTTCTGAGTGTTGGGATTTTCATGGATTTCTCCTCTCTTTTTTTAAGTCCGAAAGCTGTGTACTGAACTAGAAGTATTAGCACCAAGCAATTGGGTATGTGGTATTGATGCCGAAAACTGAGCGTCTCAATTGTGCCCGAATCTGTCAGCCATAGCTTGCTGAATTTGCCTTAATCAGCCCAAAAATGGGGCTTTCAGCCGCAAAACAACGGCAGCACACTGTTCATACCCCAAAACCGGCCAAGATTTTACTGCTATCAATTACTGGCACTTGAATTGCCCAAGCATTCTATGGCGGTTTCGAGGGTAGGAATGCAATTAATTGTCACCCAAACCTAGTCTTTCAGCGCAAACGTGGCCATAGCATTGCCCGATATCACTGTAATGTACTGCACTGAATCCACCATATAGGTTACCGGCGCCATGACTATCTGCCCGCCTAAATTCACTTTCCACAGTAACTCACCATTGGTGGCATCCAAGATATGCAAATAACCCTCGCGGCCACCGGTAAGAAGTAAATCGCTGGCGGTGGTCAGCATGCCACTGTCACTGACATCGAACTGGTCATATTCCCACACTGGCTTGCCGGTATTGGGATCCATCGCTTTCAAAGAGGCATGGCCAACTTCGTCGGTCCAGTCGTTAATTGGGTTGGTTCTGCCTATGCCGATGGTGGGGGCCCCGGGGGCCGGCGCCAAAACGGAAAAGCCACCCCCCAAAAATGCCCGCCCAGGTTCGTACTCGGCCTCCTCAGAGCGGTAAATTGTTGCGTAGTCTTTCCACGCGCTGAAATAAAACAACCCTGTGCGGGGGCTAAAGGATGGCGGGTACCAGTTAGTGCCGCCCTGATTGCCGGGAAAAGTTGGCATGCCCTCAGGCTGGGGTGTTGGAATCGGCCGACCGCTGTCGTCCAAGCCACTAGACCAATTCACCCTCACATAAGGCTCCCCTAGCAGAAACTTGCCGTTACTGCGATCCAACACATAAAAGTAGCCGTTACGATTGGCCCACAACATGGCTTTGGTCGGGGTGCCGCGCCAATTGATGTCGGCCAGCACAGGCACCTGAACCGAGTCGTAATCATAGGCATCATTTGGAGTAAATTGAAAATACCACTTCAACTCACCGCTGTCAGCGTCCAGTGCAATCACTGAATCGGAATAAAGATTGTCGCCCGGACGCTGGCCGGCATTCCAATCTGGCCCGGGGTTGCCGACCCCCCAAAATGTTAAGTTTAATTCTGGATCGAACGATCCTGTTATCCATACAGGCGCGCCGCCATACTGCCAGTCGTCGCCTTGCCAAGAATCATGACCAGGCTCACCAGGCGCTGGAATTGTGTAGGTCTTCCACACCTCAGCGCCGGTAGCCGCGTCATAGGCAGCCACATAGCCGCGGATGCCAAACTCACCGCCGCCGACTCCGACAATGACTTTGTCGTGAACCACCAAAGGCGCCATAGTGACCGAGTAAGCGCGACTGACATCCCCTACTTCCACATTCCACAGCACTTCGCCGCTTATGCGATCCAGTGCCACTAAGCGCGCATCTAGGGTGCCCATAAACACCCTATCGCCGAGCATAGCGACACCGCGATTGTTGGCACCACAGCACACTCTGGAGCGCTCATCGGGCACATGCCGATACTTCCAAAAGACGCGACCAGTAATGGCGTCCACAGCCATCACACTGTTGGGACGTTCCGTGACGTACATGATGCCGTCCACAATCAATGGATTGGATTGCCAGGCCCCAAACACTTGGTTTTGCAGCATCCATTTCAATTCCAGCTGATCCACATTGCCAGCATTGATTTGATCTAGTTTGCTGAAGCGCTGACTGGAATAGCCGCCGTTATAGGTTAGCCAGTTCTGCGGCTCATCGGCGGCGTTGAGAATCCGCTCAAAGGGCAGCTGCGCCTGCGCTTGAACAAACCACACTAGCGACATAAAAAGCAGCGCTCCGACTTTTATTGAATGTTGTATCGCGCTATTCATTATAAGCCTCGCAAAGTTAACAGGTAGCCAACGACATCCGCCACTTCATCGCTGGTTAGAGCTGTGGGTGCTTTACTTGGCTGCATACTAATTTCGTAACTCACTAAATCAGCTTTGATAAACGAGCGCAGCTGATTGTTAGAATCAATAAGTTGAACTGTGTAGGTATCTTCATTGAGTCGGCGCCCGCTCACAGTTTCCTCGGTGCGAGTGACTAACCTGACCGGCCTATTAATAGGCAGCAGCGCTGTAGCAGGGTCGATGAGGCTGCGCTGCAAAGACGCTGCTGACCGCTTCGCGCCAATGGAAGTTAAATCGGGGGCTGTGTAAGGTCCGACACCGTTAACTCTGTGGCAGTCGGCACACTGACCCTTGCCTGCAAACAGCCGCTTGCCCTGCACCGGATTGCCTATTTTTACAGCCACCCCATCGGGATCGAAACCGGCCCGAATAAAGGCAATTACCCCGCTTAATTCTTCAGGGCGCAGGCTAAATGCAGGCATGCGACCACCCGCTGCCCCGCTGCTAATCACCTGCGAAAGGTCTTCATCTGACTGAGCGTTGCGAAATTGACCGACACTCAAATCGATGCCGTCAACTAAATCACCTTCCGGGCCATGGCATAGCGCACACTGCTGGTTGTATACCCTCAGGCCCGTCGCGATCATTTCGCTGGAATATTGATGATCACTTATCTCCTGCCCGAGGGCTAGCACTGGCAGGAAGCCCAGTAAACTAGCGAGCAAGGTGCGGTATAGTTTGTTTTTGTTCATAGTGACTTCACTAACTTTATTGTTTGCCATCATTGTCAAAGGTTGGCAGAGCAAATCGTCTCCTGCAAAAGCATAATCCGATTATCCGATCGGGTCTATCATTTGCGCCCTTAGTGCTCTGCAACCTTACAGCGATTTGGCCTGAATTTGCAGTTAAATGGCGGTTTGTTATATTGAGCCATACCTATGGGTGACCACGCCTAATTAAAATAACGCTAAAACAGAGGTCGAAGCCATGACAATGCCAATCCCATCGTTACACATTAACCTTACTTTTCTCTTCAAGGCCGCTGTGCTAAACCTCAGTCTAGGCCTATTTAGCGCTCAGTTTGCTAGCGCTCAAGACAATACTGAAGGCCGCTATAGACCTCAGGGTCGCCAAATCGCGATGGCAGCATCACGGGAGTTTGGCGAGCGTCTATTTGAAGTGCGCACCTATGATCCTGCGCCACAGTTAGACCAGTTTGCTGGCGGCACCGTCTTCTACCCTCTTACTTTAAGCTTTGATGCCCCTGTTGGCCTCATCGTATTTGTGCCTGGGTTTCGAGCAGGCCAAGAGGTTTACGATTGGTGGGGCCCAGCCCTGGCTTCGTTTGGTTATGCCGTCATGATAATAGACACCAACTCACCAACCGACTCCCAAGCAGTCAGAAAAGACGCTGCGCTGGCTGCAATTGGCTTTTTAAAATCTGAAAATAGCAGACAAGACAGCCCACTTCTGGGCAAATTGGATTTAGACAAAGTAGCGCTAATGGGACATAGCATGGGCGGCGGCGCGGTGCTGCAAGCTGCGCTAGAGCTTAACGATGAAATCGATGCAGTGATTCCCCTGTCGCTTTATTGCTGCGAGCCTGGCCAATCTTTCTCCGGTGATTTTTCGGCGCTTGGCGTTCCCAGCCTTATTTTTGCCAGCGCCGAGGACACCACCGCACCGCCAGCCCAGCATGCCAGAGCATTGTTCGATTCTATCGCCGCGGACACCCCAAAAGCCTATGTAGAATTTGCCAGGGGCGACCACATGATTGCAGCTAACGGCGGGCCAGATTTAGAGACCTTAGGCCGCATGACACTGGCCTGGCTTAAAGTGCACCTCGAAGGCAAAGTTGGCCTGACTCGCATTATTTCTAGCGATGGGGACAAATTCTCCCAATTTGAATCTACGGTTAATACAAGCCCGCTCTAGACTTGGCTGGGGAGCTCACTAGATGTTAAGAACTCTTTGTTATGTCTGCCCGCAAGGTTTAGACTCCGGAATGTCAAAAATCAGTTAGCTTGTTTATCACCTATGGCGGAAATTACTATTTATACGCGGCAATTCTGTGGCTACTGCACGGCAGCCGTTGCCCTGCTCAGCAGCAAGGGCTATGAATTTATTGAAATGGCCACCGATGGCGACCAGCAAATGCGCTCAGAGATAGCCCAGCGCTCAGGCCAATCCACGGTGCCGCAAATTTTTATCGATGACTACTCTGTAGGAGGTTACACCGAACTAGCCCGCGCCATAACAAGCGGCGAATTTGACGAGCTGCTCAACAGTCAAGCAAGCTAATTAACGACTCATTCTCTTTCAACTTATTGATACCTGCGGGCCTAGCTATGCTTTTGTATACCAGTTGCGAACTCTCCTTTGAGATTTTGGAGCCTACTCCATTTGTGTTGATGCTCAGACCACGTAGTGGTGCCAGCCAGTGGATTAGCCGTGAACAATACGAAATATTGCCACAGGTGCCAGCGTTCGAATTTACAGATCAATACGGCAATTTGTGCCAACGCCTGATCGCGCCGGCAGGAGACTTTTCTGTGCACACAGCAACTGAAGTATCAGTGCCGGAGACGGTTGAGTCCGCCCCTGGGGCTGCGTTTATCGAAGTGCAGTATCTGCCCGACAATGTGTTGAGTTACTTACTGCCAAGCCGATACTGCGAGTCTGACCGCTTCTGGCAAATGGCCATCGAGATTACCGAAGGCAAGCTGTTGGGTTATGATCAGGTACAGGCGATCGAACACTGGCTGGTCAATAATATCCGCTATGAGCCCGGCACCAGCGACGTACCAATTTCTGCAGCTGAAGTGAATATGCGGCAAAGTGGTGTATGTAGAGACTTGTCCCATTTGGGCATTGCTCTGTGCCGCGCCCTAACTATTCCAGCACGGCTCGTGGTCGGCTACCGCTACCGGCTAGAACCAATGGATATGCATGCGTGGTTTGAGGCATTTGTAGGCGGTCAGTGGTACACCTTCGACGCCGTGCAACACCAAACTAAAGGCGGCTATGTTGCAGTTGGCTACGGGCGCGATGCCGCCGACGTAGCGGTCTACAATCAGTTCGGCCCTTCTGTCTATCCGCTGGAGCAACTGGTTGATGTTAAGCGCTTACCTGAACCCCATGCGATTGGAGGCTAGGCAATAGAATATACCCCCTCTTTCCTAACCGATTAATTCAGCTAAAAATCTAAGCGCTTACCATTGCCATTTCTCGCTAGCAGGCCTTCCTCGTTGAATGCAGCTTTTTAGAGGCTGCCCTGTAGTAACCACAGCAGCTCACATCGCATTCAGCCCCCTATGCTGCTACATTGCGATTTTGAATCGGCACTGAGCAGTAAAAGACATACCATGTACTATTTGAAACTTACGCTAGGCGCTTTGCTATTCAGCGCAACCTGGATTGTTTTCGTTTTCATTACGGCTTTTTACGGCTGGTGGATGCGCCCTATTGCGGCCCCAGGGGACACCGCAGAATTTTTCCGCAAAGCTACCCACAAACTCGAACAAGCCAATTTAGGCAATGGGGCGCTGGTGCTGATTGAAAACGGAAAAGTAGTCCATGAATACTATACTTCCTCAAATCATTCTGTTGACCAAGACACCCTGTTTGCGACAGCATCAATGAGTAAATGGTTAACTGCTTTCGCGGCTATGAAACTGGTCCAAGACGGGTTGCTCAATCTAGACCAACCGATTTCTGACTATCTCAGCCGCTGGCAGTTACCTGAAACTGGGTTTGCCAGTGATGGGGTAACGGTGCGGCGCCTGCTTAGTCACACCGCCGGGCTGACCGACGGCCTAGGGTTTGGCGACTACACCTTGGAAGAGGCAGTTCCCACTGTGGAAGAGTCACTGTCTGCCCCGCGCACCTCAGACGGCAGAATCGCTGAAATCGCCGTCACGGTTGAACCCGGCACGCAGTGGATCTACTCCGGCGGCGGTTATTTAATCCTTGAACTTGTTATCGAAGAAGTGTCCGGCATGGAATTTTCAGAGTATATGCACACCCAGTTTTTCACTGAACTTGGCATGCTCAGATCTACCTACAGCCCTATAAACTTGTTTGAAAACAATGCAGGCTCCTATGACTCTAACGGCGAACCTGCACCGGTTTACCAGTATGCATCAAGCGCGGCTACCGGCTTTGCCACAACTAGCGCCGACCTGTCTAAATTTGTGATGGCACAGCTTATGGCTTTACAGGCTGACCCTGTAATCACTCAAGACACCCTGGAGGCTATGCGCACGCCACATGGTCGGACCCTGGGCTTCGATATATGGGGATTGGGCACCATATTGTATGCTCCCAGCAAAAATGGCGATTTTGTTTTCGGCCATGATGGCGGCAATGATCCAGCCATTAACAGTACGGCCAGAATCAACCCTGATAATAATGACGCCATCATTGTATTAGAAACTGGCCATCTATCCTTAGCGACGAATATCGGCTCACAGTGGGTCTTGTGGCAAACAGGCATGCCTGATTTTCTAGATTCTGATTCTGTCATCAAAAGCATGACATTGCCCATTATAATTGGGCTGCTTGTTCTACTGTCGGTAATAATGTATTTTGCAGTTATTACTCGTCGGAAGCATTAGGCGCGCTAAACCGCGCAGCCAAAACGGCTGTTCAATAAAGCTGACGGAAAAAGGAGTCACCTATGAAAACCTTGCTACTGGGCATCGCCTCGCTGTTACTGCTGTCATCTTGTGCTACTCAAGAACTACATTTTAAGGACATGAGCGTTGAACAGCTTGCTAATTACAACAGCACCGCAAGTCTTCCTAACAAGGTCTACTGCAGCAATGAAGTGCGTGTTGGCAGTCATATACGCAAGCGCAGCTGCAGAAAATATTTAGAAAACATTCCTGGCTATATTGGCACCCTAGATACAGCAAGCTCCAGCAGCAGCTACAGCTTCTGAGAAAATTGAATGCTGACCGGTCGGATAGCAACTGGAGTATACAATGAAAACAATGAACTGCCGGCAATTAGGAGGCGCGTGCGACGAAGAGTTTCACGCTGAAACTTTTACGGCCATAGCTGAATTAAGCAAGCAACACGCCATGAGGATGTTTCAATGCCAAGACCCCGCCCATCTTGAGGCAATGCAGGCAATGCAAAGTCTGATGGAAGACCCTAAAGCGATGGCTCAATGGTTTGAGACTAAGCAACGGGAGTTCGATTCAATACCGCAAAACTAATCTAATTACTGCGCTCGCGAAGTATTTATTCTAGCAACACCAAACCAGCAGACATGATATGACTTGGAAAAAGGGCCGGGGTAAATTAGGACTATTCGATCCCTTGCTTGGCGCTTGGGTAGCTGAGTCTGATTCTGAATTAGGCCCTGTCCGAGTCACTCGCCAGTTTGAAAAAATACTCAGCGGCAAGTTTGTTCAATTGAAAGCACGGTGGCAGTTCGCGGCACGAAGCTACGAGGAAACCGCACTATTCGGCATTGACTTCGACAAGCAGTTGAAACTCTGGTCGTTTACCTCCGACGGTAAAAACTCCCACGGCCGCTTAGATTCTGCATCCGACATACACCCGCAAGCATTGGGATTCACCTCACAAATGCCATCGGGAATGGCACGACAGGTCTACTGGCCAGCCGTTGACGGCGGCGTCAACTGGATCGTTGAATCAAAAACCCAACAGGGCTGGAGCCGCTTTGTCGAACATCATTATCAGCCTGCAGGCAAAAAAAGCTAACTTACAGTTCATTTGAACCATTGCGACGAGCAATCAGCTCTCTCACTTTCGACAATAACGCTTCAGTAGAAAAAGGTTTAGCGAGAAAGGGATGCTGGTTCAGAATATTCTCTGAGTACCCAGACATCAATAGCGCAGGTAGCTCTGGCAGGGTTTCGCGAATCTTCAGAATCAATTGATCACCCGGCATATCACCTGGCATTATTTGATCAGTGATAAGCAGGCTCAAATTTTCCAGCTGGGGCAGCTTCTCCAATGCATCGGTGCTGTCTTGGGCCGTCACTACTTTATAACCTACCGACTCCAATACCATTGTTGCAACATTGCGAATTTGCTGTTCGTCTTCAACCAGCAGTATTGTGATCTCCGATTCTAGCCCCAGAGGCGAAGACTCTTGCTCTTGAATTTCTGGTTCGGCACTGGCGACTTCAAAAATCAACTTCACCGTCGTGCCTTGTCCTAGCTTGCTGCTAAGTTTTAACTCGGCACCAGATTGCTTAATAAATCCCTCTACCATACTGAGACCTAGCCCAGAGCCTTCAGCCAACGGTTTAGTGGTATAGAATGGCTCGGTTGCCGTCTCGACTTCTTTCTCGCTCATGCCGCGGCCGCTGTCTGTCACTTCTATAGTGACATGATCGTCATCCCGACTTACCGAGAGCAATATCCTGCCACCCACGCTACTAGCTTCACGGGCATTTAAGACTAGATTGATGATAGTACTTGTAAGTTGCCCGGAGTCGACGGTAATAATCAATGGCCCATGGGAGTCATCTAAATAAGTATCAAGCTTGAAGGATTCATCGATTGAACGGGCAAACATCGCTTTGTTCGCAGCGATGTACTGCTTTAAATCAATAGTTGTTGGCTGCAGAACCTGCTGTCGCGCATAGGCTAGCAAGCCTCGAGTGATTGCTTTACCAGAATCTACCGCGGTAAGAATATCTTGGGCTATTTTACTTTGTGCACTGCCCAGACTAGATATTAAAAACTCAGAGGATAGCTGAATGACCGTCATGATATTGTTAAAGTCATGGGCGACGCCGCCTGTGAGCTGACCAATAACGCGTAATTTATCGTCTTTGGCCACTCTAACTTCAAGCTCGGCTTTGCGCTGTTCCGATTCATATTTCTGCTTCAGCGCAGCCTCCACCTCCAAGCTTCGCTGAGCCACTTCTTGCTTAAGCTGCTCCGCTGCCCGGCGCTGATTTAGCGCCTCTCGCTGATTGGCGTCGCGGCTCAGGTAGAGGTAGACAAAAATTAAGAATGCCAGCAAGCTAACCATTGCAAGCAACTGAATCAATTGGCCAAGTCGACGGGTGGCAAGCTCGCTACGCTCTTGCTCAAGTTCCAGCGCTAGTGTCTGCGTTTTAAGGTCTAACTCATTATTTACTCGAAGTGCAGCAAGCCTGCGACTATACGCTTCGCTTTGGGATTCGCGCAGAGAATCCAACGCCTGCTGACTATGCCTTAGCGCGGCACTGAAATCCCCCATCGCTTGATAGGCTTTGGCCAACAAGCTGTGGGCTGGTTCTAATCCTGCCCTAAGATCATTCTGGGCAAATTGACTGAACAAGTTGTTCAGATATTGGGCTGCAGCTTCGGGTTCGTCGCGGCCCAGCAAAAGTTCCGCATAAGCCAAAGAAAGCTCTCTTAGTCTGACTGGGTTGTTGCTTTGAGTTGCAATGTCGATACCTTTTACTAAGGCCTGCTGAGCCATCTCTTCATCGCCTAACCCTAGGTGAGCGCCCGCCAAAGCCAGCTGAGCTTGAGCTTCGCTATCGCTGGTTACCGCAAAGTCGTTACGCTCAATCCACGGCAACAGCTCGGCAAGAGCTTCCTCATACCTACCTAGACCGTTGTAAGACAGCGCTACTTGGGTATGGGAAATATACGCTCTAGTCAATTGGCCAGTCTGCTCCAACCAAGGAATAGCCGAAGCGTAAGCTTTTAGGGCTTCCTCATGATTTCCTGCCTGAGCCTGCACATAGCCTAAGTTATAGGCCAATATAGTAGGCAGCATTTCATCGGGCGCTAAGGCTGCTTTAGCCTCGTTAGCTTCATTGAACGCCTCAATGGAAAGCTCTGGCAAACCAGACAGCATTAATGCAACGCCGCGGTTATGCAACAAGTGCACTCTAAGCACTTCATCATCAACATCAAAAGTTTGCAGCGCTGTTTCAAATTGACGCAGCGCCTGCTCGCCTTGCCCGGCGCGAATATAGTAGTAGCCTAGGGAATTCATGGCGATAGCTTGGCTATTGGGAATGTTTGTGACCCGCTTAATTTCCTCCTCCAAGGTGCTGCAAAAAGGCTGAGCTAAGCTGGTCTCACCTCTGCGGATATTTTGCTCGCAGCGGTAACCATGAATCACTAATTGCTGGGAATCTGTTTGATCAGCAATAGCAATAGTGTCCAAAAATTCTAAGGCGGCTTGCGAATCTTCTTGACCAAGTTTACGGGCGATTGCGATTTTAACATCCACACTGTTTGGCGCAGCCCTTTCTTCAGCTCGCAGGGCGTCAATAGAGAGTCTATGCAATCGTGGCATGTCATCACCTAGCGCCATACTTGAATAAGCAGTCAGCCATAGTAGCGCCACTACAAGGACGCAATCCGAGCTAGCTAGAAAATACGCGCGCAGCGAAAACCAGATGCTTGCTTGCTGCTGCAAGTTCTGGTTTTTAGAGTTTTGATAGAGGCTTGGCAAGACGACACCTGAGCCTGATAAGCGATAAGATGGCTTCAAGAAAAACGATTAATCCTTGGCTGTAATATTTCTGACGCCCACATATATTGTGGCTTCTCTACACATTGAGACCCTATTACAGCAAATCTCTTACACGAAAGGAATAAGTTTGATGTTCTGCAGTAAGATTTGCATAAGCAGGTTTAAGAATGCAAGGATCGCTACAGCGCCCACATTAAGCTTAATCCGCCAATTCAAGCTGGTAACCGCGACAAGTAAACGAGCCGCAGACTGCATAGAGCTGCTTAAAGTGTAGCATAAGGCCATGGCGCCCAAAAAAGCTGCCAGCCCCTCGGCCGACTATACCTTGCCCCACCCCAAACACCTCATTCCTTCTGGGGTGTCGCACTTTTCACATTAGCTTCTGGTTTTCTATTAATCATTTTGTTGAATGGACCTATCCCCGGGGCAGTTGGCTTAGAAACTACCCGGACAATAAAGGCTTGAGCTGCCTGTTGCACTTGACGCTTTGCAAGAAAAAGGACTTCAGGCACCCCTGTAACAGCATCTGGATCACCAAGCGCGGCAATACCAAGCAGCGCATGCAGCGGCAGCTCAGTTTCCTTGCCGTCATCGGAAGCTTCAAACTTCTTAGCAGACACATTGATACTGACCTCAGCGCTACCGTCCGCTAGCTCAGCATACTTGCTGTCCTCGGCTTGCAAATAGAACAACATGGTCTTTTCAAACAAATCGGTAATAGTTAACTGATGCGTCGCCCCAGCAGCCACACGAATCCGTGCAGTGAGATCGCGGGCTGGCGGCTAGGGTGGGCCTTTGAATCCATACTCAGCAACAACGTTACTCAACACCCCATAAATAACCCCTTCGCTGGGAGTGTTTTCGAGGCCATACATTATCAGGCTGCCCTTGCGTTAGTGAATATAGCCTTGGTTTTACAGCAGCATTAGTGGCGTCTCATCTAGCGCGTCCGAGCCCCTGTCATTAAGTTAGCGATCTAGCTCATACTTTAAGAATCGCCGCATGTAATCGGGCCCGTATTCCTGCTCCATCACCGTAAGGACTGAGTTAGAACGATCCTTTGATTTCGATGGAAAGCTGCAATCCGTCAACGCTGGGGTCATTGCGATTGGTCAGCGGAGTTGCTAAGTCTATGTGTGCAATCCGGCTCGATGCGGCTTTGCTTGATGCCAGACGCAGGCCGATTCCTGCATTCGCTAAATAGTCATCCTCAAGGCCATCATCAACCCCTGGCTGCCACGCTCTGCCCACATCAACAAACACTGCGGCGCCAACCCGAATCAAATTAAACAGATGAATATCCGTGTACAGCCGCTCTTCGATGCTAGCAACTACTGACCGATCACCGGCTTGAAACCGATTGTCAAAAGCCCGTGCACCGGCAAAGCCGCCCATAACCAACTGCCGGTTTGAGTTTAGGTTTTCACTAAAGTGCGCTTCTACGCTGGCAAACAGTGCCAATCTTTTGGACTGCCTTTGGAAGTAGCGCGACTCGTAGCTCACCACAAAATCTTCTAACGCACCCTGCTGTTGATTCCAAAAGCCATCTAAAGCCAGCTCATGCTGCCAAAGCCGAACACCATCGTACAGCAGAGTATCTGAGTAAGCCGCGGACAATACCAAGCGGTCAACATCGGAGCCAAAGGCTTCAGCTGCAAGCCCTATTGTTGCAGTGAAATGGCTGCCGAGGAGTAAATCTTCCGTCAAATAAATCTGGTCAAGATTAAAGGCTGTAACGTAGTTATCTTCGATTGACTCGTATCTTAAGAAAGGAAATGACAGGATGCGATCAACAGGAAACTGTGCCGGTGGCGGCAAGAAATCAGTCTGAGCAAACTCATCATTCCGGTAACCATAGCCCATAGAGAAACGGCGGCTAAAACCATTTTTTAACCCTCCTGATACCCCGTACTCAACTGAATACTCATCAGTATCATGAACAACCGCCGCCACTTCTTCGCCACGCAAAAACAGCTCATCAATGCGCTCGTCAGACTCTAGCAATAGCCGCCAGCTTTCTCGGGAATCCAGCGCAAAAAATGGCAGCCCAACATCAAATACAGCGCTAGAGCCATCGTCACTGGAAACAAACTCAGTTCGATTGCGCAGCCGGGTGCCAAACAAATTATTGTCCAGATACACTATTTCTGACGAACGCCTGTCGATATCGTTGCTTGATGCAACCTGGAGCTCGTTGCCGAGGCCAAATATATTGCTGTCACGCAGCCCCAGACTAAAACTGTTTTCTCCCCCGGCGCGGTCAAAGGCTAAACTTGGCGCGAAACTCCAACTGTCACGGGTAATTACCTCAATATCAATTTTGTCGCCGCAGACCCTGTAGGGCCGAATATCTGCATCAAAGAAATACCCCTGAGCTCTTAGCAGGCGCTGTGTCTCAAGCAGCAGCCGAGGTTCGAATTTCTCGTCTTTTGCAAACAGCAGTTGCTGCCTTACAATTGGCGTTTTAGTCAGAACATGAAACCGGTTGGCCCACTGATACAATCGATTGTTTTCATCAGGGTCGTTTTCATCAAAAACAGGTAGGCGGGTAAAATGAATCGTGTCGATGGCGAACTCACCTTCCGGTAGCGCTATTGGCTCTCTTTCGCGAACAAACTGATAGCTGCTTGAAGCCTCAACAAAGGGCTGGTCGCAATCTAGAGTCGACTGCGCTGTCGCTAACGAAGTGGCATGGATCAGCAAGGCTGCTAGTGGAAACGGACGGTAAGACATAATCTGGCCAAGACTCCAAAGGACTAAACGCTGCTTACAGACAAAGCTGATAATAGCAACGGTGCAAAGGCTGTCAATTCGATCGCAGGTTAAGACAATGAAACTAAAACTTTCAAGCTTGGCACTTATAGTTGGCAGCGTGCCGGTGCTGGCAATCAATATCAATTACTTAATTGCGGTAAGTGAAGGTTACGTGCCATGGTGCAACCCCTACTGGGATGGCTGCACCTCCATCAGTGCCACCGGCAGGCATGGCTTCGCGTTCTATTTTTTTAAACTAACCATGCTGCCCATGGCCTTTTTGTACGCTCTGTATTGGCGGCAAATGCACATTCAACTGCGCCAGCACGGCTATTTGGGCAAAGGGATTCTGCGCTTAGGCTATCTTTCAGCTGCCGCACTGAGCCTGTATGTAATCACCTTGGGTTTAGTTGGCGACAGCTTTCAACTTAGTCGGCGTATCGGCATAATTTTTTATTTTACATTTACCTACCTTTGCCAGCTGCTAGCAATCTACCAGATGAATCGGCTGCGCATAAACCTGCCTGGACTCACCTTGCAGCTGCAGCTTAGCTTCTTGATACTCAGCGTGGGCGTACTTTCCTTAATATTGGGAGTAACTTTGACAAACTACAATGACTATGAGGATGCCTTTGAGTGGAACATTGCCCTGATGCTACACCTCATGTTTGTGCTGAACTGGTGGGGCTGGCGCGGGCACACTAGTTACCGTTAGCCATGTTTTTGCAGCACCCTGAGAACGAAGTCCGCGGTTACTCGGCCCATGTCTTGAATTATTTTTGGCCGTTCGTTGGCTTTAGCGGCCCAATAAAAAGGTGTCATCATCAGCAGGTTCTCTCTACTGATGGTATCATCAAGTGCTAGTTCAAACATCAGTGAGTCTTGTTGCAGCTGAACAAACCCCTGGGGTACTGCGGCCTGCGGCTTGTGCAGCATCGCGGTGTCGTAAAGGCTGTGTTTTAACTCGGTCAAATGAGATGGCCCAGGTGTCACTTGTAGCCATACCCCATTAGGCTCTAACACTCTAAATACTTCCCCATCATCTACCGGCGCAAATACCTGCTGTAGTGCGCTAAGGCTTGCGTCTGCCAGGGGCAAATTGAAACTGCTGGCAACAGCAAAACTAGGGGTCGAATATTTCTTCGATGCTTTGGCGATAGCAGCTTTCGAGATATCACTGCCAGTGCCAGCAACAGCTATCGAATGGTGAGCGAGAGAACCAATCACCCTGTCTAAATAATAGCCCTCGCCGCAGCCAGCATCGTGCAGCCGCAGTTTTTCAGACTTGGCGTTAGTTGCATCGACACTTTTAGTCAGCAGCTCAGCAATATGTAACGCGAGGGGCAAATAGTAATCTTGCTGCAAAAACGCCCGCCGAGCATTGATCATCAAGCGGTTCTCTCCGGGATCAGCGCTGTGCTTTTGATTGGCGAGCAGCAAGTTAACATAGCCTTCTTTGGCCACATCGAAACTATGCCGGTTAATGCAGTGCCACTGTCTAGAGTCGAGTTCTAGGGGATAAGCGCAGGTAGGACAAGACCACATAAGGCTTCTAGGATTGAAGATTGAACAAATTAGTGTACGGCAAAACCTTGATTTGGCAATGTTTGCGAGCAAATACAGCAGGTTGCCTGAAACTTTAAGCCGGTATCTAGCGTCTAACTCACCTGTGGCTAAACAAAAGCAGCACATGCCATGGTCATGTCAATACTGTAGACTTGTTTCTCGCATTCAGCCCTATCCTTACTATTAAACTTAATGAACATACCGACAATGCCAAACCCAATTCGGGTTAGACTTTTTTGGCCACTTTTATCCCTGCTCTTCGCGGCCGCCCCAAGCAACGCTCAGTCAGTCCGAGTGTCTGGTGCCGACAATGCTCTCGAGCGAAATATTCGTGCCCACGTCGGTGTGCCTTCATTTAACTGCGACACCAGCACACAGAGGCTTAACCGTCAGTTACCCGACGTGCGATCCAAGCTGCTGCGGGCCAGCCGCGCTTTAGGGTATTACCAGCTCACCCACGAGGTTAGCTTTTCCAAAGAGGATAGCTGCTGGGTTTTAGAGATTTCAGTTGTGCCAGGCGAGGCTGTCTTCATTGGCTCGGTCAACATTGATATTCTCTCTCGAAGCGACTTATTTGGCCAAGCGATGGCAACTAATCAGCTGGCTCCAGGCGACCAGCTTAATCATGGGCGTTATGAACAGATAAAGACCAACCTCAGCTCTAGAGCCATAGAGCTTGGCTTTTTTTCAGCCCGCTTCATAGGCTCTGAAATTCTGCTTGATCTAGAAAAAAACCTCGCCGAGGTAAATATCAGTTTTGATCCAGGCACTCACTATCGGTTTGGCGAAATTAGCATCAACCCCATTGACGAATTATCAAACGAGTTCATTCGCAGGCTTGTGGAACTGGACGACGAGGATTTTTATTCCTCCAGCGCACTTATCGAGCTGCGCAATCAGCTGAGCGACAGTCAGTACTTTAGTGACATTACTGTTACGCCGGATATTGAATCCCTTAGTGCTGATGAGGTGCCAATACAAGTCGCGCTGCAAATGCTACCCCAAAGAGTCTACGCCGCAGGCGTAGGCCTAACTACGGACATAGGTCCGCGGGTGCGTGGCGACTATACCAATCGCTACCTGAACAAGAGGGGTCACAAAATCAGCGCCGCCACTGGCTTATCGCCGCTGGAACAGCAGTTGGATCTCAGTTACGTCATACCGATGCGTAGGCCAGCCATCGATAAATTGCGGCTCTCGGCCGGCATTTTGAGAGAGAACAACGACACCTTTGATAGCACAACCAGCCGACTAGGAATTCGTTATGAAACTATTAATCGGTGGAATTGGCGACAGAGTTGGTTCAGCAACTTACAAAATGACCGTTACCGTATTAACGACGAAAACGAATCATCTAACCTTTTAATTGTCGGCAATAACCTTACTCGAACCGTTGCCGACGATGCTCTCTATCCGCAAAAAGGTTGGCGGCTGTTTGGTCAAATCCAAGGCGCTAGTGAAAGCCTGCTATCGACAGAAACGTTTGGGCAGTTAAATCTTTCAGCGAAAGCGGTGCAGGCCTTTGGCCCAGGCAGGTTCATTGCTAGGGCTACTTTTGGTGCCACATGGACTAATAATTTAGCTGGGCTGCCTGTGTCGGTGCAGTATTTTGCCGGTGGCGACCAAAGTATCCGCGGCTATCAGTACCAATCCCTCGGCCCGCTTAACCAAGACGGCGAAGTCACCGGCGGCAAACATCTTCTAACCGCTGGCATTGAGTACGATTTTAATATCTTGCCGAATTGGAAGTTGGCCGTATTCGCTGATTCAGGAAACGCGTTTTCCGATTTTTCTGACGTTCAATTTAAAACCGGTGCTGGCATAGGCGTTCGCTGGCTATCACCTATTGGTCCGGTACGGGTCGACGTTGCTTCAGCCCTAGATGACGACAATAAACTCCGGCTTCACATCACGATGGGGCCTGAATTTTAATGTCTGAATATCGCCTTTTAACCATTCGAATAGCACTCACTGCGGTGAAAGCGCTACTCGCCCTTATGCTATTGGCGGTCGTGTTGGTAGGCACAGGGCTCACAACTCAAGTCTTTACAAAGTCTATCGCTGCTCGGCTTGTCGTTGAACTAAACTCCCGCACCGGCATAGAGCTGAGTTATCAAGACATTGCGGGCGTTCCCATAAGCGATCTTCATATCACCGGCCTGACAATGCAAATTGGCTCTGCACAGGTGACGATTGAAGATGTCCAGCTAGTGTGGAACCCATTTGAACTTTTTTCTGGCCTTGTTGATATAAGCTCCTTAACTCTCAACAACGCATCATTAGTTATTGCCAACTCAACCACCGCAGCCAACGACGAGCTTAGCCTTAACACAATCCAACCGCTGGGAATTGAAATTAGACTGGCAGAATTAATTGTAGATAAATTCACTATTGAAACTGGCGATCAAGGTGTGACACTGGACGCCTTGCAGGCCTCACTTGAAGTAGATGAACAGGCTATCGCCGTATCAAGAATTTTTATGCGGCTTAATGACAATGAAGTCACCGGCTCAATCGGCTTAGAAATTGGCAGCGACCCACAATTGCATACAGACTTAGCTTGGTACAGCCCCTATGTTCTATCAGTCATTCCAGAGAGTGTATTGCAGCTTGCGCCTCAACTTTCCAGCGAAATCCCTTCGGGTCAGCTGCAGCTGCGCGGCTGGACCGACCAACTTCAAGTTAACCACACTCTTAATGCTCCGATAGCGGCTGTTTCCAACGGAGTAGTAAGCTCGCCCCTGAACTTAGATGAATTGGAATTTACCTTCGAACATAGCATCGACCCACTGCAGCTGGCGCTACTTGATGGCACCCTAACAACACTCAACAACCTGCTGATTGCCAGTGGCGGTGGTCTGGACAATCAGCTATTTCAAACCTCGGCCAGCATCGCGGATGCTAGGCTGAATGCAGTCAATTTTTCCGCCACGGCGGCCTTGGGGCGCTCTGCTGTAAGCATTGATCCAATTCAGCTGCAAACAGCTACCGGCACCGTTAATGCGAACGTCAATATCGATTTCGCCAACGCTATTCAAATAAGCGGCAGCTATGCTTTAGACGACACTGACCCACTTAGCTTGCTCAATACAACCTCGCCTTTCGAATTAGCAAACCTTTACAGCAGCGGAGACTTTGACGCCTCACTCGTTGCCCAAGCGTGGAACGGGAATTTACAAATCACTCAACTTATCGGCGAGCTTAGTGGCTACCCGCTTGAAGGCACTGCCTCGTTGAATCTGCTCGACGGTGTTTTAGCCATTGAACAGCTTCAGCTTGCAACTAATGAAAATAGTTTAAGCATAGCGGGCAACCCCACCGACGCCGCAGGGGTTAGCTGGAGTTTGCAAGCACCGGCTCTGAATCAAATATTGCCAGACGCCGCTGGGTCTATGCGCGGGGCTGGGTCGTTCTCCACGGCAGCGGGTAGCGTCAATATTGCCGGCTCATTAATAGCTAACGCCATTGAGTATCAGTCTTATTACGGGGAGTCCATCAAGGTCGAGTTTGATTTCAATAATGATTCGGTTTCGGCCAATGTTGAACTGCAGGCGATTGGCAATGAGCTAAGCAATGAGTTAGTCACATCCGCCAACCTAGACCTGAAAGGCAACCCTAGCCAACATACTCTCAGCGGAATAGTTAACTCGCCTTACCTAAGCCTGAACTCTGCTTTACAGGGCAGCTTAGTGCAAAGCGGATCGAACTGGCAGTGGAGCGGCTCGGTTGCCACTAGCGAACTGAATTCTAGCTATGGCTTATGGCAGCTTCAGTCTGCTGTGCAATTGTCAGTCAATGACAGCTTTCAAATTGCTGTGGATGGCGGCTGTTTTACTCAAGCCCAAACCCGCCTTTGCGGCAGAATTGACGGCGGCCTACAAGATTCGGTTGAAGCTGAATTATCCGTTGAGGGTTTGCAGCTTTCCCGCTTCAATCACGCCGACTTGGCCGTCACAGCCAATCAATTCATTACCCCACCTCTGCCGCTTCTCCCCCCTGGCTTCTTAATTCAAGGCGAGGTAGCCGGTAGATTGCTGACAACGTTTGGCCCGTCATCGCCGACCATCGAGCTAAATATTGAATCGAGTGGCACCCAACTTATCATTGACCCTGGGCAATTTCCTGACGCCCTAGAGCTGGCTGACCAAGACTATGAGAGACAGCGTTATCAGGTCGATCGGTTTTCTATGGCGGCCACAGGCAACCTGGATAGACTGGGCCTGAGCTCTCTCATTGAGATTAATGAAATTAGCCTAAACGATGAACCTCTAGCGGCGCCGGGGCGCATCGATGCGCAGCTGCTCATCAGTGACTTAACTGACCTTGAAGGAGAAATCAGAATAAACCTGCCTTCCCTAGACTGGGTTGAAGCCATAGTCTCCGGAGTAAGCAATGTTCAAGGCAGCCTTGTCAGTAACATCAGCATCGGCGGCAACATTGAACAACCACTTCTGGGCGGCAACATTCAGTTTACCGACTTGGCGTTGAATGTTGATGCTCTTGGCATCCGTGTGTTTGACGCAAACCTCAGCGTTCAGCAGACTCAAAGCAACCGCTATTCCTTGGCGGGTAGTTTAAGCTCTAACGAGGGTTCTGCCGCCGTGACTGGGCAACTAGAGAATTTGTTTCTCTCAAACTGGTCGGCAGATGCAACGCTCACCGGCAATAATTTTCTATTTATTAACCGGCCGGAGCTAACCATGGCTGCATCGCCTCAGATGAGTGTCGCGGCGTCGGCGCAGCTTATCGATATAAGAGGCAGTCTCGGCTTACCAACACTCAGACTTGACGTTGAGGGTTTGCCTGACACCGCCATCGACGTATCTCGAGATGTGGTGATTACCAATTATTCAACCACAGCTAGCAGTCAAGATGTCTATGTGGATGAGCGATCACTGTTCGCTATTCCCATCGCTGCCGATGTAAATGTCGAGCTAGAGGACGACGTAAGCTTTTCAGGTTTCGGCATAACTGCCAAACTCGCCGGAGAGATTAACTACCGCCAATCTGCAACTGGCGCCAGCTCAACCTACGGTGAACTAACGATACTCTCGGGTAGCTATCAAGCCTATCAACAAGAGCTAACAATCAAACAAGGTCAACTACTATTCTTTGGTGCGCTTGATAATCCGGCATTGGATATCAGAGCAATAAGAGAAGTGAACACAGTCACCGTGGGCGTCCTCATGAATGGCACGCTAAAAAGTATCAACAGCCAGCTTTTTTCCACTCCAGCGCTGCCGGAGAACGACATAATTTCGTTAATAGCAACAGGTCGGAAATTCTCATCCATTGGCGAAGGCGATGGCGTCAATGTGCTTAATACCATTGCCAATTTAGGCTTAAATCGCAGCCAAGGTTTAACTGACAGCATGCGCGACAAATTGGGGCTTGATGCACTGCAGATCACTAACACAGGTGATATTAACAACAGCGTTCTGACTGTTGGCAAATTTGTAACGCCAGATATTTTTATCCGCTACGGGGTTGGTTTGTTCGACAACCAGTCTAAGATCTCAGTGGACTATACTCTCAGCGAGCACCTAAAGCTGCAGGCTGAATCTGGGGAATTTCAAAGTATCGATATTACCTACACCCTCGAGAAGTAAGCTGCAGGCCTGCTCAGGCTAAAGCGTTGCTTCTCAAGAGCTGCCCTGCTCCAATAGTTTAATATCAGAAGAGCGCAAATGCAGATCTCTTTGCGGGAAAGGAATCTCAATATTGTTCGCTTTAAACTTCGCCCAAATATCAAACATCACATCACTTTGGGGTTCCCAGCGGCCTTCTGTGACATCTGACACCCAAAAATGCAGAATGAAATTTATCGAACTATCGCCAAACTCTCGCAGAAAACATTTTGGCGCAGGATCAGCAATACACCTAGGGTGGGCCATCGCCGCTTCTACAATTAGACTTTGCGCAAGGTGTAAATCAGAATCGTAAGACACGCCAATGTTGACCTCCACCCGCCCCTTATTGCTTGAATAGGTCCAGTTGATTACTCGGCTAGTGATGAGGTCTTCATTGGGCACTAAAATTTCTTTACCGTCTAAGGTTTCTATTAAGGTAAAGCGCGCCCTAGCCTTACGAATAAAACCGAAGGTGCCGTCTGATAGTTCAACCAAATCCTCTTCTTCAATGGAGCGTTCGAACAAAAGAATAAGGCCGCTGATAAAGTTACTAGCGATTTTTTGCAACCCGAAACCAAGTCCAATACCCAAGGCCCCGCTGAATACTGTCAGGGTAGTTAAATCAACCCCCATGAAATCGACTGCAAACAAAATGGCAACAATGTAAATGACGATTTGGGACACTTTGATGATAATGGCGCGATTCGCCGCCCGCATCCCGTTCATCTGGCCAATTCTCAGTTCGGCTTCATCGGAAACAATCGCGGTAATCCAAAACACCAACGCCAAGACTATTGCCGCGCGCGCCACACTGTAAAGGCTGATGCTGTAGCTACCGATACCTAAGGTGAACTGATCTTGAGAAAGGAAGGTGCGGATTGCTGCGAAATACCCCAAATTGCCCAATATCGCGATGGCGATAAGGGTAACCAAAATAAACCATTTGGCCTGCAGGCTTTTCGGTTTCAGTAGTTTCAACCAAACGCTTTTCATCTTTTCTGACCCATACTATTGTGCTCGCCACGCCGCTGTGTTTGATGGGAAATGATATCGCAACACGCTCTAGATAGCAGGTTTTTCACCGCCACTGTGGGTATTGGGCGAAAACCCTCCTCGCAACCACTCCATGAGACCTATGATCCTTTGGCGCTGAACTGAATTTGTGGCAAGCTTGGGTTCTGATCACTGTTTATGTTACCTGTATTTTACTAACGAGGCTTGCTATGCGAATTTTACCTTTTTTACTTGGCCTGTTTTCGGTGCTGGCCAGCGCCGATGAAGGTATGTGGCAACCCCACCAACTGCCCCAGCTCAGCGACCGGCTTAAGCAGCTTGGCTTGGAAATTGACCCCCAAAACCTGAGCTCACTGGATGAATTTCCAATGAACGCCGTTGTCAGCCTCGGCGGCTGCAGCGCATCTTTTGTTTCCCCCAAAGGACTAGTGGTATCGAATCATCACTGCGTCTATGGCTCGGTGCAGTACAACAGCTCTGCAGATAATAATTTGCTCCAAGACGGTTTTCTTGCCAAGCAGCTAAGCGATGAGCTGCCAGCTGCTCCCGGCACCCGAGTGTATGTCACCGAGGAAGTGCGGGAAGTTACCAGCAATGTATTGGCTGGCGTGAATGACACCATGACCGGCGCGGCGCGCTATCTAGGTATCGAGAACAACCGCAAAAACCTGATTGCCGAATGTGAGGCTACCGGCATTCATCGCTGCAGCGTTTCAGCGTTCCACGGCGGGCTAGAATACTTCCTGATTAAGAGTTTGGAGATCAGAGACGTTCGGCTTGTTTATGCCCCAGCCACAAGTATCGGCAAATACGGCGGCGATGCAGACAATTGGCAGTGGCCCCGTCACACCGGCGACTTTGGCTTCTACCGAGCCTACGTTGACAGTAACGGAATTCCTGCTGACTACAGCGAAAGCAATGTACCCTATCAGGCCCCAAGCTTTCTTGAAGTCAGCGCCAAAGGCGTCGAGGCAGGCGACTTCGTCATGGGAGTTGGTTACCCAGGCAGCACTAATCGCTACCGCACAGCGGCAGAGGTAGAACACGAATTCACTTGGTTCTACCCCGCAGCACGGCAAATGCGTGAAGACATAATTGACATCATTAACACAAATTCTGCAGCCGGCAGTCAGGCGCGTCTCGCCTATGAAGATACCTTGGCCGGGTTAGCTAACTATGCCAAAAACTATCAGTCTATGGTTGAGAGTTTTCAGCGCAGCGACTTTTTGCAGCGACGGCAGCTGGAAGAAGCAGCCTTAGCCCAGTGGATTAACAGCGACAGTCGCCGCAATGAACTTTACGGCACTGCCATTGGCCAGCTCAACAGCATTATTGAGTCAGATCAGGCTGGCGCGGCCCGAGATTTAGTCCAATCCTATCTGGCCTACGCCAGACTGCCGAGCACCGCAGCGAGGTTGTATCGCTTTGCAATCGAACAGGAAAAGCCCGATGCCGACAGAGAGCCCGGCTATCAGGCGAGAGATTTGAGCAGATTTCAACAATCTATGCGGGTGCTCAGTCGCCGCTATGATGAGCAAGTGGATAAGGCAACTCTTAGCTATATGCTGTCCCGTTATGCCCAGCTGCCTGAGCAGTACCGCTGGGCCTCAATCGATCGCTTTTTCAATATTGGTCAGTCCTTCGATCAGCGTGGCGTTGAACAGATTATTGAACAAACCTATGCCGCAAGCGCCTTGGACGATGAGAGCGTGCGCTTAGCGTGGATGGGCAAGAGCGTTGAAGAGTTTAAAAACAGCGATGACCCGCTGATTCAATTTGCCGTCGCCTCATTCGACGAGCGCATGGCACTCGAGAATCAAAGCAAAGAAACCATCGGCCAAATACAGCAGTGGCGCCCTCGTTATATGGAGGCCGTAGTCGCTTATATTCGCAGCCTTGATCTGCCTGTGTATGCTGATGCCAACAGTTCACTGCGAGTCACCTTTGGCCAGGTAATTGGTAATCAGCCGAAAGATGGCTTAACCAATCTACCTTTTACCCGGCTTGAAGGTATTGTCGAAAAAGACACTGGGGTTGAGCCTTTCAACGCGCCGCAAAAACAGCTTGAGCTAATTAATGCCAAGCAGTACGGCCGCTATAGTTTACCTGCCTTGGGGTCGGTGCCGGTAAACTTTTTGAGCACCCTTGATATTACCGGTGGCAATTCTGGCACTGCAACCATGAACAGCAAAGCCCAACTGGTGGGCCTGCTGTTTGACGGCGTTTACGAAAGTATTATTGGTGATTGGGATTTTGACGACAACAAAAACCGCGCTATCTCAGTCGATTCGCGCTATATGCTGTGGGTAATGGAGTATATGGATGGAGCTACTAACTTGTTAGATGAAATGACAATCGTTACAGAGTAGGCTCCTAGCTGCTGTTATCGCTACCGCAATGAGCGCGATAACAGCAGGCTTAACTAGTAAACCCGACAAACGACCCCTTTAAGGTACTGACTCTCAGGAAACTCTAAGGCGATTGGGTGATCTTCGCCTTGGTGAAGATAACGTACTACCTCGCCTTGCCTCCCCGCATCAAGCAGCGCATCAGATGTGATCTTCTGAAAAAGGTTCATATCAATTGCCCCAGAACAAGAATACGTGAGCAACAGGCCACCTGGGTTGAGCACCTTGCATGCCTGTAAGGAAAGATCCTTGTAGGCTCGCGCGGCTTTCATTACTTGATTTTTGTTCTCGGCAAATTTGGGAGGGTCTAGCACAATGACGTCGAAGTGCTTTTCTTCGGCCTGAAAATCTCGCAGCACATGAAATACATTGCCAGTAATGCTCGAGTGCCGGGTTTCATCAACTCCATTGAGTTTCAGGTTAGTCTCAAGCAAGGCCATGGCCGAGGCGGAGGAATCAATACTAGTGACATGCCTCGCGCCGCTTTGCATAGCAGCTATGGTAAACCCGCCGGTGTAGCTAAAACAGTTGAGAACATTTTTGCCGGCGCAGTGGTCACGCAGATAGTGCCGGTTATGCACCTGATCGAGAAAAAAGCCGGTTTTCTGCCCTTCGATCACATCAACGTTAAACAGCATGCCGTTTTCATTGATCTGAATCGTAGCTGGCGGCGGCTCGCCCCATAACACACCCGTGATTTGATCTAGGCCTTCTTTGGTTCGAGAGTTGGCATCAGAACGCTCATAGATGCCTTTGCAACCCGTTAACTCAGCTAACAGGGCCACAATGTCTTGCTTCCAAGACTCAAGCCCGGCAAACAAGAACTGACAGACGAGAAAGTCAGCGTATTTATCAACCACAAGACCAGGAATATGATCCGACTCACCATAGACCAAGCGGCAGGCATTTCGCAGAGGGTTTGACAACAGCGCCGTTCGTTTTGCTAAGGCGCGCTCTAACCTGCTCGCAAAAAAATCTTTATTTATCGCTTCCTCTTCAAAGCTCAAAATACGCACACGAATTTGAGACGAAGGCGAATAGGCCCCCACCCCGATAAAACCGTTTCTGCTATCCACCACCTGCACCACATCACCAGAACCAATCCCAGCATCTTCGGATTGAATTCCGCCGGAAAATATCCACGGATGTCGCCGCAGCAAAGAAGACTCACGATTCTTTTTCAGTTTGATAACAGGCAGGCCGAGACTAGTCATAATCAGATTCAATGCACTCCAAACGCCCATAGTAACACAGCAATCAAAGGGGTCAGAGTAACTTGCTCCTGAGCAAGTTACTCTGACCCCTTTGATTCCTCTGACCCCTTTGATTCGTTTTGATCAATTGTTGTTGAGGTGCTCGTTGACGCTTAGTACCAAGGTGAGGGCGGCTTGTTGCGCATCTCGATTGAGCTTGAGCGTCAGCTTTCCAGCTCCGCCGCTAGGCAGGTGGCGGAATACTTTCATATTGCGCCCTTGGATGACAAGCTCGCTGCTCCAAAATTTTTGATTTAGCTTTATGGCGCGGATGTCTGTAAAGGCAATTGCGGCTTCTTTAAGATTCGATCGAAAGAGCCCAAGCACTGAGTCATAGGTTTGGAACTCAATTTGAAGGTGGTCGTCTTCTATATACACCACGCCTTCAGACTCCATAAAACCACTTGGGTCGTCTATTTTGAAGCTAACGTTGGCGTCTTCATTGACGTAGGCAGTCGCGCTATTGCGGGCTAGCTCGCTGGTCCGCTCAATGGCGCTTCGCAGAAACTCTGGAGCAAAGCGCAGGCCAGCATAGTGACCTAAAAGAAACAGGCCCATCGCCACCACAATATAACCGGACCAAAACTCTTCCAACCCCGCAAACAAATTAATGAGTAAGACTGCCCCGGAGACAGACACAAATAGCCAGCAGTGAGCCCTGAATTTCATCCACAGCTGCTGGTCTTGGACCCTACTGTCTTGCTGCTGCTCAAGCAGCAGAATAGAGCGATCGATAGCCTGCGTGCTAACTCCAAGCTCTTTACCAATTGAAACCAGCTCCTCATAGTCAACTGTATCTTCAGTTTCACCAGCCTCATTCAATAAGCCCAAGCGGATAATGTCAGCGACTTCATCACTGCTGTATCTGCGACTCATTTTCCTGGTAGTCGTTTTCAGCTCGACTATGTTCTCAGCCTCGTTAGCGTTTGAATTTTTTGTTGGCGCCATCCTTTCTCTCCTAACTAATTAGCCAATACCTAGCGGATGTTGGGCATTCTACAAGGTTTAGCAAAATTCAAGCCACAATGCGCCGAGACCTGCTGAAAGCCCCTGTTTCTAGGGCATCTAGCCCAAGACCTCGAGCGAATTTAACGAAAGTATTGCAGAGAATTAGTCACTTTGGCTAACAGATGGTTTTTTTGATCAGCGTGCTAGAGGACAAAATTGCCGCGCTAAGAGCAAGCTCAGGTCAGTAGAAACCCGTCGGTGTCGTGCAAAGCAGGCAGCGAAACCTGAAAGGTCGCTCCCTGCCCTAGCTTACTGACCACGTCCAGGCGGCCCCCGAGGTCTTGAATTATTCCAAAACTAATGGACAGTCCCAAGCCAGTTCCCTCTCCCACAGGCTTAGTCGTAAAAAACGGCGTGAACAGCTGTTCTAAGTTTTCTTCTGAAATCCCGCATCCGTTGTCTTCTACCGTCACTACAACCTGATTGTTGATCTGACATGAACGTAAAGCTATTTTACCCTTACCAGCTTCAATCGCCTGTGTCGCATTCACCAGCAAGTTTAAAAAGACCTGACCTAGTTTGGTCTCGCTAGCAATAACTTTAGATACCGGCTGCAAATCCAAGCTTATCTCGCAGCCATCATGCAGCTGACTACTGGCTAAAGTATGAGCGGTTCTAAGGCAGTTATTTATATCTACCGCTTTAGTTTCTGTATCGCCAGCGTGGGCGAAGGTCCTCAAACCTTTTACTATTTCTCCAATCCTCCCTAAACCGTCTAGCGACTCTCCTATCAGACTCAAGGTATCAGCAGACAAATACTCCACATCCATTTCACTAAGATAAGCAGAAACACTTTGCCTAATCTGCACAAAGTCATCACTGAAAGGGTCAGCATCGAGCAACACCCTCACACGATCTAGGGCTTGGGTAAAGATAGGCAGATATTCACCCAGAGCACTAATATTGCTTTGCACATAGCCAACCGGATTGTTTATTTCATGGGCAATTCCAGCAACAAGAATCCCGATAGATGCCATCTTTTCCGAATGCACAAGCTGTCTCTGATTCTTGTGAAGATCCAAGTGGGTCTCTTCTAACTCAGAGTAAGAGGAAAACAGTTTCCGTGATTTCTCCTCCAAAAGCTGTTCGGCGAGCTTGCGGCGCTTGCGCTCTCTTTGCAGCGCTTTTTTTAACGCACTTATCTCATCCATTATCAGCGGAACTCCATTTTAAGTTCACAGTGATCAGCTCCCTTATGCATGCAGACTGTGTGCTCAAGACTATAATCTTGGTCAAAATAGGATGCCGCTCCATCGATCAAGCCCTCGGACAAGGCGCACAGCTTTCTGGGGGATTTATAAATCATAGTTAGTTTCTTGGGATCTTCAGGCTCATTGCCGTAGTCAAATTTCGGCAGCCCCGCATCAGGGTATAACTTGCGTACCTCAACATGGATCACTCTATCAACTGTAAGCAAAAAGTCTCTCAAACAATGCTTGCCTTCAAAAAACACAGGATGACTTTTGACAAAGCTGGGTAACATATATTTACCAAACTCTCTAACCAATTCATTGGCAGCTATGCCGCTGACTGTTTCTGCTGCGGCAACTAATTTAAATAATTCCTCGTCCGAATAGGTTTCGGTGGTGACATAAACACCATCGAGATTTGCCAGCTCCAAAATAGTCTCCCAAGCCTGAAAACCAAATTTTTCTTCTACCATTTCATTGAGTATGTCGAAGACAACGCCTTTCATGAGCTCTCCTATACCGAGTCTTTGCGCTTGATGTAAATTGTCAGTTTCTTTTCGATTTTATTCTCAAGATTGACAATAGTATTAATCACTCCCTTAGTTAGTACTCTGCCTTTATTTAACAACAGTGCGCCACGCTGAGTGGTTAAGTCTCGCGCCAGCTCCATACCCGGCTGCAACATACGAGCCTCTATCAAAGCCTCAACTGCGTGGGAGTTTACGTTCTCGTGTAGTGGCAATACCTTCTTGAAGGCAGCGATCACTTTAGGGTCATAGGCCTTTTCTGAAAGCGACAACACTTCTTTGTAAGCTGCGGCGCTGCTTAAGGGTTCGGTTCGCCATCTGCCGCTTATCGCATCGTAATAGTCTCTGACCACAGCAACAATTTTTGACGCCAGAGGAATACCCTCCGTTGCGATTCGTTCAGGAAAACCACTGCCTTCATAGGTCTCATGTTGCGCCCTAATAATTTTAGCTACCATCGAAAGCTCAGGCACATTCAAAAGCAAACTTTCTGCAAACAAAGGATGGTGCTTATACTGTTCCAACTCTTGCTTAGTCATTTCCGCCAGAGATTTCTCGGTAAGCCCGCGTGGCAGCGCGCACCAGCCCAAACGATGCAGTCGCGTTGCCCGGCGTAGATTGGTTAAAGCTTCCTCATCTAACTTAAGCTCCTTGCCTATTGCTAGTGCCAGCTCAATCTTGCTCCGGGTAGACTCGCTCTCGTGATGTGGCAGTGCTGCCAAATTGGCAAGCAGGTCCACCATAGTTTCATAACTATTTTCAAGCTGCTGCACTGTCTCGCTGAGCATTGCATTAGCAGCTTCCAACTCGTGGGTTCGGATATCCACTGTCTGCTCTAAGGCTGCATTGAGCTTAACCAGCATTTCGTTTTGCTGGGCATTTTCCTTAACTAGTTTTGTATTCTCAACCTCAAGTCGCGCAACGCGGATGGCTCTATTGACAACCTCTCTAAGATGTTCGCCTTGCCAAGGCTTGTTCAAATAATTGGAAATACCGCCGCCGTTGATAGCATCAATCGCTGATTCCATATCAGCATAACCAGTAAGAAGTATGCGCTGAGAGTGAGGCTGCAGTTTTTTTGCCTCAATCAAGAACTCAGCACCGGTCATACCGGGCATTCGCATGTCGGTCAAAATGACGTCGACAGTTTTGTTGCCCATCAATCGTAACGCCTCAGTACCACTGCTAGCAGTTAGCACTTCCACATCCAATGTCCGTAGCGTCCTAGTAATAGCACTTAAAACATTTTGTTCATCGTCGACGGCGAGAACTATAGGCTTATTCGCGTCACTCATTGCGCTGACCTCCAAGCACTGTTTCTAACTCAGCAAAAAGCATAGGTTTGTAGAATGCATAGCCCTGTATCGTGTCAAATCCGAGCGCCGTGCAAAAATCGATCTGAAAAGGAGTTTCAACCCCCTCAGCCACGGTTTCTAAGTTCAGATCTGCTGCCATATTTGACAGATGAGTCACCAAAGTACGGCTTTTCGCGTCAGTCTCAACGTGTAAGATAAGACTTCGATCGAATTTCAACACGTCGATGGGAAGTTTGTTGAGCTGGGCAAGCGACGAGTGCCCAGTGCCAAAGTCATCCAAAGCAATACGAGCGCCTAAGTCTTTCAACTGCCTTAGTATCCTCAACGCTCGCACTGGATCAGTCATGACCGCTGATTCGGTTACCTCAAATTCTAAGCGGCTAATTGCCTGTGGGTGATAGTTAGCGAACTGCCTGAGGTAGGACAGCCATGCATCCGTCATCTCTGAATAGATCAACTGTATCGGCGAGACATTAAAGCTCATTCGCACTGCATCAACCTCATTATCCAGTAGCAGTTTCAGCATTCGGGTGGTTTCTTTCATGACCCAAAAGCCTAATGTGTTGATAAAGCCAGTGCGCTCGGCTATGTCAATAAATTTGAACGGGGCGATCAAACCAAGCCTCGGGTGTTGCCATCTGATTAGGGCTTCAGCTCCTACTATAAGGTGGGACTGTGCACTTACCTGCGGCTGCAGCATTATAAAAAATTCATCATTAACCAAGGATTCTTGCATGTCTTGCTCTAGCTGCTCACGCATCTGTAGATCTATCGCACTTTTTACAGTAAACCCTGCGACTGGACTCGATGCTTTATAGTCCACAGAATTCAGCGCCAGCATTGCTCGCGAGATTACTTGGCTGCCTTCCCTGTCCTCCGCGATTGATTCGGCATAGCCAAGCCCCACTGAAATAGCTATAAGGCGGCCATCAATATCTACCGGCAGCGACAGATAGTCAGCCAGATCAATCAGGGTTGCCTCGGTCAAACCGCGCTTGGTGGTGAAGCCAATTAGCCCACCATCAAAACTAGCCATGGGTAATTCCAACTCGCAGCGTTGGCGGCAGCGGTTCTCAATTTCACCTGCTAGCAATCGCTGCTGCTGCTGACTCAACAAACCCCATGCGGTCGAAGCATTCCTAAGCTCTCCCACTACTACAACTACTTGCGATTTATGCAGACACTGAGTAATTTTCTCGCTAAAGCTTTTTTTTGTCAGCCAACCGGTAGCTGGATCGAGTTTTGCTGCTAACGCCAGGTTCGCTGCTTCGCGCACCACACTGCGCAAATTGCAATCCGACCACGGTTTGCTGATGAACTTAAAAATATTGCCTTCGTTGATCGCATCCATCATCACATTCATGTCTGCTTCGCCGCTAAGCATTAGGCGAACCGTGTGCGGATGTCGCTTGCTGACCTCAGCAAGAAATTTAACGCCAGTCATTTCAGGCATTCGATGGTCGCTGACAACCACATCGATAGGATTAGACTCTAAGGTAAGTAACGCTTCAGTAGCGCCAGACGCGGTAAACACGTTGTATTTTTCTTTGTGTAGTACGCGACGGATTGACTGGACGATATTGGGCTCATCGTCGACTATGAGTAAATTACAGTGCACGGCAATTCCTTTGCCAAATGATTAAGGCTACAGCTCAAAGTTTAGTAGAGAATTGGCGAATCACCAGAAGACCGATTTGGAGATCTCTCAGTAAGCAAGAAATTTAACCCAACCCTAGGGAGCTGGGCTAGGCGAGACCAGGCAATAGGTTTTTAAGACCGCCAATTACAAACTCAACCGCCATGGCGGCAAGAATAAGCCCCATTACACGAGTAGTGACATTCATGCCGGTTTGGCTCATTCGATCGCCGATTTGCGGGGCAAAATGCAGAATCGCCCAGCAGACAAGTGATACGAGCTGGCAGACAACGAATAGACCGAATTTATCTGTGTAGGTATCGGCCTGATTACTAAATAGAATCACTGTGCTGATAGCACCTGGGCCCGCAAGCAAAGGCATCGCGATGGGAACCACGGCTACAGTCTTGCTATCAACTGCTTCTTCATCTTCTTCAGGGGTATGGCGGGTACGGCCTCTGCGTGCTTCTAACATGCCAAATGCAATAATCATCAGCAAGATGCCACCGGCAACCCGAAATGCATCTATGCTAATGCCAAAGAAGTTGAGGATGGCTTGGCCTAACAGCATCGACACGGTAAAAATTATCGCCACTGCAAGTGCCGACGAACGGGCCACTGAATTACGCTCAAAACGTATATTGGCAGTAAAGCTCAAATACAGCGGGACCACGCTTATTGGACTAATAATTGCGATTAGGCCAATAAACATTTGAATGAATTCATTCCAATTTGGTGTTTCCATAAGTATTGATGTTTACAATTGGCTGCGAAGAAGGCGACATTATATAGATGACTGGACCACTAAGCAGTAGTCTATTGTTCCATTTTCGCGTTTGCAAATTGTAATAACTTATGCTTTAGCTCTTCTGTACTGAATTTCCCCTTCACTAAATAGTCTTTAACAAAATCGTATTCGAACGCTTTTTGTTTCTCAGCATTTTCCTCTGACGAGCTGTACATCATAACCACACTACTTACCGCTGCCACTTCTTTGCGCAGCGCAGCGTATTCTTTCAAAAAGCCGTAACCGTCAAGAAAAGGCATATTAATGTCCAGAAACACGACTTGGGGAGGATACTTATCCGGCGAGGTAGCGCGACGACTTTCGTAATCTTGGAAAAACTTAAGCGCCGATCTGCCGTTAGTTTCCTCAAAAATATGCGGCACAATACCTGTCTCTCGCAGCTGCCTAGCGAGCAAATATCGGTCTTCTTCGCTATCATCAACTATTAGAACAGCAATCTGCGTCATGAGTATTTCCTTTAATGTTTGGGTATCTCTATAGTAAATTTAGTCCCGTTTGGGTTGCTCTGCACTTGAATGCTGCCATTCAGAAAATCTATGTGCTTTTTAACAATTGCAAGGCCCAAGCCCGAGCCCTCCTTAACGTCAGGGTGAAAGCGCTTAAACATATCGTATATTTCGGTTTGATAATTCTGTGGAATACCCAAGCCATTATCCTCAACCTCAATGAGCAGGCTTTTGTCATTATCAGCAATAGAAGCACGCACAAACATCGAACTAGTGTTTGGGTTTCGGTATTTAATCCCATTAGACACTAAGTTCTCTATGATCTGAATGAAGCGCGCCTTCTCGCCATTGAAGCCTTCATTGACATTAATATTCCAACTTATATCGCACTTAGCATTAGTTCTTTCGTACTCCAGGCCAGCATCAATTTCTGTTGCCAACGCATTAAAATCAACTTTAGCTGGTGGCTCTGTCGTTAAATCAGCTTTGGCAAGAGACAGAATACCCGACACTAACTCCTCCAATTTTTCCATCTGCTTGCCGATCTTCAATACATTTGCCCTAGCCTCCGCGACATCGCCGCTGTCTAAGTCTTGCACAATAAAATGGGCTAGCCTCTTGGTTGTAGTCAGTGGCGCTTTTAAGTCATGGGATGTCCGATAAGAGATCTGCAGCAGCTCTCCGTTAATGCGTAGCAGGTTTTTTTCTGCCAATATTTGCTCGTGAATATCTTGCACAGTGCCAACCATACGATAAGGCTTACCATCGAGACCTTTAGCGACTTGCCCAGCACCCTTGAACCAACGATAGGCGCCAGATTTAGTTTTCAAACGGTAATTTAAGTTAAAGGGATCATCTTTTGTAAAGTGCAGGTCCATTGCCGCAAACGTCGCTGCCGCATCATCGGGGTGTAATAATTTCTGGAAGCTAGCCAAGGAAGCTTCTATTTCGTCGTTTTGATACCCAAGCAGCTCGTAGAATTTCTCGCTCCAATATTCCACCGGTGAATTAACGTCTGGCCAATCCCAAACACCCACACTGGTACCTTTCAACATTAGCTCATGACGCTCATTGCTAGTCTGTAGGGCTAGCTTCTGTTCACTTTCTTCAGTAATGTCCCAGTTAACGCCAATCATTCTTACCGGCTTACCTTCTCCATCGTGAATCACATCAGCTAGTGCGCGGATATGCCTAATCTCACCATTGCGCCAAATTACCCTAAAAGCTGTATCAAACTGGCTGGAATCTGCAACAGATTGTTGGATCAGCTGTGTCTGAATTTCTTTGTCTTCAGGGTGTAGGCCTGCTTCCCAAGACGAATAGGCATCAATAAAATCCTCCGCTTCAATGTTGTATAGACGCAGCATTTGCGAATCCCAAATCAGCTTATCTGTTTTAATATCCCATTCCCAAACCCCTGCATTCGCCGCTTTCATAGCAAGCGTAAGTCGGCTACTTTGGTCCAAGTACTGAAGCTTCGACTCACGCATCTTCGAAACATCTTGAGCAATGCCAAAAAAACCAATAAGCACACCATTATCTGAAAGCAGCGGCCTGGCATCTATGCGTAGGAACTTTATTTTTCCTTCGATGACAATTCTAAATTCAATCGAATAAGATTGAGCGTGCTTCACTGCATTTTCGACCGTTGCATAGACGTCTTTTTTATCGCCGCTGTAGATATAGCTGCGATGTTCGGCAATCGTTGGCACGGGGCTATTCGCCTCGGCCCCAAAAATTTGATACATGCCCTCCGACCAGTCCATGGCTTCGGGGGTCATACGCCATTCCCAATGTCCAATATTGGCGATTTCTTCAGTATGCGATAGTTTCTGAACAAATTGCTCACGCTCGATCTGCAGTAATTTACGTTGATGAATATCTTGAAAAGTGCCCCCAATTCCAACCACTTCACCATCAACAACAACTGCAGAGCCAATAGCATTGACCCATTTGTGTTTGCCCGAGGTGGTTACAATTTTTAACTCAACATCCCATGGTTCTTGATTCTCAATGCATGTTTGCACACATTTTTCGATGATTGCGCGGTGTTCGGGAGCATAGAAATTGATTCCATCTTCTAACCTTACCTCCACTGACGGGTCTAGCTCATGAATTTGATAGACCATCTTAGACCAAGTACAGGTTTGCGCGATCAGGTCTAACTTCCAGCTGCCGATGTTGGCAACCGTTTGTGTCATATCGAACAATTCAAGCATGGAGGAATCAGCATTTACTGGGCTAGCACTGGCTAACAAATAGGACTGGCCGTCTTGTTCATAAAAACTAAATCGCAGGCTAAGTTTTATGTTTAAGCCTTCATGAGTGACACCAGTAAGTACCTGAGGTGGCACATCGCTGACAGGCAGACTTGAATCTCCTGCTTTCACGAACTGCGTTTTACAGGCTGTGAAATCTAGATAGGGAAGCAATGTGTTGCCCTGGCGCCCTAAGATATCTTTGGTCGTTGCCTCAAAAAGATGAACAAATTGTTGATTAGCATCAACAATCACGCCGTCTTGATTAAGCACTAAGATAGCGCTAGGAAGGCAGTCTATTAATCTCGATAGCATTTTCATTAAAGGACCTACTAATACTCATATTCGCGGACTCAAGTCGCAGGAGTCACTTTCTGAATAGGAACAGTAACGTTCAATTTATGGTTGTGTTAGAACAGCCCCAAGACTAAAAGAGCAATCAAGTATTGCTGGCAACGGTTGAATTCCGTTAACGCGAGCACGTCAATTCGGCGTCATGTACATAAGTATAGTACGCCCTAGAAGATCCATGACTTTATCAATAGCCAAAACCATTAATTGCGAAAATAGTCCGTGATTGGATTTTCTATCTTATGCTTATTACTTACTAACTCTGCGCTAGTGCCGAGTTGCTGAGCGTCCTGTGAGATTGGTAATTCACTGCAGATTTTACCCCTGCCCGCCTCTCGCTCAGTGGCCAATCTTTACAATCAAGACGAATAGCAGGCCACAGGGTCGGAACCAATTATCAATTAGCGCTATACGCTGTTGCTTTCAATTGAGTTAAATTTAATGACAATTGATGAGAACTATCTCAAACAAGAACTGTATTTGGAAATTCAACAGAACCCACAGCTGGTTGACTTTCTTCTCACTGGCTCATTAGATGGGGTCTGGTATTGGGATTTAGAACGGCCCGAGAACGAGTGGATGAGCCCTGAGTTTTGGCGTTCATTGGGGATTGATCCCCACACTAAACAGCATAGCTCAGACGAATGGCAGGACTTAGTATACAAAGATGATCTAGCAGACGCGTTAGCAAATTTAAAAAGACACTGCGCGGACCCAAGCCATCCCTATGATCAGATAGTGAGATACCGACATGCAGATGGTTCCATTGTCTGGGTGCGTTGCCGAGGGCTTGCGATTCGAGATGCTGATGGTAATGCAATACGAATGTTTGGGGCCCATACCAACGTCACTGCGCTCAAAAGCCTCGTACCCCAGAGCCAACAACAGGCATTCTTCAGCGCTATTGAAACGGCCCCAATAGCGCTGGTAGTTACAACAAGTAGCGGCCGGCTGCTGTACCTGAACCAAAGTGCTTACGAACTATTTTCATTAACCAAAGAAACAGCCGATAGGCTGACAATTACAGACATTTTTGAGGAAAGCTTTGTTACGAGGCACACAGAATCATTCGAACAACAAAAAACCAATAGTGACTCGCAAACCCGTTCAAAACCGATGAGTACCCTAGCCAAAAGTAGCTCTGGCGATTTTTTTCAATCCGAGGTAGGCATTACACTTGCCCATCTAGCTGACAATCCTATCGCTGTTTGCAGCGTTACCGATATGACCTCGAGTATTACTTTGAATGAGCAACTGACAAGATCAAATGGTGAGCTAGCAAACTTCGCCTATATTGCGTCTCACGATCTCCAAGGCCCAGTGCGCAGGGTCGCCGGCTTTCTTGACTTACTCAAAGGAGATTATGGTGAGCGGCTAGGGTCCGAGGCATGCGGCTGGATAGACCGCTCAATCGTAAACATCAAACGCATGCAGTCACTAATAGCGAGCCTTTTGGCCATGAGCCAATTACAGAGTCAGCCGCCCGCGCTTAAAGCAGTCAACATCACCGAGATCGTCTACGACCTAGTCGAGAGTTTGCAGGACGAATTAGACGACAATGGCACTACGGTGTGGATCGAAAAGACTATTCCGATCCTAAACATAGATTCACTCAAAGTATCAGAGCTATTGAGCAACCTACTTCGTAATGGCATCAAGTATGGTCGTGGTAACGAGCGTAGAATCGAAATAGGATACCTTGAGAGTACTGACATAACTGACTTTAAACCTGACTCCGTCCAACGGCCCAAAAAAAAGCATGCCCAACCGGGCTTTGTCACTATCTATGTCAAAGACAACGGCGTAGGTATCCATTCTAAAAACCATGAAAAAGTGTTCGAAATTTTTCATCGTTTGCATAACTACGATACCCAGCCCGGCAATGGGATAGGGCTAGCTATTTGCAAACACGTGGTAGAGGCTCACGGTGGTATTATTTGGCTGGAGTCGGAAGAGTGTGTCGGTTCAACGTTCTATTTCAATTTGCCGATTGCGGCACCTAAGGGTTTAGACTAAATGTCAGCTGGCTAAAAAACTTCGAGAATTAAGGTACGCCAAAATTTCTGGTTAGTTTTGGTAACATACCTACTGGATCAGCTTAACCAAGATGTAGTCGTGGCGATAGTTCAAAGTTAAGTCCTTAACTGAGCC
>CAYGSO010000023.1:0-14808 GCA_964352445.1 uncultured Pseudohongiella sp. | reverse complement strand
GCTTAACCAAGATGTAGTCGTGGCGATAGTTCAAAGTTAAGTCCTTAACTGAGCCCTTGTTTGAGACCTTAACTGAGCCCCTAGTTGAGCCTTTCAGAAACCGGCAATCTGAGAACCGGTTTCAGGCCACGTCGTCCTTTTTGTAACAGCATCAAATGCACGGCAGACACTAACCCAATTGCCCCTGTAGATTTATCCATTAAGCAGACAGCAGCAGGCATATCAGGTTGCTTGGAAAGCAGTGATCTCGAGATTTCCACGCCGTCTGTCATCAATATAGATTTCATCGCAGGGTAGCTACGGCACAGGTAAGAGATCATGGCGATACCGCCTAACTTAGGCCTAACGAGGTTGGAGATTAATAGATCGGGTCGATGCAGATCATATAATGTGATTGCCTCAATACCGTTATTAGCAACAATCACTCGGTAATCGCTATCTCGCAAACATTCAATTAGGGTGCTAACAGAGTCAGATTTGTCGCTGCAAACGATGATAGTGTGAGAAAGATTTTCAGTCATTTCAGAATCCTTTGTAATAGTTACATAAGACTCCTTTCTGTATTTTTCGCTGAAACTAGTCCGTATTTCAGTGGTTAAGCGGATAAACAAAAATTCGCTCTTACCACTCAAAGTAGTACATAGTTTCAAAAAATCAACTTAAGTAGAGGTAAATCTATGATTTACCACTAAAAACGTTGCTATATATTACCAATTGTTCTGAATTATCCCTATTCTAGCTAAGCGCCTACGGATCTTAAGCCTATAATTAATGTTAATTGAGTTATAAGGCTCGCTGGTCAAGGCGAGGTGTTAGCTTTAGTCTTTCCACAGTCACTTTACTAGCTGCGGACTGAATCAACAGACCCATGCTTTAGCTGGGAAAGCTAATGAATGAAAGGATTCGCATCGCCATGATTAGACTATTAATGATAGAAGATGACATTGACGATGCCTATCAACAAGAGCGTTTTCTACTCTCCTCAGAAGTTGAGAAGTTCCAGATTAATACCTGTACTACTATCAAAGAGGCTTTGTCTGCGCTGCGCTTCACTAAATTTGATATTGTTTTGACAGATCTCAACCTGCCGGATTCATCCGGACTTGATACACTGAGCGAAATATTAGCCAGTGCTAAAGAAACGCCGGTGATTGCCCTGACTGGATTTGACGACGACGCTATTGGCATAACAGCAGTGAAAGCCGGCGCTGCAGACTATATACCTAAGTCACAGCTGAATGAGCAACTGTTTCTGCGAACCGTGAAGTTTTGCATCGAGCGGCACCTTTTGCTTCACAAGGTTCAGAATCAAGCCAACCTAGATGAGCTAACGCAACTGCCAAATCGTTATGCCCTAATGACGCGCCTCGAAGTGCTGGTAGATCAGAGTCAAAGAAACGAGGCAACACTAGCACTTGTCTATATAGACCTCGATGGTTTCAAACTAATCAATGATGAAAACGGTCACCAATCAGGTGACGCGGTACTGCAAGAGATAGCGAGCCGGATTCAACTCAATTTACGCAAGGCAGATTTTGCTGCGCGCATTGGTGGCGATGAATTTATACTGATCATTACCAACTACCAGTCAAGCTCGAATTTATACCGACTTATAGAGCGAAAAATGCACATCTTAAATCAGCCGATCTATATCAACTCTATTGATCTCGCTGAACCAGTAACAGTTGGAGCAAGTTACGGAGTCTCGGAGTTCAAAGTTGGTATGAGTATAGATCATCTAATTGCTGAGGCAGACAGCAAAATGTATGTAAACAAGCGTAATCAAAGTATCTCTTGAGACAAATTTGGCATCGGCTAGTCAGTCACACTAATTGCAAATCGCCTAGAGCAACCATTTATTTCAGAACAATCAAGACCGCGCCGTTGTTGGCAACCTCAGAGTCAAAATCAAGAACGTCGCCGCGGAATTTTAAATCGCGCAAAGCGAGCAATACTTCGTCACGAATCAATCCCGAACCGACCACTAGCCGAATGCGCTTTGCAACCCCTCTCCGAGCGATATCAATCTCTTGCTGCATTTTGTATAAAGCTTCCCTAACACGCTCGCCATTGTGGGCAATATCAACGGTGATTGTCGAACCATCGTGCTGCAAGTTCAGCGCGTTGTCACATTTTGGGCAATGGCTCATGTCAGCACTTACGTGCATGCCGCAATCGAGGCAAGTTACTTGCATTGGCTTCACTCAGTGGAATTAGCAGTGGTAAAGGCTAGCTATTAAACAAGGCATTGTCCAGAATTGCACAACCTAGGGGCAAGGCAGTGGAAAGCCCACTAGGAACACGACTTATAAATAGTTAAAGCAACAGATCTAAGACACAGCCGATAAAGTATAACCCCCTCGAACATGACATACATGGGTAGAAATTGCTCAGCGAAATTAACAGCGGAATTTGGTAGTCTACTATCTATTAGATGAGGGCTAGATAACTCTAGAGCGACACTAAGCAACATCTACCTTTAATTAAAGCCACTGACAGATTAAGCGTTTTCCTTAGCATCAAAACCTAAGTAATAGGAAAGAAACAATGCCACAAACTACATGCAGCGAATGCGGGCAAAAAGTCGATAACAAAGCCAAAGCTTGCCCACACTGTAATGCCATATTGCCTACCAAAATTTCTGCCTCCACCTGGCTGATAATAGCCATTATCGCTCTAGTTATCGGCGGCCCCTTCATCTTTGTAGGTTCTGACTCAGGCAGGAGCCCAGAAGAAAAAGCCGCGCTGCTAGAGCAAGTAGAAGCCGAAAACCGAAGAGTCGGCCTAGAGCAAGTAGAAGCCGAAACGAATGGGGTCAGGGTAAAAATACAGTAGTTTTGACGCAGACTTTGCATTGTGGGTAGCAGCATCAAGCGCGCCAAGACTAGGCATTAATCTGCGCCTGTAGAAATGTATTTTGGCGCCCAGCGTGAATTAAAAATAGCGACCGCGCTAGATAGCCTCGCTAACACGCCAACACCTGAGTTAGCTTATCAATTAATCAGTCTCCCCCGCCTACTGTTTAGTCGCTAGAGCCTAAAGTATCGTGCACGGCTGTGCATTCGGGCCACGCACCATGACCTGCTTTCTCGCGAACTCATTTGCTGAGGCGAAATCGGCAAAGTCTTGTATCTCCGTATTGAGGGGCACTGCCACTGCTTGGCCCTCACGTCCTCCAGACAATATAGCGACGGTGACCTGCAAGCCCGCCAAAGTGCTTTCCCAGGTATCCCGGGCAGCTATTACCGGGCCATCAGCTCCGAACTGACCTATAGTGGGGTCAACCACAATCTGTTGGCCACCGACATTCACGCAAACCGCGTAGTGGTTCATACTGGAGGCTCTTTCACCCGCGGCGAGCTCTGGATAAAGCTTTATGCCTAACACCGTAAAATCATACTCCTCAATTCCCAATAGCTCGATTATTGCTTGTGCTGCGGGCGCGCAGGCGCCTGCTGACGCGATACAGTTTTCAGTGTAGGCACCCTGCATCTCAATCCACCCAATGAAATCCGGTGCAGAGTCAAATCTATTACGCTGAATGATCTCGCCGCTACTTTTAGCATTAGCGACGTAATGATCTGCCATAAGCTGAACCGCGTAGTCTTGTTTCATCCTCGGGCTATTTTCTATCGCACCTGCCACAGCCAGTTGTTCATGATGCTGCTGCCGGTTATCAACCAGCTCAGCACCCTGAGGCCTTAAACTAGGGAGTTTTTCTTGGTGCGGTGTAGCATTAACCACACTGGGATTAGGAGTTAACTTACGCATAGTAGATTGTACAATTTAAACCCCGAGTGCTTCTAAAATAACAACGGCGTCAGGATATCTTCGCTAATATGCCGCTGCCTACATTTACTCACTTTTTTATCAGTTCCCTGCCTAGGAATGAATACTTGACTAAAACACTAGGTTTTTCGATAATGGCGCCTCGCCTGTTCAGCGCTGATGACACTTCCGTTGTTCATTAGCAATATTACTAGTGTTTTCATAAACATAGTGACAATAAGGTAAAAATAATGCGTTTGACCACCAAAGGCCGTTATGCCGTTACTGCGATGTTAGATCTTGCGCTGCATGCGAGTTCTGGGCCTGTTAGCTTGGCTGATATTTCGAAACGCCAGCATGTTTCCTTGTCTTACTTGGAGCAGCTATTTGCTAAACTACGCCAAAACGACTTGGTTCGCAGTATACGCGGCCCCGGTGGAGGCTATCAGCTGAAGCGCGAGGTTGGCTCTGTGAGCGTTGCCGACATTATCGACGCCGTAAACGAATCTGTCGATGCGACAAACTGCGCCGGCAAAGCCGATTGTCAGCAGGGTGAGATATGCTTGACCCACTACTTATGGACAGACCTTAGTGCTCAGATACACACATTCTTAAGCGGGATTAGCTTGGCGAGCTTAGTGGAGCGGCAGGAAGTACAAACGGTTGCCGAGAGACAGAATGGCTCGGGGATTACCCAGGATGAACCCCTTGATCGTATTTCAGCTTCTTTTCTAAACTAGTAAGCACAGGCAGAATTGCTGCGAGCCGCTCTCCGATTGAGAAAACCAAAGTTGCTAGCAATAAAATTGTTTCTGCAGCTCAGACTTTGACAGCACATTAATTTATTTTTGGAATCTAGGTAAAATTTATGTCCCAAGCCCAAATTGACCAGCTTATATCTAAAGAATACTCGGCTGGATTTGTGTCGAATATCGAATCCGACACTATTCTGCCAGGGCTAGATGAAAGCGTGATTGCGTTTATATCTGCAAAGAAAAATGAGCCTCAATGGATGCTAGATTGGCGACTGCAGGCGTTTCGAGCCTGGCAGGAAATGAAACAGCCCGAGTGGGCCCACGTCCATTATCCAGACATTGATTTTCAATCGATTTCGTATTTCTCTGCACCTAAAAGCATGAAAGACAAACCACAGAGCTTAGATGAAGTAGACCCTGAGCTGCTGGAGACTTATAAAAAGCTCGGGATACCCCTGCACGAACACGCGATGTTAGCAGGGGTTGCAGTGGATGCCGTTTTCGATTCGGTGTCGGTTACCACCACTTTCCGTAAAAAGCTGTTTGAAGCAGGCGTTATCTTTTGCCCGATTTCTGAAGCGGTACACGATTACCCAGACTTGGTGAAAAAATACATCGGCAGTGTTGTGCCGCAGAAGGACAACTATTTTGCAGCCCTAAATAGTGCCGTTTTCAGCGACGGCTCGTTTGTCTATATCCCAAAGGGCGTACGCTGCCCAATGGAATTGTCCACCTATTTTCGCATCAATGAATCCAATACCGGGCAATTTGAGCGCACATTGATTATTGCTGACGAAGGCAGCCACGTTAGTTACCTCGAAGGTTGCACGGCTCCCATGCGGGATGAAAACCAACTCCATGCCGCGGTGGTAGAGCTGGTTGCTCTGGATGATGCCAAAATTAAGTATTCCACCGTGCAAAACTGGTATCCAGGCGACAAAGAGGGCAAAGGCGGTATTTTTAATTTTGTGACTAAACGCGGGATCGCGCACAAAAACGCCCATATTTCTTGGACTCAAGTTGAAACCGGCTCTGCAATCACTTGGAAGTATCCAAGCTGCATACTGAAGGGTGATAATTCAGTGGGCGAGTTTTATTCTGTCGCGCTAACTAACAATTTTCAGGAAGCCGACACCGGAACCAAAATGATTCACCTAGGCAAAAACACCCGCTCCACAATAATTGCCAAAGGGATTTCTGCGGGTAAAAGTTCCAACGCCTATCGCGGCTTGGTGCGCATGAACCCCGGCGCAAGCGGCGCGCGTAACTACACCCAGTGCGACTCACTTTTAATTGGCGATCAGTGTGCTGCCCACACTTTTCCCTATATCGAAAGTAAAAACCCGTCCGCCATCATAGAGCACGAAGCAACAACATCAACAGTGAGCGACGATCAGCTCTATTTATGCCGCCAGCGTGGCATAGATACAGAAAAGGCCGTGTCGATGATTGTTAATGGCTTTTGTAAAGACGTGTTCAAAGAGTTACCAATGGAGTTTGCGGTTGAAGCCGGCAAGCTGTTGGAAGTAAGCCTTGAAGGCTCTGTTGGTTAACGGCGAAGCGATTAGCTATTCATTTAATTTATAAGTTACAAGGTAGAAAATTTCTATGCTGTCGATCAAAAATCTACATGCAAGTGTTGAAGACAAGAACATTTTAACCGGCCTGAATCTAGAGGTTAAGCCCGGTGAGGTTCACGCCATAATGGGACCAAACGGTGCCGGTAAAAGCACGCTTGGGCATGTTCTTGCGGGGCGCGAAGGCTATGAAATCAATGAAGGCCAGGTCACTTTCTTAGGGCAAGATCTACTTGAACTGGAAACCGAAGAGCGCGCTCGCGCCGGGCTGTTTTTAGCATTTCAATATCCAATAGAAATTCCAGGGGTTAGCAATATGGAATTTTTAAAAGCGTCTGTGGATGTGGTTCGAGAACACCAAGGGCTGCCGGCTCTGGATGCAGTCTCCTTTATGAAAAAGGCACGTGAAGTTTGCGATGCGGTAGATTTAGATCATAAGTTTCTGAAGCGTGGCGTAAACGAGGGTTTTTCTGGAGGCGAGAAAAAGCGCAATGAGATCATGCAAATGATGCTGTTGCAGCCGAAACTAGCAATCTTGGATGAGACCGATTCCGGTTTAGATATCGATGCGCTGCAGGTTGTGTCCAATGGCGTTAATGCCCTGCGCAGTGAAGACCGTTCATTTATTATTGTCACTCACTATCAGCGCCTGCTAAATTTTATTGAACCGGATTTTGTTCATGTCTTAGCTAACGGCAAGATCGTAAAGTCTGGCGACAAATCCTTGGCTTTAGAGCTTGAAGAGAAAGGCTATGCTTGGCTAGAAGATGAGGCTGCTTAATGTCGGAATTTATAGCTCAGGCCGCGAAACTTGCAAAAAGCAGTGTAGCTAATGGCAGCGCAGCGCCTTGGATGGCAGACTTAAACCAAAAAGGGTTAAGCCAATGGCACAGCCATTCTCTGCCAACGCGGAAAACAGAAAACTGGAAATATACCTCTTTAAAAGCCTTAGAAGCTAAAGACTATTTGCATGTGGCTGAACCCCAAGCCAGCGCCCTGTCTGATGAACTCTCTCAGTTATGCGCGATACCAGACTTAGACGGCATCAAAGTAGTTTTTGTGAACGGGTATTTTAACGCCGATTTGTCCCATGCCAGCTTCAGCGGCGGGGAACCATTGTTCGATAGCTCTGCGGTAACCGTTACCTTGTTTTCAACAGCAAACGACGATCAGAAGAAGCAGATAGCGGAAAATTTGAACACCGTGATTGAAAGCGACAAGCACTTGTTTTCGTCACTCAATGCTAGCTGCCTAGCCGAAGGGGTGTTTGTTCATGTTGGTAAGAACCAACAGCTTAAACAACCTATTCATATTGTCTCCATCACGACAGCCCAGCCAACACCCTTCATGGTGAATCAAAGGGCGCTTATCTGCTTAGACGAATGCAGCGAGGCAACTGTGGTTGAACATTTTGTCAGCACCGATGAGCAGCAGAACAGTTTCGTCAACGGTATTACCGAGGTGCAGATTGGCAACAATGCCAAATTGCAGCACTATCGACTCCATGAAGAAGAGGAGTCTGCTGTTCACATTGGTGGGCTGCATGTGCAATTAAATAAATCGGCGACGATAGACAGTTTTCACCTAGCCTTAGGTGGCAAGATAAAGCGAATCGATGTCGTGGTTCATCACCGCGGTGAAGGAGCTCACAGCGAGCTCAACGGTGTTTACCTGCCCCGTAATAATCAGCACGTTGATTACCATACCTGTATCGAGCACGCTGTTCCTCACTGCACCAGCAATGAAGTTTTTCGTGGGATCATTGCCGACAGCGCTCGAGCTGTTTTTAATGGGCGCATTCACATACACAGAAACGCCCAAAAAACCTATGCCCAACTAAGCAATAAAAACCTCCTCACCAGCAACAAAGCAGAGGTCGACACTAAACCAGAATTGGAGATCTACGCCGATGACGTGCAGTGCGCCCACGGTGCGACAGTGGCGCAGTTGGACACCGAGTCTTTGCATTATTTTAGAACCCGGGGAATATCGTCTGACGTGGCTACCGTGATGCTCAGTTTCGGCTTTATCAATGAGCTTATTAACAACATAAAAAGCGAGGCCATAGGTAATTATTTAAGGCCGAAGTTAACCCGGCTTTTTGCTGCTATGCCTGATCTGACAAGGCTTATCCCATGAGCAATGCGGCCACTGTTATGTCCCAGCAGCCCTTCGATGTGTATGAGGTACGCAAAGATTTTCCCATTCTTTCTCAGCAAGTGAATGGGCATCCTTTGGTGTATTTGGATAACGCGGCAACCACGCAAAAGCCAACAGCCGTTATCGATGCAATTTCTAATTATTACCGAGGCTACAATTCTAATGTCCATCGCGGCGCGCATTTTTTAAGTGACAAAGCTACCCATGAGTTCGAAGCGGCGCGGCAGGCAGTTAGTGACTTCATAAATAGCCCCAAATCCGCTCAGGTAATATGGACACGTGGCACCACAGAGGGCATCAATCTAATTGCGTCCTCATGGGGCCGCGAAAACGTAAAGGCTGGCGATTTAATTTTAGTTTCAACATTAGAACATCATTCAAACATTGTGCCGTGGCAAATGTTGGCCAATGAATCTGGTGCCAAAGTTGTCCCGATGGCGGTATCAAGCAATGGCGAGATTGATATGCCGGCACTGGATAAGTTGCTTGCAGATCCTAACTTCGCGGCAGCGGTAAAATTGATTGCCGTTAACTACGTGTCAAATGCGCTAGGAACAATTAACCCCGTAAAAGGGATAGTAGAACGAGCACAGCGCTGCAACGCCAAGGTCGTGGTCGACGGCGCCCAAGCGGTGGCCCATTTCCCAGTTGATGTACAGGACTTGGGGTGTGATTTTTTTACCTTCTCAGGTCACAAGCTGTATGGCCCCACAGGAATAGGTGTGCTTTGGGGTAAAGAAGCACTCCTCAACGAGATGTCGCCCTATCAGGGTGGTGGCGAGATGATCGAACGGGTTAGTTTCAGCGGCACCAGCTACAACGAGTTGCCCTACAAGTTTGAAGCTGGTACGCCCGATATTGCTGGTGCCATCGGATTAGGTGCTGCGGTAAATTACTTGAATCAATTCGACCGCGCGGCGATTATTGAGCACGAGCATGCATTACTGGAATACACCATCGCGAAAAGTGCCAGCATCAAAGCCTTAACGCGGGTGGGCACAGCGGCAAGTTCCGTCGGGGTGTTTAGTTTTCTTATCGAAGGAGCACACCCCTCAGATGTAGGATTACTGTTAGATCAACAGGGCATCGCGGTGCGCACTGGCCACCATTGTGCGCAGCCGTTGATGGAAGCATTTGAGATCCCCGGCACTGTGCGCGCATCGTTTTCAATGTATAACACCAAAGAGGATGTAGACGCGCTGTTTACTGCTTTGGACAAAGTATTGGGTTTTTTGGTTTAAGCCATCGAGGGTTTTATTATGTCCGTAGAAACGTTTGAATTACGCGATATGATCAACGTGACAGCGGCGGCGTCTGGGCATTTTTCTCAGCAGCTGACTCGCTCTGGAAGCGCGGCAATTAGGATTGGAGTCAAGGAAAGCGGCTGCACCGGTTACAAATACATTATTAGCGACGTAAAAGAATGGGAAGCGAATGATTTAAAAATCACGCTAGACAATGGGGTGAAGCTCGTTATCCAGCCTGAGCACTTGTCAGCTATCCGCGGCACCACCATCGACTATGTGCAAGACGGCGTGAACAAAAATCTGGTGATGCAAAACCCAAATGTCAAAGATGAATGTGGTTGTGGCGAGAGTTTTAGCATATAAGCTTTACGCACAACCGGTGAGAACCAACGCATCAGTTAAAGACACAGAGTAAATTAAATGAGCGAAAGAGTAATAGCAACAACGGTACGAGATTGTCCGGCGCGCCTAGTTCCTGTGGGCGACCCTATGGTTATCCCTGCCCACAATTTTGTCACTATTACTCAGTCTTTGGGTGGCAATTATACCGTGGTCTATCAGGGCAATATGCTGCGCGTCGACGGCACCGACGCCGACGCCCTTGGTTTTGAAAAGTTCGTCTTAGATATTGCAGACCGAGGCGATGGCCTTATTCACAAGGACCAAGTTATGCAGGCTCTAGACACTGTCTATGACCCAGAAATTCCGGTCAACTTAAATAGCCTAGGCCTGATCTACTCTGTCACTATAGATCAGGCGAAACGCACCGTAGTTATCCACATGACATTAACCGCGCCCGGCTGCGGCATGGGCCCAGTGTTGGTTGGGGACGTCAAATACCGGGTTAAAAAAGTTCCCAATGTAGATGACGTTCAAGTGGAGCTGGTGTTTGACCCGCCATGGAACCGCGAAATGATGTCGGAAGAAGCCCAGCTAGAGACCGGCCTCATATTTTAACTACGGCTCTATAAATGTTTTCTTATCACTCTCAAGCTACCAAATAAGATCATGTCTTTGAAAACAAATCCTTTCGGCCAAACTATTACAACTGATGACATTGTTGAAACTCTGAGCTTTTTTGACAGCTGGGAGGATCGCTATAAGTACATTATTGATTTGGGCAAAGAGTTGCCCGAAATGGATGCGGCTAAGAAAAATGAACAGCATCTAGTGCGAGGTTGCCAGAGCCAAGTATGGATCGATTGCGAAGTTGCTGACGACAAACTTTGGTTTGAAGTAGATAGCGATGCTTTCGTTGTGAAGGGACTGCTGGGGGTTGTCTTGGCGGCTTACAACGGCAAATCGGCCGAGTCTATCCGCGGTTTTGATATTGAACACTACTTTGACACCTTGGGCCTGCTTAAACACTTGAGCGCTACCCGGGGCAATGGCCTGCAGGCTATGGTTAAAAAGATTCAGGGGTTGGCAGCCTGCTGAAAGATGTTTATCGGGCTATTGCCCTGACTTTTAGTGCCTAGTCTGCATCACACAGAAACTATGAGTTACCAAGATAAACTGTGCTTTGTTAACCGTTAATTCTTTAGGTGCACTGAGCGGAAAAAAGATAGCACGATTATTATCGGTGCTGAGTATCTTCACTAAAACGCCTCCCCCTGCGTTAACTTATTGTTTTATCGTTGCCCCCTGTATTTGTTACAATGCTGCTTAATCAAAGGAGCTCACAAATCACTATTCAATATAAACATCCCTCAATACTCAAAACCTCCAAAGGAAAAACCCGCCGTGTAGGCTTTGAGCTTGAGTTTACTGGCCTGACTCTTGAGCAGACCGAGGATATAGTGCTGAACGCTTTATCGGGGACGATTAGCAATAAGACACCAGCAGAGGCGATGATTGCCAGTGAGCACGGCGAGTTTAAAGTTGAGGTAGATTGGGATTACCTCAAACGTAAAGCGCGCGATGACAACAGCAGCCGCCAACCCTTAGAGCTGCTCAGCGAAGTCGCTACACTGCTGGTTCCTATCGAGGTGGTTTGCCCGCCAATCGCTATCGACAATCTATCAATTTTGGATAATTTGGTGAAAGGGCTAAGAGACGCCGGCGCCAAAGGAACCGATAACTCCATGGTGGCAGCTTACGGAGTTCATATTAACGCAGAGATCCCTGCTTTAAATGCCGAGACCATTGACGCCTATCTCAAAGCTTTTGCGCTGCTACAGTGGTGGCTGGTGGACGCCCATCAGGTGAACATGTCCCGCCGGCTGACTCCCTACATTGATCTATACCCAGATGCTTATTTACTCGAAGTTACCAAAGCCAAGGGCCAGACGGTTGAGGCCATCATTGACAGCTATCTCAAACATAACTTAACCCGAAATCGTGCCCTGGATATGTTGCCAATGTTTTCAGAGATTGATTCTGATCGAGTAAGGCGCGCAATTGACGATCCCAGGATTAACTCACGTCCTACCTTTCACTACCGACTGCCTAACTGCCAAATAGATAAGGACAACTGGTCCCTTGCGGGGGCTTGGAATCTTTGGTGGCTGATTGAAGAACTGGCTAACAAAAAAGATGAACTCGATGACTTATGCGCCCAGTTTGTCAAATTAGAACGCTCGGTATTAGGCATTGATCGCTCCCACTGGAAAAAGGCAATAGATACATGGCTGAAAGACCGAGAATTGGTGTAACAGGTAACAGCCGAAAGCTGTCCCCTAGCTGGATATGCACTCGCCTCGCCCTGTACTTTTTAGGCGCCGAGGCCGTTCGAATCAGTGTAAAACACAGCCCTGAAGATGAACAGGTCACTGCCCTAGTCATCGGCGGTGGAGATGATATCTCTCCGGAGCATTACGGCTTTGATATGGCAACCTCGGTGAAATCTGACCCCGAAAGAGATCAATTGGAAATCCGTTGGATCAAACAGGCCCTAAAAGAAAACATCCCCCTGCTGGGAATTTGTCGCGGCGCACAATTAATCAACGTGGTTCTAGGAGGCACCCTGCATCAGGATATTCGCCCTCTGCGCAAGCTAACCTACAATCGACCCGGCTTATTGCCAACCAAACAGATTTTTCTAGAACCATTAAGTTTGCTAGCAAAGGTCTGCGGCAAACAAAAACTTCGGGTAAATAGCCTGCACAGTCAGGCCATAGACAAAAATGGCCAAAGCCTGCAGGTGGTGGGGCGAGACCTTGACGGCATTGTGCAGGCAATTCAATCTACCTCAGACCTGCCTATTATCGGCGTGCAATGGCACCCAGAATATTTATTCTACCTGCCTTCCCAGCTGGCTTTGTTTCGCTGGCTGATAAAACAGTAAGGCTATGGCATCGTATTTCATATTGTTTTTCAGCGCATTTCTTGCCGCCACCATTTTGCCCTTCTATTCCGAGGTTGTCCTTTTCGGCCTACTCAGAGCTGGCTATGATCCAGTTTTGCTGGTGGTTATTGCCAGCATAGGCAACACCCTCGGAGCTGTGGTGAACTGGCTACTAGGCCGCTTCTTACTGCACTTTCAAGACCGGCGTTGGTTTTATTTTAAGCAGGAACAAATTCAAGGCGCCCAAGATTGGTTTAATCGCTACGGTTTCTGGACCCTGCTTTTAGCCTGGCTGCCTATTGGTGGCGATGCCTTAACCCTGGTTGCGGGTATTATGCGGGTGAGGCTGTGGCTCTTTATCGTTTTAGTTGGCGCAGGAAAAACGGCTCGTTATGTGTCTATCGTTTTTCTGAATGAGTGGTTTTCTATGTGACTTGCAAGTTTGACCTGACCTGACAATTCGCCTGAAGATTTGTTACACTGTCCCGACGAGTTAAAGCAACCACTTGGAGGCATTTAATGAGTTCGACTGCTCAGGAGTCCGCACAAACAGATTCAGGTTCAAAAAAAGCGGTTCTCTACCGCATGGTAATGGAAAAACACCTCTGCCCCTATGGGCTTAAATCCAAATGGCTACTGCAGCGCCACGGTTTCGATGTTGAAGACATCAAGCTAACCACCGACAAAAAAACCGACGAGTTTAGGGCCAAGCACAACGTTAAAACCACGCCCCAAGCCTTTATCGGTGACGAACGCATTGGCGGCTACGAAGCCCTGCGCGAGCACCTTACCAATTGGAAGAAGGACTCTGACAAAAAAACCTATACTCCCGTGATAGCAATCTTTGCGATGTGCGCATTAACTGCAATGGCCGCGTCTTGGTCAGCATTCGGCACGGTTTTTAGTCTGCGGGCAATTGAATGGTTTGCGGCATTTTCAATGAGTATGCTCGCCGTTCAAAAACTTAGAGATATCGAAAATTTCTCAACCATGTTTTTAAATTACGACCTTTTAGCTCAGCGCTGGGTGCCCTATGGCTACCTCTATGCATTTGGTGAAGCCACCGCCGCGGTGACCATGGTCGCTGGCGGCATCATGGGGGCGCTGGGTTCTCCAATAGCGCTTTTTATCGGATCAGTGGGCGCTGTATCGGTTATTAAGGCGGTTTATGTGGACAAGCGAGAACTTAAATGCGCCTGTGTAGGCGGCGACTCCAATGTGCCCCTTGGGTTTATCTCATTAACCGAGAACCTAGTGATGATGGCTATGGGTATCTGGATGCCGGTGCATTACTTTTTACTGTAATTTGTGAAAGGTGGTATATAAATAGCTTTCTCAAATGCCGCTCATACTCGAGAACTCATTTTGAAAAACCATATACCGTTTGGTGCCTGACTGGGTTCGGGCGGCAGCTCCATTGGCGCAAAAAACTCTCGCGCTTGAGCTTCCAACACCATGCGCAGCTGCTGATTTAAATCGGGGTCCTCTACTTTCTCTAGATTGGCCTTGTAAATCTTACCGTCGATGCGCAATCGAATGCGGCCATCTGCAAGGGCGTCGGTATGCCAGTGCTTAAAGGTATACATGGTCCACAGCGCCAATTTCATGGTTCCTGGCTCTAATCGATTCCAAATAAATCCTAGGTCACAGGTCATATAGGCTTCGCCCTCGTGCATAATGAATCCAGCCATGCGGGAACTGCCAAAGCCTTCTAGCTCAAACGCCACTGGTTTGGCCGCCGCAAAAGACCAGTCCTCTACCAAGGTCTCAACCACTTCGCCAGTTTGGAAAGGGCCACCTTGCATAGGCTCGATTGGGCCATCGGAGGTGCTCTGTACATAGAAAATTGCGATGACTGCAAGCAGGCATAGCAAACCCAACGTGCCAAGACTGTACTTTAGTATCTTCAAAGCTATATCGCTCCCAGCCGATTTCTTTAGAAATAAGATCATGCATATGACTGATAGGACGGAGCAGGCACAGAAAAGTTACAATCATCAAAGGGGTCAGAGTAA
>CAYGSO010000022.1:0-61084 GCA_964352445.1 uncultured Pseudohongiella sp. | reverse complement strand
CAAGTTGATCTCGAAAGACGCGCAGCATGGATACACCCCGATCAATCGAAGACAGGACGCCCTATTGGTATACCGCTGAATAGGGAAGCTGTTGTTCTGCTTCGTGGTGAGTTAGGCAAGCACGCAAAATACGTGTTCACCTATAAGGATCGACCTGTGAAAAGGTGCAATACCAAAGTGTGGCGCCGTGCATTAGAGGCATCCGGTATTGAGAATTTTCGCTGGCACGATCTTCGCCATACATGGGCAAGCTGGCACGTCCAGAAAGGAACACCAATGCATGTGTTGCAAGAGTTAGGTGGTTGGTCAGATATTCGAATGGTGCAGCGTTATGCGCATTTGGCACCAGAACATCTTTCACCGTATGCCGAAACCTTGTGTGAGTTGGAAAGCATTACTACATTTCCTACTACACAAAGTTTAGAGAAACAAAAAAGCAGCTACCCCATAATGAGATAACTGCTTGATTTTGTTTTACTAAGATTGGCGCGCCCAGAGAGATTCGAACTCCCGACCAACTGGTTCGAAGCCAGTTACTCTATCCAGCTGAGCTATGGGCGCGTGGGCAGGATTATAACTGGTCTGGTTTAGCTGATACACTACTTATTGGCTTGTTGTTTGCCTGTGGGGTAATTAATCGTGATTAGAGTGGCTTTTAGTGTTTGCTTATTTTTGCTCGCCGCACCCGTGTTGGCGGCGGCTGAGGCGGAGTATGCCGAGGCCTATGGCTATACGCTGTCTATGGCTGGGGCGCTGATTAACGATCACTGCGAGCGCAATTGGCAGGCCTCGGAGTATGTGAGTGTCTATGCCTGCAACTATGAGCTGGCCCAGCTCTATAGCTTGGAGCTTGCCGCGCCCCACTTTAATCAGTGTGCCCAAGTTAGCCGGGGTGACATTGTTAAGATTGCAGATTGTATGACCGATCAATTCAATGTCTGGATAACCCAGCACGAACAGTCTGCCTCTGCGAAGACCGAGTAAGCCTGCTCTTACGCCCATCCCCTCTTGTTTAAGAAGCTACGCTGGCTCTTGCCACTGTGCTCGCACTTTCTGCATTGCTGGCCAGTTTGGTGGTGACTATCCCGTCTAGGCCGCGCAGGGTTTTGCTCAGAATCACAAAGGCAATTACGGTTAAGACTAGCAAAATACTCGCGCCGACTATGGCATTGGCAGCACCTATTCTGTCGGTGGCCACCGCCATTGGGAAGACGCCAATTGGCGTTAAGGCGAATGACAACAGCATAAAACTGCTCATGCGGCCGCGCATGCGGTCTGACACCAGCATCTGAATGGTGGCGTTGTTCACTGTTTGGCTGGCGCTGGCGCACATGTTGGCCAAAAGCAGTGGTATGAATGCCAGATAAAAGTTACCGACCTGGGTGGTTATAGCGAGGAATATGCCAAACGCGATGGTGCTGCCAATCATCAGCTTGAAACGCTCGGCTTTGTCGCCGCGCTTAACTATCCAAATAGACCCCATCACACCGCCTATGCCGCCCACTGCCATTAGGGTGCCTAAGCCGCCCTCTCCCACCTGCCAAGCTTGTTCGGCCAACACCACCAAAATACTCTGAAACGGCATGGCCAAAAACATGGGCACCAGCCCGAATGCCAAGGTGATCAACACCGGGCGATTGCTGGCGATGTAGCGAAAGCCATCGCCGATGTCTGCCAGCAGGGCCTTATTGGTCTCTTCTTTTGGCTTAGAGCGGCTCTGGCCTACGCCAAACATGCAGGCGATGGCAGCGGCGTACAGGGTTACCGACAGAAAATAAGCCCCGGTGACGGAATACACCGCAATCAACACACCCATAATCGCCGGCCCAAACACCCGGCTCAAATTTAGCACCCCAGCGCCGAAGGCCATCGCCGACTGAATCAGGCTTGGGCCCACCACGGTGGCGGTGATAGCCATGCGCGCTGGCATGATGAAAGGGAAGGCGCAGCCCGCTACAAACGCGGTGCACAGCATATGCCAAAACTGCAGTTGATCGGTTAATAGCAAGGCGAGAATAATGAGATCGTTAAGCAAGATTAGACACTGCCCTGCAATCACTAGCTGTCGCCGCTCCACGCGGTCGGTAATGGCGCCGCCTACTAAGGAGGCAAATATCATTGGCACAGCGACTACTAAATTTATATAAGCCAGCGACGTGGCCTGGCCGGTTAGATCCCATGCCAAGATGGTTCGGGTGAGCATTTGCCCCTGCATGGCAAAGAAAAAGGCCACGTTGCCCATGAATAGCCAGCGAAACTGGGCGATGGCAAAGGGGGCAAAAGGTCCGTGGGGCTTTTCAGTAGGTTCATTCTGTTGCGTTGCAGTTGTAATGGCGCGGTGTCCTTTTTGGCGTGCGCGCAGTATAGCCGATGCTCGCTGCAAAAGAACCCGCGCTGCCCTCCCCGCCAATTATGGCAAGTGGCGACAAGGCCGTGTATTCTGCAAACTTGGTTCAAATCACCACTAACAATAATAAACTCGGAAGCACGCTATGACCGACATCTCCGCAGCAACAGCAGCTCCCGCCAGCACGGATTTCTCAGCCGCGCCTTGGCCCTTTGTGCGCAAAGTCTTGGAAGCTATTGGCTGGCTGGTTATGGCTGCTTTGTTGTTTACTGGAATCACCTCTGTCTTTGGCCGCGCCGATTTTTTGCTCACCTCCATGGCCCAGCCGGTTGCCGAACCCAGTGAGGTTTTCAACCCGTTTGATATTCGCTACTACGAACACTTTGTAGCCGCTTGGCTACACTTGGGCCCTGGCTTGCTAATCTTCTGTCTCGGGCCGCTGCAGTTTATCCGCGCAGTGCGCAAAAATTACATCAATTTTCACCGCTGGAGCGGTCGCGTTTATATTGTGTGTGGGGTAATTGGCGCTCTGTCTGGCGGCTTTATCGGCATCTTTTATCCTTTCGCGGGCATCGACGGTCCTGGCTTCAGCGAATCCATGGCCACACTCTTTTTAGCTATTTACACACTGCTGACACTTTACAAAGCCTACACTAGCATCCGCCACAGGCAGTTTGGGGCCCACAGAGAATGGATGATTCGCTCGTTCGGGCTAATGCTCGCCATAGCCACCGAGCGCATCATGCTGGGGATACTGATGAGCACCACCAACATAGGAGTCGAAGTGCTATTCTCTGCGACATTTTGGATGGCTGGGACGGTAAATATTGCCGCCTCAGAAATTTGGATACACTTAACCAGAACACCGGGCAATGGCGCACGGCATTGGAAAGATCTCGATGCCAAGGCCGCCAGCTAATTAGGAGCTAACGCTGCGATGAACGGACAATTAGCAATGGAGACAATGGCCGGAGTTATTCAGTTAGCCGTGGCACCTGTTTTCTTACTTGCGGGCATTGCAGGGATGTTAAACGTGCTTTCTTCTCGTCTCGGCCGTGTGGTTGACCGGTTTCGGGCTATCGAGGCACGCATCATTTACGAAGACCGAAAAATACATTTGGCGAGTTTTCAGCTTGAAGCGTCCGGCTTATGGCGCCGCATACGCTTGGTTAACTGGTCCATTCGAATGTTCGTGTGGGGCGCGCTGCTAATCAGCTTGGTCATCGTCACGCTATTTCTTGGCGAGCTAATCGAGATCAATTTATCAATCCCCGCCGCTGTGCTTTTTGTGAGCGCCATGCTGCTGCTCATTGCCGGCTTGGTGTTTTTTTTGTTTGAGGTAGGCATCTCAACCAAGCAGATCAATCTTGGCATTCAGCAGTTTTTAAACAGCAGCGATACCTAGCGGCTGTTTAAAAACCCAGCCCCGTTTAGAAAAAATCAATAATCCGACTGTACTTGAGAATCAAGCCGCGGGCGTCTTCTCGCAGCTGGCCGCCCTGTGGCGTAGCGAGGCCACTTTCATCCACTTGGTTGTACACCAAATAAAGCCCTGCGTTAGCAGCTTGCAGCCAAGAGAAACGAATATTGGTGCCAATCACATCGTCCCGCTCGTTGTATTGCACTAAAGCCTGCAGCAACACATTGGGGGTGAATGAATAGGACAATCTGAGTCTGGCGAGGTTTACATCAAAATCACCGCCGGCAACCGGCAGCTCGATTTGCTGATGATTCCAAGACAGCTCGGTGCTGAAAGTCTCACCCACCCGGTAGCGAATGGTGGGTTCGATGTTAAAGCGGTCGCCGCCAAAAAAACCGCCAATGCGGCTGCTGACATTAATACTCAGCGGCAGACCTTGGTTAGTGAAATAAACCAGCTGGGCTTCTTCATGCTCGTACTCACCCGCCGGCACAGTCACACCGCTGACGATTTGGAACGGCTGCTTAACCCCTTCTCTGGTAAAGTTCACCCCCGTGTGGGCTTCCATACCGCCGAGAAATTCCCAGTGGTTGTCGACATGAATAAAGCCCGTTTCCTGAAAGCCATCAAAATCCCAGTAACCGCGATAAGAAATATGTGGCCGCAGTTCAAACAGATTGAGCCAGTTATTGGCGGGGCGATAGCGGCGCAGCGCGGTAAAATTGAATTTGCGGTAGGCGGTTCGAGATAAGAAGCCCACCTCTGGATTAAAGTCTTCGGCAACCTCGGCGTAACCGCCGCTGATAGTCCAATCGATGGTGTTGTACGCCGCGTTGACTCCTATCGCATGATCATCACCGTTGCGCCCTGGAGTTTCTGTCTTGGCGGCAAAACCAGAAATCAATGTGGTGTCGCCAATGCCCCAACGCCCATCAACGGAGTAGGTGCGGTTGTAGTCATTGCCTTTATTGTTGTTCACGGTGCCATCGCCGTCGCGGCCCACATACATAAAACCAACCGTCGAGCGATTGCCCAATTCTTGGTTAACCCTGGCAACCGTATAATCATTTTGCGGAATCACCCCATCGATACCTTCAGAGCGCATGGCGAGAAAGCCTACATTGGTATTGTCACCCACCTTGCCCGTCAGGCGCGCACCGCCGTCAACTGGCAGCGGCGTGCCTCCGGCGCCAACCCCAATGCGCCGACTAAAAAACAGTTCCAGCTCTCGAGCATTGCCCACTGAAAACTGGCCGGCATTTTCTAAAAAGAAGGGCCGCTTTTCTGGAAAGAACAGGCTAAAACGGTCAAGGTTCACCTGAATATCATCCACTTCTACTTGGGCAAAGTCGGTGTTGTAGGTTGCATCGAGGGTGAGACTAGGAGTGATCGAATACTTCAGGTCAAAACCAAATTCCTCTTCAACCTCGGTGCCGCTAACAATTGCCCCGCCCTGCTCAGCGCGAGTTAACACATAAGGTGTGAGCAGCAAACCGCGCTGGGCAGGCGCCTGAATGCCAGACACCGAACCCGCCTCGGACACGCGGTATAAATTGAATTGACGCTCTATCGGAGACCAATAGGTGATCTCATTGTTGCGGCGAATATTGCGCTGAAAATTGATGCCCCAATCTTTGCCGCCGCGGCCGTTATAGCGCAGTGACGAAAACGGGATTTCCATTTCGGCGCTCCAGCCATAGTCACCGATTTTCGACTGCACTATCCAAGGCGCGTCCCAGTTTAAATTGAAGGCGCCGCCGCCTGAGCCGAAACCTCCGCCAGCGCCTTCGTTAACAACTTGGCCATCGTATTGAATACCCACCGGATTAGTGCCGAAGACAAAGCCGTTTTGACGATCGCCAAAGCCGTCTATTACCACTTGAAAACTGTCTGTCTCCTCCAAGTCAGAATCCCGTCGGCTATCGGCAACTACGATACGTGATGGTTCATCATCATAGGCAATTACCCCGATATACAGCGCGGTTTCAGAAAACGCCATATACACTTCTGTGTTCTGAGTGGCGGGAAGGCCCTCTACTGGCTGCTGCTGGGTAAACCCAGTAGTAGGAGTCACGCCCGCCCAAGCTGGATCATTGGCGATATCGCCATCAATGGTTGGCTTTGCCTGCAGAGAAAATGCGCTGATGCGAGGCTTTATTTTGCTTGTGACTAGCTCTTGTGCGGAAACAGCACCGCTCAACAATACGGTGATGGCTAAAAGAACCTGCACACGGACTATCCACTTCGCTCCTACACTTCCCATTCGGTTCTCCTAGCGCCCATCGCTGTCGTAGTAACAGTAGCGCTCAAAGCAATAAAATTAGGCGCGTACCTTAGTGGAAAGTTGTATTTACATCAAGAACTTAGGAGCCTAACACTGGTCATAGTTGTAATAGATTGTAACTCCCCATCAGCAACAAAATAGCGCGAGGTTATTCGTTGTTGGGGCCAATTCCGATCTGTTTGCTCAACCTTCCACCCCTAAATCCTTGGTATTATTAGGGTTATTCTGAGCAAACCACCTTATTTCTCAGCATAGGGCCAACAAGCCCCTCAAGAATTTATTCACAGCAACCTGTACCAACCCCAAGGCATGACAGCAGGTTGCTATCACCGATTTAGTAAAACCGTTACCATCTTACTCATAAAAATATAGTTCGTTATCGATGGATAAGCCCGACTAACCCTAACGTCATCGTCAAAAGAGAGGAGAGATTGTGCGTAAAGTAGTAGCACTTCTAGTTCTTGGAACCCTAAGTTTAACCTCTGCCCATGGCCAAGAGGCCAATGTGGAGCGCGGCCGTGTTGCTTTTACTGCCGAGTGCTCCCGTTGCCACGTGCCGGCAGAAATGGATGCCCGCCTCAGCGCCCGCTGGCTTGGCCGCAGCGGCGGCGAGCTGTTTGAACAAATTCGCACCACGATGCCAGCAGAAACGCCTGGCTCGCTGACGTCCCAGCAGTATTACGACATCACCGCCTTCATTTTGGCTACTGGCAACGTCACTATCCCCGACGGCGCAATAAGTGTCGCAGATCTAACCGCCTTGGCGATTAACCAAGCCGAGACTATCGTCGATCTCAATGCCAACAAATCCGTGCCTTGGACCCATTTTAACGGCGACGCTGGAGCGACTCGCTATTCCCCTTTGGACCAAATAAACCCAGAAAACGTCGCCAGCCTTGAAGTGGCCTGGGCTTTGGATACCGCACCTTTCGGCCCACGGCCGGAAACTTACAGCGTCACTACTCCGTTAATGGTCAATGGCCGGCTTTACGCCACAGTTGGCCCTACCCGCAACGTGGTGGCTTTAGATGCTGCCAGCGGTCAACTGCTGTGGATGTGGCGGCCCGAAGAAGGCAAGCGCTTTGATGACGCCCCAAGAAAAGGCTCCGGCAAAGGGCTGTCTTACTTTCAAGACGGCGACGATGAAATCATCTTCACCATTACCCCAGGCTACTATCTTGTGGCGCTGGATGCCCGTACCGGCGATCCCTACCCTGGCTTTGGCGACAACGGCTCGGTAGATCTGCAGGAAGGTTTGCGTCTGGGCATTGGCCGTGACGATTTAGACATCGGCATTTCGTTTCCGCCGCTGGTGGTAGACGATGTGGTGATTGCAGGCGCCGCGCATTTAGTGGGCATGCGGCCAGTCGCGGCGAGCAATGTCAAAGGCGATATTCGCGGTTTCGATGCTCGCACCGGCGAAAAACTTTGGACCTTTAAAACCATCCCCGAAAAAGGCGACATCGGCTATGAGACTTGGCTCAACGGCTCTGCCGAATACACCGGCAATGCAGGGGTATGGTCTGCCATGTCCGCCGATGTGGCGCGCGGCACTGTCTACCTGCCGGTAGAATCAGCCACCGGCGACCGCTACGGCGCCGATCGCCCGGGCAACAATCTGTTCTCCAGCTCAACCGTGGCCTTGGATTACAAAACCGGCAAACGCAAATGGCACTTCCAAACCACCCACCATGACATTTGGGACTGGGATACGCCGGCGGCACCCATTGTCATCAACCTACCTAACGGCACACCGGCGGTGGTCCAAACCCTTAAACAGTCTCACCTGTTTATGTTTGATCCAGAAAATGGCGAGCCCTTGTTCCCAGTTGTAGAACGTCCGGTACCAAAGAGCGACTTGCCGGGCGAGATGGCGGCAGCAACCCAACCCTATCCAGTTAAACCTGCCCCCTATGACAGGCAGGGCTTTCAGGCTGATGATCTGGTGGACTTTACTCCCCAGATTCACGCCAAAGCGAAAGCGATTGCCGCAAAATACCGCTTTAGCGAACTCTACACTCCGGCTTCGCGCTATAAAGACCCGGGGGACGGCAGCCTTGGCACCTTGCATCTACCCTCCTCAACCGGTGGTTCAAACTGGGAAGGGGCTAGCTATGATCCGGAAACCGGCGTGCTCTACGTCTCTTCGCGCACTGCAACCAGTGTGCTGTCTGTAGTGAACGACCCTCAGGCGTCGAGCGTCAAATTCATTCAAGGCGGCGACGTCACCCCGACGGTCGATGGCATTCCATTGGTTAAACCTTTGTATGGCCGCATCACCGCTATCGACCTGACTTCCGGTGATCATCTGTGGCAGGTGGCAAATGGCGACACCCCCGAGGCAATCAAGAATCATCCGCTACTGGCGGGTGTAGAGATTGAGCCCACTGGCAAGCCCACCCGCTCTGGCCTAGTGCTAACTAAGTCTCTGCTTTTCTCAACCGAAGGCCCTGGTGGCGACCCGGTGCTCCATGCCCGAGACAAAACCACGGGGGAGTCAATTGCCCGCATTGCGCTGCCGGCATCGGCCACCAGCTTGCCTATGACTTACATGCATGACGGTAAGCAATACATAGTGGTGACTGTCAGCAACTTTCGAGACGCGGCAAAAATTGTGGCACTAACCCTGCCTGATTAATTAAGCCCGGTTTTTATTCAGTCTTAACAACGTGACGTCCAAACCAAGCCCGCCCTAAAAAGCGGGCTTTTTTTTGGCCGATAACTTGCACTAAGTACTGTGTTTATATACAGTACTTTTAACCGACAACTAAAGGCATGATTGCCCTTGTTTACCACAGGATAATTCAACCATGACCAATCGATGCTGGTGGTGCGGCGAAGACCCTATCTATGTCGCCTACCACGATGAGGAATGGGGCGTTGCAGTTCACGACGAGCGCCTGCTGTTTGAATTTCTGTGTTTAGAAGGCCAGCAGGCAGGCCTCAGCTGGATAACCGTGCTTAAAAAACGCGAGCATTACCGCCGCTGTTTTAAGAATTTTGACATCGCCAAGTGCGCCAAGCTAAGCGATGCCGCTATTGAAAAACACCTGCTCGATACAGGGCTGATTCGCAACCGCCTAAAGCTATATTCTATACGCACTAATGCACTGGCTTTTATCGCAGTACAAAAAGAATTTGGCAGCTTCGACAGCTACATTTGGAGTTTTGTTGGCGGCAAACCTCTAGACAACAAACGCAAAGACGCCAAGGCGGTGCCAGCGACAACTCAGATCAGCGACGCCATGTCTAAAGATTTGAAAAAGCGCGGCTTCAAGTTTATCGGCAGTACCATTTGCTATGCGTTTATGCAGGCAGCAGGGCTTGTCAATGACCACACGAGTCATTGTTTTCGTTACAAAGAGTTGAAACACTGAGCCGAAATTGGCCAGCAATTATTAAAGCTACTAGTAAAACTACGCTTACTAAAACCACATTAAAAAACCAAGAGGAACCAAGAAATGATCGGATACGTCACATTAGGCACCAACGACATGGCCAAAAGCGCCAAATTTTATGATGAGCTATTAGCCCTTCTTGGCGCTACCCGCTTCATGGAAATGGAAACCTTTATCGCCTGGGCGGTAAACCCTCAGGCCCCGGCCCTTTCAATTACCAAGCCCGCAGACGGCAATGCCGCCAGTGTTGGCAACGGGGTGATGATTGCCTTAGGGGCGGCCGACAAAGCTCAGGTAGATGCTGTTTACACCAAAGCCCTAGAACTGGGCGGCAGCTGCGAAGGCCCTGCTGGGCCCCGTAGCGATAATTTTTACGCCGGTTATTTTCGCGACCTAGACGGCAATAAGCTTAACGTATTCTGCATGACTGCCTAGCAGCTTAGGTTACTTTAGCAGCGGCTCTGTCTGGAGCCGCTGCTATTGGTTACCGCTACAGACCTGTGATCTTTCGTTCCAGATTGTAGCTGCGGTCAGTTACGATGCTTTCCAGCACAGCGATACGCTCTTTTAAATTGGCGACAGTTTTAACCAGCTCGTCTACATTGTTTGAATCCACCTCAGACTGCAGGCTGGCAAGCTTAAGACTGGTGGTATTTTTGTATTTGTAGTGTTCGGTAATAATGACTAATAGGCATATTGGTATAAATATCGCCATCATTACCCCAAACAACGTCATGACTCCACTCATTGGTTTTCCCTCTTAGCTAAGCTATTATTTTCTGCCTTTACCGAGCACTTTACCGAATTAGCTTATGTTTAGCGCAAGCAGATAGTGTGATGACAATGGACCTTTCCAGAGTCTTCAAGCAAGCCCTTGGGCCTGCGTCGCTGACCTTGCTGTTAGGCCCCTTTAAGAACGCTTATCAGGACTCCCAGCTGGAACTTCGTATTGACGCTTTCTATTTAGGATCTCTACTCGCGCTTTTTATACATGCCTTCGATTCATGCCCGTATAAATGCCCTCGATTAACACAAACTAGCAATGCCCTCTATTAGCACCTTCTACTGACATTCACTATTAGCGCTCTCTCTAACACAACAAGCAAGAACCGCACCAGATTTTAAAGCGTTAGATATCAATAAGTTATGAGAACGCCTGATTGCCCATTAGCCAATCTGACGAATTTTTGATGCGCCGCTTAATTTCTAGGACGTGACTCTTAATAGCGGCGTGTAGATTTGTGGCGCACTTGTCATACCCAGTAATTGATTTGAGCCGAAATACACTCGGCGCCTTTAAGCAAACTTAGCTGGAGGAAACAACGAGGCTTTCGCTTTTAGCAGATTGCTGCCCCTAAGCCTGTTGTACTAGCTCGATTGTCGATTGGGCAGGCCTATGCCTCTTCCTCTAGCATATGCTGTGCGTAGGCTATGGAGTTCATTTCTTGGGCTCGATTACCAAACACGATTTTATGCAGGGTATCGGTCACCGTGTCTTGAAAATCATCGGCGTGAAGATAGGCGGAAACGAAACCGCCGGTAGGGTCTAGCGCTAGCTGTTTTAAATCGTGACGATGGTCTTCGGTAATCATGACGACAGGAGTCGCAGCGCGCAGTGGACTGCGAGCTTCTTCCTCCCGCAGCTTAAACAGCAGCTGATCACGGCGCTTTTTGTGGCTGTTCCAGCCGGTTATGACACAGGAAATCCTGTTGGTTAGTAGGCCAAAACCTCGGTTGTACTGTTTTAGCGCCTCTCGCGCGTTGGCCTCATTATAGGTGTTTATCGTTGTGTACAAACCCGTATGGCCAATTAACTGCGCACACTCGTCCACCAATGCGTTGTTGAGATCGTACAAAAGAATTACCGGTTTAAAACTCATGGTTTCACCTTGAGCTTCGCATCAATTAATCTGAGCGAAACACCACGTTAGCTGAGATTTCATCTCTTGTTGTTTTTGTTTTATTGGCAGGTACTGCCGTGTCTTCGTAGCCGAAGCTAATCCCAAACAGGATCTTAGTGTCATCTTGAATGTCAAAGGCATCTCTGACTAAATCAGGGTAGTTTCGCATGGTGCCCATGGGGCAGCTATGCAAACCAAAAGCCACCATGGTGAGCATTAAATTTTGGGCATACATGCCAACATCCAAAGCCACGGTGGTGCCAAAGTTCGGGTTCATGCCCAAAAAAGCTATATAAGGGGCATCGAAGAATTCAAAATTCCGCAGCACCGCATGTAGGCGACCTGCTTTATCACCCCGCTCTATCCCCATATTGCTATACAGCGCCACCGCACATTCCACTTGGCGTTTGCGGTACTCGCCTTCAAAGTCACCGCGATAGGGGTAGTCCGGATTAGGGGCCACCCCAGAGGCTGTCTTATCAACCATGGTCTGTCTAAGACGATCTTTCAATGCCCCCGATGCCACATACACTTTCCATGGCTGCACATTGCAGTTGCTTGGGGCTTGGTTAGCGATATCGAAAATACGGTTCAGAATGGGCTGGGGCACTGCCTTATCCAGATAGCCTCGCACGGAACGCCGCTGATAAATAGCATCAATTAGGCCCAATTCGGGATCGACAACCGCCACCTGAGAACCAACTACATCCAACCCTGAATCATTCATACCACACCCTAGGACTAAGCCTTTATCAATAGCTGCTAGCTAAGCAGACGCCCGCCATCAACATCTATGGTTGTGCCGGTCACAAACTTATTTTGCATGACAAACAGTATACCCTCGGCAACTTCTTCTGGCGTACCCGCCCGCTTGATCAAATGGGACTGAGTCATTGCCGCCAACGTCTCGGCTTTCTTCTCCCCAAAATGATCAAACATTGGCGTGTTAATAGTGCCCGGAGACACCACGTTAACCCGTATTGGCGCCATTTCTACCGCCAGGCAGCGAACCATGTTCTCCACCGATGCGCCAACGCAGCTAAGAGGCGATTGGCCGACTGCCACTTTACGTGCGGGAGATCCGCTCACTAAAGTCACTGCCCCATCTTTTGCCAAGTAAGGGGCGCCAGTGCGCACTACTTTGCCATAACCCCATAGTTTGTCATAGGCCGCCTTGAACTGCTCTTCGGTTTGTTCGAGGAATGGTTTCAGCGTGCGTTCACCGCCAACCGCGGCTGACACCAAATGATCAATCGTGCCCACCTCTTCAAAAATAGCCTTAAGCTGCTCTGCATTGTGAGTATCTGCCTGCCTAACTTCGAAGCTACCCTTGGCGATGGCCTTGGCATTGTCGATATGAGCCTGTGATCTACCCGCCACCCAGACTTTAGCGCCAGCGGCTACAGCCGCCTGTGCGGCAGCCAGACCGATGCCCGCAGTGCCTCCAATTATTACGACATTTTTACCTGTTAGATTGCTTCCAGCCATTATTCTCTCCTAGTGGTTATGGGCCTGTGTTAAAAACTCGCCCAGGGTTAAGTATGTTGTTTGGGTCCAGTGTCGCCTTCAGTGTTTTCATCAGAGCCAATTCGGGCTCAGTTTTACTGTAGGCCAAAAATTGTTTTTTCATGATGCCGATGCCGTGTTCGGCAGAGATAGAGCCGCCTAATTCTTGAATTAGGCCGTAGATGGTTTCATCGATCTCTTGATGCAGCTGCTCAGTTTGCGGCCCGACGCTAATCACAATATGCACATTGCCATCACCAATGTGGCCAAACAAGCCTAAAACCGCCTCAGGCCATTTTAAGCGCAGGCGGGCCTCAACTTCCTCGCCAAAATATCCCATATCGGCCACGTTCAAACTCACGTCATAGGTGTGCATAGGGCCAACCCCAATGGACACCTCCGCCGCTGAATCTCGCACAGTCCAAAGACTCTTAATTTTTGCTGCAGTCTCAGCGACCACCGCCTCTTTTACCAAGCCTTTGGCCGAAGCACTGGATAAGCAGTCTAAGAACAAGGTTTCATCATTGCCATCGTCGGTACCCATGATTTCGATCAACACATAAAAATCGTAGTTAGTGGGCAGTGGTACGTCAGCGTAGGGAATATGAGTGTCGATTAGTGTGTAAGAATTTTTCCAGATCACTTCGAAGGCGGTGAGATTGGAGCCTAAACTTGCTTGGCTGTGAACCAGCAGATCGGCCACGCATTGAAAACTGTCTACCCCGCACATGGCGACGATTTGACTGGACGGTTTTTGCGACAGTTTAAGCACTGCCCGGGTAATGACTCCCAAGGTGCCTTCACTGCCAATAAACAGCTGCTTTAAATCATAGCCGGTATTGTTCTTCCGGAGTTTGTGCAGCCCATCGATCACGGTGCCGTCGGCCAACACTACTTCTAGCCCTAGCACCAAATCTCTTGTCATGCCGTAACGAATAACCCGATTGCCCCCAGCATTGGTCGAAAGATTGCCACCAATAGTACAGCTGCCGCGGGCACCTAGGTCTAAGGGAAACAAAAGCCCTTTTGAGTCGGCCTGTTCTTGAATGGTTTGCAGCGGGGCGCCGGCCTCTACCGTCATGGTGCTGGTGTAGGGGTCAATCTCGAGAATGCCGCGCATGCGCTCGAAACTAAGTGACAGCTCGCCTTGCAGCGGTGCCGCCGCAGACACCAAGCCAGTCATGCCGCCTTGGGGTGCCACTGGCTGGCCGGCTTTGTGGCAGGCGGCCAGAATTTTAGAGACTTCCGAGGTGCTTGCTGGCCTGAGCAATAGTTGGGGAGGAATCGCCCTAGCGCCCATCCAATCTTGGAAATTGCGCAGGTCGATATTATCGCCCTCGCGCCAACCTGCGGGTCCAACGATTGCCTTCAATTGATTGATTAATTCTACAGATGCCATTGGTCTGAAAGTGTTATTGTTATAGGGGCAGGAAAACAATGGTAGCACAAACCAGAAGCAGTGCAGATTTGACCATCGGTAAAATGCTAGACTCAGCCTCATACCGTCAAAGAACCTAATCCAGCCCTGTAAAATCAACAACTTGGAGAGCCTCTATGAATAAACTATTTATCGCTACAACCCTAGTGTTAGCACTGAGCAACTGCAGCAGTTCATGGGTTCAACTTACGACCGAGGGCGAAGGGGTCATCCAGCTTCCTTTGGCCAGCGCCAGCAATTGCACTCGCATCGGCAGCACTCGCTCTTCGACACTCAACAAGATGCTTTTTCTCGACCGTAACCGAGTTCGATTAGAACTAGAACTGGTAACCCTAGCGCGCAATGAAGCTGGCACAATGGGCGGAGACGCGGTGGTTGCTGAATCTGCCATCGCCGATGGCCAACAGCGCTTTGGCGTCTATCGCTGCTAGGCTGTGTCGCCATAGCTGACTCTCGCCGCTGCCGACCATCGAAGTTGTCCGCTTTTTAGGCTGGCGGTCTCCACGGCTGAGAAAGCTTTTTCAGGGAATGGTTAACTAAGCTGGTTAACCTCTAAACCGAGCCAACAACCTACCAAAAGAAAAGCGAGCCCAGATTATGGCTAATGCCAAAACCAAGCTTTAACTAAGCGCCGGTATCGCTGATTAAGATTAAGAAACTACGGGGATGTTTGGGGCAACGATTGCCCAACTGGGCTTGTATTGCGTGGTCACCAGCAAGCAGTATCACCTTATACTGAGCCTTACAAAACAGCTGAGTCTGCCTCAGCTAACTCGCCTTAGTTAAAGCTTCGGCAACTAGTTGCAGCTGCTTGCAATGACAAGTGGCCGCTAAAGCACCTTCGCTTTATTGCAGCTCTTGATGTCTTGCCTAAAACTTTATCGGCCTTTCGAATATTTCCTTATCAAACTCACCTTCCCAATTGGCTACCGCCGTGGCGACCGACAAGTCACCGCCAATATTGACCGCCGTGCGCAGCATGTCCAAAGGTCTGTCAAATGGAATTATGAAACCGATCACTACAGCAATCTGTTCTGGCGACATACCGAAGGTACTCATCACTGCCGACATTAAAAATAAAGAGGCACCCGGCACTGAAGCCGTGCCTACCGACACTACGGTGGTGGCCCCTGCCATAACTACGTAATCAAAAAAGCCAAGCTCTATATTAAATGCCTGGGCCGCAAACACCGACACTATGCCAACATAAAGCGCCGTGCCGTCCATATTTATCGTGGCACCAAGGGGTAAAACCGTGGAGGCTACCACCGGCTTAATGCCTAAATTCTCTTCGGCTACGGACATCGTCACAGGCAGTGTCGCCGAGCTCGAAGATGTGGAGAACGCCACTAGCATGGCGTCTCGCGCACCCCTGAAAAACATGACTGGCGATAGCCCCAACATGCCTTTCATAATAATTAGGCCGTGCACTACGATCATATGAACAATGCAAGAAACCAGCACTGCCAAAGCGAGGGTGACAACATCCAATAGCGCCGCCACGCCCTGTGTTCCAGCGACAACTGCGATAAGGGCAAACACACCAAAAGGTGCCACTTCCATTATCCAATGGGTAATCTTGATCATCATATCTGATGAGGCGTGCATCAGATCGGCCACTGGCTTACCTTTTTCGCCAATTGTTAACAGGCTAATACCCACTAGCAAGGCAAAGAAAATAACCGCCAGAATATTGCCTTCCGCTAAGGCGGCAATGGGGTTCGTGGGAATGATACTGATGAGTCTTTCAGACAGGGGTATTGCTGTCTGCAGCTCTCCTGGCACCGCCGCCGATAAATCTACCCCTGCGCCGGGCTGCAGGACAACCGCCATTGCCAAGCCTATAACAATCGCCCCTAAGGTTGTTGCCATGTAGATCGCTAGGGTCTTGACCCCCAGTGACCCTAACTTGCTTGGGTCCCCCATCGAGACAACACCAGACACCAAGGTCACAAACACCAAGGGAACCACAACCATTCTTATTAGTCGCATAAACACATCGCCCATCCAGGCGATGCCTTCAGAACCTGGGCCCCACACCATGCCAACGATAACCCCCACAACGAGAGCCGCTAATATTCGTTTCCAAAGGGCTATTTCAAACCAGATTCGCAACATGTATTACCTCGTGGGAGAGAGCATTTGCTCAAGCAGCAACAGCGGCCGGCAAGTGTCTTGTTTTTTTACTTGCTAGGAGACTATAGAAATTCATTCCATTGATCCAGCATAAACAAAGGGGCCAAGCACCTGCGAAGACTATTGATAGCCCGCCGGTGCTTTGCGCGCCTTGGTGAGCTGCTCAAATTGCAGCCCGATATCGATCAACTCCTGCTCCTGAAATGAAGGCGCTATGAATGTGATACCGATTGCTCTGCCGTTGGCTTCATACCCTGCCGGAATAGTCAGCGCCGGGTAATTCGCCAAAGCGGCGATTCCTGCGTTGCGGTTATTCAGTGACACCAGCGCGTCTAAGCTACCCGCTGCGAACACTGACTCTAGATAATCACCGGCCTGATCCTGCAAAGCCATACGCAGGCTTTCCAGCTGATCGGCGCCGTAGTTGAGATCTACCATCATATCTACCAGCGCCTGACCGTAGGGTGCGCGCGTCTCAAGATCGGCATTATTGAATGCCTGCAGCGCCTTGATCGAATCAGGTGCAGTCGCTGAATTGCCGTGGGCTTCCAAATAAAGCGCCAAGTCTCTTACCATTTCGGCGCCTAAAAATTCATCAAAATTAGTCAATGTGGGTGGCGCAAAGTCAATTGCGACAACTTCAGCCCCAGCCTGAGTTAGTGCTGCGATAGAGCTGGCATAAACCGCCTCTTCGAGGAAATTATTGAGCACACCCAGCCGTTTCCCAGCGAGGCTGACCTGCCGAATTTCCAGCTGTAAATCATTCGTCAGCAGCGGCATAGCAAGGTCAGCCCCGTCGTAACCTGCCATAGCATTAAACAGGGCAACTGCATCGGCCACCGATTTTGCCATGGGCCCAGCCGTATCCAGAGTCGCCGAGATAGGCACAATCCCAGTGCGGCTTAAACTGCCGGTGGTAGGCTTTAAACCCACAAGAGAATTGGCGCTTGAGGGCGAGAGTATCGAGCCCGAGGTTTCTGAACCAACCGCCGCTGCCGCAAAATTGGCTGCTACTGCGGCGCCGCTTCCAGCGCTTGAGCCACCGGTGCCAAAGACTAATCGGCCATAGGGGTTAAGAGTCTGACCGCCAAGCGCACTGTAACCGGAGGGACAGCCATCACAGAAAAAATAGGCCCACTCACTCAAGTTTGCCTTGCCGAGAATAATGGCTCCGGCATTGTGCAGCTGCTTTGCAATAAACGCGTTGTCTGCATAGTTGTCAGCCAAAGCCACTGCACCTGCAGTAGTGGGCATTCCCGCCGCGCCGATATTGTCTTTTAGCAAAATTGGAATTCCGAACAGTGAGCCGGCTGGGACTGACCGTCCTGCCTCGCGCTGGGCATCCAGTTCCGCAGCTCTGGTTACTGCATTGGGATTTAAAGCAATGACGGCGTTAAGAAATCGAGTGCTATCGGATTCTATTTCTCGAATGCGGTAAATGTAAAAACGCGTCAGCTGGGCATAGCTAAACTGGCCTTCGGCTACTGCCGCCTGCAGTTCAGCGATAGTCTTGTCCAGCACTAGCGGTTTGAGCGCGGCATACTCCGGCTGCGAAAAACCCTCTAGCTGATCTGCTAATGGCTGCCAAAGCGCCCGCTTATCGGTAACCCGAGACTGGATCAGCTGATAATGCATGCTGTCACTGTCTAACTTCGATAGCGTGGCGATATCAGCGCTTTCACTGTAATTGGGTGGAAAGTTTTCAGCAGCCAGCACTGAAACGGTAACACTGAGGCTAACAATGGCAGCGAGCGCCGTGAACTGAATTGAATTTTTCATAGGTAAACTGTCTTTTTGGTGGCTGAATACTGGAACTTGGAAGCCAGTATCATAAGCTGCAACCTACTGTAGCTCAACCGGCCCCGCAGCAAGCGCCTGTCTATAACCGGCACGCCTGCCCTAGCTTAGCTCACCGGCATTAAGCTGCTGATCAATACCCCGCGCTTGACCTAATATGCACAATTAAGAGTGAGCCGGGGGCAGAAATGCCAATCATTCGCAAAACTAGATAATTTTCAGCAGCTTAAATATCTCAGCTCACTGCCACTGGCGCTCAGCTCACGCTCAAGCGAAGCCTAGGCGGGCAGGATTGCCATAGGATTTTGCTCAGCTTTTACTTACACTAGGAGTCTAGATTTAGAACCCTGGTAGGCCTGCCCCATCTGGATACTCTCTGGATAGAAATCAGCACCTAGACGCAATAGTATGGGCTTGGCGGGGGTCTGTTGAACTAATAGTTTGCAATCGCCGTAGCAAGATTAAAGTAGGCACATGTTCGAGAAATTTCTCCCAACGGGAACCTCAAAATGATTAACAGCTTTACATTGTTCAATCCTAAGCTCGCAGCCACTGCTGCGCTTTTGGTATTTTTAGCTGCCTGCAGCGACCAGCCCACACCTCAAATTGCGGTCGAAGCGGCTCCCGAGGCAAACTCATCCAGCGGCTATCGCCAGATAAATACACCCAGCGCCGATGACCCCCTCGATGCGGCAATTTACGAATTGGACAATGGCCTGCGAGTGTATCTCACTGAAAACCATGAAGAGCCTCGCTTCTACGCTGAAATTGCGGTCCGCGCTGGTTCCAAACATGACCCTGCCGATGGCACTGGCCTGGCCCACTACCTAGAACACCTATTGTTTAAGGGCAATCAGCAGATGGGCACCTTAGACTATGCCGCTGAAAAGCCACACCTTGACCGAATTGTTGAGCTGTATGAGCAACACTTTTCCGAAACCGATGAAGCTGTCCGTGCCGATATCTATGCTGAAATCAATCGAGAGGCTCAGCTGGCCGCACAGTACTCCGTACCCAATGAGCTTACCCAAGTGTTCAATGCCATGGGTGGCACTGATTTAAATGCCCACACCTCCAATGAAGAAACAGTCTACAAAATAGGACTGCCTGCAAACCGATTAAGCCAATGGGCAGAACTCGAATCCAATCGCTTCGTTGACCCAGTGTTCAGGCTGTTTCATACCGAGCTTGAGACTGTCTACGAAGAAAAAAATCGAACCTTGGATAACGGTGGGCGAATTATCAATACCGCCGTGCTAGACCTTATGTTTAAACAACATCCCTACGGTCAGCAACCCACCATTGGAACCGTCGACCATCTGAAAAACCCATCGCTGGTTTACATTCAAAACTATTTCGACACCTATTATGTGCCCAACAACATGGCCATTTTTATCAGCGGCGATATCAACCCACAAGAGACTATCGAGCTAATCGCCGACAAGTTCTCCCATTGGCAAAGTAAGCCATTGCCGGAAATCGGCCCTTGGCAAGAAGCTCCCTTGGTGGGTGCAGAACGCCGTACTGTAAAGTACCCCGGCGAAGAGCAGGTACAGATTTCATTTCGCACCGCCGCCAACAGCAGCGAAGATCGCGAAGCGCTTATCCTGGTAGATATGATTCTCGATAACGCCACTGCCGGGCTAATCAATTTAAACCTCAACCAGCAGCAGCGCGTAGCCAGCGCCGGCTCCTACCCAATGTTTTTAAACGATGCTGGCACCCAGACCCTGTGGGGCTCGCCAAAGCAAGATCAATCCTTAGAAGAGGTCGAACAGCTATTGCTTGACCAGCTTGAAATTGTCAAAGCCGGTGATTTTGAAGAATGGATTATCCCCGCTATCGTCAATGATTTTAAGAAAAATGAAACTGCCGCACTGGAATTTAACACGGCTCGGGTTGCCATGATGCGTCAGTCCTTTATTAATGGTGAAGAATGGGAGCATGCCTATTCTGAATTTGATCGAATGGAAGCGCTCACCAAACAGGACGTGATGGCTGCCGCCAATAAATATTTTAGCGATGACTATGTGGCTGTTTACCGCATAGACGAACAGGCTGAATTGCCAGAAGTGGCGAAGCCAAAGATTGACCCTATCCCCATAGACCCAGCCCGCCAGTCTGAATTTGCCACGGCTGTGTTAGCCATGCCCTATGAACAGATCGAGCCAACCTTTGTTGACCCAGACACAGACTACCGGGTCATAGAGTTTGCCCCCGGGGTATCTTTGTATTATGCCCCCAACCCGCTGAACGATCTTTTTACCTTTTCGGTAGGCATCGAAGTAGGCACCGAGAGCAATGAAAAACTTAGCCTGGCCGCCGCTCTGATGGACGTTGCCGGCACCCAAACCATGGACAACGAAACCTTGCAAAAGCAGTGGTACCGCATGGGCACCCAATATAACTTTGGGGTGGGTGAAAATTCAGCCGGATTCTCGCTGAGCGGTTTAGACGATGAGTTTGAAAACAGTGTGGATTTAATGATGGACGTTATTCAATCCCCAGCCACAGATGAACAAACACTCGAGACCCTCAAAGGCATTTTGATCAAGTCACGTGAAGACCGTAAAAATTCACCGCCGGCCATCGCTCAGGCGCTGACGCTGTACAACCGCTATGGGGAAGAGTCTCCGCTGCTAGAGGCGATGACCAACCAAGAAATTCAGGCGACCACATTGGATGAGCTGATTGCTCTGCCTGCCCAGCTGTTAGAGTACAAGCAAATCATTGCCTACACCGGGTCAAAGCCGCTGGAAGAAGTCATCAGCGTACTGCGTCAGCACTACGTGCTGAACGACGAATTAAAAGACACACCCCCTTACCGGTTTAGAACAGCCCGTGAGTTAAGTGAAACTGAAATATTGGTAGTGGATCAAAAAACTGCCCAAGCTCAAGTGCGGATCGAATTTCCCGACGGCGAGTTTTCTGAGCAAGACAGCGCTATAGCCTCGGCCTACACCACTTATTTTGGCAACGGCATGTCTAGCATCGTGTTTCAAGAGCTGCGCGAGGCGCGGGCGTTAGCCTACTCTGCCTATGCAGCCTATTCTCAGGGTGGCCGCGCGAATGCGCAAAACCTTATGATTGGCGCTATTGGCACCCAGACCGACAAAACAGTAGATGCAATGACTGCGTTTTTAGACCTGATGGAAAATATGCCTCAGTCTGAGCCGCGGTTTGAAGAAACCGTCAATTCACTTACTAACCGTTACCGCACCTCAAAGCTAAACTTTCGTGAAGTTATTGGCGCCGTCCGAGGCTGGGAACGCTTAGAGCTTGAGGGTGATCCAAGACGACAGCGCTACGAGGCATTGCAAACCGCAAGCCTTGCCGACATGATTCAATTTCAAGAGCAGCACGTCAAAGGTAGGCCGAAGCTGATTTCTATTGTTGGAGATCTATCTATCATCGATGTTGCGGAACTCGAACAATTTGGAACGGTCAAACAGGTTCAAGTAAGCGACTTGTTCGTCGATTAATCCGCGTTCACTTAGTCAGGGCAGGTCCCCTGTCTTGACTAAGCGCTTTGAGGCTGAACCCCGTTTTAAGGCCACAGAGCCTGAGTTATCCCATGTCCAGCACTGCCCGCGCCCTAGCCCTTTCGGCCAAAAACCTTAACAAGTGTTTTGGCGATTTTCATGTTTTAAAAAATTTGTCATTGGAGATAGAGCTGGGCGCGATCCATGGCCTTGTTGGGCTTAACGGGTCTGGCAAAACCACCTCATTGGACTGCCTGTTAGGCCTGCAGTCACTCGATAGTGGAACAATCTCGGTCTTGGGTTTAGAGCCTGCAAAGCTGTATCAGGCCCAAGGCAATGTGGTGGCTATTTTTGACAGCCCCAGCCTCAATCCGAATCTCACGGTAAGGCAAACTCTACGCCACGGCCGATTGCTATGCCCCACCCCAGCCCGAACCCCGGCTGAGGTCGAGGTGCTGCTGGGGATAGAGCGCTTTAGTCATTTCCGCCTGAAGAACTTATCCTTAGGTAACAAACGCCGCGTGTCAATCGCCCACGCCCTGTTGGGCAAGCCCCAGCTCGTGCTGCTGGATGAGCCTTTTAATGGCCTTGACGCCGCCGGGGTGGACGATGTGTTGGCTTTGATAAAAAACCTCAATGAACAAGAGGGCACAACTTTTTTATTGTCTTCCCATCAGCTGCCTTACTTGGAGCAAATCTGCAGTCACATCGCTATTTTGCACGAAGGCAAGATAGCCGTTAGCGATAGAATCGAAAGCCTGCTGAGCGGTAGCAAAAACATCGCCTTGGTGAAAACCCCTGATCACACAAAGCTGATGACCTGTCTTGAGGCACTTGATGCAAAACACCTGAAGCTAGACAACGAAGACTTTCATCACATTGAACTGGGCGCCATCGAACCTTTCCAGCTTAATCAACACCTAGTGTCAAACCACGTGGCGGTAGCGGAACTCCACGTGCAGCGCGCGTCCCTAACCGGACTGTTTCGCGATATTACCAGCGCGGCCAGCGCATGAAAGGCTTAAAAACCGCGCTCTTATCCGAGCTGTTTATCGGCCTGCGAAGTTTCAGCAGCAAGCTTATCGTGTTCGGGCCTGCGCTGATCGCCGCTTGCCAGCTATTGATAGTCAGGCTAAGTGAGCTGGGGACACAGTCGCGGGACACGCTGCTGGGCAGTGGCCAAGCCGACGCCGCCATAACCGGCAATGCCTACGGCTATTTTGTCGATGGCCTGCTATTGGGTTTAATGATTTTAGGTCTGCTTATCGTTGGGCTAGCTGCCTACAGCATTAGCATTGACCGCGACACAGGCCAGCTACGGCATTTAGTGATTCGCCGGATCAGCAGGCCGGCCATTGTGTTAGGCAAACTGCTTTACCTGCACCTACTGGCGCTGCTTGCAATTGGCTGCCTGGCTTTAGCGAGCTATGGGGTCAGCGCCAGTCTGTGGGAATTTGGCCCCATTGTTGAGGATGGCTTTGTCCTCATAAGCGAGCCCGAAATCCATCAGGAAATTGGCCTAGGCCTGCGCCTAGCCTTGCTGCCGCTACCCACCGCAATTGCCTTCGGCGTGTTAGTGTCAGTTATCACGCAAACCCCGACCCAAGCCATTTCCATAGCGCTTGGTATCACCCTAGCCATTGATGTGTTCAAGTCTAGTCTGGGCGATATGGCATATTATATTTACGCGAGTTTCCAACCTTCGCTGTTGGACCAATCTTACTTGAATGATGTAAGCCGGCTGGTTAGGGGGTTTTCTGATGTTCTAGTGGACAATCGCTTTCTGGAAATGAATACTTGGGTGCCGTTACCGACCGCCCTGATTTTTGCAGTGGCAGCCGTTCTGATCATTCGCAAAATTAAACTCTAGGCTCACTGTATGAGACACATAAGACTGATGCTGCTTGCTTGGTTCTGCGCCGTACTCAGCGCCTGCATAAGTTATGAACCCCGAGAGCTGCCCCCCGCCATAACTTTTTCTGCCGAGCAGGTCTTGCTGACTACCCAAGCCGCTAGTGACGACCTGCTAGATTTTGGCCTGCAGCTAAGCCAAAACGAAAGCGACTCTCTGTTTAACATCGAGATTCTGCCGGGGGTGCGGGTTCGCGCAATAAGCGCTAATGGCCCCGCCGCTTCAGCCGGAATTCAGGTTGGCGATGTTATCCTGCGGGCCAATGGTTTAGTCACAGACCACCCGGATGCGTTTAACGTGCTTGCCCAAACAGAACAATCAACACCAAGCTATACCCTAGAAGTAAGAAGAGATACTACGGTGTTTGAAACCGTGCTGAGCCCCCGTCGACGTCCGGCTAATTCACAGCCTGTGGAGCTCTATCGCATAGACCCCATTGCCACACGGGCTGGCTACCGCACGCAGATGATCACGGTAGACGGTCGAGGGCCTATAGCCGGTGCTAAAGTCGTCACTGTTTTGGCTAAGAGCCCGTTAGTCGAGGCGGGCCTTGGCGCCGATGATTTAGTGCTAGCTATTAACGGCCGTGAAATCAACTCCGCGCAAGACCTTGTTAATCGGCTTAACCAAGATTTTCCAGCGGGCAGCCGCGTCAGTCTTACTGTTTTTCGTGATTCCCAGCTTGAAGAAGTGCAGCTGCAGCTGTGGAATCCCGGCCGCCGAATTAGCCGCGTTAGCCTCTGGCCGCTAGTTAACTATCAGGCGAGTTTGGAAAGCGATAGCACCACGCTCTCCATTATCGATCTGTGGCTGTTTTCATTTTATTCTTACCAACGCAGCGAAAGCGAAAAGTCTCACAGCGTATTGGGACTGCTAAACTTCTCAACCGACGTTGGCGAGCTTACTGAAGAATGATGCTGTTTAAAAAACACACTCGCGTAAAATATGCTCAGCTGCTGGGCTTGCTTTGCTGGCTAGTGGCGTCTTCGCTTTTTGCCCAAAGCAACTACAGCGTGTTTGAACTGCGCCGCGAAGAGAACTGGGACAGGCTTATCAACCATGACATGAACGGTGATGGCCTTAAAGACTTAATCTACTCCCACTTTAGTCCGGCATCCGGCCGCGAGCTGCATATTTTGCACCAGCAGCCCGACGGCGGTTTTAATAACAACCCTGTGCGGATAGAAATTAAAACTGAAATTATCGCGGTTGGGTTTGCCGATTTGCGCCCCGACCCTGGCATGGAGCTGGTGCTCTTCGCAGGGGCCGGCGTGTTTAGCCTGTCAACGGCCATTGCAGGCTATGCCGGCAACCTAAAACCCCTGCTGCAGTGGGAACTAATAGCCTCAGTACCCGATCTTGAAGAGGTGCAGTTTGTTGACTCTATTGGCGACATCAATGCTGACGGCTATATTGATTTAGTGCTACCTGGCACTAATAGCTATGGCGTTTTTCTAGGCGGCGCCAACGAGACGTTTAGCCTTAGCTCGGTGTTCGATACTAGCAATGAGGCACTCGAGAATACCCCGCGGCGGCCTCAAGATGCCGACATGGACGCCCGCCTGGGAATCAATGCAGAGCAAGGAGTGGTAGTCGAGGTCACCCTGTCCAAACCCTCAGCGTTCAGCGACTTCGTCGAACAATGGGATGCAAGCACCATCGCCGAACTTGATTTGCTGCGCACTGACACGTTTACCCCAAGCGTCATGCTGACAGCGCTCAATGCCGATGAAAAAGCCGATGCGATGTATCTCACCGTCGGCGAAGACGGCCTCGGCCAAATCAATATTCACTACCAGAGCCCTGACTCACAGTTTGCAGCGCAGCCCGACTGGATTGGCTCTTTGGATACCGAAGGCGAGCTGCAGCTGGTTGATATTAATGGCGACGGAGCGAGCGACCTGGTGACCCTTGCCGGCAACGGGAATGATTGGGATGCAAGAATGTACCTTAATCAAAACGGCCAGTATGATTTTGCCACCCCGAGCCAAGTCATGCGCTTCTCCGGCTATGATGTGAACCTTAGCTTTGTGCAGCTTAGCCAAGATAGCAAGCCTGTTCTCAGTGTAAATTACTACACCATTCCAGTAGTCGACGCTATTCGCAGCGCCAGCATAAACCGCGTCCAATTACTCTACGGATTCGATCAGGCCGAAGCCAGCGGGATTTTCAATAGACGCCCCAGCATGCGCTTGGAAGAATCTTTTTCAGCCGCCAACGTGCTAGGGCTGAGCGAGCAGATGGCGCTTAACTACGATATCGATGGCGATGGCAAAGCCGATGCTGTGTATGTCACAGAAAACGGCACCCTAGCCGCCAAGTCAGTCAATGACGACCTTACTTTGAGCGATTCAAGCTTTTGGGAATACGTCTCCCCGCGCACGGTGTTTGAGTTTGAAGTGTTAGCGCTAAACAACGATAAGCTGCCTGATTTAATTCTCAGGCATGGCACCAGCACGTCTATTTTAGTGGCAAGACCATGAACAAACTGCTTATTGCGTTTAGTGCTTTCGCGCTTGGCTTTGCCAGCTACAGCCATGGCCAGCTAGAGCGCTTTTCAACTCAAGCATTTGCCCTGCCCGCACTGACCACGCAGCTCATTGTTGCCGATATGAACGCAGACAACCAAGCCGATCTGCTGGCAGTGCTAGACGACCGTTTAAGAGTCTACTTCCAGACCGACACCGGCTTCGACTTCGACACCGGCTTTGATGAGATAGTGTTTACGGGGCAGTCCATCGGCTGGGACCTATCGGCAGGCTATCACCCTCAAGAGCAGCTTGGCATTGTTGCCCTGGTCGACGGCAAAACCATTCAGGTTTGGCACGCCCAAGGAGACAAGTTCCAAGCCCCAATGACTGTGCAAAGTAACTTAAACGGGTTTTTGGGCAAGGGTCTAAACAGACTGCATTTTAGCCGCGACATCAACGGCGATAGCTTAGAAGATTTGGTCATCCCCAGCGCGGGCAAACTGAATATTTACATCAGAACAGCCAGCGCAAACTATCAGGCGCCGCTATCAATACAATCTGATTTTCGAATCCGCAGTAATTTAGAGTCAACTCGACTCGACCGGCGGGTGGGCCAAGCGGTCCGCATTCCACAGCTGGAGCTTAGGGATGTTAACGGAGATCAGTTAGATGACTTGATTTCGCGCACCGAGGAGCGGCTGGATGTGTTTCTTGCCTCCACAGGTGGCAGCGCCTATTTTCCCAGCCTCCCCAGCTACTCTTTGAATATTGCAGAAATTCAAGAGCGCCTCGGTAAGTTCGATATCGAAAATCTGGATTTTTCAAACCTCACTGGCATCTTAGCCCTGACCCACGAGGAAATTCTAGAAGATGTCAACGGCGACGGTATCGAGGATTTACTGCTCAGGGAAGGCGGCAAGGTTTCTCTATTTGCTGGCACCCAAACCGGCATGGACTTAGTCGAGCCGAAGCAGGTTTTGCGCTCCGGCGGCAACGTTCTCAGCACATTTCTGTATGATGAAAATGAAGACGGATTGAAGGACTTGTGGCTGTGGCGAGTTGAGCCAATCTCCGTTGGCGATGTCTTCATGTGGCTGGCTTTGTCGGGCAGCATTGCCATCGAGGCGTTTATTTACCCCAACGACGGCGAGCGCTTCACGCGGCGGCCTGCACGAAAAGTTAGTATCGATCTCAAATTCCCTTCGGTGATTCGCTTAGCCAGTTCGTTCCGTGAACTAGAGAGTGAGGTTAAAGCCGCCGCCCAAGACACGGCGGACATCTCCAGCGTCGCCGATTTTGACGCCGCCACAGTAAACAAAGATGTTTTGCTGCTGGTTAATAGCCAGCTCTCACTATTTATGGATGTTATTGAGCCCAGCCCTGAGTCTGAAGAGTTTCTCAGCGGACTAGGCTACTCCCGCGACCAAGACAGCTATCAGATCGATATAAAAAATGTGCTGGACCAAGTGGCGATCAAGGCCGCGGTTGAGCTGACGAGCATAGAGGGCCGCAGCCCCGATGTGATTGTGCCTATAAGCACTGCAGGGGTTGCTACAGACCTCATCCCGGTGCGAATTAACAGCGATGAAATCGACGATTTGCTGGTTTTCGAAACTCAGGAAAGTGGTCTCATACAGGGATTACTGTTACTCTCTGAGTCTAAATCTCAGTAGCGAGCGCCTTCTGCGCACGCTTCTCTAACTCCGGTGCTGATATGAAAAAAACTGTCTGGATTTGCTGTGGTGTCGCTTTGGTTCTGGTCAATGTTATTGCCGAAGTGGGCTATTACTACACCGGCATCTACATCGATATGTTGCTGCGTATCTCCCTAGTTTTTGGCATTACCATGGGCGTCACAATACTGGTTTCGTCTATCAATCTAGTAAACAACCTCGACAAAGAAGTGCCGCTATCGGGCAATGTCAAAGACACTCTAGGCCCAGACCGACGCAAATAGGCTGGCCTAATATTCGCTAAACACTCTATGAAAACTCTTGTAGCTAGCTTTATCATCATTCTAGGACTAAGCGCTTGCAGCGATGAATTGACTCGCGCGCGCCCCTATATTCTGACCACAGCAACCACTGGTGGCACTTACTACCCTGTGGGCGTGGCGCTGGCTACCATCGCCCATGCCCAGTTAAGCGACTCCAAGGGTATCTCCCTCACCGCTATTAGCTCAGCGGGGTCCTTGGAGAACGTGAAATTGCTGCGGGACAATCAGGCCCAGTTCGCTCTCCTGCAAGGTCCATTTGGCGCTTGGTCTTGGACCGGCGAAGGCCCTATCAGCAAACCCCAAAGCCATGTCCGCAGTGTCGGCGCCATGTGGCAGAACGTCGAACACTTTGTGCTGCTTTCCGAGCTCGCCGATACCGGCGGTATAATGGATTTAAATAATCTAGATGGCCACCGGTTTGTGCTAGGGGCACGAAACTCCGGCGCCGAGCAAACCGGGCGCTTTATTTTGGACACGCTGGGAATCGACTACACCACTAAATTCAACTTGGCCTATATGGGCTACGGGCCAACCACTAGCGCTATTCAAGATGGCAATATTGTCGGCATGAATATCCCAGCCGGCGCACCGGTCAGTTCAATTACCCAAGCCTACGCCCTAATGGGCGAGCGCATCCAAATTCTCAATTGGGACCAAGCAACCCTGGACAAGCTGAATGCCAAATACCCACTGTGGGGCTGGTATGATTTCCCTCCAGGGACCTACCCGAATCAAACTAAACTTATCAGAACCATTGGCTCGCCCAATGTGCTAGTTACACGGCGCGATATCCCAGATGATGTGGTCTATGAGATAACAAAAGTTATATGGGAAAATTTAGCCACACTGCAAGAAATTCACGGTGCCACAAAAGACATGCGGATCGAAATCGCCATTGAAGGCTTGGGCGCTCCCCTGCACCCAGGCGCGATCCGCTACTACCGTGAAATTGGCCTTCCCATTCCAGACCGCTTGATACTGGCTGAAGACTTTGTTGAAGAACCCGCTGTTGATGAGATTGATTAGCCCGTTACCTAGAGAACAATAATAATGAATTCTCCCGCTTTGCGTTGGGCCGCTTTTTTCTTTGCCCTGTTCCATATCTATTGCAATCTCTTTGCCAGTATTTCTGAGCTGTGGCTGTCGGCGATCCACTTTGGTGGCTTTTGCGCGATCTGCGCTTTGATGGCCAATGAAAGAGACAGTGTGACCAAACACAAGCCTGAGTATTGGATTAATGTGGTTTTGGCAGTGCTGGCTATATCCACTACTGCCTACCTCATGCTATTTGAAAACGCCCTGTATGTCCGAGAGACCGAGTACATAGTCAGCGATTACGTGTTTTCCCTTATCGCGATTGGGCTTGCCATTGAGTTTACCCGCCGCACCACCGGCTGGTTTATGCCCCTACTTATCCTACTCAGCCTGTCCTATATTCTATTCTTAGGCCGCTATATCGGCGGTGTATTTTCGTTTCCCGGCCTTAGCCTTGAAACAGTGCTGTACCGCAGCTACTTCACCAGTGAAGGCATGTTTGGCCTGACCGCCAATATTTCTGCTACCTTTGTTTTTATGTTTATTATCTTCGGCTCGTTTTTACTGCGATCAGGGGCCGGAGATTTCATTGTTCGAGTCGCCCAGTGTCTGGCTGGGCGTTATACCGGCGGTGCTGGCCTAGTTGCCGTTGTCGGCTCTGGCCTAATGGGTTCAGTTTCTGGCTCAGCCGTCGCCAACACCGTCTCCACCGGCGTAATTACTATCCCCATGATGAAAAAGTCAGGCTTTAACGGCCAGTTTTCAGCTGGGGTTGTGGCCGCCGCTTCAACCGGCGGCGCATTAATGCCGCCAGTAATGGGAGCAGGTGCCTTTGTTTTAGCTAGCTACACTCAAATTCCTTATCTTACGATTATCGCCGCATCTTCCCTGCCGGCCATTCTGTATTTTTTAACCGTCTGTTATTTTGTCCGCATCGAAGCCAAACGCCTCGGGCTTGAGCCCTTGCCTGAGCATGAGAAAGAAAAAGTTTCTAGCGTGCTCAAAGAAGGCTGGCACTTCATTATACCGATGGTAGTGTTAGTCACCTTCTTGGTCATTGGCCGGACCCCAACAACCTCAGCGGCTTTTGCTATTTTGAGCGTAATAGCTGCATCTTGGCTGTCCAAAAACCCAATGCAGCCCAACGACATTTTTGAAGCGACTGTGGACGGAGTGAAAACCATGGTCTCTACTGCGTTGTTACTGGTGGCCGTTGGCATCATCATCAACGTAGTCACTACAACCGGCATCGGCAATGCCTTCTCGTTAATGATCGTCGAGTGGGCCCAAGGCAGCCTGCTGATTACCCTTATCTTGGTGGCCTTAGCCTCACTCGTGCTTGGCATGGGCTTGCCCGTTACAGCGTCTTATATCGTGCTCGCAACTCTGTCTGCACCACTAATCTATGACCTAATTAGCCAGTCCCAATTACTGATCGCCCTGCAGAGCAGCGATCTACCCAGCAACGTTTCAGCAACCCTGAGCCTGTTCGGGGGCGACCCACTGGTTGCGCTGCGGGAAATGCCGTTAGAGATGAAACAGCTGATCCGCAGAGAAATGCTCGATCCAGAACTACTTGCCGGAATGCTGCTAAGCGCTCACCTTGTCATTTTTTGGCTGTCCCAAGACAGCAATGTTACCCCGCCTGTTTGCTTAGCCTCTTTCGCCGCGGCTGGCATCGCCGGCACCAGTCCAATGGCTACCGGACTCACTAGCTGGAAAGTTGCCAAGGGGCTGTATTTAGTGCCGGTTCTGTTTGCCTATACACCTCTGATTTCTGGTACTTGGCCGGAGCGTATTGAAGTCTTTATTTGGTCATGCTTTGGCCTCTATGCGCTGGCCGGTGTGCTGCAGTGGCATCTAGAAGCTCGAATCAATGTGGTAGTGGCGGCGCTATTGCTGCTCAGCGCGGGTTTGCTTATGTGGACCCCACTGCCGATTTATTTTCATTTTATAGGCGCTGCTATTTTGGTGGCTATCGTGATCATGCAAAACCGAGGCTCAAAACTGGTTATTGCTTCAACCGCATAAGAAGGAGAAGTCATGAGTATTTATACCGCCAAACAAATCCATCTGCTAAACAGGCCCACTGGAATGCCCCAGCAAAGCGACTTCGCTTTGGTTGAGGTTGAGCTCACTGCCCCAAAAGCCGGCGAAGTACTGGTGAAAAATCACTATATGTCGGTGGACCCTTATATGCGAGGGCGCATGCGCGCCGAGGGGGTTTATGCAACTCCCTATGCCCTTAACCAACCCATGTATGGCGGCGCCATTGGTGAGGTCATTGAATCACAAGATGCAAACTTCAAAGTGGGTGACATGGTACTCAACCAAGGTGCTTGGCAAGACACCCTAGTGGCAAAAGCCGAAGGAGTCAGCAAGTTCACTCCGTTCGACAAAGATCAGCTCTCCCTCTACTTGGGCACATTAGGTATGCCAGGGCTTACCGCTTACGTCGGGTTATTTAAGTATGGGGAGCCTAAAGCTGGCGAAACGGTTTTTGTTTCAGCCGCGTCGGGTGCTGTAGGTGCCAATGTCTGCCAGCTAGCCAAATTGAAAGGCTGCCGGGTCATTGGCAGCGCCGGCAGTGACGACAAAGTTAAATGGCTGCTGGATGAATGTGGGGTGGATGCGGCCATAAACTATAAGACCTGCGGCGACCTAACCGCCGCGCTGATGAGCGCAGCCCCAGACGGCGTTGACGTCTATTTCGAGAATGTGGGTGGCGACCACCTGCAGGCAGCGCTGGCGGCAATGAACCCATTTGGGCGCATCGCGGCCTGCGGCATGATTGCCAGCTATAATGATGCCGAACCGGTGCCGGGGCCCAATAATCTAATGCTGATTGTCGGCAAAAAAATTCGTATCAACGGTTTTATAGTCTCAGACCACGCCGAAATGCGACCGCAGTTCTTAAGTGAAATGGTGCCTTGGATAGAACAAGGAAAAGTTAAGAGCCGAGAAACCGTAATTGTAGGACTAGACAAAGCGGTTGATGCCTTCCTAGGCTTATTTAGCGGCAATAATTTTGGCAAAATGGTGGTGAAGATCTAGCTCCAAAAGGCGGTTCCCGCAAGGCCTATCAGCCAATAAAGTTGCTGTAACCGACCAGTCGGTTACAGCAACTTTTGATTCTGAGCTGGCAAATCGGCTTAAACTAAGCAAACCTTAAGACACCATGCCGAACGACCTGCTGTTAGCGCAGCATCGGGTCGCAACGTAGCTCTCAGTCCAGTGACGCCCAGACATTAGACGAGGTTGCGGGCTGGCGATTTTGTAGCTGAGCCTTTAGATAGCGGTTTTCTTCATTAAGCTGATCATTGCTACTAATCAGTGACTTAATAGAGGCTTGGGTCTCTAAAATAATCTGCTGCGACTGCACCGTTGTTTGCTGAAACTGTTTTATCGCGCTGCTGTACTCGGCTGTGTTATCGCCATACTCTTTGATAGTGGCATTAGCTTCTGTAAGCAGCCCTTCATTCTCTCTCAGAGTTCTAAGGGTAGTCTCATGCAGCTCTTGGTATTTCTTCTCGGCCTCTATAGCGCTTAGGTATTTCTTTTCCGCTGACTTCATCCGATCTTGGTAGTGCTTGTTTAGCTTGAACGATGACTCCAGCTCCTCTGTCAGCTTTTCGGTAATTTTCTTAGCATCCAGTGTGGTGGTGACGGATTCCTTGTTGAGTCGAATGCACTCTTTCTGAATCAAGGATGAGTTATTAATATTGGCGCGCATGGAATCCAAGCTATCGCTGGTTTCCGCATTGCTGAGCTTGGCCACGCTAATCAGCTCCTTCAGCTCATCCTTGGTCTCACACATGCTGTCCATGTATTCATTGAGTCTGGCGATACTCGACTGCGAGTTGCTGTGAACCTCCATTGAGGTTTCCAACAAAGCTTTCGACTTATCTCTGACGTCGCGGCAGTCCGTGGCTAGCCCAGTCAGCTCGTCTTTGGCTGCGTTGCTTTGGGCTAAAGTTTCTTTCAGGCTTACGTTTAGGGCGGCATTCTCTGTCTGAGTTGCGTCCGTCGATTCTTTAATTTCGATCATATGCTGAATAAGCTGCTTACTTTCGCAGTTATTCTCGAACACGTCTTTGAGAATATTCTCAGCCTGCATTTGATTTTGTTTGGTTTCAGCAATAGACACACTCAGCCTTTCTAGAGACTCTCTTATATTGGTCTCATTGCGCTTTTGGGTCTCCATTGAAAGATCGCGGATCTCTCTGCACTCGCTAGTTAGCACCGTGAGCTCTTCGCGCTGCTGCTGGTTTCTATGCAGGCTGTTCTGTAGGTTTAAATTGAGCGCCCTGTTTTCTTTTTGCTTTTCTATGCTCTCTTGGATCAAGGCAATCATCTTGACCAAGGTTTCTTTACTCTCAGAGTTATGCTCCACCACTGTCTCAAGCACGGTGTCGGTTTCTTGCTTGCCGAGGGTAATTTCATTGACCAATTGCTTACACTTAGTCAGCACTTGGTTGGAGACTTCCATTTGTTGATTTTGCTGATCCAGTTTTACCTGAACCTGCTGCTTCAAGACATCAAGCGACTTGTGTAAATTAAGAGACTCCGTATTGGTCTGCTTAGACACCTCAGTGAGCTGGTGAATTATATTGGCTTGCTCTGATATCTCGGTGCGACAGGCGGTAACATCATCAAGCAGCTGACGGGATTTTTGGTAGATAGAGTGGGATCTGTCCGTGGCCGAATCCATCTTCTGGCGGGCAAGGTAAGACACTTCCAAATCGCTGTTGAGCTTTGTTGCGAGGTTTTCACACTCTTCGTTTAGCTTGCCGGCCCGGTCCAGCTGCTCATTCAGATTCCTCTGTACTTTTTCGTTCTGAGCAATCACATGCTGGGCACCATAAGTAATCTCGTAACACTTATTGGTGGCATTCTCGCTAACGATGTTGAGACCTTGAATTTCCTGCTGAATCTGCTCGCTTTGCTGATTCAGTTCTATGGCCCGCTCCACTAGCCCACGCAGTTGGCGCGTTGCGGATTCACTTTCAGACTGTTTGGTCAACAGCTCTAACAGCTGTTGCTGCTGCTCTGGGCTAAAATTACTGGCCTTGGCTTTTTGCCTTGCCAGCTTCTGCTCGAGGGATAGAATGTGTTGCTGCAGCTTATCTTTATCTAGCTCAGCAATAATTGGCTGGGGACTTTCTGAAAAACTAGTCTCTTCAAACGTATCAAGCGGAGCATCGATTCCGTCAATTATGCTGTCAGTTTCTTCAGTGGAAAGTATGCCGGTCATCTGCAATATCCTTATCGAGCTTGGTTGTGATTGTGACGTGAATCCGCTGCTTTGAATTAGGGTTCAGGTCGTGATACTTAAGGTGTAGACCGGAATAAACTAATTCGCCAATTAATTGACTAGAAAATTCACAGTTTTGCCAAAAAAACAGAGGGCAGGACCCCAGAAGCCCCGGGATAGGGTCGAAATAGGCCGTTGCAGTGGCGAGACAGCGACTGCGACAGCAGACGCTCGCGAGCTATGAGGTGAGAATACTTGATTAATGCTCAGCGCAAAGAAAACAACCGCTGAAGAGCGCTTGGCCTTGGGGGCTAACCCTGCTCCAGTAGCCGTCTTAAGTCGATGATGGCCGCGTTAGCTCTGGATATGTAGTTGGCCATGGTCAGTGAGTGATTTGCAAACACACCAAACCCAGACCCATTAAGGATGACCGGAAAAAAAATAGGCCGCTGGCTGGCCTCTAATTCGCGGATGATCTGCCTTAAACTAGCGGTGGCGTTCTTGTTTGCCAGCACTTCTTTGAAATCTAGCTCGGCTGCCTTTAAGAAATGGGTCAAGGCCCAAGTCGCCCCCCGAGCTTCATAGAATACGTCGTCAATTTTGAGCCACGGGGTTTGTATGGTGGATTCCGATTGGGTCGGGGTCGAGCCAACCGACGCGGAATCGCCCACCCCATTGGTGTTCACTCGCTGCTGCCCGACGCTGGCACTGAGCCGCTGGGAGAAGCTGCCTAGACGGGACTCTACGTACACCAAATAGTTGGCTAAGTTATCAGCACGGGCATAAAACTGGGCGTCTACGTCTGCCTCGTCAGAGATTCTCCCGAGATAGGAATACAGGCGATCAATCGCAACCTGATACTCTGATTCGGCGGCAGGAAATAGCCAGCTAGCGCTGTCAACACTAAACCTAGGCTCACTAATAATTAGGTCTGGGTCTTCGGTAGATTGGGACTGTGACCGGCTGAAACTTTCTCGCATGGATTTAACCAAATCTCTGACTTGGACCAATACACCGAATTCCCAGTTGGGAATATTGTCCAGATACACCCCCGGCGGCATCACATCATTGCTTAAATAGCCTCCGGGCTTATTCAGCATGGTTTCCGCCACCGTAATTAGAGTCGCCGTCATTACCGCGCCTGTAACAGGGTTATTGCCCGTCAGCGCTAATTTATCCGCCACGTTATTGCTAACCGAAAAGGGGGCTGGTTCTTGGCTCCAAACCAACCCTAGCAACAAAACAGCGGTAACTAATAAGCCCACTGTGCCAAGCAACCAGCGCCTTTTCGCGCGCGCCGAATGGGGCAGCAAGAATCCGCTAAGCTTGTTCCAAAACCCAGGCTGGTGTTCTATATCCATAACCACTTACTCCACTGTTTTGGGCAGACGAAGCCGTATGCTGGTTTGACTCGATAATTCGATGTTGCCGCGTAGTCGGTAGCCAGCAACGGCATCGCGCATCACAGCGAACATCCAGCGGCCCAACTCATCGTTGGGGGCTGTAATTAAAAAGAAAGCGTTGGCCTGCCGAGCCTGCCGGGCGATATCTTCAAGCTTCGCTATTGCCGCCTCGGTCCGGGCTGAAAATTCTCTGTTGTTGAGATTAAAGAACAGGTCGTTTGAATTTAGCTCGGCCTGCAGGGCTAGCCAAACTGGCTCAATGCGAGAGTCACTGCCATCAATGAACTTGGCGTTATCTATGAAGGTTCTAGCCTCTTCAAACAGGCCGCGTCGGGTTGACTGCTGGGCCAACTGTAAATAGCGCTGGATAATGTCTTGAAGCCCCTGCAGGGCAATTTCATTGTCTGGCTCGTAGGCCAAAACCCGCTTAAAACGGCCGTGGGCGTTGTCGTCCACCGGCGTTAGCAAGCGGTCACTGTCAAGCGCCTGTAGCGCCTCATAGAGCAGGTCAGCAATAAACTGCCGGTCAATTACTGGGGGCGTGGAAATAGCGCCACCGTCAAGGACAGCAATACTGGGTTGGTCTTCCAGCAGCTGTGCTTGCTGCTCGGTGTCTGCTTGTTCAACCGGCGCAGCGCAGGCCGTAAGTAAGAATACCCAAGCACTAACTGATCCTGCTAAACCCTGACGCACAATAGTAGCCTGCCTTAGTAAAGGAGTTCTGAAAAGGGGATGAAACGTAATGTGTCGCCCGGCACGACGGCAGTATTGGCTGGAACTATAGCAAGACCATCCGCGAAACTTAACGAGGCTGACACGCCAGAACTTTGGTTGGCGTATGGCAATAACTTACTCTCACCTGCCGAATTATCAATAACTACTCGCAAATATTCTTGCCGATTGCCTGACACGGCTGCGCTAAATCCAGCCTGCAGAAAATACGCCTGATGGTCGATGCGAGAACACCCTAGCAGCTTAAGCAGGCTTGGCCTAACCAGCATCACAAAGGTGACAAACGCGGACACAGGGTTCCCAGGCAAACCAAAGAAAATCGAATTCTTAACCTTGCCACTGGCAAAAGGCTTGCCGGGTTTTATGGCCAAGCGCCACAGGTCGATACTACCCAGTTGCTCTACAGCACTGCGGACATGATCTTCTTCGCCCACTGAAACACCCCCGGTTGATAGAATGCAGTCGACTGAATCAGCAACTTTATCTAAGGCCGCGACGGTGGCCGCCAGATTATCCTCAACTGCCCCCACATCCAACACCTGGGCGCCCAAAGCGTTTAGCAAAGCTAGCAGCGTATAGTGATTGGAGTTATAAATTTGTCCGGGCTCAAGTTCCTCACCCGGGGATACCAACTCATCACCAGTGGTAAGCAGCGCAATCCGAAGCCGGCGCCTGACTTGAACATGGGTTGCTCCCATCGAAGCGAGGACACCAATGTCCTGCGCCTTCAAGCGGTGGCCTAAAGCAAATACCTGTGTGCCTATGGCGATATCTTCGCCAGCCGGCCTAGAGTTTTCACCCGCTAAGGCTGACTGCAGAATGCGAATTCGCCCGCCCTGCTGCTGGGTATTTTCTTGCATCACTACCGCATCGGCCCCTGGCGGCAAAGGCGCCCCGGTAAAAATTCGTGCGGCTTCACCGCTATTGAGGGGCTCTCCAACACAACCCGCGGGTATTCGCTGGGTCACCGGTAGCTCGACCGGCACTGTAGTGATATCTGCGCTTCTAAGTGCATAGCCGTCCATTGCGCTGCTTGCATGGGGCGGCACATTCATTGACGCCACAATAGGTGCAGCCAAAACGCGGCCAACAGCCTCGCTTAATGCAACAGTTTCTTCCCCTGCAATGGGACTCAAGCTTTCCAGCAGTCCACGGCGCGCCTCATCAATCGGCGTGAGCGTAGACTTAGCCTTTTGCCTGGTCATAACGGTTTCGCGTCATTTTCAGTAAAATCGAATCCCGTCTGGGGTGGCGCATCGACCCTGGCAGAGGCGGATTTAGATGAGGTATAGAGCAATTTTATGGTTTCCTTTAGATGCCCGTGCCATGATTTGGGCTTAATGCCAAAGGTGTCGGTTATCTTTTTAGTCGACAGGGTAGCGCTTTGTATTTCTGGCAGTCTCACCTCTCGTTCAAGCAACTTTTTATTGTCCGCAAGCTGATATATTGCCTCATCGTGATTCGCCGCATAGCGCAGCGTCAGTTCGGCAAATTCACCTTCGGTTTTGGTCTCTAAACCGCTGTAGTGATAAATTCCCCAAAGGTTCACATCACAATCGACTTGATGGCAGATAGCGACGATGGCCGCCGCAAGATCGCCGGTGTGGGTGGGACTAAAGCGTCTGCGCCCGACTTGAATCACACCTTTATTCCTGATGGCTGATCTAATCCAAGATTTAATGAGGCCTTTTTTGTGCCTGCCAAACAGCCAGCCAGAGCGGATAATAATATGGGCAGCGTGTTGCTGAACCGCCTTCTCGCCTTCAAAGCTAGCCGTGCCATACACGCCCAAAGGATTAGGCTCGTCGTTCTCGTTGTAGCCCAGCTTTTTTTCACCATCAAACACATAGGAGTTAGACAAATGCACCAGCGGGATGTCTAAATCTTGGCAAATCTTGGACAAAATTGCCGGCAACCTAGCATTTATTCGAAAGCAGCGCTCCCGCACTTTTTCCGCCCGCTTCAGGGCACTGTGATTGCCTGAAATGAAGTCAGCTAAGTTAAGGATTTGATCGGGTTGGTAGTCGCTGATCATTTTGGCAATGACTTCGTGGTCAGCCTGTTCAAAGTGTTTATCCGCAGGTGCCAGAAAGCGAATCTTGCGCCGGCGCAAAATCTCAACCAATTCTTTCCCCGTGGGACTGTTAACACCAACAATGAATAGCTTCATGCTATTTAAGGATTTTAACCAAGCAGATTAACAACATAGACCCCTAACTTCGATCAAACTGCGCGTTAAGTCAAGCATTGTAAACCAGACAAAAAAAAGCCTCTAGAGAGAGGCTTTTTAGAGACGATTCAAGCAGAGGTTCTTAGAACGGTATATCGTCATCGAAATTATCAAAATTTGTCGGCGTTGCTTGGGCTTTTGGTGCCGACTTGGGCGCACTCTGGCCCATTGGCTGATTTTGCCCAAACGAGCTATCGCCGCCGCCTGCATCCATGCCACCGCGGGAATCTAACATCTGCATTTCGTTAGCAACAATCTCGGTGGTATAGCGCTTAACGCCATCCTGTTCCCAAGATCTGGTCTGCAGACGGCCTTCTAGGTAGAGTTTGCTGCCCTTCTTAACATATTGCTCGACAATTTCTGCCAGTCGATTAAAGAACACCACCCGGTGCCATTCGGTTTTTTCCTGCTGATCACCGGAAGTCTTGTCCTTCCAGGTGTCGCTGGTGGCAATAGATACATTGGCAACCGCATTGCCGTTGGGCATATACCGAACTTCGGGATCAGTACCCACATTACCCACTAGGATTACCTTATTAACGCCTCTACTCGCCACACTTGCCTCCGCAGTTAGTGTTTCACACTAAAATTTGTTTTTAGACTTTGGCCTGTAAGTCTATACCAAGCCGGCCGGCTTATGAAATATTCACTCAAATTAACTAAACTACCCTTATTATACTTTTGGCCTTTGCGCTTGGCGGGCTTATTGAAGATAATCACCGGTTTCGCCCAAAGGCCAGTGAAGTAAATGGATAAGATTGTAGTAAGGGGCGCGCGCACCCATAATCTCAAAAACATCAATGTCACCATTCCCCGCGACAAACTGGTAGTTATTACCGGCTTGTCCGGCTCAGGCAAGTCCTCACTAGCCTTTGATACGCTCTATGCTGAGGGCCAAAGACGCTATGTGGAGTCTCTGTCCACCTACGCGCGCCAATTTTTATCAATGATGGAGAAGCCAGATATCGACCATATCGAAGGTCTATCTCCGGCGATATCCATCGAACAAAAGTCGACCTCCCATAACCCCCGCTCCACCGTGGGCACCATCACCGAGATCTACGACTATTTGCGCCTGCTGTTTGCTCGAGTGGGCGAGCCCCACTGCCCTGAACACAATATTAAGCTAGAGGCCCAGACCGTCAGCCAGATGGTAGACAAGGTCATGGCGATGCCCGAAGACACTCGGGTAATGATACTGGCGCCCATCATTAGCGAACGCAAAGGTGAACATTTACATGTGTTCAGTGAGCTGCGCACTAGCGGCTTCATCCGCGCTCGGGTTGACGGTTTGGTGTGTGAAATCGAATACCCACCAGAACTGGAGAAAAACAAGAAGCACTCAATCGATGTTGTTATTGACCGACTAAAGATAAAGCCGGGACTAGAGCAGCGTTTGGCCGAGAGTTTCGAAACTGCGCTGCAGCTGTCAGATGGCCTTGCCATGGTCTGCTTCATGGATGAAGACAAGCCTCAGCCCGACATGGTTTTTTCAGCAAGGTTTGCCTGCCCCAAGTGTGGCCATAGCATCTCTGAATTAGAACCTCGGCTATTTTCCTTCAACAACCCAGCCGGTGCCTGCACCACGTGTGACGGCTTGGGGCTGAAACAGTTTTTCGACGAGTCCCGAATTATCGTGGACGAGGCGCTAGCTCTGTCTGAAGGCGCGATTCGTGGCTGGGATCGTCGCAACATCTATTATTTTCAGATGCTGACTTCCCTCGCCGCTCATTACAACTTCAGTGTCGAAACGGCGTTTAACAAACTCTCCAAAAAGAACCAAGGGTTTATTTTGCGAGGCAGTGGCAAAGAGGTCATCGACTTCCATTATGTCAATGACCGCGGTGATACGGTCACTCGCAGTTACCCCTTCGAAGGCATACTGCCCAACATGGAGCGGCGCTACCGGGAGACCGAATCGAATATGGTTCGCGAGGACCTAGCCAAATACCTCAGCTCCCAGTCTTGCCCAGACTGCGGCGGCACACGCCTGAAAAAAGATGCTCGCTCAGTGCTCATACAGGGCCTTAATCTGCCCACTATTACGTCCATGACTGTGGCTCAATCGGCAGACTATTTTGGCAGCCTGAAACTCACTGGCTCCCGCGCCAAGATCGCGGATAAAATTCTCAAAGAACTGCAGGATCGCCTTAAATTTTTGGTAGACGTAGGGCTTAACTACCTAACCCTCAGCCGTAGCGCCGATACCCTGTCAGGCGGTGAAGCACAGCGCATAAGGCTGGCCAGCCAAATCGGTGCCGGCTTAGTTGGGGTGATGTATATTTTGGATGAGCCCTCCATTGGTTTACACCAGCGGGACAACGGCCGCTTGCTTAACACCTTGTTTCACCTGCGGGATCTGGGCAATACGGTCATCGTGGTTGAGCATGACGAAGAAGCGATTTGCAGCGCGGATCACGTCATCGACATCGGCCCTGGTGCCGGTGTTCATGGCGGCGAGGTGGTTGCCCAAGGCAGCGTCGAGGATATTAAAAAATCGAAACGCTCACTGACGGGTAAGTATTTATCCGGGGTTGAATCTATCGCTATTCCTAGCGAGCGGATGGCGTTCAATAAAAAGAAGGTGCTTACCTTAGCTGGCGCCACCGGCAATAACCTGCAAGACGTCACACTGAATATACCCATCGGCTTGTTCACCTGTATTACAGGAGTGTCAGGTTCGGGCAAGTCTACCTTGATCAACTCGACCCTCTATCCCATCGCCGCCACTAAACTCAATGGCGCCACTACCCTGAACCCGTCTCCTTACAGCGAGATTACCGGCATCGACCAGCTGGACAAGGTAGTTGATATTGATCAAAGCCCCATTGGCCGCACGCCGCGCTCAAACCCCGCCACCTACACGGGCATTTTTACGCCGGTCAGGGAGCTGTTTGCCGGCACCCAAGAGGCGAGAAGTCGTGGCTACAAACCAGGCCGATTCAGCTTTAACGTGAAAGGCGGTCGCTGTGAGGCCTGCCAGGGCGACGGGATGGTAAAGGTGGAAATGCATTTCTTGCCTGATGTCTATGTCTCCTGCGAAGTCTGCCGTGGCAAACGCTACAATCGCGAAACCTTAGAGGTGCGCTACAAAGGCAAGAACATCAATGAAGTGCTGGAGATGACTATCGAAGATGCGAGAGCATTTTTCGATGCTGTGCCGGCCATTTCTCGCAAACTGCAAACCTTGATGGAGGTAGGCCTGTCTTATATCTGCTTAGGTCAGGCGGCCACCACCCTATCGGGCGGCGAAGCTCAGCGAGTTAAGCTGTCACGGGAACTGTCAAAGCGCGATACCGGCAAAACCCTCTACATCCTTGATGAACCCACCACCGGCCTGCATTTTCACGATATTAAACAGCTGCTTGCGGTGCTGCATCATCTTAGAGATCAAGGCAACACCATTGTTGTCATTGAACACAATTTGGACGTCATCAAAACCGCTGACTGGATTGTAGACTTGGGCCCGGAAGGCGGCAGCGGCGGCGGTGAAATTATCGCTGAAGGGACGCCTGAACAGGTGGCAAAGAACAAAAAGTCCCACACCGGCACCTATATCAAGCAGATTTTGGCGGCAAAGTAACTTGGCCCATAACAGCAGAAGTTTGAAGCCAAAAAAACTTCAAACTTTTGTGACAAAAATATTTCAATAATTTCACAAACTTAGGGGCAGAGTGAGCAAAACCAAGGCTTGCGGCTCAAACTAACTGCCTCTTCGCCATATTTTTGTAACATTTCTAACTCATACTATACGCTTCCCACCCCAACTGGAGTTAGACAATGCGAAGCGCATTTTTATCCTTGCATTCCCCAGTGAATGCATTTGCCCAATTCGGCAAAGCTATTCTCGCAGCAATCCTGCTGCTAACCCTGCCTGTGGCTATTCAAGCACAGGAAATCACGGGCTCTGTTCGTGGCACGGTGACTGACCCCTCTGGCAATGCCGCCGCAGGTGCCACAGTAACCGTGACGGATACCCGTACCGGTTCGAACCGAACTGTAACGACAAGCGACACTGGTAGCTTTAATGTGCGCAACCTGACAGTTGGCGGACCATACAACATCCGCATCAGCTCTGCAGGTTTCCAGTCAACGACAATTACTGACGTGTTTACTACCTTGTCAGGCGCTACTAACTTCAATGTTGCTTTACAGTCGCAAAGCTCAGCCATCGAAGAGGTTGTGGTAGTGGCTTCAGCTATCCGCACTGCCGACCTTGCGATAGGGCCAAGCAGCTCGTTTGACTTAGGCACTATTCGTGCGCTGCCTTCAATCAGCCGTCAAGTGCGCGATATTATCCGTCTTGACCCCCGGGTTGGGGTTGGCCGAGCCGCTGGTGGCAACGGCTTTGGCGTGTCTTGTCTCGGTGGTAGCAACCGCTCTAACTCCTTTACTATTGATGGCGTAGCCAGCGCTGATGGCTTCGGTCTCAACGCCTCTGGCAACTCAGCGAGAAACACCTTCCCTATCCCTTTCGACAGCATGGCCAATGCCTCTGTTGAATTTGCTCCAATCGACGTTCAGTACGGCCGCTTCACAGGCTGTAACGTCAACGTGGTGACAAAGTCAGGTACTAATGAGTGGCAGGGTTCTACATTTTACCTGTTCAATGATGAAGACAGCACTGGTGATACCATCAATGGCAACACGGTATTGTCTGAGCCATTCCAAGACACTAACTGGGGCGCTGAAATTGGCGGCCCAATCATTCGCGATAAGTTATTCTTCTACGGCTCTTATGAAGAGACCGACGAAGGCGGCGCGCAGAACACCGGGCCTTTCGGTGGCGGTTTTGCCAATGAGCAGTTCCTTTCCCTCGCCGAAGCCAACCAGATTAGTGACATACTGCAAAGCCAGTATGGCCGTAATCCGGGCAGTTTAGTGCGTAATTTGCCGCAGTTTTCTGAGCGCTACTTTGGCCGTCTCGATTGGAATATCAATGATTTTCATCGCGCTGAGTTAACTTATACAAATTTGCAGGAAGCCAACACCGAGCCAGATGATTTTGGTTTTGACGGCTTTTCGTTCTCTGACAACTTTGAGGCTGAAGGTACCGAGCAAGAGTCTTTCTCATTCCGTTTATTCTCAGACTGGAACGACAACTTCTCTACTGAGTTTCGCTATTCACAGCTAGAAGTCGTGGACATTCAAGGTCCTCTAGGCGGCGGTGAAGCCCAGGACGACAACAAACCAAGAATTATCGTTCAAGATGGTACTGGCACTGATATCTTTGTTTCAGGCCCGGGCTTTTTCCGCAGCGCCAACGACCTTGAGTACGATCTTGATCAGCTCAAACTAGCTGGCCACTACACCTTTGGCGAGCACCGCATCACGGCGGGCTATGAGCTAGATTCTCTTAGCGTGTTTAACCTGTTCGTAGCAAACGGTACTGGCACAATCACCTTTGCCGATGTAAATGCGTTAGCCGCCGGCACAGCTTCTGCTATCGATGGCAATGGCTCGTTCACTGGCAATATCAATGATGCGGCGGCGGCTTTTGAGCGCAACATCCACTCGTTCTATGTGCAGGACACTTGGCAGCCAACTGACTCTCTGCAGGTTGTTGCCGGCGTTCGTTATGACAGCTATCAGTCTGATGACAGACCCATCAACAATCCCGTTTACGAGCAGCGCTACGGCTTCCGTAACGACACCTCATTCGATGGTCTAGACCTGTTAATGCCGCGAGTTGGCTTAACCTATGACCTGCCATTTGATGCCTTTGGCTCCATGCAGTTAACCGGCGGTTTCGGCATTTTCTCCGGCGGCGATCCCACGGTTCACTTTGCCAATGCCTTCCAAAACTTTGGTGGAGCCATCGGTTTTGGTTCCCAGCGCGACTGCGCAGCGGCAGACTTAAACGTCCTCGCCGGAGGCAGCTTCAATGGCTTGCCAGCCTGTATTGGCGTTGCCCAACGTGCTCAAGCGGCGCTTAACACCGGTCGCGCCGATGCGGTTGATCCTAACTTTGAATTGCCCCATCAGCAGCGCTGGAACGTGGGCCTAAACTGGTTTGTTGAATCTGACATCGACTTCTTAGATGGCTGGCAGGTGCAGGCCGACTATATCTACAGCGATGCAAAAGAAGCGGCTGAATTTCTTGACCTGACGCTTACGCAAAACGTCGATTCTGGTGGCAACCTGCAGTTCTTGCCAGACGGTCGCCCCCAGTTTAACGCGATTGATCCGCTGCGCGCAGGCTGTAACGCATCATTCATTGCGCCGGGCCAAGGCTTTGCCAATGTCTCATCGGCCTGTGATTCAGGCGGTGATGATCAGGATATTTTGCTAACCAACGGAGTCAGCGGCGAGACTCACTCTTTCTCCCTGCAGGCAAATCGTTCGTTTGATTTTGGCGTCAACACCGCGCTAGATGTTCGCTTTGGTTATGCCTACACAGACGCGACCATTGGCAACCCAATCAACAGCTCTACTGCCACTTCAGGGTTTGAAGAAGTAGCGACAGCTGTGATTAACAACAACCGTCTAGCACCTGCACAATACGCCGAAGAGCATAACTTTGTGCTATCTCTGAACTTCGAGCATTACTGGACCGATGGCGCCCCGCTTCAGGCTGGCGTATTTATCCGTCGTCGATCTGGTCGTCCGTTCAGCTATGCCTACGACAACAACACGCCGACTACAGTGTTTGGCGATTCCGATAACGAAGAGCGCAACTTGTTCTATGTGCCCACCGGACCCACTGATCCGTTAGTAGACATCAGCTCACTGGTTGCCGCTGGCACCGACGCTGACTTCTTTGCGTTCTTAAATGAGTCTGGTTTAAACCAGTACGCTGGACGTATTGCCGGTCGTAATGCATTTCAACAAGACTGGGCCACCGATGTAGATCTACGCTTGCAGCAAGATATAACCTTGCCGGGCAATTTTGATCACAAGCTGAAGTTATTCTTCGACATTGAGAACCTGCTTAATTTGTTCAGCGACAGCAACAACATTAACCGGTTCGTTGACAACGGCGATGTCAATGAAGCTGTCCCTGTGCTTGACGCAGCGCTTAGTGCAGACCGCTCACAGTTTGTTTACTCAAACTTCAACCCAGGTAATGGCAACAATAACGGCATCCCCTACACGTTTGATGTAGATGACACCGTATGGCGTATCCAAGCCGGTATTCGCTATGAGTTTGGCGGATTCTAATTCTTGCTAACTTGAGCGACAGTAAAAAGGGACACACTGTGTCCCTTTTTTTATGCCCAGAGAAATCTAAAAACTTTAGCGTTGCAGTACTTTAAACACCGGGTAATCGACAGTGCCTAACTGGTCTAGTCTTTGCTGTAAGTACTGGTCGAAAAAATTCCAATAGGCCAAACCGTCATCCGCTTGGGGTTCCAGCAAGTAGAACGCCAGGTTCGCTAGCCTGTGATTCATCGGAATGTAAAAATCCCCTGCACCAAACTCGCGCTGCGCCGGTTTAAAGCTACCTTCAAGCAGAGAATTTCTATGGCCGTTCTGAACAAACGACTGTTTGCCAATTTCATCCACCACAAACACTTCACCGCTGAATGTTTCATTGTTGGAAAGCTGCTCTAAGGCAATGCCATGGGATCTGAGCTTATCAAGCACTTGGGTGAACAAACCCGGCACCACATAACCCACCGGCTTAGTCGCCTCGAGAATTGGTTCAAAGGAGTTAAAGTTGCGCACATCTTCGATGATTACCAACTCGGAGCTACGCACATAATCAGTCTCGCCACTGGCATTGGTATAGGGAATATATTTATAGCTCAGCAAATCGAGTGGCTCCGCTAAGGCCACCATCTCAAACTGAACCCCCTTGCTGACCCCGCTCGCCGCGGCAGCCACCTGAGCGTCCGCTTGCCGATTTATGCGCCGTATCTCTGCGCCATGGACCGCGGTGTATTCCAAAATTTCTTCGACAAAAACATTAGCGGCATGCACCCGCTTGTAAAAGCGATCATGGGAAAACGTCTCACTCAGTATCGCCATGCGATTTCTAAGGGCCATTTGGTTGGTCAAATAGCGAGGCGCGTGATGATAAGTTCGCAGTTCTGTGGGTGGCCACTGCCGGTAGTCAAAGCCGCCATACCAGTTAAATTCCAAATCAAACTGCTGTTTTACCCGCTCGCGGATTGCCGGCAACATAGTGTTCGCCGTGTAGTCTGAGGTGATTGGATCCCCTGCTGTGTGATAGGAGGGCGCGTAGGTCAATGAATAGCCGTGCCAGGTGCCGTTGGTGGTATGCAGGTCCACCAACAGATCCGGATCCCATCGCAGAATCACATTTTCCATGAGGGCACGACTTTCAGGTGCTTCAAGGGCGATACCGTCGCGGTTAAGGTCATAGCCATTGGCATGGCGTTGCCCTGCCAACAGCGGACTCATCTCCTGATTTGGCCGTGAGTCCGCCGTCATGTCGTCATTGCCGTCGGCGTTGTATACCGGCACAAAAACAAGAATCTGATTGTCCAGTAAATGCTGTTTATCGCCGTACAAAATATCCCGCATGGCAATCAATGATGCCTCTTTACCTTCAACTTCACCGCCGTGAATATTGCCTTGAATATAGACAACCGGTTTACCGGACGCAAAAGCTTGAGCCGGGGTTGAAATCGCCGGATTCGCTAGCACCACGATAGGTACCTGCCTGCCGCCGTCGGTCACTAGCAGGGTTTCCCGGTGCATTAGAGCCGTGCTTTCGGCTAAGGCGTCGAGCACGGCAACCACTTCTTGCAGGGTTGAAGTGCGCTCGAAATTAGACAGCTCGGCTGCTGTCATCATGGCCTGGTTGAAATTGCCTTGAGCGTTTAGCTGCGCAGTAAATACGAGGGTGAGACAGAATAAAACTCGGGTTAGCATGTGGGCTCCATGGTGGGTTAGTTAGCCGGCCGAATAGGCTCGAGTGCTGGCTTGATTAGGGGCAATTACAGCACTATTTAACCGGCTATCCGAAACTAAATTACAGCGGAACAACAATCAAGCTACCTGACAAGCTTATGGCGAGCCCTAAAACCAACCTTTTTATGGGTCAATAAGTCTCTAAGCCGGTAATTTGTAACACTGTGTGACGATTGCCCCTGTTTTTAGTTTATGCCCTATTTTTCAGGCTATCGCATAGATTTTGGGCGTCCGAATTGGTTGATTTTTGCCAACAAAAGCACTAGCCTCGGAAGCAGATTTAACTGCTATCTATCTAATGCAAGCTGTCCCAATTCTGGGTGCATACCGACAACATAATAAAACGGAGCAAAGTCAGTGAATTCAAAACTTACTCGCCGACGTTTTATCAAGGGGGTTATATTTTCAGGCGCCGCGGCAACAACCGGCACTGGATTTTACCTCGCTGCAAACGCTCAACAGGGCCAAGGCGCAGCGGAACGCTTGATAACACTCAATGTTAACGGACGGAATCGCCCCGTCGATGTCCTTCCTTCCGAAACCTTAGCCAATACCCTGCGCTACAAGCTGGATTTAACCGGCACCAAGATTGGCTGCAACCGCGGCGAATGCGGTGCCTGCACGGTTTTGATAGATGGTGTACCGAACTACAGCTGCTCGGTGCTTACCCACAATGTTAAAGACAAAGCGGTTGTCTCCATCGAGGGGGTTAAATCCGCCGACGGCACCCTGCACGCGGTGCAACAAGCTTTTATCGCCGAGAATGCGCCTCAATGTGGCTTCTGCACTCCCGGCCAAGTGATGTCAGCGGTGGCGCTGTTAAACACGAACCCCACCCCTAGCAAAGAGGAAGCACGGCAGGCATTGTCAGGAAATCTATGCCGCTGCGGCGCTTATGAACATTATCTAAATGGCGTCCTGCGCGCCTCGGGGCAATTAGCATGAGTACCCATATAGGTTTCGATTTCACACCACCAGATGTTCACGGCAAAGTGACCGGTGAGATAAAGTACGCTGAGGACTATAAAAAAGAAGGTATGGTCTTCGCCCGACTATTAACCAGCCCGTTGCCAAGTGGCCGGGTGGCTAATATCGACTATTCTGAAGCACTGCGAATGGACGGTGTGGTGGGTGTGTTTACCGCCGACGATCTGCCGCCAGTGCCACCACCGGCAAACCCAGCGCTAGCCTCTGAATACATCACTTACGTTGGCCAGCCTATTCTTGCGGTCGCTGCCACCTCCGAGGAGATTGCAGAGTCGGCCATCGACAAAATCAAGATTACCTATGAGCGCAGACCGTTCTGTGTTGATCCCTTGGAAAGCCTGGCACCGGGCGGCCCCAACGCCTATCCGGAAGGCAATACCTTGGTTCGCACCAGAGAAGAAGGCCCCGAGGGCACGCCTATCGTCGGCGCAGAAATCAAAGACATAAAGTGGACACAGGCCGCGATTGATGCGTTTCGTGCCGGCAAAGAACCTGTAGGCGCCGAATTCACCAATGAGTGGGAATACGGTGATCTAGAGGCCGGTTTCGCCGAAGCGGTGGCTATTATTGAAGAGCCCTTCGTGACCATGGGCTATCCACACCACTCGCTTGAGGCTCGCACCGGCATGGCCTACTGGGAAAATGGCAAATGCTATTTCCACGGTTCCTCACAAAGCCAAAGTGCTAACGACAATGGCCTAGCCAGAATGTTGAACATTGATCCAGGTGATCTAGTATTTATCAACGAAGCAACTGGCGGCGGTTTCGGCTCGAAAATTGGCCCTTACCCCTACATGGCGATTACCGGCAACTTTGCCAGAATGTTAAATCGCCCGGTTCAACTGCGCATTACCAGAGAGCAAGAGTTCTACATCGGCTCCGCTCGCTCAGGCATGCAGGGCTGGATGAAGATGGGTGTTAAAGCCGATGGTAAAGTCTCGGCCGTTGATCTGATTATCGTCAACGACGGCGGCATGACTGGCGGTGGCAGCGGCGGCTCTTCTGCCGGCCACGTCACAGTTGCCTATCAGCCCCAATCAATGCGTTTCAGACATATTTCTGTGTACACCAACACAACCCCTCGAGGCGCTCAGCGCGGTCCAGGCCAGAACGAAATGGCGGCGGTGTTAGCCCCAATGGCGGACAAAGCTGCGGCAGCCATTGGCATGGATAAAGTCGCGTTTAGACGGGTCAATGCCATAGACAGCAACGGCTTTCAAGGTGGCAGTCAAGCCCCTGTGACCAGTGCCTTCGTGCGCGAAGCATTGGATCAAGGAGAGCGTTTGTTTGGCTGGCAAGAAAAGCTCGCCAAGCCAAAGCGCATGGGTGACAAAGTACGCGGGGTGGGCGTCGGAATCGGCTACCACGGCGCTGGCGGTCGCGGTTATGACGGCCTCGTTCGCATCGGCACCGACGGCAAGCTCTATATCCACAGTGGTGTCGGCAACCTAGGCACATACTCCTACGCGGGCACCTGCCGGGCCGCCGCAGAAGCTCTGCAGGTACCTTGGGAACGCTGCGAGATTGTGCGGGGTCGCACGGACCGCCATTTGCCACACAGCTCAGGCCAAGGCGGCTCCAACACTATATTTACTCACACGCGAACTAACTGGGTCGCCGCCCAAGACGCCATTGCTAAATTGAAGGAAATTGCAGCGACTGACTTAGGCGGTGCAGCCGACGATTACACCATTGGTGAAGAAAGGGTGTTTCTAAGCTCTAATCCGAGCCAAGGCATGACTTACGCCGAAGCGGCGCAGCGTGCTATCGAGTTGGGTGGAAAATTCAGCGGTCAAGAATACCCTGATGACATTAACCCAATTACCCAGCGGGCAGTGCAAGGCTTAGCCGGCACAGGTCTCATCGGCGTCTCTAAAGACAAGATTCCAGGCCAAGGTCAGCCTCCTGGCATTCTGGTGGGGTTCTGCGAGATTGAGCTAGATACCGGCACCGGTAAGTTTGAGATTACCGATTATGCGGCGATCGCCGACTGCGGCACGGTTGTGCATCCTAAAAACTTTGACAACGCCATGCGCGGCGGCATGGTTTGGGGAATTGGCATGGCGGCATTAGAGCGTCATGTGTACGATCCGCAAAATGGCCTACCGGCCAATACGGGGCTGTATCAATCCAAACCACCCACAAATAAAGACGTTCCAGTGGAGACGCGGATGGGTGCGGTGAATATCCCTGATCCGCAAAACCCAACCGGCGGACGTGGTATTGGCGAGCCAACTCAAGGCGCTGCAGCCGCAGCACTTGCCAGCGCGATTTCAGATGCGCTTGATGGCCACCTGTTTAATACAGCACCAACTACCACAGACATGATCGTTAATCACTTGGCTGGCAAGTCTTACAGCTCCAAGTCACTGAAAACAAACACTTTCTGAGGTTAGTTAGCTATGCCATCACATGACGTTATGCCAAATATGGAACTGTACCAACCGGTGCAGGTAGAAGACGCCCTGGCAATTGCTGGACGCCTAGCCGAACGCGGCTGGTTAGTGGGCGGTGGCCAGGACACTTACGGCTGGCTTAAAGACCGCGCCAAAACTACGGATGCCTTGATTGATTTAAGCGCAATTGAGGCCCTTCGTGGCGTACGCGAAACCGCCGACGGAATTGAAATCGGCGCCCTTTCGACGCTAACCGAGATTTCTGAAAACCCACTGATTAAAGCCCGTTACTCGGTGCTGTCTGACGCTGCAGCCGTGGTTGCGAGTCCGCAAATCCGCAACATAGGCACTTTGGGTGGCAATATTTCCCAAGATGTTCGCTGCTGGTATTACCGCCGCGGACTGTCTTGCTATCGCGCTGGCGGCAACCTGTGCTACGCCGACACCCCCCAAGGTATGAATCGGGAGCATTCACTATTTGATGCAAGCCGCTGCGTCGCAGCGAGCGCCTCGGATACTGCCCCTGCCCTAGTTGCACTTGATGCCACTATGGTAATTCGCAGCCTAGATGGCGAGCGCGTAGTGTCGGCTCAAGACTACTTTGTGGGGCCTGCCCTGGACATCGAAAACACAACGGTTTTACAGCCGGGTGAAATTCTAACGGCAGTGCGGGTTCCAAACACCTGGGCCAATGCAACGTTCTACTTTGAGAAAGTTGCTGATCGCAATGTCTGGGATTTTTCCTTGGTCAATGTGGCCGCTGCATTTAAGGTTAGCAATGGCAATATTGAAGATTCACGTATTGTCTGCGGCGCCGTTGCTTGCACTCCACGGCGAGTCGAGAATGTAGAAAACGCCATTCGCGGCAAAGCCAAGACAAGCGCGACAGCGGAAGCGGTTGCTTCCATGGCAACCCAAGGCGCCAGAGAGCTCGCTCACAATGGTTTCAAAGTACCTTTGATGCAGAACTTAGTAAGGCGCGCCATTAGCGCCTAGTTCTTGCGCCGGTTGCGGCGGTCAACGTCGAAATAAAAAAAGGGGAAGGCTGAAAAGCCTTCCCCTTTTTTTATTGCCGCAACGGTAGTGATACCACCGATCTAGCCTTACCCTGCCCTGCCTTTCTAATTCAGGGTAAGCCTGCTGGCAAACACTCAGTCCGCAACCGGTCTAGCCTCGTTTAGGCATTTAAAATACGTAATTTCCCAACAGATACGACCCGGCCATAATGCAGACGTAAAGTCCGAATATCGTTGCCACAACCGGCACCAATCTCGCTTCTCTGACATGAACATTTACACCGTCTTCAACATGCATAGCCATGATTATTCTCCCTAAGTAATGTGTAAGTACAGGAGTAGCATAACCAAGGCAGGCAAACGGAAATTGATACAAATCATGATTTGGTGTTAAACCGATCTAAACTTTTCGCGCGCCCTAGCCTAAGGCATTTGGGTTAGGTGCAATAGCTTTACGAAGAGCATCACGTAGCTCTGACTGGCGGAAAGGTTTCGACAGGAAGCCAGTCATTCCCGCTGCTTTGAGCTGGGCTGGATTCTCCATACTGACATTGGCTGTCACAGCGATGATTGGGGTTTTTGAACGGATGCCAGGCATCGCTCTAATTTTACGCAGTGCCGACACCCCATCGAGCACAGGCATTTGCAGGTCCATCAGAATCACGCTAACCCGATGGTCTGGCAGGTATTCAACCACTTCCTTACCGTTGGACATGGTGACCACATCATGGCCATCTTGTTCCAGCATTTGCGACAGGATCATCCTGTTCACTGCATTGTCATCTGCTACAACGATAGATAGCTTAGGCAATGTCATCTCTTTCTGCCGGGTGGTGACCGGGCGCGGCGGTGCCGACTTCTTCAGGGGCAGGAACACAGTAAAGGTAGAGCCCCGCCCGGGCACTGACTGCACCACAATTTTGCCGTCCATAGAGGAGACTAGTTTTTTAACAATGGTCAGGCCCAAACCGGAACCGCCAAATTTACGCATGGTCGCGACATCAGCTTGGACATAGGGCTCGAACAAGCTAGCTTGAGCGTGTTTGGCGATGCCGATACCGGTATCGTTTATACGCAGCCGCAGTCGATCCAAAGCGGTATCTAAGATAACCGACACCTCGCCAGAGTTAGTGAACTTAACCGCATTTCCCACTAAATTAAGCACTATCTGCCGTAATCGTGTTGGGTCACCTGCTACAAATTCCGGAATATCGTCTTCAACAATCAACGAAAAATTGACCGATTTCTCGCGGGCCTGGAAACTCAAAGGCGCCAGCGTGGACGACATCAATTCACGCATATTGACCGGTATGGATTCCATCGCTACTTCATTGGAATCCAGACGCGATAAGTCCAGTACATTATTTATTAGCTCCAGCAGGGTTTCGCTGCTTTGCATTACCACTTCCACCAGCTCTCTCTTCTTGCTCGGCAGCTCACCTTGCGCCAGTAATTGCGATGCGCCAATAACTCCGTTTAGAGGCGTCCGCAGCTCATGGCTCATGGCCGCTAAAAAAGTAGACTTAGCCTGCTCAGACTGTTTGGCTTCATTTTCCGCCAGAGTTCGGTCGTGCACCTCTTTTTCTAACTGTTTCACCGTGTCGTTAAGTCTGGCTTCGGCTTTCACTTGGCCATTGCGAAAAACCAGGGCGGCGGCGGTAAGCATGGCTAAGACAAGGGTCGCCTCGGTTGCTAACGCAATGGGGGATACCGAGCCCACGGTCTCTGCAAACTCAAATTCAACGCCCTGCAACTCCAATATCGCAAATGCCCAAAGGGTTAGCACGCAAATTACCGCCCATACCACACCAGCGAGCCGCCCTGTAACCAGCATCGCAATCACCGGCAAGCACAGCAGCCAGGCCCAGGTGTTGCCAGACACTCCCACGGACAGCAAGGCGTAACTCATCACTATCCAATACGCAAGAATAGGCAGCTGGGCGGCAACCACTGCAGATTTGAAATAGGCTTGAATATAGAGGCTGAGAATAACGATGACAGTGGCCGCAGCAATGGCAATATTGTCTCGCTCGCCGCCTGTGTAAAGATTCGAAATGATCAGAAACACAGCAACCGGAAGCACCATAAAAATGGTGCTAGCGATGGTTCTGCGCTCACGCAAGGTGATCGGATTGGCCAGCTGGGGATCCAACCCACCATTCCAAAGATAAAGAATGTGATTAACAATAAACACTTATATGCTACTTAGTTATTTTTTGGTTCGCGCCAGCCTGTCAGCCAGCGCACAATCTGTGTTTGTAGCATAAATCACCAGTGCTGCGCATACACTGATTAAATATATGCAGAGTCGGCATCGGAAGATATTATGAAGAAACTAAAGATAACACAGATACTGCACCAACAAAGCGCTTGACCCAAAAGTATTTGAGTTTAAATCCTCAACCGAGATCCATTACTCAGAGACGCAGTTTCGAAACGTCATTGAGTCTGCTCCCAGGGGTTACGCCATAATAGCTAAGTGTTTCTTGGCAATCTCGTGCACCGAACCAAACCAAGCAGGATCGTCGTTTAAATTTGGTACGAGGGTAAATATTTCGCCCCCTGCTGCCATGAATTCCTCGTGGTATTCTATGCCAATCTCATGGATGGTTTCTAAGCAGTCTGAGATGAACGAGGGGGTAACTACGGCCACCTTTTTAATGCCTTGTTCCACCAGCTTGATGATGTGCTCATCGAGGTAGGGTTGGATCCAAGGTTGCTTGCCGAACCGAGACTGAAAGGCGATTGAGTACTTATCCTCAGACCAGCCCAACGCGTCTACTATGCCGGCAGTGGTTTGCACACATTGGGCTCGGTAGCATAAGGCATTCTTATCAGTGATAGTGTTACAACACTCACCAAACTTGCAGTAGTCTTCAGGGTCAAACTTCTTAATAGTTTTTTCAGGCAGGCCGTGATAGCTAAATATCACATGGTCATAGTCGCTCAACTCGAGGTGTTTGGCGATTAAAATAGACCACGCCCGAATGAACGCAGGCTCACTGTAAAGGTCATTAACAAACTGAACCTTGGGCGGTGTTTCCCACTTGGCTACCTGCTGTTTCACTTCATGAAACACTGACGCCGTGGTTGCAGTGGAAAACTGCGGAAACAACGGCAGGGCCAAAATTTCGGTAATGCCCTGTGACTTAACCTCAGCCACAGCATCCCAAACAAATGGCTTGCTGTACGCCATGCCATTAAACACTTTAACATCTTCCCCAGCGTCGTCGAACATTGTCTGTAGGCTAGCTTGTAGCCGATCGGCATACACCTTCAACGGCGAGCCGCCTTCCATCCAGATATCTGCATAGTCTTTAGCGGTCTTTGGTGCCCGAAACGGAATGATGATCAGGTTGCGCAGCAGCCAGCGGCCCACCGGATTAAAGTCGAACACAAATGGGTCTGAGAAAAAGTACTTATAAAAATTCCTCAGCCCTTTGGTGGTTGGCTCAGAAGGAGTTCCCAGATTAAGAAGTATTACTGCTTTTGTCATAAGGTTTAGGCCAGCGTGTTTGATTGAGTTAGAACTGCGTAGAGGCGATATCGAAATAATGGGCCCTGCAGGAGATGATCAATTATACGCTATCGCTTGGGTCTTGGGATCACCCAACCGGCCGAATTCCCTAATAAGCTGCAAACTGTCAAGGAAACACTAATGGCAACGCTCAATTTTCGAAGGATTTAAGCGGCAAAGGGTTTTGCCCTAGGTCAAGCTTTGAAAACAGCCGCACCCGGACCGGCTGTTGCCGATGCGGTTGCTGAAAAGCCTAAACTTGTCAGAACCTTCTAGTACGGTATTAACTAGCAGGGTATTAACTAGCAGGGAACTCCCTCCTAGGGAACTCACTAGTAGAGAACTCACTCGCAGGGAGCTAAGTGAGAACCTAGCAAGCAACGTTTACAATTTATAAAGTGCCAATTCGCAAAATGGCAATTAGCGCCAATCGCCCTACCGCGGTTCACCTACTCCCTCGGTTTGAGTATTTACCCGGCAATAATCCCAAAGGGCGTTAAGGTAAATTATCGTTTTCAAACAGATTTTGCAGTTCTGCCCTTCCCTGCCTCGCCATTCTCGAGAGTTCTTCAGGATTGTCCAAATGCTCAATCGATTTGATCAACATGCTTTCATCGTGTTTACGGAACATATCCGTAATCTCCAGCGCTTGCCCCTCGGTATACCCCAAATACTCAAGCGTGCTGGACGCGGCTTCTAAACTACTTGCAAAGGTGTCTCGAATTACACTCTCCACCCCGCGGGTAAGCAATTGCCTGGCATGGGCTCTATCGATGGCTCTGGCAATAATCCGCAGTCTCGGGTTTTGCTCTTTCGCTAGATCCACTATTTCAAGAGATTCCTCGGCGTTATCAATAGCCACCAGCAATATCTTTGCATGCTTAATCCCTGCCGCACGCATGAGATCTAAGTGCGTCATATTGCCAAAGAAGATTCGGTTACCAAACTGTTTTACAAATTCGACGTGGGTGGAGTTCTTATCCATTGCCGTAAAAGGAATATGCTTGGCTGCCAACATACGTCCGGTGATTTGGCCAAAGCGCCCAAAGCCCGCAATGATTACTTCAGGTTCGTGGGTGTCCCAATGGCCATCTTTTGTGGGTTGAGTTTCACTTCGGCTACGCCAAAGTTTTCGATGGGCGACAACAAAGGGCGATGTCATCGCCATAGAAAGACCCACAATTAAAGTAATTTGCTCTGATATTTCAATACCAACTAATCCTACCTGAGAGGCCTCTGACAAGACCACGAAAGCGAATTCACCGCCTTGGGAAAGCATCAAACCTAATTGAAAACTTTCCTTTAGTGACACATGGCGCCACCTAAGTATTGCGACGATGACCGAAGTCTTAATTAGAATAAGAGTCAGTGCAGCCAGTATCATTAGCAGCGGGTTTTCAATAAGAAGGGACAGATTTATAGTCATGCCAACGGCAATAAAAAACAAACCCAATAAGATGCCTTTAAACGGCTCTATATCTGACTCGAGCTGGTGTCGGAAGTCTGAATTGGCCAACATGATCCCCGCTAAGAATGCCCCTAGCCCCATCGACAAACCAACCGTCTCCATTAACACCGCAACACTTATAACAATCAGCAAACTAGCCGCTGTCATAATTTCCCGTATATTGGTTTGTGCAACCACTGTCAGCAATGAGTTGAGTCCGTATTGACCAAACAATAGCACCGCGATCACCGCAGCCACCGAGAGATACCAGGGCACCGCCTCCGCGGCGTTGAGGTCGCTCTGCGCCAGCACGCCCACCAACAGCAAAATGGGAATCACCGCCAAGTCTTGCAGCAAGAGAATAGAGAAGCCTTTGCGACCTAGGGGAGACGCCAGAATATGTTCTTCGCTCATTAATTGAATCGCAAAGGCGGTCGAAGACAGCCCAAGGGTTAAACCTAGAACAACAGATTGATCAACCGAGAGCGAAAGCAACAGGAACAAACCACACAGAATGACAGCGGACACCAGTAGCTGGCTGCCACCAATCAGCAGGATCTGGCCGCGCATAATCCACAGCTTGGTAGGCGCCAATTCTAAGCCAATAATAAAGAGCAGCAGAATCACTCCATACTCAGCGAAATGCAGCACTTCTTCCGGGTCAGACACTAGACCCAAGGCATGTGGCCCCAACACCACCCCTGCACACAGATAACCAAGAATTGAGCCGAGACCCAATTTCTTAAATAGAGGAACAGCGATCACTGCTGCTGCTAAGTAGTACAGCGCGTTTATCAACAAATTTTCTTCGTACATTTAAACCTCTCACGCCACTAAACTGCCTGCAACAACAGGCCATGAAGCTATCACAATTATCGCAGCCCCGCTCAACTCAAGCCGCAGCAATAACGCCATTGGCTGACACCCATTTAGCCCTGCTCCCAGCAGGCTTTGCCCTACAAATACAGCGTTTTAAAAATCAGTAACTAATCAGTACAAAGGCTTGCCGTTCTAAGCGTGATGCTCTTGCGCCGAACCGCTTCTGCCCACCTATTCTAAAGCCCGAAACTAGCTCTAACCTATTGTTTTATCTAGGTTTAAGAAAAAATGAGAAAATGAGTAACAAAATCTCCAGAAAAGGGCTGCAATCGAGAACAAATTGAGTACACTAAAACTAAGCATGTGAGACTTTCCCATTCACTATTCACATCTTTTAAGGGGAGCAATTCGTGAAAAAATCTTTAGCATTAACCTTATCAGCAGCCATCGCACTAACGGCCGTAGCGGCGCAAGCCGGAGAGCGGGTTGGGGATTTCGCCCTGATCGACCACAAGGGTGCCTTTCAACATATGGCATGGTACGACGACCACAGCGCCGCTGTAATTATGCCTTTTAGCGCTGACAGCGAACTCGGCGAGTTTTCAGCGCTGGCGTCTAAATATAAAGACCTCGGGGTCGCTTTTTTCCTAATGAACCCCGGCCTCGAAACAGACCGTAGCAAAATCGCAACACAGCTAAATGCAGCGGGCGCTGAGTTCCCTGTGCTCATGGATGATGCTCAGTTGGTCACCGAAATGCTTGGAATCCAGCAGCTCGATCAGGCCGTTGTCTACAATCCCAAATCATTTGAAGTGCTGTACCGCGGCCCCATTTCCAGCGAAATGGAAGCCAGCATAGACTCTGCCATGAAGGGTCAAAACTCAGATCTTGTCAGCGTGGCAGCAAATGGCACGGCAATTCAATTCATGAACCAAGACGCCCATAGCGAGCTTTCTTACACCAACGACATCGCGCCAATCATTGCTGAAAACTGCGCCTCTTGCCACCGCGAAGGCGGTATCGCCCCCTTCGCCATGGATAGCAAATTAGCAGTTCAAGGCTGGTCGCCAATGATCCGCGAAGTCGTCATGACAAAGCGCATGCCTCCTGGTCAGATCGACAACAAGGTCGGTCACAAAATGAAAAATGAAATGAACCTCAGCGACGAAGAAATGCAAAAACTGGTGCGCTGGGTAGATTCAGGTTCGGCCGTCGATGGCGATGCCGACCCATTAGCTGCCTTAGTCTGGCCTGAAAGCAAGTGGTCACTGGGCGAGCCGGATATGATAGTCAAAGTGCCACCACAAACTATTCCAGCAACTGGCGTAGTTGACTACATGGACATCCCTATCGACTTAGGATTAGAAAAAGATGTTTGGATACGTGGCAGCGAAGTCTCTCCAGGATCACCTGAAGTGCTTCACCACATCATCACGACAGTGGTTGCCCCTGGCGGCGCCGCGGATCCGCAGCAAGCGCTGTTCGCAGCAATTAACAGCCTACCTGAAGAGCGAGCATTAGCAGTTCGCACTGAACTATTCGCCGCCGTAGCCAGTGGCGGACGTCCAGATATTGATAAAATCTTCAGAGAAAACCCAGAAATAGACGTCAGCACCCTCCTTGGCGGCGGCGACCCTGATCAGGGCAGCGTCGCTGGCTATGCACCGGGCAATGCCGTACAGCTGAACCCAGAAGGCGTCGGCGGACTGCTTAAAGCAGGCACCAAACTAAACCTGCAAATGCACTACACCACCTCAGGCAAAGAGACCACTGATGCCACCGAAATTGGCATCTACTTCTACCCCGATGGTGAAGTACCGAAAGAGCGCATGGGTGGAGGGGTTGGCAATGCCTTCTCAATCTCCATCCCTGCCCAATCTAAAGACCACGAAATGCAGCTAGTGACTTACGTGAAGGAAGAGGCCGAGATCCACAGCCTCATGCCACACATGCATTTCCGCGGCAAGCGCATGAGTTTTGTAGCACAGTACCCAGACGGCACAGAAGAAACACTGCTGTCAGTTCCTGCCTACTCATTCAACTGGCAGTTAGCCCACGAGCTAGAGACCCCTCTTTTAGTGCCCGCTGGCACCAAGATAGTGGCAACTGGTGCGTTTGATAACTCATCGCAAAATCCATATAACCCAGATCCTAACGCTGAAATCACTTGGGGCGAGCAAAGCTGGGAAGAAATGTTTATGGGATTCTACACTTGGAAGAACGTAGACCAAAGCGGCTCTGATTAATCTAAGCCTATAACCGAAACAAAAAAGGCGAGCATAATGCTCGCCTTTTTTATTGCCTTAAAACTCTAAGACGTAAGTCTTACTGCTCCCTAGGAGGTGGCGGCGTCCAATCACAGCCTTCACATTCTGGAGAAACATCGTTTTGGGCAAGCACAGTAAAGATAAAATCCCGCCATACTTCATTTGGCTGCCATACAGTGTTCATATCTGCCTTGGCCTCAGCGACTGGGACATCTTCAAAAATAACCCGATACAGAAAACTAAATGCCGTCGCCCGCGCATTAACTTGGCAATGCAGCAAAGTCTTCTTAGATGTATCTCGCTGCATAGAGTCTGCAAATGCATAAAAATCAGCTGGCAGAGGGTTATTAAAATCCACCGGCACATGCATATACTCCATGCCCAACCCCTTCACCACCTGATCGGCATCTGGCAACGCATTCGCATTGTTCGTAAATGCAATATACACAATCCGCTCAAAACCCTGCTCCGAGATCGCCGTAAACTGCTCCTTCGTAGGCTGACCAGAACTGGCAAACGTTGCACTGTACTGTCGAAAGTTAGTAATCCCCTCTAACGATGGATCTACCGCTTCAGCCGCCAACACACTGCCGCTAAAAAGCGCAGCCGCCGCAAACCCCAATAATGATATTTTCATGACCTCTCCCAATTAAACCAGCTCAATTATCTGACGCCGTACTATAGCAGACGTACCCTAGCCAATTCATTACCCTTTCACCGCTTAATTCACCCACAACACCCCGACTGAAAACTAAAAAATAGACCAAGATGATCAAGCGTTGATCAAACCCGTCCAAAAATAGCTCGATACAAACCCCAATCGACAATCAATCAAAAAGAATAGCCACTGCACCACCAAGCCAGAGTGCGGCGGTTGATTCAATGACTGTCGCCCGCAGGGAGCGGGCGCCAAGCCTACATGGACGTATTCACGGCGGGTCATTGAATCAACTGCCGGACACTGGCCTATGCACTAAGCAAACACCCACCAAAACCAACCCAGTACAAACCAT